>CBFHKU010000005.1:0-49085 GCA_965656495.1 Coraliomargaritaceae bacterium
AACAGTTCACGCAGGTTTTCTCGCATGACGAGGTGGTGCATGGCAAAGGCTCGATGCTCTACAAGATGCCAGGGGAACCGATCTCAAACAAGGCGCGGCAGTTGCGTTGCCTCTATGGCTTGATGTGGTTCTGGCCGGGTAAGAAGACTCTCTTTATGGGTTGCGATTTTGGGCAATCGAGCGAATGGGCCTACGCCCGCAGCCTCGACTGGCATCTCTTGCAATATATTGATCACGAGGGTATTCGGCGCACAGTCCGCGACCTCAACCGACTCTACTGCGAGATTCCCGGCCTCGCCGCCGCTGATTCCGACCCTGCGAGCTTTGAATGGATCAACTGCACCGACGGCGACAACAGCAGTCTCACCTTCCTGCGTAAAGGAGGGGAGGGCGGTGATACCCTAGCGGTGATCTGCAATTTTACTCCGGTCCTGCGGGATAGCTTTCGCGTCGGCGTGCCGAGCGCTGGTTACTGGGAGGAGATTTTCAACAGCGACGCCAAGGATTACGGCGGCCTGGGCTTTGGGAACTGTGGCGGGCTAGAGAGCGAGCCCATCGAATGGGACGCCCGCCCGCATTCCCTCTGTCTACAGTTGCCGCCCCATTCCGTGAGTGTTTTTCGTTTGAAGCGCTAGCGGGGTAGCCGGTTGTACGTTGCTGGTTAACCACGTAATATACGAAGGATATGAAAGGCTTGCATATCGTGGAAGCGGCAATCCTGCCGCTTTTCCGGTGCTTACAAAGCGACAGGAGTGTCGCTTCCACGTCCGGTGGTTCTAAAGCGACAGGAGTGTCGCTTCCACGTCCGGTGCTTGAATAAAGGAACCGCGAAAACTTTGAACATCGAACTTTCAACTACCTTCCCACTTTCCCACCTTCATACCTTCCCACCTCTTTTAACCTTCGCGTTTTCCTTACTTGTTGCCGTGGAGTGAGAACCACAGATGTTCGCAGATAATCGCAGATGGACTCAGATATTCTCATGGCTTGTATCGTGGAAGCGACACTCTTGTCGCTTTGCTTGTACGGCTTGTGAAGGAACCACGAAAAGCACGAAAAGGGTGTTAGGGTCACTGACTTGTTGCCATGGGCCCGGGATAGCAGGGAACCACTCAACTACACTAATAGACACTAATGGGAAAGGGGGTAATGGTGGGAAGGTATGAAGGTGGGAAAGTGGGAAGGTTGGGGGTTAGTCTTAATCTTATTCTTAATCCTAATCTCAATAAGAAATGGTTTGTATCTCGTAGAAGCGACACTCTTGTCGCTTTGGTTGTACGGCTTGGGTTGCAAAGCGACAAGAGTGTCGCTTCCACGTCCGGTTGCTGGAAAGCGACAGGAGTGTCGCTTCTACGTTACCAACGTTCAGATAACAACGCCACATTTGATGAAAAACGCGTGCATTTTTTGCGGGGCTGCGCTAATCCTTTCATATGCCAAAGAAAACGACTGTCTCAAAAACGAAACAACGCCGCTCGAAAGCGATTACTCCGCCGGATTTTCTGGTGGAATTACTGGAGGCTCGTTCGCCGACGGGGCAGGAGCAGGAGGCGCAGGCGGTGGTCGATGCGCGGATCGAGCCGGCGGTGGATGCGTATCGCCGGGACACGATGGGGAATCGTTTCGCGACGGTAAACCCCGAGGGGGATCCTTCCATTTTATTTGCGGGGCATATCGATGAACTGGGCTTGATCGTGACGTATATCGATGCCAAGGGGTTTGTGTATTTCGATACCCTTGGCGGGCACGATAAAACCATGATTTCCGGGCGGCGGGTCTCGATCCTGACAAAGAAGGGGGTGGTGAAGGGCGTGACGGGTAAGCGTGCGATTCACCTCATGAGTGCGGAAGACCGGAAGAAGGTGCCGGAGACGCATCAAATTTGGATTGATCTGGGGGTTAACTCGAAGGCGGAAGCGGAGGCGCTGGTACGGATTGGGGACGCGGCGGTGTATGACCAGGGATTTGAATTGCTGCGCGGGAGCGTTGGGGTGGCGCGGGCCTTTGATGACAAGGCGGGTGCTTATGCGGTGCTGGAAGCGGTGCGGCGACTGGCAACGGAAAAGGGCAAGGCGAAATTGGCGGCGCGGGTCACGGCGGCGGCGACCACCCAGGAAGAGATTGGAACCCGAGGTGCGATGACGGCGGCGTTTTCCGAGAATCCTGATTTTGCGATTGCGGTGGACGTGGGTCACGCCACGGATTCCCCGGATTGCGATGCACGCAAATACGGTGCCTTTAAGCTCGGTGGCGGGCCGATTGTGTGTCGCGGGCCAAACATCAACCCGATGTTATTTGAACGCATCATTGAAGTGGCGGAAAAGGCGAAGATTCCGTATCAGGTCGAGGCGGATCCGCGTCCTACGGGGACGGATGCGCGGGCGATACAAGTGGCGCAGGCGGGGATTGCGACCGGTCTGCTCTCGATTCCCCTGCGCTATATGCACACGCCCAGTGAGATGGTGGACCTTGAGGACATCGAACACACCGTGCAGTTATTGGTAGCGGTGGCGCGGAGTCTTAAAAAGGGCGAGCGCGGGATTTGGTAGCTGGGTTCGGGGCTAGGAACTAGGGGAACTTCGAACTTCGAACATTGAACGTTGAAGGTTAACCACGAATGCTGAGGGGTTGTTCGTTGGTAGAGGAACCACTAAAACATCGAACATTGAAGGTTAATCACGAAATACACGAACAACACGAAAGGGGAAGCTGAAGAACTTCGAACTTTCAACCCCACCGTTTCGTGATCTCGGTGCTTCTGAGGTGAATTAAGGAACCACGAATGGATCGGGGTTGACGCGGAGGTTTTTTTGTGCAGACTTTCGCACATGGCAACCAACATTGAATTGGATTCCGGTCTCATGGAGCGGGCGCTCTCACTGGCGGAGAAAAAGACGAAGAAGGCAGTGGTGAATGAAGCGCTGGCGGAATACGTGCGCCATCGTGAACAATTGAAGGTGCTGGAGGTTTTTGGAACGGTGGAGATGGATCCCGATTACGATTATAAGGCGCAACGGAAATCGCGGTGAAGGTTTTGGTCGATACGGATGTGTGGTCGGAGGCACTGCGCAAACGGAAGGGTAGGGCTTCCGATGAAGTGCGGGCTCTGGTGCAACTGGTAGAGGAACGTCGGGTCGAACTGGCGCCCTTTGTGCGGATGGAAATTCTTTGCGGTTTGCGGGACGGGGAAGTCTTTGAGCGCATCCGCGAGTATTTGGCGGCTTTTCCGGACCGTGAGCTCACGAGTGAGGCCTATGTATTGGCGGCGCGTTATTTCAACCGTTGCCGCAGCAAGGGCATTCAGGGTTCGCAGTATGACTTTTTACTTTGTGCCTGCTCGGTCCTGTGGGGCATGCCGATCCTGACCAAGGATAAAGACTTCCGGCACTACGCGCGTCATGTGCCTATTCGCTTGATGGACGTGAATGCTTGAGAACCGCGACAACTTCGAACCACTAAAACATCGAACATCGAACATTGAACATCGAACGTTGAAGGGGAACCACGAATGGACACGAATATGCACGAATGGTGAGGGGTTTGGTGGTGGGAAGGCTTATAGGTGGGAAAGTATGAAGGTTGGAAAGTGGGAAGGTTGGGGTTAGTCTTAATCTTATTCTTAATCTTAATAAGAAATGGTTTGTGTATCGTGGAAGCGGCAATCCTGCCGCTTTGCTTGTACGGCTTGTGAAGGAACCACGAAAAGCACGAAAAGGGTGTTGGGGTCACTGACTTGTTACCATGGGCCCGGCATAGCCGGGAACCACTAATCTACGCGAAGGGAGTTGTTGGTTGTTAGTTGTTCGTTGAGAGTACCCTTAATCTTACTCTTAATCCTAATCTTACTCTTAATATCAAAAGGTTGTATCGTGGAAGCGGCAATCCTGCCGCTTTTGCTGTACGGCTTGGGTTGAAAAGCGACAAGAGTGTCGCTTCCACGCTTAGGCAATCAACCCCACCGTTTCGTGCTTTTCGTGCCTTTCGTGGTTAAAAAACGAACCGCGAAAACTTCCAACTTCCAACCAGCAACAAGGAACTACCTTCCCACCTTCCCACTTTCGCACTTTCCCACTCCTTATAACCTTCCCACTTTCCCACTTCTTATAACCTTCCCACCTTGCCACTTTCGCACTTTCCCACCTATACGCTTTCCCACCTCTTTTAACTCTCCAACTCTGCAAGTGCTTCCTGGATGTCCTCGAGGGGGTAGGTCCAGATTTCGGAGAGGGTGGGGTGATACCAATGGACCTTGAGGAGGTCGTGAACCGTGGCTTTTAGGGTGACGGCGACCGCGAGGGCGTGGATGAGTTCGCCGGCGTCCTTGCCGACGCATTCCGCGCCGAGGATGGTGCCGTCGCGCCCGGCGTAAACTTTGACATAGCCGTATTTGGCTTCCATGAGGATGGATTTTCCGTGGTCGTCGAAGGGATAGTCCGCCGCGAGGAAGTCGATGCGGCGTTCCTTGAGTTGTATTTCGTTGAGTCCAACAGTAGCGATTTGCGGGTCGGTAAAGACGACGGTGGCGAGGTGGTCGTAGTCGAGGGGCTCGGCGGGTCGGGCGGTGGCATGGCGGGCGGCGCATTCGCCCTGAAGGATGGCGGTGTGGACAATTTCGTGGGGGCCGGCGACGTCGCCACAGGCATAGACGCGGGGGTTGGAGCTGCGTTGAAAGGGGTCGCAGGCGATGTGACCGGAGGGGAGGGTCTCGATACCGGCGGCAGGGAGGTTGAGTCCGTCGGTATTGGGGCGGCGACCGAGGGCGTTGAGGCAGTGAGCGGCTGTAGCGGTTTGGGCGGTTCCGGCGTGGGTAAAGTGGACGGTGAACCCGTCGGCGGTTGGCTTGATTTCTTGAATGGCGGTATCGGTGTAAACTTGCATGCCGCTATCGGTGAAGGCTTGTTTGAGGGTATCGGCGGCGGCGGGCGGGAAGTTTTTAAGGAGGCGGGGGCTGCGCTGGATGAGAGTGACTTGGGTGCCGATGCGGTTGAGGAATTGCGCGAGTTCGCATGCCACGATTCCGCCGCCCAATACGAGGATGGATTCGGGGACCGAGTCGAGCGCGAGTACTGTTTCGCTGGTCCAGATATCGGGCGAATCGAGTCCGGGGATGGCGGGCGTGGCTACGGTTGAACCGGTCGCGATCATGATATGATCGGCAGTGAGACGGGTGCCGTCTTCCAGTTGAATGGTTTGGGGGTCGATAAAGGAAGCGGTTTGCCGGAAGAGGGTGAAGCGGTCGCTTTGTAGCTGGCCCTGTCGGTATTCCGCGAATTCGCGGATGAGGTTTTGTTTGCGAGCCTGGAGGGCTTTGGCGTTTACCCCGGCGGAAGGGATCTCGAGGCCAAAGGCATTGCCGGCTTGGGCGAGATGCAGGACTTCGGCGGCGTAGAGGAGGGTCTTGGATGGCATACAGCCGTGGAGGATACAGAGGCCTCCCAGTTCGGGGGCAGCATCAACGATGGCGACGCGCTCGCAGGTTTCACGGGCGGTGCGGGCGGCGGCGTAGCCACCGCTCCCGCCGCCGATGACAAGGTAATCGAAGTGCTGGCTCTGGGCGGGGGGCATGGCTTAGATTTCTCTTTCTTTTTGTTCTCCGGTAAAGAAGGGGACGCGGCGCTCGCTTGCGGGGTTAATTAGTTGCGGGGGCTCGATATCCACTTGGTCGACTTGTTTGTGTTCAATGTCGGCGTGCCGCAAAGCGCATAAAAAGACGATCCAGAAACTGAGGGTTACTGAGGGGGACATGAAGGGATTGTCAATCGCCGCTATGAATAAAATTGCCAGTGAGGCGAGGAGTAAATAATTACAAAAGCTGCTTTTGAATTTTCTGCGCAGGTAGCGAATGGAAAGGACAAGCATGAATATCAATAGCGTGAGGCAGCCGAAGAGTCCGAATTCGCTGAGGTATTGAAGGAAGTCGGAGTGGGCGCTCAGGTATAAGCTGTCGCGGAGGGCATCATGGTTGTAGAATGGAGCGGCATGGGTAAAACTTTCGAAACCCCAGCCGAAGAGTGGTCGCTCAAAAAAGAGGTTCAGGGCGGACTCACGCAGCAAGGATATGTTTTTGATTTCCGGGTTGCTTTCAAAGAGGCGGAAGATTCCAAGCGCAAAAAGGAGGCAACTGCCAAGGGTGGCGAGGAGGGTGATGTTGTTGTGATTCCGGTCGCCGCCAACGCGAATAAATTCGATCGCGAGGAGGAGGAGCATGAGGGAAAGGAAGAGCAGCAGGATGGCGCCGGGACCGCTGGCATGAATAAAGACACCGGTAAAGCCGAGGATGACAGCTCCTGTCATGAACCAGGGGCCGTTCGTGCTGAGGAAATCTTTTCCGGGATCATCACGAACGTTTTTCATGGCAAAAGCGGCGCAGACACCACACCAGAGGCAGGCAAAGGCGGCCCAGTGCCCGTCGTATGGGAAGTATGCGAAAAAGTCGGATTGGCCGGTGCCGTTAGTGAACGGGGGTTTGACAATTTTTAGTCCCTTGAGCAGGAGGCCATACACGGCGGAGATTACCGCGATGAAGCAGAGCTTTGAGAGGAGCCGATTGAAAAATATCAGTGATTTGGGAATGATGAAAAGGTTCAGGGTAACGATAAAAATTGAGATAAAACTGAACAGTGTAATGGTGGAGGTAAATTTACCGGGGAGGGTATTTACGGGAAGCCAAGCGCTTTGTTCTGAGAGAATGTGGAAGACTTGTTTTTTGAATTGAAAGGTTTCGGTCGCCGGAAAAATCAGTCCAATGATATATTGTAGTGCAATCAAAGTGGCGGGCAGCATGAGGAGCCCGTATCGAAGCCAGAGACGGTCGATTTTAAAGGGGTGAACGATTTCATGTAGTTTGACGTTGGCGATGCTGAGAGGGGCAAAAATAAGAGGGACGCCAAGGATCCAGAGGCTGCGTGGGTCTGCCGCGATCACGGATATGGAATACATCACTAGAATTGTGAAATAAAGTGCGAGCTCCGCCGAGGTAAAGCTGTCGCGGAGGAGGATCTCGCGATCGGTGAGTGGTCTTGTTTGTTGCGACACGGTTTCGGTGAATGGTTTAAGCTTCGGAGCAGATCGCTTGAGCGATGGACTGCGCGACTTCGTTGTTGGTCATTTGACGGACAAGGGCGAGTGAAAAAGCAAGGGCATTGCCTGCGCCGCGGGCGGTGATACAGTTTTGGTCATGAACGACCGCTTTGTTTTGGGCGTCTGGTAGTTCCTTTTCGGCAGAGGGGTGGCAGGTAAATTGGAGGCCGGGAAGCAGACCGGCATCGCGTAGAAGCAGGGGGGCGGCACAAATGCAGCCGAGGGTTCGCCCGCTCTGGAATTGTGCGGCAAGGATCTGGCAGATGAGCGGGTGGCGGCGCAAGGGGGCGATACCCGGCCCACCGGGTAAGATGAGGCAGTCAAACTCCAGCTCGGTGAGGTCTTTCAGTTGGTGTGCGAGCTGAACGGTAATGCCACTGCGTCCGGTGACGGCTTGAGCGGAGTCGATCCCCGCCAGGGTGACGGCAACGCCCGCGCGGGAAAGGAGATCGACCGGGGTGAGCGCTTCGATTTCCTCAAAGCCATCAAAGAGCAGAACCAGAGCGGTGCGCGGGGCGTCTGTCATTCCGGATTTGAAGGTTGAGGGTTGAGCCATTTGCGGATGTCGGGAATGGGGCAGGCGCGGCGTCCGCTTTCGAGGCGTTCGATATATTTGTCGGGTTTGCGGTCTTCGGGGAGGGCGTCTTCAAATTCGTCCTCCTCGATCGGTATTAGTTCATCGAAGAAGAGGGAAAGGCGGCGGGCCTCGGGCTCGAGGATTTCGCGGGGATTGGGCGGGCGGCCTTTTTTGATGAGCTCAAAGCGGGAGGGGGTATGCGCTTTGTTGAATTTATCTTGAAACTCTTTGATCCACTTGGGGGCGGTGTTTTCACGGCGGGCGAGGAGGACAAAATCGGAAAAATGAATACAGGCTTCAAACCAGGGGAGGGCTGTAGGATTTGCTTGCAGGAAGTCGCAGTGGATATGGGTGAGGCAACGTGCGATTTGGCAGGCGTTATTATCGGACCATGACTTGATGGCCTCGGCGGCATCGGCGGGATCGGCAGTACCGGGAATAAGAAAAAAGACTGCCTCGGCGGGCGCTTCGATACGGGCGTGCTGAACCTTATTGCCTTGCAATTCCCATTCCACGGTTTGGAGGTTTTCCAAGGCTGAGATTTGCGCATCAAAGGGATCCCCAAGTTCACCGGCGGGCTTGAAGTAGAGCGCGGGGGTGCCCTTTTCCAAACCGTTCTCGATCAGGTCGCAGAGGGTGGCACGGCGTTCGGAGCCGGGAATTCCAAATAGGATATAAACTCTTGGCGATTCTGGCATGGCAAGCAGCGAGGCATGCAAAGGCGATGGGTTTGCGAATAGCTAAACCTTAAGATTTGAAATCAAATGTTTGGCATTGCGCACTGTGGCGCATCCAATGATCAGCGAGGACAAGGGCCGCCATCGCTTCGACGATCGGCACGGCGCGTGGAAGGACGCAGGGGTCGTGCCGCCCGCGGCCCATGAGTTCGGTTTCCTTGCCGTCAGAGTCGACGGTGGCCTGTTTCTGAATGAGGGTGGCGGTGGGTTTAAAGGCGACCCGGAAGATGATTTCTTCTCCATTGGTGATGCCGCCCTGCACGCCGCCGGAACGGTTGGTGGCGGTTCCGACCTCGCCTTCTTTGTCGATGAAAATGTCGTTGTGCTCGGAGCCTTTGAGATGGGTTCCAGCAAAGCCGCTGCCGATTTCAAAACCCTTGGTGGCGGGCAGGGAGAGCATCGCTTTGGCGAGGTCGGCTTCAATGCGGTCGAAGACTGGAACGCCGAGTCCCACGGGAAGGTTGCGCACGCGGCACTCGATGCATCCACCGATGGAATCGCCGTCGGCACGCACTGCTCGGATGCGTTCTGCCATCGCTTCGGCGGCCTCGGGGTCGGGGCAACGCACCGGGTTGGCCTCCACTGCTTCAAGGCTGGGGAAGGCTTCGATTTTGGCTTCAATGTCATGAATACGAGTTACGTACGCCTGGATCTCGACCTTGCCCGCGAGGAGGAGGATTTTTCGGGCGATGGCGCCGGCGGCGACGCGGCCAATGGTCTCACGCGCGGAGGAACGGCCCCCGCCTTCGTGATTGCGAATGCCGAATTTAGTCTGATAGGTGAAGTCGGCGTGGGAAGGACGGAATTTATCCTTCATTTCGGCGTAAGCCTCGGGGCGATGATCCCCGTTGGGGACATAAATAGCGATGGGGGTTCCGAGGGTGAGGCCTTCGTAAACACCGGAAACGATGGTGGCGGTGTCGCTTTCCTTGCGCGGGGTGGTGATGTCGCTTTGACCCGGACGGCGGCGGTCGAGCTCGAATTGGATGTCTTCGACCGCGAGGGGGAGGCGCGGGGGGCAACCGTCAATGACCACGCCAATGCCGCCGCCGTGACTTTCGCCCCAGGTGGAAATACGAAGGAGTGTACCGAATGAATTGCCCATGGTGCTAGAGTTAGAAGCAAGAAGGAGTAGGTGAGAAGCCTATTTTTAGAGGGTCTTTAGGCTTCGTTTTCGCGGGCGGCTTTGGGGAGGCGCACCACGTTGCGAACGGAATGCTTGGTGACAATGTTTCCGCCGGAGCTGCGACCGCGAATCGCGACGTCTTTAAAATGAATTTCTTCTTCGGTTTTGCGGAGCCGGGGAGCGGGCTTGAGGTTGACTTTGACCGCGTCGGGTGGGCCGTTCTCGGTGGGGTAGGCGGAAAGATAGAAGACGCGGGAACCGGGCTTACCCTTGGTGAGGTCGTATTCCTTGTCGCGGGTAACGCCGCCAATCGTGAAATGTTTGGCGAGGACGGGGCCGGTTTTGCCGTCGCGGTAAACCATGCAATAGGTGAGGGCGTTGGGTTCGGCGCGATTGAAGAGATCGATGTGGAGGATGTTTTTACCGAAGAAGGCCTTGTCGCTGACTTTGGAGACGGTGAGTTTGCCTTCCTGATTGATGGCAATGACATCGCTGAGGGCAGAGCATTTGCAAACGGCCTCGTCTTTTTTCATGCCGATGCCGGCAAAGCCTTCCTTTCGGTCAACATAAAGGGTTTCGTTGGCGATGACGACATCCTGCGCCACGACTTTATCAAAGGTCGTGAGTTCGGTGCGGCGTTCGCGGCCCTTGCCGTATTTCTTCTGAAGTTCTTTGAACCACTTGATGGCGTATTTTGTGAGGTATTTGAGATTTTTCTCGGTCAGGGCGATTTCATCCTCGAGGCCCTTGATGAGTTCATCGGCGCGGAGGGTGTCGTATTTCGAAATGCGTTTGATTTTGATTTCGAGGAGGCGAAGGATGTCGTCCCGGGTAATGGGGCGGCGCAGTTTTTTACGGTAGGGTTTGAGTCCTTCGTCCACCGTGGCGATGACGGCTTCCCAGGTGGTCTCTTCTTCAATGCGGCGATAGATGCGTTTCTCGATGAAGATTTTCTCAAGGGAGGAGAAGTGCCATTTTTCCTGAAGCTCAGCGAGTTGGATTTCGAGTTCGAGTTTGAGGAGTTCGCGGGTTTTTTCGGTGGCGAGGTAGAGGAGGTCGGCGGCGGAGAAGAAGTGGGGTTTTTCGTTCTCGATGACGCAGATGTTGGTGCTGACGGAGACTTCGCAATCGGTGAAGGCGTAGAGGGCCTGCTCGGTGGTTTCGGGGTCGGCGCCTGCCGGGAGAAAGACGAGGATCTCGACTTGATCGGCGGTGTTGTCCTCCACGCGCGCGATTTTTATTTTACCCTTATCGTTGGCGGAGAGGATGGAATCGATGAGGGAGGTGGTGGTTTTCCCGAAGGGAAGCTCCGTAATGGCGAGGCAGTTCTTCTTGCGGGTTTCGATGCGGGCGCGGACTTTGACGCGACCGCCGCGTTGACCGTTGTTGTAATCGGAATCGTCGGCGATACCGCCGGAGGGGAAATCAGGACGGATTTCGGGGGTTTGTTTGCGGAGGAGGGCAATAGAGCCCTCAAGGAGTTCGTTGAAGTTATGGGGAAGGATTTTGCAGGCGAGGCCGACCGCGATCCCCTCGGCGCCCTGGGCGAGGAGGAGGGGGAATTTCATGGGGAGGGTCTCGGGTTCCTTGTTGCGTCCATCGTAGGAGGCGAGCCAGCTGGTGGTCTTGGGGTTAAAGGCGACCTCGAGGGCAAATTTGGAAAGGCGTGCTTCGATGTAGCGGGGGGCGGCGGCGGAATCTCCGGTTAGGGTGTTGCCCCAGTTGCCCTGCATATCAATGAGGAGGTCTTTTTGCCCCAACTGGACGAGGGCGTCGCCAATGGAGGCGTCGCCGTGGGGGTGGTATTTCATGGTATTGCCGATGAGATTGGCGACCTTGTTGTAACGTCCGTCTTCCAATTCGCGCATGGAATGGAGGATGCGGCGTTGCACCGGCTTGAGTCCGTCATTGGCATGCGGGACAGCGCGTTCGAGAATGACGTAACTGGCGTAATCGAGGAACCAGTTGCTGAACATATCATCGACATGACCGGAATCGGTTTGAAGGTCGAAGATCGAGGGCTCGGATTTTTTGGAATCGGGTTCCGTTGCCTCGCTTGCTGCTGCTGCGGATGCTTCGTCCGCATCCTCAAGATTAAGTTCAAGGGCTTTATCGGCGGCTGGCTTCTTTTTTCGCGGCATGAAGATGGTGCAATATTCGAGATGAAATGCTTAAGGGTTTACGAAAAACGAGAGAGCGCCTCTTGTGCAAGGAGAATTGGTGCGTTGGTATTGAAAGGGCGAAAGGTCAGATTGAGAAATATTAAAATTGGTGTCGTTTGTGCTTATCAATTAAGTAATATTTGGATATAAAATTTACATGAAAGAAAAAAGCCCCAATGACGCAAAGGAAATAACAAACCACAAGGCCCTCTTGAAGTGGGTCTCCAAAACGGAAGCGATGTGCGAACCTGATTCGGTGCATTGGTGTGACGGCTCGGAGGAAGAAGCGGAACGTCTTTTTGGGGAAATGGTGGCAAGTGGGATGTGTATCAAGCTGAACGAGGCGAAGCGACCGAACAGTTATCTGTTTCGTTCGGATCCAAAAGACGTCGCGCGAGTGGAATCCCGGACTTTTATATGTACGCAGAGTCGCGATGGTGCGGGCCCGACGAATAACTGGGAGGATCCGGTTGTGATGCGTCGCAAACTCAAAGGACTTTTTAAAGGCTGCATGAAGGGTCGCACGATGTATGTCATACCATACAGTATGGGGCCGATCGGTGGGCCGATTTCCAAGATCGGGGTAGAAATAACAGACTCGCCCTATGTGGTGGTGAACATGCGAATCATGGCGCGCATCGGGCAGGCAGTCCTGAATGCATTGGGCGATCGCGGTTTTTTCATTCCTTGCCTGCATTCGGTCGGTCAACCGCTGGCGCCGGGTGCGGAGGATGTGCCGTGGCCCTGTGACCCGCCCAATACCCACATTGTGCATTTCCCGGAAGAACGGGCGATTGTTTCCTACGGTTCGGGCTATGGTGGCAATGCCTTGCTGGGTAAGAAGTGTCTTGCTCTGCGCATCGCCTCCGTTCTGGCGCATGACGAGGGTTGGATGGCGGAGCACATGTTGATTCTCGGGGTGGAGGAACCCTCCGGTGAAAAGACTTACGTAGCGGCGGCTTTCCCGAGTGCCTGCGGCAAAACCAATTTTGCGATGTTGATTCCGCCGAAAGCGATGGAGGGTTACAAGGTGACCTGCGTGGGGGATGATATTGCGTGGTTAAAGCCGGGGCCGGATGGCGCCTTGTATGCCATCAATCCCGAAGCGGGTTTCTTTGGGGTCGCTCCTGGAACCTCGAAACAGACTAATCCCAGCGCTATGACTTCCTGCGCGCGCGATACGATTTTTACCAACGTGGCATTGACGGATGACGGCGATGTTTGGTGGGAGGGGATGACGGAGGAACCGCCCGCGCATTTGATTGACTGGTTGGGGAATGATTGGACTCCGGATTGCGAAACCCTCGCGGCGCATCCCAATAGCCGTTTTACCGCTCCGGCGGCGAATTGCCCGGTGATCGACGCGGATTGGGAAAAACCGGAAGGGGTGCGGATCGATGCGATTGCTTTTGGGGGACGCCGGATGCGGGATGAACCGATGGTGGCGCAGGCCTTCAACTGGGGTCATGGGGTTTACCTTGGTGCGACGATTGGTTCTGAAATGACGGCGGCGGCGGAGGGGCAGCTCGGGCAGGTGCGTCGTGACCCGATGGCGATGTTGCCGTTTTGCGGTTATAACATGGGGGACTATTTCCGGCACTGGTTTAAGATGCGGAATAACATCCAGCATTTACCAAAAATATTTAAGGTTAACTGGTTCCGCAAGTCTGAGGAGGGTGCCTTCCTGTGGCCTGGCTACGGGGAAAATATGCGTCCGCTGCGGTGGATGGTGGAACGTGCAAACGGTCGGGTTGGTGCGTTTGAAACCCCGATTGGCTGGATGCCGCATTACGAGGATATCGACTGGCGCGGTCTGGATTTCTCGCGGGCGGACTTTGAAGCCCTGATGAAAATCGACCGACCGACGCTGCGGATGCAAACCCTCGCGCACGAGGAGCTGTTCCTTAAATTATTTGAACACTTGCCCAAAGAGATGATCTTTGAGCGCGAGTTGTTGATTTCACGTCTCTAGGTCAGGTTTTTAATGACTTAGCTTGAATGGTATATTTTAGCGCACCCTGCCTTGACTTGGAGTGAAAGCTTAACTTTTCTCATCAAATTGTTTGAATCCTGACTACTTGCTATGAAGAAAAAATTGCTCGTCGCAAACCGCAGTGAAATTGCGGTCCGAATTTTCCGCAGTGCCACTGAACTGGCGCACCGCACCGTCGCGATTTATGCGAAGGAAGACCGCTTCGGGGTGCACCGTTTTAAGGCCGACGAATCCTATTTGGTGGGCGAGGGCAAAGGGCCGGTGGCGGCTTATCTGGATATTGACAGCATCATCGCCCTGGCGAAGAGCAACGGCGTGGATTGTATCCACCCGGGTTACGGTTTCCTTTCCGAGAATGCCGGATTCGCCAATGCTTGTGAAGCGAGTGGCATTTCCTTCATTGGACCCAGCTCTGACTTGCTGGCACGCATGGGCGACAAGATCGAGGCCCGTAAAATTGCCGATCAAGCGGCGGTGCCAACCCTCCCCGGTACTGAAGATCCGGTAAAGGATCCCAAGGAGGCGATGCGAATCGCGAAAAAGATTGGCTTCCCTTTGATTATCAAAGCGGCCTTCGGCGGCGGCGGGCGCGGCATGCGTGTTGTAAAGGATCCCAAGGATTTGAAGGCCAGCCTCGAAGAAGCACAGGGCGAGGCACAGCGCGCCTTCGGGAATGCCTCGGTTTTCCTCGAGCGCTATATTGAACGCGCCAAGCATATCGAGGTGCAGATCCTCGGAGACAAACAGGGCAATGTCGTGCACCTGCACGAGCGTGATTGCTCCGTTCAGCGCCGTCACCAAAAGGTCGTTGAAATCGCCCCTTCTATTGGTCTGCCCGACGAAGTCCGCAGCGATCTCTGCGATGCCGCCGTGAAAATCGCGAAGTCCATCGGCTACTACAGTGCCGGTACGGTGGAATTCCTCTACGACCTCGACACCGATGAATGGTTCTTTATCGAGATGAACCCCCGCATTCAGGTCGAGCACACCGTGACCGAGGTCATTACCGGAATCGATATTGTGCGGAGCCAGATTCTCATTGCGGAGGGTCACAGTCTCCACAGCAAGACGGTCGGCATCCCCAAGCAGGAAGACATCCCCCGCAACGGCGTCGCGATTCAGGCGCGTATCACGACCGAGGATCCTGAAAAGAATTTTGCGCCGGATTACGGCAAGATCGTGAACTACCGCTCCGCCGCTGGTTTCGGCATCCGTCTTGACGGTGCGATGGGCGATACCGGTGCAGTCATCACACCCTATTACGATTCCCTGCTGGTGAAGCTCACCGCCTCGGCCCGCACCTTTGAACTCGCCATCCAGCGAATGGATCGCGCCCTCCGCGAGATGCGCATTCGCGGGGTGAAGACCAACATCCCCTTTATCGAAAACGTCGTAAACCACCCGATCTTCATCTCGGGCAAGGCCACCACGACCCTCATCGACACCTCCAAGGAACTCTTCGATTTCAAGCGCCGCCGCGACCGCGCCACGAAACTCCTCAATCTCCTCGGTGAAACCATCGTGAACGGCAATGATCAGGTAAAGGGCCGTCCGGTGCCGGTGATGGATCTTCCTGTTATCGTTCCAGAGGTCGACCATTCCCGCAAGTTGCCCAAAGGTACCAAGGATTATCTCGTAAAGCACGGCCCCGAGAAGTTTGCAGAGTGGACCCGTTCCCAAAAGAAACTCCTCGTTACCGACACCACCATGCGCGACGCGCACCAGTCCCTGCTGGCGGCCCGAATGCGCAGTTACGATCAGCTCATCGTAGCCGATTCCATCGCACAGCGCGCCGGCGATCTCTTCTCCCTCGAGTGCTGGGGTGGCGCGACCTTCGACACCTCCATGCGCTTCCTGCATGAGAACCCCTTTAAACGTCTGCAGCGCCTCCGTGAACGCATCCCGAATGTTTGTTTCCAGATGCTCCTGCGCGGCGCCAACGGGGTGGGCTACTCCAATTACCCCGACAACGTCATTCGCGGATTCATCAAACACTCCGCGGAATCCGGCATGGATATTTTTCGCGTCTTCGATTCCCTGAATTATCTGCCGAATCTCAAGGTTGCGATGGAATCCATTCGCAAACACACCAACTCGGTTTGTGAAGCCACGATTTGCTACACCGGCGACATCCTCGACACCAAGCGCGACAAATATACCCTCAAGTATTATGTCGAAATGGCGCAGGAACTCGAGCGCATGGGCGCGCACATGCTGGCCCTCAAGGATATGTCCGGTCTCTGTACCCCGCACGCCGTCTATAAACTCGTGAAAGCCCTCCGCGAAAAAATCGGCATCCCGGTGCATTTCCACACCCACGATTCCTCCGGTATCGCTGGTGCCTCCATCATTAAAGCCGCCGAAGCAGGCGTCGATGTGGTCGATCTCGCAGTCTCGTCCCTCTCCGGCTTGACCTCGCAGCCCAACCTCAACTCGATTGTCAACGCCCTGCGCGGCAATACCCGCGACACCAAGCTCGACCTCGAATTCTTCAACGAGCTCTCCATCTATTGGGAGGCGGTGCGCCAGTTCTACGGTCCCTTCGATACCAGCCCCAAGTTTGGCTCGGCGGAGGTCTACACCCACGAAATGCCCGGCGGGCAATACACCAACCTGCGCGAGCAGGCGCGGGCCCTCGGTCTCGGTGCCCGTTGGCCGGAAGTCGTCCGTTATTACCATGAGGTCAACGAACTCCTCGGCGATATCGTCAAAGTGACCCCCTCCTCCAAAGTGGTGGGCGACCTCTCGATGTTCCTCCTTACCAAGGGCGTCGAACCCGCTGACCTCGTCAACCTCGAACCCGGCACCGCCTTCCCGGAATCGGTGGTCGATATGCTCTCCGGCGGACTCGGTCAGCCCAAGGGCGGTTGGCCCAAAGCGGTACAGAAGGTCGTCCTCGGGGACCGCAAACCCTTCAAGGGCCGTCCTAGCAGCCGCGCCGAAAAGGTCGATCTCGAAGCGACCCGTGCCGATCTCAAGAAACGCTTCAAGCGTCCGATCACCGACGACGATCTCTACGCATACCTCATGTACCCGCAGGTTTTTGCCGATCTGGATAATTTCGTGAAGGATTACGGTCACGCCCGCGTATTGCCAACGCCCGCCTTCTTCTACGGACTCAAGCCCGGCGAGGAAATCACGGTTGAAATTGAACAGGGCAAGAACCTCATCATCAAACTCATCTACGTTTCCGATCCCAACGAGAGCGGCGAGCGCACCCTTACCTTTGAACTCAACGGTCGCGCCCGCGAATGCGTCATCCTCGACCGTTCCGTCAAGAGCGAGACCCGCAAACGTGCCAAGGCCGATCCCGCCAACAACAAAGAGGTCGGTGCGCCCATCCCCGCGATGGTCAGCAGTGTCACCGCCACGGTCGGGCAAAAGGTCAAGGCCAAGGAAAAACTCTGCGTGCTCGAAGCGATGAAGATGCAAACCACCGTTTACGCCCTCACCGACGGCGTGGTGGAGAGTATTGAGGTGCAGACCGGCGACCAAGTCGACAGCAAGGATCTCCTCGTGCGCCTGCGCTAGGTAAGGTCCTACGCCACTGCGGCTTCGGCGCTGTCTTTCTCGACCTTGAGGTTTTCGATGATGAATTCCTGGCGTTCGGGGGTGTTCTTGCCCATGTAGAAGGTCAGGAGGTCTTGGGTGGTCATGCCCTTGGGGATGATGACGGGGTCGAGGCGGATGTTCTTGCCGATGAAGTGACTGAATTCGTCGGGGGAGATTTCACCGAGTCCTTTGAAACGGGTAATTTCGGGCTTGGGGCTGCATTCCTCGATTGCGGCAAGGCGTTCTTCTTCGCTGTAGCAATAGCGGGTGACTTTCTTGTTGCGAACGCGGAAGAGGGGGGTCTGGAGAATGTGGAGGTGTCCCTGCCGAATGAGCTCGGGGAAGAATTGGAGGAAGAAGGTGATGAGGAGGAGGCGGATGTGCATGCCGTCGACGTCGGCATCGGTCGCGATCACGACGTTGTTGTAACGGAGGCCTTCGATCCCGTTCTCGATATTAAGGGCGTCCTGGAGGAGGTTGAATTCCTCGTTTTCGTAGACGATTTTTTTGGTGAGCCCGAAGGAGTTGAGAGGTTTGCCTTTCAGGGAGAAGACCGCCTGTGAGTTGACGTCGCGGGCCTTGGTAATGGAACCGGAAGCGGAGTCGCCCTCGGTGATGAAGAGGGTGGAATCGAGGCGTCCGGTTTTTTTGGTGTCGAGGTGGACGCGGCAATCGCGGAGTTTTTTGTTGTGAACCTTGGCTTTTTTGGCGCGTTCGCGGGCGAGTTTTTGGATGCCCTTGAGTTCTTTGCGGTTGCGCTCGGCTTCCTGAATTTTTTCGAGGAGGGCTTTGGCGGTTTCGGGTTCGCGGTGCAGGTAATTGTCGAGGGCCTGCTTGATGAAGTTTGCCATGAAGCTGCGAACGGTGGGGCCTTTGGGGCCCATGTCCTGTGAGCCGAGCTTGGTCTTGGTCTGGGATTCAAAGACGGGTTCCTCGACCTTGATGCTGACGGCGGCGCAGATGGAGGTGCGGATATCGACCGCATCAAAATCCTTTTTGAAGAAATCCTTGATGGTCTTGGCGAGGGCCTCGCGGAAAGCGGCGAGGTGGGTGCCGCCCATGGTGGTGTGCTGGCCATTGACGAAGGAGTAGTAATCCTCGCCGTAGGCGTTGTTGTGGGTAAAGGCGATTTCGATGTCCTTGTCCTTTAGGTGGGCGATGGGGTAGAGCGGTTCGCCGTCGAGTTTGTTTTCGAGGAGATCGCGGAGACCGTTCTCGGATTTGAATTTTTTACCGTTGTAGAGGAGGGTAAGGCCGCTGTTGAGGTAGGCGTAATTCCAGAGCATGTCTTCGACGTAATCGTCGCGGAAGCGGCACTTGCCGAAAATCTCGGGGTCGGGATCGAAGCGGAGTTCGGTGCCGGAGCTGGCGTCTTTGGGCGCGGCTTTGTCGCGTTTATCCTCGCTTGTGACCTCGCCGCGGGCAAATTGCACGGCGCGGGTTTTGCCTTCGCGAAAGGCTTGAATGGTGAACTCGGAGGAAAGGGCGTTGACGGCTTTGATGCCGACTCCGTTGAGGCCGACGGATTTCTTGAAGGCCTCGGAATCGTATTTCGCGCCGGTGTTGATTTTAGAGGCGCAATCCTTGAGTTTGCCGAGGGGGATGCCGCGCCCGTGGTCGCGCACGTAGACGTGGGTGCCGTCGATATTGACCTCAATCGTTTTGCCGTGCCCCATGACGAATTCGTCGATGGAGTTGTCGATGACCTCCTTCAGGAGAATGTAGATGCCGTCGTCGGGGGAAGCGCCGTCCCCGAGTTTCCCGATATACATACCGGGGCGGAGGCGGATGTGCGCCTTCCAATCGAGGGATTTGATGCTGTCTTCGTTGTATTTTTCGGCCATGGTAACGGTGGTAGTGGAATTATTGGGTATTCAGGAATCCGGCGGCGGAGCAGACCGGGAGGAAGCGGTAATCAAGAAAGGGATTCTTCAATATCTTTGGCAGTTACGCTCATTTTCAATCAAGGCCGCAAGGTCGGGTGTACTGGCAGAAGCGGTTTGGATAGACGGCTTGGCGATGAAGCGAGCGCCTCGCAGTTCTATCGTGGGCGCGCGGACCTTGCGCCGGAGATGGATTTCGCCGTCCTCAAAAGTAGCGGCAAGCGGGGCGCTGCAGCTAAGGTCTGTCTTGGTACGCATTTCTGAAGGGATGACTACCCGATCGGCTCTGTTTCTATCAATTGCCATATAATAAATTACGGTATATGAAATCCTGGAGTCAAGGTGCCGATCAAAAGAAGCTGAGGGAAAGAATTACCAGATGGTTTGGACGCAGTTGGAGGCGGTGATGTGTCGGTCGCGGGTGATGAGGGGTAGTTTGTGGTAGAGTGCGGTGGCGACGATGCTGCGGTCGAAGGGGTCGGACTGCGGGAGGGGCAGTTCGTAGGCGGTGGCGGCGATCGCTGCGTTGATCGGGAGAACCTGAAAATTAGCCTCGATGCCTTTCAGAAGTATATTAATTGGTTGCCCTTCTGGGATGCGCCCTTTGTGCCATAAGATCGAAATCTCCAGAAGGCTGATGTCGGCGATAGCCAGCTGCTTGGCTGGCGTGGTATCGGCGATGATCCGGGTATTTTGACCCACTCTCGGATCATTTTCCACCAGCCAGATAATCGCGTGGGTATCAACGAGATAGCTTAGAGCGAGGCCTTCCATTCGTCTTCCGTGGTGGTAGGCTTGTCGAGGTCGTCATCGAGGTAGCCAAACATTCCCTTCATGCAACCCAGGACGGACTTGCCTTCCGGTTTTTCGGCAGTGATCCGCAGGTCGCCCTCGCGGGTCTGCACAATCACGTCCTCCCCGGCCAGCACCGTGCGCCGGACTTTTGGGAATTCCCGCAGGAGGGTGCTTACGTTCGTTTTCATGGTTTGATAATTTGTCAAATGATTTGTCAAATGTCAAGGGGGACGAAAAAGCCCCGTTGGTTATGGCATTTTACTGAGGCTCGCTTACTTGGTAAGCGGGTCGCCCATATTCATGAGGGGCAGGGGGGTGGGTGAGTCGCCGTTGAGGAAATAGATTTTACTGGAGGGGTTGGCGGAGATTTCCTTGAGGGCTTCAAGGGCTTGAATCTGGACGTAGGCGGGGTTTTGGGCGATCGCTTCGTTGAGTTTGGTGATTTCGTAGGCTTGGGCGTCGGCGAGGATTTCGCGTTGCTTGGCTTCGAGTTCAGCGGCTTCGCGGTCTGCCTGAGCTTTGGCGATGATTTGTTGTTGCTCGGTGCGGAAGCGTTCGAGTTCGGCCTTTTGTTTTTCAACTTCCTGCTCGCGTTCCTTTTTGGATTCAATCGCGCGGGTGATGAAGGGGGGGAGGCTGATGTCACGGATGAGGATGTCGAGGCAGACGATGCCGCGCTGTGCCAGATAATCACTCATTGAATTATAAATGGCGGATTGGAGGTTTTCCTGGGTTTCCTGCAGGAAGAAATCCTCGGCGCGCACGATGCTCTTGCCCTGTTCGCGCACGACGGAGCGGAGCTTGGGTTGGATTTGGACGCGGACGGCGTCTTCAAAGGTACCGGTTTCCTGGAGGATGCGGGGGGCTTCCTCGCCATCGATGCGGAATTTGATGCTGACGTCGACGTTGGTGGTGAGCTGATCCTGAGAGGGGACGCCGGCGCTTTCCTTGAGTTCCTTTTCGCGAATGTCGTAAAAGGTGAATTGGTAGAGGGGATTGACGGGGATGGTGAGACCCTCGCGATAGGGCTCATCGACGACTTCCCCGAAGAGGGTGGCGACGGCGACGTGCCCGGCGGGGACGCTGACAAAGATGCGTGAACCGCCGAGGAGGGCAGCAACTAATAGCGCGATAAGGATGGAGGCGGAGACGGTGCTTTTATTCATGGGGTTGATTGAGTGATAGTTTGCCTTGGCTGTCAGCAGAAAATAGCGCAAAAGTTTGGGTAGATGGAAATGAATGGCACAGAGGTGAAAGCGCAACTGGCGGCACGGGCAGAGGAGCTGGGTTTTGCGGCGCTGGGGGTGAGTGCGGTGCCGGTGGAACTGCGGCGGGAATATTATCGGGAATGGATTGCGGCGGGTCAGCACGGAAGTATGGATTGGATGGAGCGAAACAATGAGCGTCGTTTGCAGCCGGAGGCCTTGATCCCGGAGGCTCGTAGTGTGGTGATGGTCAGTCTGAATTATTACCAACCGGACCCGGAGCGGGAGTTTCGCATCGCGAAATACGCGCTGGGGGACGACTACCACAATTTTATGTTGAAGCGGCTGAAGCAGCTTTGCCGTATCATGCGGGAGGAATATGGCGGGGTGCAGCGGCCGTATGTTGATACCGGGCCAGTGCTGGAGAAACCGATTGCGGCGGCGGCGGGTTTGGGTTGGCAGGGTAAGAGCACGATTTTGATTGAGCCCAAGCGGGGGACCTGGTCCTTTTTGGGGACGATTGTAACGACCCTGGATTTGCCGGTAGGGGAAGCGGTTAAGGATCGTTGTGGAACTTGTACGCGTTGCATTGATGTCTGTCCGACGCGGGCGATAACGGCACCGTATCAATTGGACGCGCGGCGGTGTATTGCCTACCTGACGATTGAGCACGAGGGTGCCATCCCGGAGGAGTTTCGGGAAGCGGTGGGGGATCGTTTGTTTGGCTGTGATGAATGTCTGGATGTGTGCCCTTGGAATCGGTGGGCGGTGGTGACGCAGGAGGCGCGGTTTGCGCCACGGGATTTGCCGCTGATGCGGGAGATGCTGGGCTGGGGCGAGGCGGAATTTACGGAGCGTTTTCGTGGTTCACCGATGCGGCGTTTAAAATTGCAGCGCTTCAAACGGAATATCTGCGTGGTGCTGGGCAACGTCGGCGGGCGGAAGGACGTTCCGGCGCTGGAGGTTTTGGTGCACGGTGATGACGCCATGCTGGCGGAGCATGCAAGCTGGGCGCTGGAGCGAATCGGAAAGCGCCCCTAGTTGCGTTCCCAGCGTTCGACTGTAAAATCGGGATTTTCCAGTTCCACTGCCGCGAGGCTAAATGCGTTTTCAAACTCAGGGAAGTAGGCATCGCCTTCACAGGTGCGGTGCACGCGGGTGAGGTAGAGGGTCTCACAGTGTGGGAGCATTTGGCGGTAAATCTCACCTCCGCCCGCGATCCAGATCGTCTTGTCGGTGGCAAGCTGGTCGAGCATGGCGAGGTCGGTGAAGCAATGCACGTTTGGGATGTTGCGGGGGGTGCGACTCAGGACATAGGTTTCCCGGCCGGGGAGGGGGCGTCCGATGGAATCGAAGGTCTTGCGACCCATGATAAGAATACCGCCCATGGTGGTTTCTTTGAACCATTTGAAGTCTTCGGGCAGATGCCAGGGGATGTCGCCGGCGTTACCGATAACGCGGTTTTCAGACATGGCTGCGATGGCCTTGAAGGTCTTCATGGAAAATCAGACGGCGATGGGTGCCTTGATGGCGGGGTGGGGATCGTAGTTGACCAGTTCGAAGTCCTCGTAGGTGAAGCCGTCAATGGTTTTGACCTCGGGGTTGAGGCGCATTTGTGGACAGGCACGGGGCTCGCGGGAGAGTTGCTCGCGGGCTTGGTCCACGTGGTTGGCGTAGAGGTGCAGGTCGCCGAAGGTATGGACGAATTCCTTGGGGCGGAGATCGCACACCTGAGCGACCATCATGGTGAGGAGGGCGTAGGATGCGATGTTGAAGGGGACGCCGAGGAAGATGTCGGCACTGCGCTGGTAGAGCTGGCAGCTGAGTTCGCCGTTGGCGACATAGAATTGGAAAAGGGCGTGACAGGGCGGGAGCGCCATGTGCTGGATTTCGCCGGGATTCCAGGCGCAAACGATGTGGCGGCGGCTGTCGGGGTTGTTTTTGAGATCCCGGATGAGGTTGGCGATTTGGTCCACGCGGGAGCCATCGCTGGCAGACCAGTCGCGCCATTGCGCACCGTAGACCCGCCCAAGGTCGCCGTTTTCATCGGCCCATTCGTCCCAGATGGTGACTTTGTTGTCGCGCAGGTAGGCGATATTGGTTTCGCCTTTAAGGAACCAGAGGAGTTCGTGAATGATGGAGCGGAGGTGGAGTTTTTTGGTTGTGAGGAGGGGGAAGTCGGGATGGAGGGAGAAACGAGCCTGCGCCCCAAAGATGGAATAGGTGCCAGTGCCGGTGCGGTCGTCGCGGTAGGTTCCGGTTTCAAGGACGGTATTGAGTAGATCAAGGTAACTTTTCATGGAGCGTTACTGTCAAGGTAGGCGAGTGGGCTGTCAATATAGGGCGTTTGTATAATTTGGATTTAGCCGCGAATCACGAGTTCACGAATTTTACCACAATGTGGGAGGGAGATAATCTTTTTTAGGATATAAGATTTTTTGAAGTTGAGTTCGGAGCGCAGGGTGGGGTTGGTGACTGAGATGATAAGGGTGTGTTCATCTTTGATGCGGACGGGATTGCAGCGGCCTGCTAATTTACCGAAGAGCTCATTCCAGTTTTCAACGAGGGAACGCTCCGGGCATGGAGCTTCGATTTTGTAGCGTTCCTTGATAACAACGAGGAGATTATCGAGGCTTATGGGCATGCTTTTTGATGACCAACTGACGCTGCGTGGCAGCCCGCGAAAATCCGCGATGATGTCTTCGGTTGGCTTGGAAAATGGCATAATTTGACTGTGGAGGCTCCTTTAATTGATTGCCAGCCCATAAGTTTAAGGTGATTATGTTTCCTAATGGTCTGATTTGTAGGGATTAAAAAAACTTTATTTAAATTCGAAAAATGACTTGCAATAAAGACAGCGAAATCTAAGGTTGAAATCACATTAAACATCTTATCTCCCGTAAGGGAGTTTGGGGTAACAGAATAAAGTAGACAATGGTTGGCGCACTCCTTAGGGGTAGGGAGTGCGCCTTTTTTGTGCCCCATCCTGCAGCGCTTTTTGATACGAAAGACGGGTTTAGTGGAGTTGAGTGCCCTAATTATCGGGCTTTTTGCTTGCTATATGTGAATGCACGGCTACTACTTGCCGGCTCTTTTGATGATTGGTATCATCACACGGGAAAACCCACTTAATTATTAACCATCAACCCAGTTGTCCTTTCGGGGACGACACACAGTCAAATATGAGTCAACTCATGGAAGAACTGCTCCAAGGCAGCAGCATCGAGAACCTTAACGAAGGTTCGATTATTCAAGGCACTATTATCGAAATCCGTCCGCTTGAGGTCGTGGTCGATATCGGTGGAAAATCCGAGGGAATCGTTCCCGCGCACGAATTTGTCGACATTTCCGAATTGCAAGTCGGTTCCGAGGTCGAGGTATTTCTGGAAAAACTGGAAGACCGCGAAGGCAATCCGGTTATTTCCTACGACAAGGCAGAACAGAAGAAGAACTGGGAGAAGATCGTAGAAAACTGCGAAGAAGGTTCCATCATTCCCGGCCGCGTTCGTTCCAAGGTCAAGGGTGGCTTGATCGTGAGTATCGGGGTGGATTCCTTCCTGCCCGCTTCTCAAATCGACGTACAACCGCCCAAGAATCTCGACCAATACGTGGGTCAGACCTACGATTTCAAGGTCGTTAAGATCAACCTCGATCGCAAGAATATCGTCGTTTCCCGCCGCGAACTTATTGAGGAACAGCGCATCGAGAAACGCCGCGCCCTCCTTGAAGAAGTCAAGCCCGGCGACAAACGCCGCGGACAGGTCAAGAACATCACGGATTACGGTGCCTTTGTTGACCTCGATGGCCTCGACGGCCTTCTCCACATTACCGATATGTCCTGGGGCCGCATCCAGCATCCCAGCGAAATGCTCAAGCAGGGCGAAGAAATCGAAGTGGTTGTCATTGAAATTGATCGTGAACGCGAGCGCGTCTCTCTGGGACTCAAGCAGCTTCAGGACAATCCCTGGGAACGCATCGAAGAGAAATATCCGATCGGTTCCACTGTTTCCGGCAAGGTCGTCAATCTCGTTCCTTACGGTGCATTTATTGAAATCGAAACCGGCGTGGAAGGCCTCGTGCACGTGACGGAGCTCTCCTGGACAAAGCGCATTACCAAGCCCGGTGAAGTGCTGCGTATCGGCGAAGAAGTTCAAGCGGTGGTGCTTGGCATCCAAAAGGAGGATCAAAAGATCTCCCTCGGTACCCGCCAACTCGACGCCAATCCCTGGGATATGGCACGCCACAATTACCCCATCGGGGCACGCATCCGTGGCAAGGTCCGCAATCTCACCACCTACGGCGCCTTTGTGGAGCTCGAGGAGGGAATTGACGGTATGGTTCACGTCTCCGATATGTCCTGGACGCGCAAGATCAACCATCCCAGCGAAGCGCTCAAGAAGGGTGACGAAGTCGATGCCCTCGTGCTCGATGTGGATGCCGATTCACAACGCATCTCGCTCGGTATGAAGCAGACCACCACCGACCCGTGGGAGGAAATCGAAACCCACTTCAAGATCGGTGACATGGTCAATGGCAAGATCTCAAAAATCACCAGCTACGGTGCTTTCATTGAGCTTGAAAACGACATTGATGGCCTCGTTCACATCTCCCAGATCAGCGAAGAGCGTGTCGAGAAAATCAAGGATCTGCTCAACGAGGGTGACGAAGTTACCGCTCGGGTAATCAAGATTGACAAGGACGAGCGCCGCATCGGTCTCTCCATTAAGGCTGCCAACTACAGCGAGGACGAACTCGCCAAGGAACGTCAGGCCTTTGACAGCGTCACTGCGGACGAAGACATGACCAACCTCGGTGACCTCCTCGACGAGGCAACCAAGTAAGTCGTCGATTCGTTTAACCCGCGATTACATTCCAGCCCCCGCTTGTCGGGGGCTTTTTTGTTTCCCGTGGGTGATCAAAGGTTGAACCATCCGGCGGAAACAGATTCCATGCATCCAATGACAAAAGCCGCGCCCAGTTTCAGTCACCGTTTTTGTGTCGATCTCGCCGGTGGCCAGGTTTACCGGCAGGCTGAAAAACTCCATGACGGCGGCGCAGTGCGGGCATCGGAGTGGGTGAGTCCGGTGCTCACCGGAAAAGTGAAAGGCGCGGCGGGGTTGTATCAACCGCGTCTCAACTTGCGCTCCACCGTCTTTGCGGAGAATGAATGCACTTGTCCGGTGGGCCGGAAGGGTCGGATCTGTGCGCACGCGATCGCCTTGTGTTTGCATTACGAGTCGCACCGGAGTGAGGCGGGCTCACCGGTGGAGGACCGTGGCAGTGTTGGGGTGGCGCCGATGCGGGAAGCGTCAAAGCCGAACCTGCGGCGGCAGGCGGAGGCCTCCACTCAGGCGCGATGGTCGAGCAGTCCAAAGGATTATCCCGATGCGATGCCGGCGGGCGATCCCATGGCGGATTTCCCGGAAACTAAGATCGTGGTGGATGGTTCGACGCAATACCTCGCGCTACGTTTGCCTACCGGAGGGGATGATTCCATTCGGCCCCTGCGGGAGATTCTCAAGGCGGAGGGTTTTCAGCTTGAACCGAGAAACCGTCGCTGGTGGTTGCGCGATCGGCATAAGGTTTTGAACTTTCTCGCCTTACATTGGAGTGCCTTGCGTGAGCAATGGCGTGCCTGCTTCACCGATAATTTTGAAAGAAAACTGAAGGGCGTTGAAGTGGCGGGTCTGGAGGTGGAGGCTGCGGAGTCGGAGGGGAGCTTTCGTTTGGACTTGAGCTTGAGCCGTCAACAGGACTCTGAGGCGATCCGCCGCGCCATGGGTGGAGGAAAGCATTATCTTGAGAGTGAAAAGGGAACGATTACTTTGATTGATCGCGGGGCGGTGGAGCATTTGCACCGAATTGAGCGCGCGGTGAGCGGGCAGGCCGACCGGCCTTTTACGCCGGGATTCTCCAAACAACTGGGTGCAGCGGAATTGGCGGCAGTCGAGGGTATGCTCGACGAACTGGCGCCGGGTTGGGAACCGCCGCAAGCGTGGCAATCCCGCAGTCGCGCCCTGCGCGACATTGGAGCGCTGGACCCGCCACCGGTCCCGCCGCATTTTGATTCGCTCCTGCGTCCGTATCAACGGGTAGGGGTAGCTTGGCTCTGGCATCTTTACCGGCATCAGTTGGGCGGTATTCTGGCAGACGAAATGGGTTTGGGAAAAACCCTGCAGGCGCTCGCGCTGGTAAGCTGTATCACGAAAACAAATACAGACTTGGAGCCCGCGCTCGTGGTTTGTCCGGCGAGTCTGGTGGAAAACTGGTGTCGTGAGGCGGCCCGATTTGTGCCGGACCTGCGGGTTTTGAAGCACCACGGTCCGTCGCGGGCGAAGGAAGCGGTTTCAATGGAGGACGTCGATTTGGTGGTGACCTCTTATGGAACCCTGCGGCAGGACGGGGAATTAATGGGGGCGCTCGATTGGTCCGTTGTGATTGGAGACGAGGCCCAGCACATCAAGAATCGCCGCAGTCAAAATGCCCGGATCCTGACCCGCCTCCACAATGGCGGTCGTTTTCTCCTGACGGGTACCCCGGTGGAAAACTCTTTGGACGATCTCTATTCACTCTTTGAATTTCTGATGCCCGGTTACCTGACGGCGCCCAGCGGCAAATTGTCGGGAGCAGATCGTGCCTGGCACAGTGAGGGGCAAAGTCGCCGTGCGGCTGCCTATATTTTGCGGCGTACGAAAAAAGAGGTCGCTCCGGAGTTGCCGGAAAAGATTGAGAAGACTTTTTATTGCGAGCTTGGGAGTAAACAGCAGCGCTTTTATCAGGAGACACTCGAGAAAACCCGGCGCGAAATCTTTGAAATGGAAATGGCGGGCGCGGCGGCGGGACGGGTTCGCTTTGCGGCTTTTACGGAGTTGTTGCGCCTGCGGCAGGTATGCGTCGATCCCCGTATTTTGGATGCGGAATTTGCGGCAGAGGAATCTGCGAAATTGAAGGCTTTTGATGAGGTCCTGGCGGAGTGTTTGGACAATGGTGGGCGGATGCTGGTATTTTCTAGTTTTGTGACGGCGCTCAAGTTGTTGGCCGAGCACCTGAAAGCATCGGGTCACTGTTACGCTTACCTTGATGGGCAAACCAGGAACCGCCTGGCAGTCTGTGACGAATTCAATAACGACCCTGAGATCCCGGTATTCCTGATTTCCTTGAAGGCGGGGGGGACCGGTTTGAATTTAACGGGTGCCGACACGGTCTTGCACTACGATCCCTGGTGGAATCCGGCGGCGGAGGCGCAGGCAACGGACCGGGCGCACCGCATCGGTCAGGAACGGGTCGTTACGAGCGTGAAACTCATCGCCACTAATACGGTGGAGGAAAAAGTGCTGGAGTTACAAAAGCGCAAGGCGGAGCTCTTGGCGGAGCTTTTTGAGGAATCGGCAGCCGCCAATGCCAAGGTCAGTATTGAGGATATCAAGGATCTCTTGAGTTAGAGCCTTGCCGCCCGATACAGGGATGGGTCTTGCTTCCTTTGAATCCGTCCTTTTGCTTGGGAATAGAAGCATGGCAGATTCATGGGAAATTTTGAAATTGTTGGCGGACCAAACCCGGGTCCGCTTGCTGACGCTGCTTGCCCGGGAGGAACTCTCGGTAGCGGAATTGCAGGAAATCATGAACATGGGTCAGTCAAGGATTTCATCACACCTCGGGCTTTTGCGGCAGGGTGAGTTGTTGCAGGATCGGCGGGAGGGTAAAAAAACCTTCTACGCATGGAACAAGGGTTTTGAGTCGGAAGGTCGCGCTTTGATTGCGGCGGCTTGTGATGCGGTCGCGAATACTCCGCAGATCGTTGAGGATGCCGCAAACTTGAAACGTGTCCTTGAAAAACGAAAACGTAAGGCGGAGGAATATTTCAATTCGGTGGCGGGTCGTCTGGGGAAGCATTATTGTCCGGGCCGCAATTGGGAGGGTATTGGGCACTTGCTCCTTCAATTGACACCGCCGCTTACGGTTGCCGATTTGGGGGCGGGAGAGGGCTTGATTTCTCAACTGCTGGCGCGACGGGCGAAACAGGTTATCTGTGTGGATAATTCACCGAAGATGGTTGAGTTCGGTACCGCGCTCGCAAAGAAAAACGAATTTACGAACCTCGAATACAAGCTGGGCGATATTGAGTCGGTGCCTTTAAAAGACGGCTCGGTTGATTTGGCGCTACTGAGCCAGGCCTTACACCATGCACCACATCCTCAGCAAGCGGTGGCGGAGGCTTTCCGGATTTTAAAGCCCGGTGGTCAACTTGTGGTGATTGATTTGCTGGAGCATCAATTCGAGAAGGCGCGGGAACTGTATGCGGACGAATGGTTGGGCTTCTCAGAAAACAAGCTATACCAATATCTCAAGGAGGCGGGTTTTAAAGGTATCGAGATCAACGTAGTGGCACGTGAAAGCGAGCCGCCCCATTTTGAGACGGTGGTTGCCAGTGGTTTTAAACACAAATCAGGGGCCTGACGGGGGAGCGTATGGAGGCGAATGAAAAGGCGGTGCACGCTTATTTTGATTCTGATGAAGTGGTCGAGCAGTACGCTGCGGCTGCGGGTCGAGTCGGGCTGTGGGAGTCGGAGGAAAAAATTTTCAGGCGTTTGTTTAAGCCAGAGGAGACATTACTGGAGTTGGGATGTGGCGCGGGGCGCATCGCCTTTGGTTTACATGAGTTGGGTTATCATAATTTGATGGCGATTGATTTCGCACGTGGGATGGTGCGCCGCGCGCGTCACATGGCGGAGGTGCTGGAATATGCCATTCCTTTTCGGGTTGGGGATGCCACCCAACTGGAGTTTGAGGATGCGGTTTTTGACGGCGCGATTTTTAGTTTTAACGGCTTGATGCAGATTCCGGAAGCGGCGCGACGGGAAACGGCGCTGCGGGAAATTTTCCGCGTTTTGCGACCGGGGGCTTGGTTTGTTTTCACCAGCCATGACCGGGAGCGCAGTCCGGATCAGGCCTTCTGGGAAGCGGAAGAAAAACGCTGGTCGATCGGTGAACAGTCTGCGGGCTTGCATGAATTTGGTGATCGTTTGGAAGCAGGAACGACGGGAGTGCATTTTATGCACGTGCCAACGGTTGCCGAGATGGAGGCGCTCATTGCCAAGGTGGGTTTTCGTATTGAGGCGCACCTCATGCGGTCTGAATTGGCGATGGAGTCGGCTCGCGTGCGGGAATTTTCAGACGATTGCCGATTTTGGGTCGTGCAGCGTCCGGGCTGAGGTAAGCCTAGATAAGGCCGGCATCATCGAAGCTATAATAACCCACTTGCATGGGGTCGATCTCTCGACGACCAAGAATAATGTGGTCGAGGAAGTCGATTTGTAGGGTTTGGGCAGCTTGTCGCAATTGTCGGGTAATTTGGATATCGGCCTTGCTTGGGGTCGGATCGCCGCTCGGGTGGTTATGCGCCGCAATGATGGCAGTGGCATTGCATTTGATGGCTTCCCTAAAGACCTCGCGTGGATGAACCAGACTGCTGGTCGCAGTGCCGGAGGTGACCGCCAGGTCGCTGATGAGTCGATTCTTGCGGTCGAGGCATAAAACCCAGAACTTCTCAACGTCGAGCCCCGCAATGCGGGTGCGGAAAAATTGGGCGACTCTTTCAGGGCTATCAAAGGCTTCAGTAATAGTAGCTTCGTCCCATGCGCGAATAAGCCGCTTGGTTAGCTCCATAATCGTCAAAAGTTGGGCGGCCTTCACCCCTCCAATGCCACGTATTTTAAGAAAATCCTGCCGCGTCCAATGTAGCAATTTGTCCAGCGATCCGGCTTTATCCAGAATGGTTCCACAAAGACTCAGAATATCAATTCCCTTGGGGCCGCTGCGCAGTAAAATCGCAAGCAATTCAGCATCGCTCAAGGCATCTGCCCCCAGCGATTCAAGTCGCTCCTGAGGGCGCTCGCTGGCAATCATGTCTTTTATTCGTCTCTGTGGATAGTCGCGCTCCATCTTTAAAAATTTAGGTTAAAAACCTAAAATGTCAAAATATTATAGATCTGCGTGACTAATTAAGCAGAAATTTTTCAAGTGGTTGGATTCGAGCAAGTTTTCTAGTTGAGGCAGCGTCGGAATGTGAACATCTCATAGGGGTGCGGCTATCACCTGAAAAACCAAGTCTCTTTGGAGAAACGCTTGAAACCCTTACGGAAATCCTGAAGGAAGCTGGTCATCCCGCTTTTCGGGCACGGCAAATCATGGATTGGCTCTACAAAAAACGGGTGCAGGCGCTGGACGAAATGACCAATCTCCCCAAAAGCCTTCGCCAATGGCTGGATGCCAACTACTGTATTTATCCGGTGCGCCCGGTGCTGGATAAGCGTTCCAATGATGTCACTCAAAAATTGCTGATGGAGTTGGAGGATCGCTCATTGATTGAAACGGTACTGATTCGCGCGCCACAGGAAGGGGTCGGGGTCGATCAGTCGCGCAAGACGGTGTGCGTCTCGATTCAGGTCGGCTGCGCCTATGGGTGCCGTTTTTGCGCATCGGGTCTTGCCGGGTTCAAGCGCAATCTCCTCGCCTCGGAAGTCGTGGCGCAGTTGATGCATATCTGCCGAATGGAGGATGCCCATACCGCGCGTGCCGAAGCATCCATCGCGTCCTTCGATAATATCGTCTTCATGGGAATGGGGGAACCGCTCGCAAATTATGACGCGCTGGTGCGCACGATCAAAATTCTGAACGCGGACTGGGGGCTGCATTTTGGAGCGCGTCGCATTACGGTTTCGACCTCGGGCCTGGCGCCGCAAATATTGAAACTGGCAGAGGAAGGTGTGGCGGTGCGGCTTGCGATCTCCCTCCACGGGGCGACCAACGCGGTGCGGGATCAGATCATGCCGATCAACAAAAAATACCCGCTCGAGGTTTTGCTTCCCGCCGCAAAGGCTTTTCAGGAAAAGCACGGGCGTATGCTAACGCTCGAGTTTATTCTGATTGAGGGGATCAATGACAGTCTCGAGCAGGCACGCGAGCTCGCCAAAATAGCTTACGATCTCCACGCCCATGTGAACTGCATTCCCTACAACAAAGTGGAAGGGCTTGAATGGAAACGCCCCAGTATCGGGCGTCAGGATGCCTTTGTGAAAGTGCTGCGCGAGGCGGGAGTTTCGGTCACAATCCGCCGCGAGAAAGGCCATGATATCAACGCCGCCTGCGGACAATTGCGCCTCAAGACTGAAAAAGCCATGGCGGAGTCCGAGCCCCGTCCCGGTAATCCCTTCGGCGAAAAACCCGAGAGCGCCTAGCGCTCCATATCGGTTATGAAGGTGGTTTTAGGTATGAAAGTGGGCTTTAGGTATGAAAGTGGGAAAGTGGGAAGGTGGGAAAGTTAGGGAACGTCGAACATCGAACATTGAACGTTGAAGGGGTTGTTCGTTGAACGTTGTTGGTTGTTAATTGGGATTACTCTTACTCATGATCTTAATATCGTGGAAGCGGCAATCCTGCCGCTTTGCTTGTTGCTGAAAAGCGACAAGCGTGTCGCTTCTACCTCCGGTGCTAGGAACAGCGACCGGGTTGTATATCGTGGAAGCGGCAATCCTGCCGCTTTGCTTGTTGCTGAAAAGCGACAAGCGTGTCGCTTCTACCTCCGGTGCTAGGAACAGCGACCGGGTTGTATATCGTGGAAGCGGCAATCTTGCCGCTTTGTTTGTTGCTGAAAAGCGACAAGCGTGTCGTTTCTACCTCCGGTGCTAGGAACAGCGACCGGGTTGTATATTGTGGAAGCGGCAATCCTGCCGCTTTGCTTGTTGCTGAAAAGCGACAAGAGTGTCGCTTCTACTGCAAGTAATCGGATGAGTGCTCATGAGCGACTCTAAGCGTGCCGGACTCAGGGCAGCATGCGGGCTATCCACATTCGTAAAATCCGCGTAATTGGTAGTTTTTTTTAAAACTACGGATCGCGCGGATCGCACGGATTTCGGGAGTTAAAAGTTGAGAGTTCGCTGTTGGATCTTCGCGGTTCTTCGTCACGGTTCATAGGTTTTCAGTGCTCCTGCAATAATCGGTTTAGCCCATTCGGGTGCATGGGAAAGCTCAGGCCCAACCAGCTTTTGTGATTCGATGTGAAGGAGCAGTTTGGGCTGTGGCTTTTTGCCTCTTTTTGGATCTGCCTCTTTGGAATTATCGTAGAGTCGCAGGCTGTCGATGTGCGGCAAAAGCCTAATGAGGTTGCGTCGACTCCCATTCCAGCGCTTGCGAATGTCCTTCTCCGGGATGTCGTGGCCACCGGCATCAACCCGTGCTTTCACGCGGGCGATGTTCAGTTCCACGGATTCGAGTCCCGCATACCAGATTTTGACTTTGATGCCTGCCTTGGCGGCTTTGATGAGTAGGCTTGTAATGGTGTTTCCGCCAAGGGTTGCCTCGAAGGCAAAGGACTCGTTTTCGGCGATAGCCTTTTGCAGCATTTCCTTACCCAGCATCCAGGCATGCCCATTGGCGATTCGCTGCGTCATGTCAGGATGCATTGCCTTTAGTTGTTTGGCGGCCTCGTCTGGATTATGATAGATAAGGCCGTGCGACTCGATTGCAGCACCGCCAATGCTGCTTTTGCCTGAGCCGTTGACACCGGCAAGGACGTAAATGGTGGGCACTGCCATCACTCGCTGAGCGCTCTTTTAGCAGCAACTTTTCCCAGTTCCTTTGGAGCGCAGTTGAAAGCGTCTTCGTAGGCAACCGCAGCTTCTGGATTTTGCATGGCAGCAAAGCGCTTGTCGTAATCCTTCCGGAGTATTTCAAGGGGATCCCGGCTGGCGAGTTCCTTGATGATCTGATCATAAAGATCCGCAGACAGCAAAATTGCCTCGCGTTTCCTGTTGCGTGTGATGCTAACCGGCCCCGATTCCAATGCCTTTTGAAAGACGCTCTTGAAAGTGTTCTTCAAGTCTGTGGAAGGCGAGGTTGGCAGCTCGCGGGACGTGTGCAGCGAGTGGATATCTTGTGCGGATGGCATAATGGCAAATATGGCAAAATTTGCCATTAAGTCAACTTTGATCGTGCCAAGGGTACTTTTTCTTGAAATCGCCACGCGCTGAACTGGAAGGCTTTAATTGCTTCGGTTTTGCCAGGCGCGACTAAAGCGCAAGCTGCCTGTTGCGTTAGGGAAGGGTGGAATCCGTTTCACGGCAGTATGCGGGCTATCCACATTTGTAAAATCCGCGTAATTGGTAGTTTCTTTTTTTAACTACGGATCGCACGGATTTCCTTTCTCAAACGTACCCCCGAATCTCGCAGCTTTTTTTGCTTAAACCTTGGCTTCCTTAAATATTGCATCAGGCTCATCACTGCCACCTATCTCTGTGGATACGACCGGTGCGGTAGTCTCTGATACGGTAGAAGGTGACGGGGTTTGATATTTCGAATCCTGTGCCGCTGGAGCAGGCGCACCACCTGTTCCGGCGGATGACATCCTTGCCACCGCAGGCAAAGCCATCATACCAACGCCGCCTGTGGTCAATTGCGGCTCAAGACTGAAAAAGCGATGGCGGAGTCCGAGCTCCTTCCCGGCAATCCTGCCGCTTTGCTTGTTGCTGAAAAGCGACAAGAGTGTCGCTTCTACTGCAAGTAATCGGATGAGTGCTCATGAGCGACTCTAAGCGTGCCGGACTCAGGGCAGCATGCGGGCTATCCACATTCGTAAAATCCGCGTAATTGGTAGTTTCTTTTTTAACTACGGATCACACGGATCGCACGGATTTCGGGAGTTAAAAGTTGAGAGTTCGCTGTTGGATCTTCGCGGTTCTTCGTCTGCTTCTAACTTTTTTTGTATGGCGCAAAGGCAGTATCGATCATCGGGAAGTGCTTAATGTTGAGCGTTGCTAATTTCATTCCCTGCGACATGGCGGTAGCAGCAATGATGCAATCTGCCAGTCCACTCGAGTGAGACTTCCCGTATTCGCTTTTTAGAAGACCTGCTTTGATCGCGATGTCTCCAGTGATGGAGAAAACCCGCAGTTCGGAAACGAAAAGGTCTAGTAGCTCTCTTTCTTTTTTATTCCGAATGCCCTGATAGAGCTCCGCAATTGTCACCGAGCTTACCGAGACCACATCAACATTCCTTTCAATAAAATCTACTGCGAGGGGATTACCTTTTAGGTAATCGATCAACACATCGGTATCGACTAACATGACTAAAACCTGTCGAAGTCAGACCTAAGCTCTTCAAGTGAAATAGCTTCGCGGTCCTGCCAGATGCCTTGTGCCTCTCTTATTCTCTCAAGTTTATCTTTGGGGTTCGATCTCACCAGAAACTCGTCGATCGCCTGACGTATCAGTTCGCTTTGTTTCTTTTGCAGAGAGCTTGCAAGACTGCTGATTCCGGCATGCTCTTCCTCAGTTAAATATATCTGAGTGCGTATCATACACCGCAATGTATATGATCCTGTCCGGGAGTCAAGATTCTCTTTTTATAAGGTAGAGAGGCGTCGGCGCCGAGGCGCAGCTCAGGTAGTGTTATAACAAAGTTATCGAATGCTGCATTTGATCTACGAGCAGAAAAAGGGATTGTTTGCCCGGCTTGGGGCAAGATGGTTGCCGAGGCCGTGACCGAGAAATTCTGGGGCATCATGCCGTCGAAGCAGCTATAGAACCTACTTGTAGCTTTTTGCCTCTTCCATCGAGAGCAACTCATTCTGCGCGAGCTTGTAGGCTATCGCATAAGCAGAGCGCTTATGCTCGGCAGCTATCTCAGGGACTGGCTTCCCCTTCTTGAATTTATCGAATACCTCTTCTTTCTCCGCTGCGGGAAACGGTAGCCCATGGCGATCTGGTCGCCCGTTGGCACGATTCATTTCGATCCTCATTTCCTCAGTGAGTTTTTCCTTCTTGGGTTTTTCGACATTCACCTCCGATGGAGCTTCTTCTACCTCAGTGACTTCGCCCCCGTTGGCACGAATCCACTGACGGATGACCTCCATAAAGGCCTCACCGTAGTCAGACAGCTTGCGCTTGCCGACCCCTGAAATCGCCAGAAAAGCCGAATCGCTCGTCGGTAAATCCGCTGCCATGTAGCGCAGCGACACATCCCCAAAAACCACATATGGAGGCACCCCGGCGGCATCCGCCAGTTCCTTTCTTAGTTGCCGCAGTTCCTGGAAAAGCCCCTCGTCACATTCCACCACGGCCCCCTTCGAGCTGACCTTCGGCTCCTTCACCGGCTTCAGAGCGGGCAATGTCAACACGATGCGTTGCTTCTGGTTCACTGCCTGAATTGCCCTTTTTGTAATCGTCAGTGTGCTGTAGCCATCATCCGAAAGCTGGAAATAGCCGTGCTGGGTCATCTGTTTCCCCAGCGCCAGCCAATACTCCGCAGGCTTATCCATGCCTTTCCCGTAGGCCCGCAACTTGTCATGCCCTTTCTGGATGACCTTTGCCGCCTTCGAGCCCCGCAGTACATCCACCGCATGCTTCAGCCCCATCGGGTAGCCCCCGTCCGCGATCATATTCACGCAGTAGATCAGCTTTACTGCCCATTCCGTCACATCCTCCTGGCTTAGGTCGTCAACGCAATTGTCGCAGGTGCCACAGCGGCCACCCTCCAGCTCCTCCCCAAAGTAGCGCACCAGCGCCGCCCACCGGCAACTCGTGTTCTCGGAAAAATCAGCCATCTGCCGCAGTTGCTGCTCAGCTATTCGTGCCGCATCCACGTCCTCCATCTCTGAGATAAACCGACGCAGCTTCAAAACATCACCCGCACCATAGAGCAGTGTGCATTCCGATGGCAGCCCGTCACGCCCTGCGCGCCCCGTCTCCTGGTAAAAGCTCTCGATATTCTTCGGCAGATCTGCGTGGAGCACATAGCGCACATTCGGCTTGTTGATCCCCATCCCGAAAGCCACCGTCGCACAGACCACCAAAACATCATCGCGAATAAACGCCTCCTGATTCGCCGCTCGCTGCTCGTCACTCAGACCCGCATGATAGGGCAACGCCTTGATCCCAAGGTCCTGGAGCGCAGCCGCATACTCCTCCGTCGTTTTTCGCGCCAGACAATACACGATGCCTGATACATCCGGCCGCTCCTTCACGAAATTACAAACCTGCTGACGCACCTTCTTCTTCGGCCTCACCCGATAGCGCAAATTCGACCGATAAAAACTTGCCACAAAGATCGCCGGGTTCTGCAAGGCCAACTGAGTGACGATATCCCGCCTTACACGTTCCGTCGCGGTCGCAGTCAACGCCACGAAAGGCACCCCAGGGAAATGCTTACGCAGCTCCGCCAGCTGTCGATACTCCGGCCTGAACTGGTGCCCCCATTCACTGATACAGTGCGCCTCATCAATCGCGATCGCGCTCACCCGCCACCGCTTCAAATCCTCCAGAAAACCCTCCGCAAAGATCCGCTCCGGCGCCACATAGAGCAGCTTGTAGGCCCCCTTGTGCAGCCCCGCCAGCCGCTGCTGCGTTTCACTAAAGCTAATCGACGAGTTCAAAAACGTCGCCGCCACACCCGCCGCTTCCATCTGGTCCACCTGGTCCTTCATCAGCGCGATCAAGGGCGACACCACCACCGTCAGCCCCTCCCGCATCAAGGCTGGCAGCTGATAACACAGGCTCTTCCCGCCACCCGTCGGCAAAATCGCCAAAACATCGCGCCCGTCCAGTCCCGCCTTGATGATCGCCTCCTGCTTGGGGCGAAAGCTGTCATAACCAAAGACAGACTTTAAAGTTCCGGAAATATCGTACGTAACAGGCATCGCTTTTGAAATAGCCTCCAAAAAATATTTTAAACCATTAATTGGTTGCCAGCCACTTCCGGCCCTTGTCGGAGATTTCCCAGACACCGTTGGGGGAATCTTTCTTCATCCGGCCGTCGGTGTTGACCATCTTGTTGCGGGCCCATTGCGCTGAGTTGCGCCAGCGAATTTGTTTGTGGTTCGATTTGTGGCATTCGTAGTCGATAGGCTTTAGGGTGGCTTTCATTTTTTCGCCGACCCGGTCAAGCACGGTCTTGGTCTTGCCCTTACCGCCCATCTCGACCAGTACTTGGAGGATGGGCCTGCAGTAGTCTTCCTGTGGCGTGATCAGTCCCTTCTTCTTTTTACCGAAGAAGTGTTTGCTTACGATTTGCTGGACCTCGGGCGTCGCGGCGTCGCGGGCGTTTTCGAGGTCTTCCCACTCGTCGGCCAGCGCGGCCACTTTGTTTTGGAAGGCCACCAGCCTCTCGGCAAATTCAATTACCTGGCGGGCCGTCTCGAAGGCTCCGGCCTTCATGGCATCGGCGCCTTCTTCGCCGATCCGGGTCTTTTCTTCGGTCAGAGTTTCGGAGAGTAGCGCGAGGGCTTCGCCGACGTCGTTACCGGGATTGTGGGTGCTTTTCTTTTTAGGCATATTCGGGATGGATAGATTTTGTTGACAAATGGACTGAGTTGGAGTCTCTTAGTGGTGCTGTGAATGAAATTCGGCCGCGTGCCGTGAGTGCCTTCGGGCTCCTATATTCACGGCTTTTTTATGCCCTCATGCTTTCGGGGGAAGGTGGTGGTGAGGCTTGGCCAGTTCTTCGGCGTGTAGAAGGTGCCCCCACTCGGACCGTGATGGAGGTCATGGATTTCAGCGATCTGGGACTGGAGCATATTGAGGTAGCGGTCCTCGCGGATGATCTTTCCGTTCTGCGGGTGGGTGCGCGGCTCGTAGAAGCGTTGCACGGCCCGCTGCCGCGCTTCTTCCCGAACAGCACGGGGTCTCCGGATTCGTCGACGAAACTGTAAATCGTGTCACTCATTCAGATTTTGCCTTTTCGGCCCGACGCTTTGCGCGCTTATTCCAATTTACGACCAAGTTACTTAAGACCTCACCTGTCTCACAGGAGACTCTCGTCATGTCCAGAAACTCATCAACGGGGAGTGTCGGAGTGCCGGGGTCTGAGCGAACGAGGTTGTGCACGATTTTATTCCTTTGCCTACGCCAAGTATCGATCAAGTCCCATACGCTTTCACCCTCGTCGCTCAAAAGCTCCTCATGCCCTCGAACTGCATCAGTGAGGTTGTGTAGGCTGTGATCCCAACCCTGCCTGTTTTTTAGGGGAAAGTTATGTGCCCCGTGCAAGAACGAGAGAATGCGGTCACTAATGATTGATTCGATGATCGCAGTGGCCTCGATATAGAAGTGATGCTCCTTGGCTGCCTTGATACGTGCCTTAGCTTCACGATAACTGTCCGCTTTTGCGATGTTACCTTTTTTTGCTGGTGATGGTAAGGATTTTCTCATGGCTCGCCTTCTCTACTTTCTACTTGAAACGCACCGGGCCAGCCGCCGTGGGTTTCGATGACTTCGTCGATTTCGGCCATGAGGCGGATGGTTTCGGTCAGGGCGATGACGATCTTGTGGTAGTGGGCGATGTCCTCCTGGGTCAGGATGCGGTCTTTCCTGTCTTTGAGCCACTTATGGCAGACTTGGTAGCCGCCGATGTGGAAGTTCCACACTTCCTCGGGGATAGGTGCGAAGCCGCTGGTGCCTACTTTGGGCTCCTTCGCAGTGCCTTTGCCGTCGATCCAGACGGTGCCTCCGTTGTCGGGTGTGTAGGTGACTTTGCTGACTTGGGCGTCGTCTCCTATGAACTCGGTAATGGGTTCGTCAAGTGTAGGAGATTCCAGCATGTGCAGAGCGGTGAGTTCGCAGCCGAGGCGGGCAAGTTCACGGAACAGTTCCAAGCTGCTGGTTAACGGTAGGCGTGGGAAATCAATCTTCAGAAACTCCGTGTAGCGGCTGCGGTAGCCGGGACTATGAAAGACCCCGTAGGCGTAGTGGAAGATGTCTTCGGGCGTCAGGCCGCGCGGCAAGTTGTGAGGTTGTGCCTGCGGTAAGTTAAGTGCGCTCGCCAGTTGTCGGAGAAATGCGGGTGCAAAGTTTGGCTCACCGTCATTGCCGAACGCTAGTTCTCCATCGCTCACGTATATGTAAAGCGGATGAGCGTATCCGCGTTCGCGCGACTTATTCGAAACGTAGCAGTCATCTATGAGGCCGCGAGCAACAAGAATATGCGCCCAACCCTCGCTGACGCATTGACGGCAGACATGAAATGCAACGTTGCTTCCCGCAAGCATGTGGCCCGAAACCTCTGGCCGCGGCCAATCAACCATCCAGTCGGCCCAATAGACTTTGCGCTTGTCGAACGGGCGATAGCTACAGGTCTTGACGCGCTCCTTCCAATTTTCGTCGCCTGCGACCAGCTTACGCGCTTCGGGAAGTTTCCAACCGCGCGTATCACCGTCGGGATATTTGTTTGACCCGCAACCAGCGAAATGGGCCGCGCGAATGTCAGCGTCTGATTTCTTGAGATTTGCGAAATCGTCGATGCGCTCCAGCAATGCTGCCTTGTCGAGGTCCACAACGAAATGGTCGCGTGCGGTAATGAAGCCTGCACAATTTATCGGCATTGCCTCGTTAATCTTCCAACCGCTGTCGTATTCGTCTCGGTAGTCAGTATTTTGAGGCTCAAAAAAGTAATACGGTGAGTCAGGTGTCAGTGCGACGAACCCACTGTTGGCTACGGAGCGCTTAGCGAGCCACGAGTATTTCGCCTCACGCAGGCCCCACAAATCCGCGTGTTCGACACCATTATTTGAACCGCCTCGCGTAGCAAGGCAAACGGCAACACCCTGTTGGATGTCGAAGACATTCTTGTCGGTAACGCCAACGGGAGGATATTCGATTCTAGTAGTATTGCCATGCAGGTCAAGTGCGCGAAAGGAAGTGAACGTGGTCATGAGGCTCTGCCGCATTCCTCGAAACGTCGGGTTGTCTAGATAGCTGTGATTCGTGATATAGCTAAAGAGACCGACCTTGCTGTTCTCGATGGTTGTCTGCGCATTGCGGATAAACTTAACGTAGTCGTCTTGGAGCCAAACTTTCCTTTCATTTAGCGCAGCGCCATCGACGAACTTGTAAGCATCAACGATGTGTTGCGCGTATTCGGACATGTTCGACGAGATTCCCGAATACGGTGGGTTGCCGATTACGACGGTGAAGCGCTTGCTACGTTTGATTTTGTTTACGACAGCGGCTTCTTGAGCTAGTGCCTCAAAGTCTGGCAGGGCGAGCTGATTTTGCCATGGTTCCAATGCATTTGTGAGATAAATTTGAGCTCGTTCCTGGGATTCGAAGCGGTAGCCCGTCTCGGCGAGTTTCAGACCGATCTTCATGTGAGCGATAGCGTAGGGAGCCATCATGAGCTCGTAGCCGTAGAGACGTGGCAAGAGTGATGCAGAGACGTAAACCTGCCAGTAGTCGACAAAGGATTTTGGCGGGGCACCGGCCTGCTTATCCTTCGGGATCTCTGGCATAGTCGGAAGACCACCCTTTTCCCACATATTTTGGAGGTGTTGATGAACAACATCAATGACCTGGACAAGGAAGGTGGCGGTGCCGGTTGCGGGATCGAGGATCTGAACGAAGGGTTCGTCGGGGGAGATAGTCTCCTTGCAGTCAGGTTCGTCGGTGAGTGGAGGAAGTTTCAGATCAGAGTTGCGCTGGAGCATTTCGCCCCAGGTAGTCGTGTCGGCAAGGCCGTGCTTGAGATCGAATTCGGTTTGCAGGAGTTCGTGGACGCTACGGACGATATAGGACACTACGGGCTGCGGGGTATAGTAAACGCCGCGCCGCTTACGCTGCACTTTCTCGTATGCCTCTAGGAAATGCTCGTAGAAATGGATGACGGGGTCCTCGCCTCTTGTCTTGTTGTTAAAGTCGGCAAGGATGGCAGGCATGTGGGTGTCGGGACTGGTGAGCAGATCGGTCACGTCACTCACGCCCATTTCATCAAAATCAAGGCCTCCCTGCTGCGCCTTGATACCGAGGAAGATGCTGAGCATATCGCGCAGGAAAGGGCTGGTGAAATAGTGGTTAAGGTCTTCCTTAGCAAAGGCAGTGCCGCCGTCTTCAAAGGAGCGTCGGCAAGCGAGGGAGAACAGTCCGTAGGTGACGGTTTGGGCAAACATGTCGGCAAAACCGGCATTGTCCATATCGTGAATCAGACAGTCCTGAAAGGCTTTCTGGAGTTGTCGTATCTGGCCGCCTGAGGTCTCGATTCGCAGAATATCCTCAAGGCGCTTACGGAGCAGTTTAGCTACGCGGGCAAGCTCCTCAGCGAGTTGGTCGGACTTGGTGATAGCGTGACGGTGGCGCAGGATAAAGGCCTTGGCCCAAGTCGCACGCCACTCGTCCTGATGATCCACATCATCAGGCCAGCGGAGATTCTCTTTTAGAGTGGAATCGACCATCTGCATGTGCAGCGGCGTGTCGTCATCATCCCAGCCAAGGACGCGGAGCTCAGCTAGACCGGAGCCGGGGTTTTCCACGAAGTGGGCAAAGCTGATAGCGCGGTCGCTGGAATCGCCGAAGTTCGTGATAAAGAGCAGGTCGTTGGGTTGCCAGGCCATGCGCTCCGCCTTGTTGGCCGATTGGCGTTTCTTAATCACGAGGGAGCGCAGAATGCGGCGCATGACTGTAACGGGCAGTCTCTTATCATCGAACTCGACAAAGAAGATCCCCCACGGCTGTTCGCCTTCCAATGGGCGAAGCTGACGAATAGTTCGCACTTTAGCCGCATCTTCGCCACTAAGCCCGACTTCCTCGGGTTCGTAGTCGAAAGAGAGTTCCTCCGGTGTGAAGTCCTCAACGGGCCAGTCCAGCTCGTCACGGAGGTATTCGAGAAGTTGGTCGAAGTCGTTAATCGATTGAAGTAGTTGTGTCATGATTTAGACGGTGGATCCGTGAAGCGTATTCAAGAGTAAGAGTGAACCAGCTATGTAAGAAATTATAGTCAGACCATCCATGATCGCGGAGGGCCAAGTTAAGTTCGAGTAATACAAGCTTTTTATATAACTTTTCGTTTGCCTGAAACTCGCGTTTATCTCCCCTATATAAATGTAGCCCATTGCGATCTTATAGAGATATACTTATAGCAATTGCAGGAAGCGACCGAAAAAGAATAAAGATATTACCAGCCAAACATTATTTGATTCACGCAAGGCCTCTCCAAATTCAACGTTAGTTGCAAAGAGAAAAGGGACACCAATTCCAAAAGCAACAAGCCAGTTCCTGAGGATTTTTGCATGATTTGCGTAGGCCTCGTAATATCCAGATTCATGCTCAGGAATTTCACAGGCTTTCTGCTCAATCGCCTTAGTATGCTCGGTTTCTGGATTCATAGATACAGTCGCTTCAGGGAATGATTAGTTCAACTCCATCCAGCACTTGAGCACGGGGGACACGCCGACAGGAGCTTGCAGCGGGCGCAGGTGCGATTTATTCAGGTCCTTCTCTACCTTTTCCCTAAGCTTGGTCAGGGCGGCTTGATCGAATGCTGTTTTTCGAGGAGTGCTTTCGTCGGACCGTGCCAGCATGGCGATGCGGCCGGAGTCGGGGCTGATGAAGTTGCCCTCCAGGTCGTAGAGCAACCAGAGGGTATCGCCTGCCGATTCGGCCCAGAGCGGCTCGCCTGTTTTCGGGTCGGGCATTTCAGGGTCCGGACGGGGGATGCGATAGCAGAAGAAGACGGCTTTGGTCTTCGGGTCAGGTGATTCCTTTCCGCTGAATGTCTTGAGCGGATAATTGGGGAGTTTCGCAGCAAGCTCGGAGTGATCCTTAATCAGCTGTTGGTATTCGAGTGCCAGTTTCTCGGATACCGTCTGCTCGCCCTCGAATTGTTCGTTGATTTCTTTAATCGGGTCGAAGTCGTCGTCGGGGCGGAGTAGCTTTTTGCCCTCGATGCCGAATGCCTTTGAGATGACAAGTGTCTTCCGGTTTACGCGGTTGTAGATTTTGAGAAGCGTTTCTAGTTCGTCGGGCGGAAGGAAGTTCCAATAAACGACGCGGTTGCGGGTGCCTTCCTGCTCGGGGTGTGCGGCCAGTATCTGAGCTTCGATGTCCGGGTTCATCCGCCGGTCCACACGGCCGATCCGCTGCATGAGTCGGACGGGGTTCCAATGGAGGTCGAAGTTGATCAGGCGGTTGGCGTCCTGCAGGTTGAGGCCTTCGGCAAGGACGTCTGTCGCAATGAGGATGTCGATCGCCTTGTCTGCGGGTGGAACCGTGGCACCATTGTAATAGGGAGCGAAGCGGTGAATGACGGCGCTCCGCTGCTTCTGGTTGCTGCTGCCGTCGATGCGCTCGACGCGCTCTAGGCCCTTTTCCTTAAGATGGTGCTCCAGATAAACGGCCGTATCGGAGAACTCGGTAAAGATGATGACCTTACGCCCTTTGAGCTCCTTGTTGTCTTTGAGCAGTTTGGCGAGGGCGCTCAGTTTCGAGTCGCGGTCCGGGCGCACATCTTTGACCAATCGGAGGAAGTCGGCAACTTGTTCCAGATCGTCCATGGTTTCATCGAACATGTCATCGACGCGGTAGATTTCGCGGTCGAGCTTATCCACTTCTTCGCGGTGGGCGTCGGTGATAAACTCTTCCGCATCTTCGTCATCCGCCCAAAACTCGGCCTGTGTGCTCTGGGCGTGGCCAACCTTTTCCATAAGATCGGAATGCTTCGTCTTCCAGCGGTCGATGCGTTTCAGGTCGTGGTCTCGGTCAGCATGCTCTTCCGCCCATGTGAGTAGTTTACGCAATAGCCGCCAGCATGACATCTCAAATGCTTTTGCTGAACTCTCGAAGCGCTTGAGGAACAAGGTTCGGATGAGCGAGACGACCTGCTTCTGACGACCGCTCTCAAAGTCATCCTCAGTGGTTTCATCGACGAGGTAAGCAAGGGGGCTGTAAAGTGCCAGAGCGAAGAGTGGCTTTTCCTTGTCGAATGCTTTGGCGACGGCCTCCAGTAAGCGCCCGTAGGTGATCTTGAGCTGGTAGTTGGCAACTTGCGGGGCATCGCGATCGGGAAAGAGGACAGCGTTGGATGCTTCTAGGGTTTCACTGGCCCTGACGTAGCCACGGCTGCGTTGGACGACGAGTTCACCAAAGATGTCTCCAGCCTCTGTCGCATCGCGCAGGGCAGTAAGGTATTCGGTTTCTGCCAGACCTTCCGCCGTCTGCTTATGAAATTTCTTATCCAGTTCGTTGAAGTGGCTCTGCAGGTTATGGATGCCGAGATTGCGGGCGCCCTTCGAGAAGTAGGCTTGATCCTCGCCAGTAACGAGACCTGCAATGTGGCGAAAGTCGTGGACGCTGTTGTTGATGGGCGTCGCAGTTAGGAAGAAGACCTGCTTGGGGCGGCTATCCTGCTGGATGATGTAGCTCTGAAGCTTTCGATAACGAGACATTTGCTTCTCTCCCGTCCCTGCGACACCGGGATTTCGGAAGTGGTGCGCTTCGTCGATGACGATCACGTCGGCATCCTTGATGGTCCGTGCAATACGATTTGGCCAGCCGTCGGAAGTGCGGGTTAGATCTGTATGGCTGTAGCTCACTAGAGGCTGGAAGTCGCTATCGAGGTGAGGGAGCAAGTTTTTGATAACGGGCCCCCATACGTCTTCTTTTGCAGCTTTGGGTGCAAAAAGAGCGACTCGCTTGCCTTCTTTCACGATCATTCGCTCGATCAGCATCAGGCCGACAAATGTTTTACCCAAACCAACGCCATCGCAGAGGTAGGCCAAACCGTAGCGGGTGGCGATCTCCATCAAGTTCTTGTAGGCGTCACGCTGGTAGCCTGCCAGCTTCTCGAAAATAATGGAATTTTCCCGATCCCACTGGTCGGGTGAAGGTCCCCTGTCCCTGGCGTATTCGTAGAGCGCCTTTGCCCATACCTCGAAAGGTGTCCGCTCTTTACTGTGATGCTCCATCACGCGGAGCACTTCGGGGGTCACGTCTTCGGCTTCTTCCCAATGCATTTCATACCAATTCTGCAGCGCATTTACCTGCGAACCGGTGACCTGTATATTCAGTTCGACATTATCGCATAGGCCCGGATAGGTGAAGTTGGATGAGCCAACAAGGGCAGCAGAACCGATGACAGCCTTCTCAGCATGGGTGATGTAGGCCTTTGCGTGAAACTTGTCCTTACGGTAAACGCGGCACTTGATTTGCCCGCTGCGCAAGGCTTCGACAATCGCAGGAACACCCTTCAGGAAGTCGTTCTGCTTCTTCTCCAACTCGATACTTTCGTCGAGAGTGGCCGTGATCTTCTCAAGACCAGCATTGAAGGCCTTCTTCGTCCTGAGAGAGACTTCGTCCCCCATTAGAATCCGGATCTCAGCGACCGATTGCCACGCACCATCTAAGGCGAGCAGACCTCCAAGCTCGAAGTAGCCGGTGGCAATATCCACGCCTTTCGATAGCTCGCACCATTCAAACAGGTAGCGCTTCACCTTCCAATCTGAATGTGTGTTATCTACGATGAAGAGTTCGCTTCCGATGTTAGCCATATCAAAAATAATTCAAAAGTTCACTAACTGCAAAGAGCTTAACACCGCCTGTCGATCGAATCTTGCGAACCCCGTCGATAAAAGGCGTAACCACCCAGACCTGGCACTGCAGTTTGTCGCCAATCAATTCCGCCTGGGCAATCGTCTTTTTAATATCCCCATCCACGTTAGCCTTACACTCTAACGCGATCCGCCTCCTGTCCTGCTCGATCAAAAAGTCTGTCGAGTAAATCCCTTCACAATAGTCCTGCTGGTAGGTGATTCCTGCTTTGTCCAGTTCCCGAGCCACGCTGCGCTTGAATTGGATCGACTGCGTCTTCCGCTCCAGGAACTGCTCCGCTCGCAGCCGCAGGATTTTCTTCTCAGCCGATGGCAATACCTGGTCCGACTCCTCATCCAGCAATTCCGTCCCGGCAAAAGCCGCGACTAAGTGTCGCTCTTGCTCCTTCGTCTCGCAGGGCCGCTTCATGATTCGGGTCAGCGTGAACTGACGTGGCCGGCTCTGCCCATTCAAAATCTGGCTCACAGAAGTCGGCGTGATCCCAATGGATTCGGTCAGTTGCAGGCCGGAAGCCTTCTTTGCCTCGATGGGCTGCCGCACAGCGTCTCCAAAAAGGTTCATAGGAAAACAATATATGAATATCTTGGCATTAACAGGTGTTTACAGTAAACGATTTTTCTTACCCGAACGTCAATGTGTTTATCCGAACAGGATTGTTTGCCTGGCTTGGGGTCCTCCGGCGCCGTGGCGTAGCTGCAGAGTAGCAGCTTGCGGTTTTAACTCCTGATTGCACCGGGCATAAAAAACCCCCGACCGGAGTCGGGGGTTTAAATGGGTGCAGGGACAGGATTTGAACCTGTGACCTTCAGGTTATGAGCCTGACGAGCTACCGGACTGCTCCACCCTGCAGTAAAGTCTTACGGTAAGAAGAAGATCTAAGCACCTGTGGGTCGTGCTGTAAAGCCTTTATTCTTGTTGCGGGGGTTAGAGAAAGGGGACGGGGTCGAATTGATCGCCCAGTATTTGTTGGGCGTCGGCCTGGAGCCATTGGTCGAGGACGGTATTGTAGATGCCCCGGAAATCGGTGGTGTATTGGAGGTCTTCTTTGGGGTCGAGGTTGAGGTCGGGGCGTTGGCCCAGAATGCCGCCTTTGACATCGCGGCCCATCACGAAGAGGGGGGCGGCGGTGCCGTGGTCGGTGCCGGCGCTGCCGTTTTCAGCGGCGCGGCGTCCAAATTCGGAGAAGGTCATGGTGAGGACTTGGTCGTCGCGTTTATTCGCTTTGAGGTCGCGTTGGAAGGCAGCCATGGAATTTGCGAGGTCGCCGAGGAGCTCGGTGTGTTTTTCGAGTTGTCCGGCGTGGGTGTCGTAGCCGGTTTGGGAGACGTAATAGACGCGGGTCTCCATGTCGGCATGAATGAGGGCGGCAATGCGTTTGAGGGATTGGCCGAGATTACTGGAGGGGTATTGGACTTGGGTTTTGTAATTGGCAAGGTGGGTCTCGACGCGGCGTTCTGTGACGAGGGTATTCATCATGGTTTGCTGCAAATAGGAGGGGGAGCCTTCGATGTGCGGTTCGTTGAGGAGGGTCTCATAGGCGATGTCGGAGGGGGATTTGCGGCGGTTGAAGCTTCCGCTGGAACGCATTCCAAAGATGGAGGCGGGTTTGTCGGTGAGGTAGCTTTGCGGGATAATATCGCCGATGTGGATCGCGCTGGGGTCAGCCTGTTCGGGGGTGCCGGAGCAATTGTTGTCGAGGTAGCGCCCGAGCCAACCGGTGGTGCCGTATTCGTCGCTATCGGAGGCGGTTTCCCAGATTTCGGTGGAACGAAAGTGGCTGCGGCTGGGGTTGGGGTACCCAACGTTTTGAATAATGCTGAGGTTGCCCTGATCGAGGAGGTTGCGGAATTGCCCGAGGGCGGGGTGCAGGGCGAGGTGGTCGTCCACCACATGAATATTTTCGCGGATTGAGAGGTTGGGTCGCAGGCGGAAGTAGTTGTCGTCGGTAAAGGGGATGAGGGTATTGAGTCCGTCGTTGCCGCCGCCGAGTTGAATCATGACGAGGATGGGGCGGTCGCGTTCGGGGCCGGGGTTTTGGGCGTAAGCGCTCTGGGTAAGGAAGGCGGGTGCGAATCCACTGAAGGCGAGGAAGCCGAGGCCGCCGCCGGCGCTCTGGCGGATGAATTCGCGGCGGGTTAGGGGCGAAGGTAGTTTTTTGCTCATTGGTATTCTAAAGGGGTTTGGTTAACAGAGATTGTAGGCGGGGGATTGAAGGAGCCCAATGACGGTGTTGCGGAGGTTCCAGTGCGGCTTCCCGTCTATGTTTTCTTCAATCATTTTAATAATGGCGGGTCGATAGGTGTCGCGGGATGGAGCCGTTATGAAATAGGTGGTGAGGTGGTCGGCGATTCCTTCGGGGTCGAGTTTCATGAGTTTGCCGAGGCGATCGGGGGTAACTTGGAAGTTGGCGTGATTGTTCTCGCGGGCAGCTTTGAGGGCTTTTTTGTCATTTCCGTTGAGTCGTTTCTCATTGACCGGGGTGAAGAGGTAATCGACGAGCTGGCGGCGTCCGCTGATGGTGGTGGAGTTGATCCAATTTTGGCCGTAGAGCCAGCCGCGGACGTTGGGCGGGTTGTAGAAGTTTTGACCCATGGTGCGCATGGCATGGAGGGT
>CBFHKU010000005.1:49095-70756 GCA_965656495.1 Coraliomargaritaceae bacterium
AAGGGGGTGACATCAATTTGGAGATCCTGGCAGAGGCCGAGGTAGAAATGGATGGGGCTTTTAACGAGGTTGCCTCGGTAGGCGGGGTGGTGAAAGAGGCGACTTTGAAAGACGGTCTGGATGAGGTATTTGAGGTTGAAGTCGCGGGCGGCCCAGATGTCACCGAGGGCGCGGATATAGTCGGGGTGGGGGAGTTCGTCGTCGGTGAGGTAGAATTTTAGGAGTTCCTGGATGAGGTAGGTACGGGCGGTGGGTTTTTCAAAAGCGAGGTCGATAATATCATCCCCGGTCCAGGGGCCGGTCTTGCCAAAGACGGTCTTGGGGCTGTGGTCGTGGATTTTGTCATAGTAGGCAAATTCGGTGCGTTTTTTAATGCGGTAACCGGTGAAGGCGCGGGCGGCTTCCTTGATGTCATCTTCGGTATAATTCCCCTCACCGAGGATAAAGAGTTCAAATAATTCGCGGGCAAAATTTTCGTTGGGTTTGCGGGCGGAGCTTTGATGGAGGTCGAGGTAGCGCACCATTGCGGGTTCTCGGCTCACGCGTTTACAGAGGTCGGGGTAATTGAGCTGGATGCCCTCGCGAAGGGTTTGTTCGTAATTGAAAAGAGTGAAGGGTTCGCGGATTTTTCGTTGTTCAATGACGAAGACATCGTGCAGGAAGGTGACGAATTTTTCCTGAGGGCTGTTGGCTTCATCGCGGGCAAAGCGATACCATTCAACGGCGTATTGCCGAAAGAGGTGGTCGCTCTCGCGGCGGATGTTGCGCTGTGCGATTCGGCGTTCTTCGCGGTCCTTGAGGCGGTTGGCTTCGGTGGAGCGTTCAAAGAATTCCGTTTCAAATTTGCTGAGTTCGGGGCTTTTTGTGTTGGGTTTTACTCTGCCAAAGGCTTGTTCAAGGGTTTTGGAGATCGGGCCATTGAGGGCTTGTTGAACCTTGGTGGGGGTGGCGGAATACCCGATGCGGCGCAGGAGATGGGCGGCGGTCTCGGTGTTCCAGTGCGTCAGGGGCAGGGGTTTCCAAGCGTCCTTGACCGGTAAGGTTTGTGGGGTAGGTGGCGACTTCATCATGAGAGAAATGGTTACTTTTATAACAATAGCTGCGCTTTATGAAAAGTTTCACCCTAAATTAAAGCTTTGTCAGTAGAATTTTACGCTTCCCCTTTTGGGGCGTTTGGATGAGATGTAACGCCATGCCTTGGTATTTTTACCACGCCTTGAAACAGTTGTTCCCGAGTGGGCGCCGTGTTTCCTTTTTTTCCCTCATGTCGATTCTGGGGGTCACGCTTGGGGTATGCGTTTTGATCATCGTTCAAAGCGTGATGAACGGCTTCGGGGAAAATATTCGATCCCGCATCGTGCAAACGCAGGGGGATATCCGGATCAAGGGATCGGGTATCATTGATGATTGGGAATCCTGGCGGGCTTCGGTGGATGGAAGGGCGATGGTTGTGGGCACCGCACCCTTTGCGGAGGGGGTCATTATGCTGCAGCATGACAACCGCCCCATGTTTCCCATGGTGCGCGGGATTGATCCCATGGAGGAGTCGAAGGTGATTCCGATGCAGGGTTTCCTTACGGTGGGATCATTTGATGATTTTGATGACCGTGGTGTTTTTCTAGGGGAGGGCTTGGCCTACAGTCTGCGGGTGGTGCCGGGATCGACGGTGGAAGTGTTTACGCCGCTGATGTTGCAGGCCTTGAAGGAAGACGAGGTGCTTTTGCCACGGGAGTTCAAGGTATTGGGTTTCTTCCGGACGGGATCGCCGACGGTGGATGGCAATACGGTCGTTACGACGCTGCGGGTCATGCAGGAGTTGTATGGTCTCGGCGAGGGGGTGCATGGCTTGGCGGTGCGCTTGAGGCCGGGCGCGGATGCGCAGGTGGTGAGCGCGGAATTGGAGGCGGAGGTTTTGCCGCCGGGCTTGCAGGCGATTAGCTGGCAGGCGGCGAACGAGGATTTTCTTTTCGTGATCGAGCAGGAGAAACTCGTGATTTCTTTTATCATAATTTTCATTATTCTGGTGGCCTGTTTCTCGATCGCGGTTGCGCTAATGATGGCGGTCTTGCGGAAGACGCGGGAAATCGGCCTCTTGGTGGCGATGGGCGCTCCGCCCCGCGAGGTCGCATTGAGCTTTTGCCTGCAGGGTATGGTGATCGGGGTCACCGGCACGGTGCTCGGGGTTGGCTTGGCCTTGCTCTCACTGCAATATCGAGCGCAAATTTTGGGTTTTTATGCGAGCTTGACCGGCAATGAGATCAATTTCCTCGGGATCTACGACGTGTATCAATTGCCGGTGCATTATCTGGCGAGTGATTTTATCGTGGTGACGGTCTTTGCCTTGGTGGTTTCGACTTTGGCGGGCTTGGTGCCCGCGATTCGGGCGGCGCGTTTGCGCCCGGCGGAGGCTTTGCGCAGTGAATAATAGAATGATGAAAGATGATGCCTACATACTTGAAGCGCGCGCGCTGGAGAAGTCCTTCCCGGGTGCAGAAAAAGCAATCCCGGTTTTGCAGCGCGTTGATTTCGCGATTGGAGCGGGTGAGAGTGTTAGCATTCGCGGAGAGTCCGGTTGCGGGAAATCAACGCTTCTGAATATTCTCTCGGGATTGGAAGCAGCGGATGCGGGGACTTTGATTTGGGGCGGTGAAAATATTATTGGAAAATCCAGTTCTGCTTTGGCGCGCAGACGCGCTGCGATGATGGGTTTTGTTTTTCAAGCCTATTACCTCGCGCCGGAATTGAATGCCCTGGAAAATGTCCTGCTGGGTGCTCGGATTGCGGGCAACCTGACGCATGCCCATCGCACGCGCGCGGAGGCTCTCCTTGAACGGGTCGGGATGGGGGCGCGCATCCATCATCATTCCACCAAGCTTTCCGGTGGAGAACGTCAGCGGGTCGCGGTGGCGCGAGCCTTGATCAATGACCCACCGCTGATTCTGGCGGACGAACCGACCGGCAACCTCGATGAAGCCACCGGAGAGGCGGTGATGAATCTCTTGTTGGAGTTGGTTGCGGAAGAGGGAAAAAGTTTGATTTTGGTGACGCATAATCCAGAATATGCAAAGCGTGCCGATCGTGTGTGTACCTTGCATTTGGGACAGCTTGAATAGGCGTGTAGGAGATTTAATTGAGCCAATAAAAAGTATGATAAAAACACTTCGGGTAGGATTTATTGGGGCGGGGGCAAATACCCGCAAAATGCACCTGCCGGGTTTCAAGGCGATTGAGGGTGTTGAATTATGCGCGGTGGCGAATCGTAGCCGCGCCTCTTCGACTGCAGTGGCCGAGGAATTTGGCATCGCTTCTGCGGTGGATGATTGGCGCGCGATTATCGCAGATCCGACGATTGACGCTGTTTGTATCGGGACGTGGCCGTATCTGCACGCGGAGGCGTCGATTGCCGCTTTAAAAACGGGCAAGCACGTTCTTTGCGAGGCGCGCATGGCGGCTGACCTCATAGAAGCACGCGCGATGCTTGCGGCCTCAAAGGCGAATCCTCAGCTGGTTGCTCAGGTGGTGCCCGCTCCCTTTTCTCTCAATTATGACTCAAAAATTTGTGAGCTATTGAATGCGGGTGCGATTGGCGACTTGTTGGAAGTGCGCGTGATGCATGCCAGTGGGTCATTGGCGGACCCTCAGGCCCCCATGACCTGGCGGTCCGATCGCGAGCTTTCCGGCAAGAATATCTTAACGATGGGAATTTTGTATGAGACGCTTTTGCGTTGGCTGGGAATGGATCCTGAATGGCTCATTGCAGACGGAGCGGTCTTTCAGGATGAACGGTTCTATCCGGGTATCGCTGCTGCTTCAAAAGTTGAGATTCCGGACAGCTTGAGCATTATGGGTCGTTTTGCTGAATCTGCGGCGCGTTTCATGTATCATTTTAGCGGGGTGGAGTCCGGGCCTGCTACCATGGAGTTTTGTTTAAATGGCACAAAGGGGTCGCTGTATTTTGATGCGCTGAATGAGCAGCTTTTCCTGAGGGAGGTGAACCAAACCTCGCAGGTTGAAGTTGCGCCGGATCTGTCAGAGGCGGTCGGTTGGCAGGTGGAGTCTGATTTTGTGAATTCCATCCGAACGGGTGCGCCGGTGCGGCTAACGAGCTTTGAGGCGGGGGTGCGCTATATGACTTTTACCGAAATGGTGCATGATTCGCTCAATGCGGGCGGTGTGCGGGTCGCGATTTCAAGTTACTAGCGATTCTTGAGCACAAAAAATCCCGCACTTTTACCGTGCAGGATCGTGAAGGGAACGGAGCGTTCGCTTGTTTAGCTGGCAGCCGCTTCAACAACGTTGATTTTGCGGTGGGCTTTGTCAAAAGCGACATTGCCGTCCTTGAGTGCAAAGAGGGTGTGGTCGCGACCCATGCCAACGTTTTGGCCGGGGTGGTAACGCGTGCCGCGCTGGCGCATGATGATGTTGCCTGCAACAACGGACTCGCCGCCGAATTTCTTCACACCAAGACGCTGTGAGTGACTGTCGCGTCCGTTCTTTGAAGTTCCTTGTCCTTTTTTATGTGACATTTTTTAAATCTCCTTAGTTAGAGGGTTTTATCCGTTGATGGATTCGATCTTGATTACAGAAAGGTGCTGGCGGTGACCGCGGCGACGCTTGTAGCCCTGGCGACGCTTCTTCTTGAAGACGGTAATCTTCTTGTCCTTCTTGTTTTCGAGGACCGTCGCTTTGACGCTGGCGCCCTCAATCAGCGGAGAACCGAAGCGGGTGTCCGCGCCTTCGCCGAGCATGAGGATTTCCTCGATGCTGACGGTGTCGCCGGCATTGGTGTCTGGGTAGGCGTTAACCTTGAGGATGTCGCCCTCGGAGACGGTGAATTGTCGGCCTTGTGTACGGATTGTCGCTTTCATGGGAAAAGCGTTGTAGAAAAGCATCCCTGCGCGCGAAATCAAGCAGAAATTCGTTTATTTTATCCGTGAAACAAGAAGGGGGCTTGCCATCGGGGAATCAGGTCTCAATTCTGTCTCAATAAGAAACATGGTCAATCCAAACGCCAACCCGGACGAAGTCCACAACACCTTTCGTGAATTCCTGAGCAGCAAGGGTCTGCGGGTCACGAATCAGCGACTTGCAATCTTTGATGCGGCGTATCAGCACGAGGATCATTTCACGGCGGAGGAATTACTGGAAGCGGCGCGTGCGATTGATGACACCGTCTCGCGTGCCACCGTTTACCGGGCCTTGCCGATTTTGACCGAGAGCGGGCTCATTCGCGAGGTCGATGTCGGTCGCGATTACAAATTCTACATGGCAAATAAAAATGCCAACACCTTCAAGGCACAGGTCATTTGCGTGGAAACCGACAAGATTTTCGAGATCGATGCACCTTTCATGGAATGGTATGGCAAGACCGTGGCGGATAAGCTTGGCATGGAAGTGGTCAGCCAACGCCTGCAAGTGATGGCGCGTTGCAAGGGCGGGCATGATTCAAAAACCTGCGACAATTGCGACAAGCAGGGAACCTCGTCCTGAACGACCGCGCGCTGGTAATGAAAAAAACCAAATACGCCTTTGAGCTCAGTTTTTTTGCGGATCTCCACAAACGGATGCCCCGCGACGTAAAGGTCGCCACCATTCTCGCGCAACTCTACACCGAGGCAGGGCAGGTCGACGAAGGCCTCAAGATCGATCGCAAGCTGGTGCGCCTTGTTCCCGATGACGCTTCTGCCCATTATAATTTGGGCTGCAGTCTCGCGCTGAAGGGTCGCAAGTCTGAAGCCACCCGCGCGATTCGCAACGCCGTAAGTCTCGGCTTTAAAGACTATCACTGGATGCGCAACGACCCCGACCTCCAGCAACTCCAGGACTATAAACCCTTCGGGGAATTAATCCATGAATTAGAAGTGGGTTAAGCGGTCTCGCTGCCAGTGGCCCTACCTGCACATGAGTGACGCGAAACCGAAGCCGAAAACAAAGCCCTCCATCCCGACGATTGTCGAGGTTGTGCCGCTTTCGGGTTTTGACAAAGCCCTCGCTTACGCCGTGCCACCCGCTGCCCAGTCTCAGATCGCGGTCGGTTCCCTCGTTCGGATCCCCCTCCGGCGCCGCAGCGAACTGGGGGTCGTGCTCCGTACTGGCAGCGATCAGGAAATCCCACCGGGTAAACTCAAGATGCTCTACGAGGTCGTGCAGGATTTCCCCGTCCTGACAGTTGAACTCATCGAACTCTTCCACTGGGCGCGCCATTATTACGCCACCAGTCCCGAGGCGGTCCTCGAGGCCATGATTCCGCCTGCCATTCGTCGCGGGATGCGCCCCAAAACCCGACGCTACCTCGCCCCCGGAACCGCCCCCGATCCCGAGGCCCTCGCCGCCCTTGAAAAACGCGCCCCCAAACAAGCCGCCCTCCTGCAATTTGTCGCCCAGCAGTTGAAGCCCCAGCCCCGTGCCGAAATTCTCAAACGTCTCAAAATTAGCGCCTCCGCCTGCGAGGCCCTTGTGAAAAAAGGCTATCTTCTTGAGACCGACACCGAAGAAACCCGCGATGCCTATGCCGATGATTTGGGCGAGGTTGAAACAGTGGAAGCCACCGAACTGCGGCCCACCTTGACCGCCGAGCAAGCGGTTGCGGTCAAAGCCATTTCCGGAGCGATTGCGGCGGACCGCTTCAGCGTTCGCCTCCTGCACGGGGTCACCGGTTCCGGAAAGACCGAAGTCTACCTCAATGCCGTCGAGCAAGTCGTTGCCGAGGGGGGTGGGGTGGTCTTCCTTGTTCCCGAGGTTGCCCTTGCGCCCCAGACCGTCGGTCGCGTGCGCGCACGCCTCGAAGCCCGGGGGGTACGCACCGTGGTTTGGCACAGTCACCTCTCCGACGGGGAACGCTATGATTCGTGGAAAGCCCTCGTGAGCGGCGAAGCGCACGTCGTGGTGGGCGCGCGCTCCGCCGTATTTGCCCCGGTGCAAAACCTCAAACTCATGATCGTGGATGAGGAGCACGAACCCTCTTATAAACAGGAAGACAACCCCCGCTACCACGGGCGCGACGTGGCGGTCTATCGCGCCCACCTCGCCGGTGCGGTATGCCTCGTCGGTTCCGCCACGCCCTCGCTTGAAACCCTCTACAATGTCGAGCGCGGGAAGTATGCCGTCGACCGTCTCCTTAAACGCGTCGATCATTGTGAACTGCCCCGTATTCACCTCGTCGATATGCGCCGCGAAGGACACAGCGGACGCGCCAAGGGTTCCCCGATCTCCACCCTCCTCGCCGATAAACTCATCGATCGTTTTGAAAAGCGCGAACAAAGCATCCTATTCCTGAACCGGCGCGGGTTCTCCACCAGTCTTCTTTGTCCCGACTGCGGATATGTCGCGTCCTGCAAACATTGCAGCATCCCCTTGACCTATCACCGCACCGACCATTCCCTGCGTTGCCACCTCTGCGGGCACGAGGAAAAATCACCCCCCGTTTGTCCCGCGTGTCGTTCCGGGGCGATTCGCTACCGAGGGCAGGGCACCCAGCAGATCGAGTCCATCGTACAAAAAATTCTCCCCGCCGCAAAAATCGTGCGCATGGATGCCGACTCCATGGCGAAAAAAAATCTCTACCGAAAAATCCTCAACGATTTCCGCGCCGGGAAAATCGACATCCTCGTCGGCACCCAGATGATCGCCAAGGGGCTCGACTTTCCCAACGTCACCCTTGTCGGCCTCATCAATGCCGACATGTCGCTCCATGTGGAGGACTTCCGCGCCGCCGAGCGCACCTTTCAACTCATCGTGCAGGTTTCGGGCCGCGCCGGACGCGGGGACCGCGCCGGTGAAGTCATCATCCAGACCAGCACCCCGCATGCCCCGCCCGTGCAATTTGCCCGCAAGTCCGACTTCGACGGTTTCCAGCTTGAGGAACTCGAACAACGCCGTGAATTCAACTACCCGCCCTTTCAGCACCTCATTCGCCACCTCTTCCGCGGGCGCAACCCCGAGAAGGTCAACTTCTTCATCGAACAATGGGCCCGCCGCGTCGAGGCCCACTTTGGCGACCGCCTCACCCTTCGCGGCCCCGCCCCCGCACCCATTGAAAAAATCCGCGACGAATACCGCTTCCAACTCTGGTATTTTGCCCCCAGCGCCCAGGCCATCATTGACGAACTCACCGCCCTACGCCGCGACTTCAAAATGGATAAAACCGTCATCGACCAACTCGACGTCGACCCCATGCAGATGAGTTGAGGGGGTTGTGGTGTTGCGGGTTGATCGTTGTTTGTTGATGGATTGGCTGAGCCGTGTTCCGCAAGAAATCGAACATTGCTTCAGCATAACGCTCAAGGTTGTGCACTGGCTTCTGTTGGCGTGCCTTAGACTGGGGGTTGAGGGTTGTAGCTACGAAAATTATTCCGACTCGGAGTGGGTAGCCGCTTTTTCAGATCCGCCTTGTTCTCGATTGACGTCTTTGAAGGCAATTGAAAACTCGCCAGAGCCTTGATATCCATCCTGTTGAGGAATTCCGCGAATATATGTAATTACAACAGATTTTGGTGTTATTTTTTTTAGCGTGTAGCTTGTCCTATCAAACCCGCAGCCCGGCCAGGCGAAACTGTCATTCACCGAAAGAGTTCCGTCAGAGGGTTCGAGTCCCTTGCCAGCGACAAACTCAAGAGGAAGCGTAGCTTCGGGCTTTGCTTTGATTTGAATTAAGTCCTTTTTTAAGACGAAAGTTAGCTTACTCTGGAGAAGGTACGTAAGTTTCTTAGCGAACTTATTTTGAGTTGGAATGATTTGCTTGCCTTCTTCGGCAGACACGAAACCGACGAAAAAGAAAAAAATTAAGCAGCAAAGAAATTTCCCAATGGTTTTCATTTTGAGTTGTTAGGATATTCTTTGTGGGTTTTCACCCATTGCATTGCTACACCATTGAGAAGATTTAATATTAAATAAATACACTAAAAAGTAAAATAAAAGCAATCATAAATAACGATACAGGCAAATGATAGCGTTTCGATAAATTTGCGGAGTATCTTGTATGCTACCATCCCGGTGAATCGTAACAGTCCTCGACGGCCTCATTCATGCCCGCCTTGATCGAGTCGACCATGCCGGCGATCCTGCTTAGGTGAATGGTTTCCGTTATGGCGTTCCAGTCCTCTTCTGAAATCAAGACCGCGTTGCCCCGCTTGCCTGTTATTTGAATGGGTACATGCGAGCTGTTCGCCTCATGAATCAGGCTGTACAGTTTGTTCCTCGCAACAGTTACACTTACGATGGTCATGGCTAAAAACGTACCTAATTATGTGCGTTTTTCCAAGGGCGGATTTAACCCTCCGTTCCTCTGATCCTCTGAGTTTGAAATCCGCGCTGGGTTCAGGACAAAGTAGAATCCCCGATGGATTCGGGTTCGAGGCCGGGGGTTTTGAGGGCGCGTTGGAGGACTTGCTGGAAGAGTTGCTCGGGGTTGAGGCCGTGGCGGGCGCGGAGGGCCTGCACGTTGCTGCCGTGCTCGATGAATTCGTCGGGCCAGCCGAGACGGAGGAGGGGACAGTTGGATTTTGCTTCGTCGAGGGCTTCGAGGACGGCGCTGCCGAATCCGCCCTGAATGACGTGATCTTCGAGGGTGACGATGAGTTTGCTGGATTGTGCGGCTTCGAGGAGGGCGTCGGTATCGAGCGGTTTTGCGAAGCGGGCATTGACGACGCCAGCGGTGATGCCGTGTTCGCTGAGCTTGGCAGCGATTTGTTGGGCTTCTTCGAGCATGATGCCGTATGCCCAGAGGTCGACTTGACCGGCGGGTTGAAGGCGTTGTGCTTTGCCGAGCGGCAGGGTCTTGGCTTGTTCTTTGACGGGGGTTCCGGTGGCGTTGCCGCGCGGGTAGCGAATGAAGGCGGGGCCTTGATAAGCGAGTCCGGTGGCCATCATGTCGGCGAGTTCGTCTTCGTTGGCGGGAGCCATGAGGACGCAGTGCGGGACGGAACGGAGGTAGGCGATGTCAAAGAGGCCGTGGTGGGTGGCGCCGTCGTTGGGCGAGAGTCCGGCACGGTCCATGCAAAAGAGGACGGGGAGTTTTTGAAGGGCGACGTCGTGAATGATGGGGTCGATGGCGCGTTGCAGGAAGGTGGAGTAAATCGCGCAGACCGGATGAAAACCGGAGGTGGCCATGCCGGCGGCGAAGAGAACCGCGTGTTCCTCGGCGATGCCGACGTCGAAGCATTGGTCGGGCAGTTCTTTTTCTAGGATGTTGAGTCCGGTTCCGGAGGGCATTGCGGCGGTGATGCCGATGATGTTTTTATCCTTACGGGCAAAGTCGGTGAGGGTTTTGCCCATGACGTCCTGGTATTTGGGCGGGGTTCCGGGGGCGGCGGGTTTGCCTTTTCCGGTCTCGATATCGAAGGGGCTGGCACCATGGAAGCGTTCGGGGTTTTCGAGGGCGACGTCGTAGCCTTTGCCTTTGGTGGTGTGGAGATGGAGGAGGATAGGCTGTTCGGCGTTTTTGGCGAAGTTGAGGTAATGCTCGACCTGCTCGGGGTCGTGCCCGTCAATGGGGCCAATGTAGCGGACGCCGTATTTTTCAAAGAGGGAAGAGGAAACGAAAAAGTCCTTGGTTTCCTGTTTCCATTTGATGCCAAAGTTGATGAGGGCTTGCCCGCCGGGGACTTTTTTGAGGAAGGCTTCGATGTCGTCGTTGAGGCGGTTGTAGATGGGGTTCGTTATGAGGTCGTTGAAATAGCGGGCGAGGGCACCGACATTTTTGGCAATCGACCATTCGTTGTCGTTGAGGATAATGATGAGCCGCTTGGTGCTGGAAGCGACGTTGTTGAGCGCCTCCATTGTGATGCCGCAGGTGAAGGCGGCGTCGCCGCAGACCGCGACCACGTGCTCGCCGGAGCCGCGCCGGTCGCGGGCGGTTGCCATCCCGAGGGCTGCGGAGAGGGCGGTGCCGGCGTGACCCGCGCCGAAGGCGTCGTGGGGGCTTTCCGTGCGGTTCATGAATCCGCTCAAGCCGTCGTCATTGCGAAGTTTGTCGAAGTCGGTGCCGTTGCGCCCGGTGAGGAGTTTGTGGACGTAGGCCTGGTGGGAGACGTCGAAGACGAAACGATCCTCGGGGGTGTTAAAAACGCGGTGCAGGGCGATGGTGAGTTCAACCACGCCGAGGTTGGGGCCCACGTGTCCGCCGTTGCGGGCGGTTGTGCGAATGATGCGCTCGCGGATTTCGCGGGCGAGGGCTTCGCGCTCCTGCAGGCTCAGGTTTTTGAGGTCTGCGGGGGAATGAATTTGTTCAAGGAGGGACATGCGACTATTCGTTTTCGGCCTCGGGATCCAGCGCTTCGAGGGTGTCGGTGTCGAAGTTGAGCTTTTCGATGGTGAGTTCCGCTTGTTTGAGGTTGGCTTGGCAGGACTTCAGGAGCTTCGTGCCTTCCTCGAATTTTTCCACCAGTTCGGCGAGGGGAGTCTCGCCGTCTTCCATCGATTCAATGAGGGATTCGAGGCGCTCTAGCGCGTCCTCGAATGAAAGTTCGGTATTTTTACTTTTGGACATATTGCTTAGGGTATCGGCTAGAATGAGTCGTAATTGGTTGTGGGTCGAGACAAGAACGCATTCGGGTACAGGTTTGTATTGGACGAATCGCACTTGGCTTCCTATGCTTTCAAGAATTATGAGCGAAACTTGGAAAATAGCGGCTTTTTACCGGTTTACGGACTTGAATGATGTAGCGGATTGGGCGCGGCGTCTAGAGGCGGTAGGGGAGAAATCGGGTCTGCGGGGAACGATCATCGTAGCGCCGGAGGGGATCAATTCGACTTGCGCGGGTCGTCCGGAGGCGATCGATGGGCTCATCGAATTGTTGCGATCAGACCCCCGCTTGGCGGATCTCGAGGTCAAGTATTCCGAAGCGGATTTTTGCCCCTTTCCGAAATTCAAGGTGAAACAAAAGCCGGAAATCGTGACCTTTCGGCAGGCGGGTGCGGATCCGCAGGAGGTGGTCGGCACCTATCTCGACCCGGAGGAGTGGAATGAATTAATCCGTGATCCGGCGGTTTTGACGATTGATACGCGCAATGATTATGAGGTGAAGGTGGGTCAGTTCAAGGGAGCGCTGAACCCCAAGACCGATGATTTTGCCTCGTTTGCGGCATTTGTGGAGGAGGAATTGAAGGGTCGGGAGGATGAAAAGATTGCGATGTATTGCACGGGCGGGATTCGTTGCGAGCGTTCGACGGCGTATTTGAAGGGCAAGGGCTTCAAGAATGTGTATCACCTGAAGGGCGGTATTTTGCGTTATTTGGAGGAAATGCCGAAGGAAGAGAGCCTTTGGGAGGGCGATTGCTTCGTTTTTGACTATCGCGTGGCGGTCGATCGCGACCTGCAACCCGGGATGTGGAAGATCGACCCCGAAACGAGCGATCCGGTACCGATGTCGCCTGAGGAGCGGGAAAAAATCGCGGAGCGTCGCCGGAGCGGGGCGATTTTCAAGAAACCGTACACAATATAGTTTGAGTGAGCCCGCCTCTTTCGTTGACAGCAGGGCTTAACTTTTGGTTATATTTCTACCTTGTTAGTGCATTTTGTGTGATTGATTGAAACTTTAGTCATACGCTACGCTCTAATGATGCCAGCATCGGCATTGTCCACTTAACATCCAATGAAAAACAAAACCCCATCCCGTCAGGGCTTCACACTCATTGAACTGCTCACGGTCATCGCGATTATCGGCATCCTGGCTTCAATCCTGATACCATCCGTCAATACGGTTCGAAAGAACGTCAACATCGCCGCTTCCAAAGCTGCGCTATCGCAATATGTGAATGCGATCCAGTCGTTCCGCAGTGAGTATAAATTTTACCCTTTTAGTGATTTGATCACCGGCACCAGCGAAGTGCTCGACCTTAGCATCGCCACCAACAGCGAGACCTTCATCAAAACCCTCAGCGCGCGCAATCCCTCCGATAACGAATCGGTCGGCGAGGGTGGCAATCGCCGTCGCATCCGTTTCTACGAATTCTCCGAGTCGGAGTTTTTCACGGATGAGGACGGGGTCGTTCTAAACACCCAATTGGCGGACCGCTTTAATAACAAGAAGATCTACATCGCGATTGATACTGATGGTGATGGCGAAATAGAAGTGCCGGATCCGGAGGATTCGCAGAAAAAAATCAAGCTCCGCGCCAGCATCACGGCCTACGTTGAAGCCGATCAGGCAATCAATGCACCGGAGTATTACCTTTACGAGTAAGACCGCGTCTAAACTTTAACATTCAATAATGACCCCGACTTCCAAGCCCCAGACCACTCGAAACCGTGCCGGCTTTACGCTGGTGGAGTTGCTGGTGGTGATCTCAATCATCCTGATCGCTTCTACGATTCTCTTCACCGCCGGTTCCGGCGGAAAAGGTGTTTCTCTGAGTTCCTCGCAGCGCATCGTGTCGGGCATTGTTAAAGGCGCCCGCGCGCAGGCAGTCCTCAAGGGTGCCGAGACCCGCATCATTATTTACAATGACCTTGCCGGCGACCCCGACAAATACCGCCGCTACTTCGGGATTGTTTATTGGGGCACCGATAGTAACGGAGATACCGGCTGGCTCGCCGCGAACAAAGGGACTCTCCTGCCCGAGGGTATTTATTTTGATCCTGAAATGAGCAAGCATTACCCGACCGGCTCCACCATGAAACTCGACTATCCCCGCATTCGGGTTGGTAGCAATACAGACGAAGACAACGGCGGCGGCGGCGAAGAATATTTCTATTATGCATTTGAAGACAACGGCGTGCTGGGCACCGAATTCGCCAATGCCTGGCTCACGCTCCGTGCGGGGGTGCTCAAACCCGACGGCGATTCCTTCCAGCTCGATTTTGATGATCCCGAAGATGAATACCTCCGCGCCGCCCTCATCCTTCGCCGGGGCGGGAGCACCACCCCGGTCAATGATCCCGAATTGGTGAAGAAAAATTAAGTGACGCCATGACTTCTGTAAAACAACACTCCACCCGCTGCCTTGGTTTCAGCCTCATTGAGGTCGTCCTCGCGATCGGCATTTTTATGGTTACGGTCCTCGCCCTTGTTGGTCTCCTCGGGCCTACCCTCAAATCAGTGGATGAAGTAGAGCAAACCGATGCCATCGCCTCGGTGGTCAATAGCCTCAACGCTTTCCTCCAACAATCACCGGAAATCGCCCCAGGTGCTTCCAAATTTGATGCGATCTTTAACGCCGTTGAAAGCGATGGCCACGCCACCATCTTCGTCTTTCAAGCCTATTTGAATGAGGACTCCACCAATACTAAGCTCAAGATCGGGTTTTGGGGAGAAGACACAGATGTCGCGACTGAAGCGCAAATTGATAAAGATTCTGATTTTAAGGAAAATAGCGCGGTGAGTGTTGCTGGGCCGATCTACCGCGTGGTGCTGACCCCGTCCTCGGTCCTGCCGGCGGTTTACCGTTCGGCGGAACGAAATCCTACAACAAAAGTTTACGAACTCACGGTCGACTCGCCGGATCCTCCTTCTGGAAGTAACCCAAATGGTTATCCAGAGGGCTACTTCGCGATGGAAGTGCGCATCTTTGCCGAGGAATACAGCGAGGACTACACCAGCAATCTCGATTCCGATCTCACCGTGCTTGCCGATGCGGAACCGATCTTCACCTATAATGCCGCCGTGGTGCGCTAGAACTGCCATGAAGTTGAATCGATCCCGCAAGCCCCGCCGTTCCGCCTTCACCCTGATTGAGATCATGGTGGCCACCGCCGTGATGGTCATTCTCATTGGGCTCGTCATCCAGATCACCAACGAAGTCCTGAAGGTCTGGAACCGTTCCTCCGGGAAACTCTCCTCCAATTCCGAGGCGCGCCTCGCGATGGAACTCCTTACGCAGGATCTCGAGACCGCCGTTTTCCGCGACAACGGTATGCAGTGGCTGCGGATCGAAAAAGTCGATGATGTCGGAGATTCTTACGATAATAAGACCGTCGCGCTGAAGCTTTTTGCGCCCGCCCTCGATCGACCTAAGTTTGAAAAAGATGATGATGGTAATAAAGTCCCCATCCCCGGCGACATCTGCGGGATTGCCTACCGCCTCGCTTTCAAGGAGGCGTATGAAGATAGTGATACCAAGATTTACGCCCTATACCGCAATATTGTTGATCCACGTACTACCTTCAATGACCTGATGGGCGATCCGGCGCAAAAAGTGCTGACCGAGGCGAACAACGATGAGTGGTCAGAAAGCACGGTAACCGACGACTCCAACTACCTCGTGACCAACATCGTCGATTTTAAGGTCATTGTGTATCACCTTGATAGCACCGCGAATCCTGCATCCGTAAAACCTTACAATGGCAATATAAGCGGTGACGTATGGAAGGTTACCCAAAACTACATCTACGGCGGCGACAATTATACCGGTTCCACTGCAACCCCTCCGCTGCAGGTGAAGCCCCTCTACGCCGACATCCTTCTGACCATGATTACGGATGAAGGTTTGGAAATCCTGCAAAACATCGAGGCGGGTCGTTCCGGCACCGGTTACGACAATGCCGCAGACGTGGTGCGCGAGCACGGACAAAATTTTGTCCGGCGGGTGCAGTTCTCTGGTCAGGGTCTCTAAAAATGATACCGCTCAGGCCAGCGGCTTGTACTTCTCGCGGTGCTCCCGTAGAAGCGACACTCTTGTCGCTTAAGTGATACGGCACGTGTCTAGCTCGGAGTCAAAGCGACAGGATTGTCGCTTCCACGATAGAATGACCGGCTTATACTTCTCGCGGTGTTCTCGTAGAAGCGTCACCCTTGTCGCTTAAGTGATACGGTACGGATCTAGCTCGGAGTCAAAGCGACAGGATTGTCGCTTCCACGATAGAATGGCCGGCTTATACTTCTCGCGGTGTTCTCGTAGAAGCGACAATCCTGTCGCTTTTCAAGCATGGGCTGATTTTGGCTTATACAAAAAATCAGTTAGCCCCGGCGTTTCCTTGGGCTTTTTCCATGGCGCGGGCGGCGTCCTCCGGGCGGTTCAATTGACCGTAGGCGAGTGAGAGGTTATACCAGGCGCGGTAGAAATCGGGTGCATTGGCGACGGTTTCCTCGAGGTAACCGACTGCCATATCCAGTTTGCCGCTTTCCGCCGCCAGGAGACCGAGGGAGTAGGGGAACTGCGGGTTGTCGGGGTCTTTCTTCCATCCGGTTTTGAGGAATTGCTCCGCACTGAGCGGATCACCGGCGGTGCTCAGAATAATAGCAGCCTGATGATACACCGTGCCGTTGGCCTGATCCATGTTCACGGCGCGTGCCAGGTATTTCTTGGTGGCGGCTTTGTCTTGTTCGCGCGCCGCTTCGTATGCCTGAATCATAAGGCTTTGCGGGCGGTCGGAATTGAAGTCGAGATAAGCCTGCCATTGTGCTTTCGCGTCGCCTTCCGGAACGGGTTTGTTGTTCGTGTTGAAAGTGCGGGCGGCGCTGATGCGGACGTTGAGAAGGGGGTCGCTGAGGCCTTCAAGGAGGCGAATGGTTTCATTGGGCAGACTGCCGAGGGCGCTGACGGCGCGTTCGCGCACAAGAGGGCTTTCGTGTTTGATGAGTTGGCGCAGGCGCGCTTCCACGCGTTGTTCGGGCAGGTAATTGGCGAGGAGTCCGGTGTAGGTAGCAGTCCAAGCCGGAACGTCCTCGCTGTCCAATAATTCAAAAAGGGCTTCGAGGGCGCTGGGTTCAAAGCGGTGCGCGGCATGAATGGCACGCGCCCGGGCGCGCTGGCGGTGGTTCGTCAGTTTTTCGCCATACCATTGTTCGGACCATTCGATTGCCCAGTCCACGCTTTCCTCTTCGTGACAGCCATTGCAGCTGTTGGGGATTCCCAACTCTTGGGTGAGGAGGGGATCGGGATGCAGGAAGCCGTGATCGGCACGCGGGTCGACTTGCATGTAGGTGCGCTTGGGCATGTGGCATTCCACGCAGCGGTTGCCGGTGCTGTCGGCAGGGTGGAAACTGTGCTCGGTCGGCACTATGATGGGGGCGTTGTCGAGGCCGGTCTCGTGGCAACGCATGCAGAGGAGGTTGTTTTCCGCGGGGAGGATGAGGGCGTTGCTGTGCGGGTTGTGGCAGTCGAGGCAAGTCACACCGGCGTGCCCCATGCGGCTCATGCTGAAGGAACCGTGCACAAAGACTTCATCGCGGATTTGACCGTCCGCAAAATAAAGACCGGGCTGGTCGGGGAGGGAGAGCCCGAAGTGATCCTCGTAGCGATCCCCGATTTTAAAGGCGTCGGCGGTCAACTGGTCACGGCGGGAGTGGCAGGTCGCGCAGTTGTCCATGATTTGTTGCGAATCAAGCGGTGTGGGAGGAATGACGTCCGCATCTTCCACGCCCCTGCGCGCGCTTTGCAAGTGCGCTTCCAGTCCATCGTGGCATTCCGCGCAGGCGATTCCCTGTTGCGTCCAAGTGCTGGCGTAGGCATTCGCCTCAAAGTTGAAATTTTTATTATACTCAGTGGTGTGGCAATAGGCACAATTGGCATTCCAGTTCATGCCCTGTCCGGTCCAGTGACCCCATTCACCGGGGAGGCGATCCTCACCCTCGAAGACATCAACCCAGCGATCCTCGAGGACATCGTAGGTCGCGCTGATGGTTTGGAGGCGACCGCCGGGCAGGGGGGCGAGGTATTGGCGCAGGGGGGTGTAGCCAATCACCCCCTTCAATTCATAGACCCGCTCGAGGTCTTGGGCGGCATCGAGCACGCGGAGTTCGAAGCGTTCATTCTCGTAGGCCAATTCGTAGGTAACCCCTGATTCAACGACCCGCCGTGCGGGGGTGAAGGCGGCTTTGTCCAACGCCACCGAGACCGGGCGGTTCGCCTTGGCGTGGTGACTCATCTGCCAGTCTGCAAAAATTTCGGCATGGCATTCCGCGCAGGCTTGCGGGCCTTGAGCCAGAACGCGCGCCGGGTTGTGCGAAAAGGCAAAGCCCTCGCTTAGGGCGGGGCGCTCAGGCGTCTCGCTTTGCGAAGTCGAATCCACCGCATCGCCGCAACCGCTCAGCAAAAAAGCCAGCTTTAGACTAACCAAGCAAATGGATGCAGAATTTTTCGCAGATTGTGCGCACATGCTTCAAAAGGAGTCGTTTTTAATCCCTGCGTCAACCTTCTTGCGCGATAGCGTTCTTGCTTCGGCCTGTAAAAAGGAACACTATCCATTCATGAAAATGGTACGCGGTCTCATCCTGGGTTTCCTGTTTGCATTGCTTGTGCTGCCTTATCTCCTCTATGAGGAGCCCCCCGTGCCCGAGGGAACCGAGCTCGCCAGTCCCGATTGTCGTTACGGGGAGGTTCGCCTTTTGGTGGATCAGACCTACGCGAAAGCGGCGGGTGGTGGGAATGTAAGTTCGCAGGAAATTTTTGATACGATCCTGGCTGAAATCGCGGCGGCGGAGACATACCTGATTCTGGATTTCTTTCTATGGAACAACTGGCTGGGAAAGCTTGAATCAACCGCGCCGATGCGTCCCCTGGCACGCGAACTCTTGAACGCCCTCAACGCCAAACAGCGCGCCAATCCCGAACTCCCCATCGTGGTCATCACCGACCCCATCAATCGTTTCTACGGGAGCGATACCGAGCTCCACCTCGCTGCCGGAGAGCCAATAAACTTTCCGCTCATTTTTACCGATCTTTCCCGGATGCGGGATTCCAATTGGGTGTATGCACCGCTGGCGGAATTCTGGGGGCGTTTGCTCGCGCCATTCAAATTGGGAGGCATCCGCCCGCCACTCAAAAATCCCTTTGAAGCCAGTGCGGCGCGTTGGTCGCTTTCGCAATGGAACCGCCTCTTACACTTTAAAGCGAACCACCGCAAAGTGCTCATCGCGGGGCGAAGCAATGGTGAATCCCGCATGATCGTGAGCAGCTTCAACCCCGCCGATGGCAGCGCGCGCCACACTAATGTGGGGCTATTGGTCACGGGGCCGATTGCGCGCTATGCCGCACGTTCGGAGCTGGCAATTGCGCGCTGGTCCGCCCGCAACCCCGCGAATTGCAAGGGGCTCAAATCCTCGGAATGCATCGAAATTATCGAAAATCTGGAAGGTCGCATCGGCGAACTGGAATATCACGAACTGGCGGAAGTCGACGAACCGGCGGTTGCCTGGCGCAGCGAGGGCGCGATCCGCAGCACGCTCCTCGAGGTGTTGAATGCCGCCGGCGCGGGGGACCGCATCGACCTCGCGCTCTTTTATCTCTCGGACCGCGGGATTGTCGCAGCCCTGCGATCTGCCGCTGAGCGGGGCGCTAAGATCCGTTGTTTGTTGGATGCGAACAAGGATGCTTTTGGTCGGAAAAAGAACGGCATCCCGAATCGGGTGGTGGCAGCGGAGCTTTTGGAATCACCGGGTGGTGACACTGGTGCTATCTCAGTGCGTTGGGCCGATACCCGTGGCGAGCAATTTCATTCCAAGGTGCTCCGCATCCATGGACCCGCGACCGATCTGCTGTGCCTCGGTTCTGCTAACTGGACGCGCCGCAACCTGGATAGCCTAAATCTGGAAGCCAATTTGCTTTTGCAGAATAATGCTTTGGTCGGGCTGCAGTGGGATGCGTATTTTAATGCCCTTTGGAACAACGCCGCTGGCGCGGAAGTGAGTCTGCCTTATTCTGAGCTCAGTTTGACCGGTTGGTCACTCCGTTGGAAAACCGCGCTGTATCGATTCCAGGAATGGAGCGGGCTTTCTACTTTTTGAGGCTCCATTATCGCCGCTTCTATAAACTTAAAGCGGAACTAATAGGTCAGAGCACCTGTGGCTTTAGTATCGTTTAAAAGCGGGATATTTTATTTAATGATGAGATGGAAAAGGATTTATCCAAGGAAGGCTTCCGCGCTTGGCCGAAAATCATTCAGGGAGGCATGGGCGTGGCCGTTTCAAACTGGAATCTGGCGCGTGCAGTCTCATTGAGCGGGCAAATGGGAGTGGTCTCGGGGACGGCATTGGACACGGTTTTGATTCGCCGCTTGCAGGACGGAGACAAGGATGGAGCAATGCGGCGAGCGATTGCGGCTTTTCCCTGTCAAAGGATAGGGGAGGCGATTGTGCGCCGCTGGTATCGGGAAGAAGGGCGCGGGGACAAAGAAGCTTACGAGTTAAAGCCGCTGCCAAAAGTAGAGATGGGGCGCCGCGAAATGGAACTGTTGATCGTGGCAGGTTTTGTGGAGGTCTTTCTTGCGAAGGAGGGCCATAGCGGTTGGGTGGGGATCAATTTTTTGGAGAAGATTCAAATCCCAACCTTACCGACGCTGTTGGGTGCCATGCTCGCGGGGGTGGATGTCGTTTTGGTGGGCGGCGGCATTCCTCTTTTTATACCCTCGGTGCTCGATGCCTTTGCGCGGTTTCAACGGGCTGAAATTAAGATTCATGTCCAGGATGCCAGCCCTGAAAAAGCGCCGCGCATGTCTTTGGATCCACAGGAATTCTTTCCCGACTTCAAGGCTTGTCTGGCGCGACCCCTTTTCTTCGCAATTGTATCATCCGAGGTCCTCGCAAAAAGTTTAATACGCAAACTGGGCAGCGGGATCAGCGGACTGGTTGTGGAGCATCACATTGCGGGTGGGCACAATGCCCCGCCACGCCGGGACAATACTTATGGCGAGCGGGACGAGTGCGACCCGCAGCGTATCGCCACCTTGGGCAAACCCTTTTGGTTGGCGGGCGGGAAGGCTTCACCGGCAGCCCTGCAAGCGGCGCTGGATTGCGGCGCCCAAGGGGTGCAAATCGGATCGGCCTTTGCTTGCTCCGATGAATCCGGTATTTTGAAGAGTATCAAGCGGGCAACCATTCAGGCTTATCGGGATGGAGTTTTAAAATGGGTCACCGATTTTAAGGCATCACCCACCGGCTATCCCTTCAAGCGAGTGCTGATGGCAGGACATAGCGACAGCACCGATGCGCGTGCGATGTGTACCTTGGGATATTTGCGTCACGTCTTTAGGGATTTTAAGGGACAAATTTCCTATCGCTGTCCGGCCTCTGTAAAAAAGGTGTTCTATGCAAAGGGAGGAACACCGGAGGCGGCGGAAGGTAAGCTATGCCTCTGTAACGGCCTCCTCGCGACGGTGGGTTTGGGGCAGATCAAGGGAGATGGTACCAGTGAGCGCCCCCTCCTGACCCTCGGTGAAGACCTGTCCTTTCTGGATGCGCTGCTCAGTCCCTCAAAACTGAGTTACAGCGCAGACGAACTCATCGCTTATCTTACCCGGGGCTTGCCCGCCTTAGCCCGCGGGGCGTGACTTACTTTTCGCTCGCCACCATTTTGCTGAGCTTGCCGTCGACAAAATAATAGAGGTCTTCGTTCGCCTTATAGGTGACTCGGTTTTCCTCCATTTCAAGCAGGACGCTACTGTGGGTGGAGTTCAACCAGGCCTCCTCGGTCATTCCAATGAAGGGGCGGGTATTTTTGATGTTGCTCGTAGTTGTAGTTTCGCAGGCGGAGAGCACTAAAACTAGGAGGAGGGGAAGCAAGTATTTCATGATGATTGGATTTTGGCGATGGACATAGAAGACGAAACCGCATGGGGTTCACGCGTTCGGACGTACCTGTAATGTAAAAATAATGCGGCAAAAGTTCCCATTAAAATCGGAGGCCAGCTTAGCTGGCGACCGCTGATAGGCGCTTATATCCACTAATGCTAAAAACAATACTATTAGTGTTTATAAGCGAAGATGAGCGGTTCCCGGCTCTGCCGGGT
>CBFHKU010000005.1:70852-182347 GCA_965656495.1 Coraliomargaritaceae bacterium
TACCTTCGCGGGCAATGCTTTATTCGTGTGATCGCTGTGATTCGTAGTTCCCTCTCCTTGCGATGCCCTGAGGCCAGCCTAGCTGGCGACCGCTAATGGGCGCTTATATCCACTAATGCTAAAAACAATACTATTAGTGTTTATAAGCGAAGATGAGCGGTTCCCGGCTCTGCCGGGTTCGTGGTTTCTGTGTCGTTCGTGGTTTCCTTTCCCAACCTTCCTGCTCTCCTTCGCGTACCTTCGCGGGCAATGCTTTATTCGTGTGATCGCTGTGATTCGTAGTTCCCTCTCCTTGCGATGCCCTGAGGCCAGCTTAGCTGGCGACCGCTAATGGGCGCTTATATCCACTAATGCTAAAAACAATACTATTAGTGTTTATAAGCGAGGATGAGCGGTTCCCGGCTCTGCCGGGTTCGTGGTTTCCTTTCCCAACCTTCCTGCTCCCCTTCGCGTACCTTCGCGGGCAATGCTTTATTCGTGTGATCGCTGTGATTCGTAGTTTCTGCGCGTGCCTTCACGATGACTTTGTGAACCGCTCTACATTTTTTTACTTTTCTATAAGGTATTGAAATTTAGCCACATCGAATAGTTTTTCTCAGACTATTCACATTTTTATGTGACAAAAAACGCTTGACTGGTGGGGCGAAATGGGGCGAAATAGGTCAAAATGGTAATAATGGGATAAAATGGGTTTAACAAAAGCAGGTATGTTTGTGGGGGAATATCGCCACAATCTGGATGAAAAGGGGCGTCTAACGATCCCGTCATCCTGGCGTCCGGATCACAGTGATCCGGATGCGAACCTCTTTTTGGCGCTGCCCAGTCCCGATGGTTACATCACGGTTTATCCGCCCAAGAAGATCGCTCAGTTGGAAGAATCCATTGCCCAAATAAGTCTGGGGGATCGCGAGGGGCAGCAGGCGGTGGAGGAGTTGATGGCGCGTGCCCACAGTTTTAGTTGCGATAAGCAGGGGCGCATCAACCTGAATCAAAAACTGATTGATTTTGGTGGCATCGAGAAGGGTGCGGTCCTGCTTGGGAAGCTTTCCACCTTCAGTATTTACAGCGAAGCCCGGTATACCGGCTTGCAAAACCGCGCCCCCGGCGATCCCGAGGCGCAGGCATCCGTCTTTAAACGCTTCAACCTATAAACCCAGCGACCCCATGGACAACAGCCTCGAAGAAATCGCCCGTGAGAACTTCCGCAGTTCCGGATTCATTACACGCCCCGGCAGCGAACGACGAGTCCCCTGGTCCTACGCTAGTCTTCCCCGCAGTCCATACACCCAAACCGATGCGGTCCGCGCGATTGAGGCGCGCCGGGCCCATGCCAACGAACGCGAAAATCTTCCACCCAACAAATTGCTCACCTTCCTCCATGCTTTGTTCGCTCGATGAAACCCACCAAGCCGCCGCTCCGGGGCATTGCTCCGTCCTTCTGGACGCGAGTGTTGCTCTGCTCGCGCCGGCGGCGGGCGCTCGGTTTCTGGACGGAACCTTTGGTGGGGGCGGTCACACTGAAGCACTCCTGAAGGCGGCGGATGATGTGAGGGTGGTCGCCTTGGACCGCGATCCCGAGGCGGCCTTGCGGGCGGAGGCCTTAAAATCCCAATACGGCGAGCGATTTGTTTTTCACGCCATGAATTTTGGCGATCTTGGGGAATTGGAGGGGGAGCCTTTTGACGGGGTGCTCTTTGATTTTGGCTTGTCCTCCTTTCAACTGGATGACCCCGAGCGCGGTTTTTCCTTTCGGTCCGATGCGCCGGTGGACATGCGGATGAATCCGGAATCGGGTCAAAGCGCGGCGCAGTTTCTGGAAAGCGCCACCGAGGAAGCTTTGGTGGAGGCGATTCGTACCTACGGTGAAGAGAAGCGCTGGCGGCGGGTCGTGGCGGCCATCATCGAGGCACGGGGCACCGGAAATTTGGAACGCACCCAATCGCTGGCGGCTTTGATCGGCGCGGCGGTGGGTCCCGCTCCGCGCGGGCGCAGCAAGGTGCATCCTGCAACCCGCAGTTTTCAGGGCATTCGCATCGCGGTTAACGATGAGTTGGGTGCGATTGAACGCGCACTGCCGGCAGCCTTTGAGCGTCTGCGCGCCGGTGGTGTGCTGGTTGCGATAAGTTTTCATTCGCTCGAAGACCGCATCGTTAAACGTTTCTGCCGCCGCATGGCGGGGCGTCCCGAGCATGCCAACGACAGCCGCACCTTGGATGAACGCGAGGAGCGTGCCCGTATGATCTCAACCCGCGCCATCGCACCGGATGCCGAGGAAATCAAACATAACCCCCGCAGCCGCAGCGCCCGTCTGCGCGCCCTCCAAAAGCTTTAATGAAACCGAACCCACAGTCCTATCCGGCGGATCCTCGTCTGCGCCCCAACTGCATCGCGATTTTATTGGGTGTGGGGCTTTTGACGGTATGTTCGGCATTCGTGTTGGTTTGGATGCAGCAGGAAATTTCCCGCACCGCCGGTCAAGCTGCCAAACTGGAGTCAAGGCTTGCTGAGCAGGTGGATAAGTTGCGCTACCTCGACGAGAAGATTTCGCGCCTGCACCAGCCGGTTGTTTTGCAGGGAAAAGTATCGGGTTCCCTGCGCCCCGCCAAGGATTTGCAAGTTGTCTGGGTTGCGGAACGCAACGGCGTGGAGGGTCGTGTTTATGCCGCGGCCGTTAGCTCTGCCGCTCCGGGCCTCGCTTTGATGTTTGAATCCAATACCCCCAACAACCCCTAAAGCCATGTCCACTTTGTATGTCACCAGCGCTCATTACCGAACCCCCGCCGGTTGCCCCGGAATCGAACCGGTTGTGAACGCCCTCAAGCAAAACCGACGCCCGCGTGAAACTGTACCCGCTACAAATCCACTTGGCCCGCCACTGCGGCCCTCTGAATCAACCCTTCGCAAAATGACCCGGCGCTTCAAGCCGGGTGCCTGATAACCAATGAGCCAGGCTTTCGTATGCACCAAACGTGCGGTTTTAATCCAATCCCTGATTGCGCTGGCTTTCTGCGTCCTGCTCGGACGTCTTTTTTATCTCCATATCTGGAACCATCAGGATCTCGCCAGTAAGGCTGAAAGCAGCCGTAAGATGGTCAAGGTGGTCGAGGCCCGTCGGGGCAATATTGTCGACCAGCGCGGCAACCTGCTTGCTTCCACTCAAATGACGATTGACCTCGGGGTGGACCCGCAATCGCTACGGCCCGGTGACGTTTCGAAACTCCCGGAGTTGGCACGCCTGTTGAACAAACCGCTCGCGGAAATTGAGACTGCTTTTAACACAACGACTCGTCTCCGTTCCGATGGCACGCCTTATCTCGTGCGTTGGATTCCACTCTACAAGGGTTTAAATCAAGAGACCGCTGCCGCAGTCGATGCCCTCGGTATCAAGGGCGTGTATGGCAATCACCGTTATGCCCGCACCTATCCCGGCGGGAAACTCGCTGCCCATGTCCTTGGTTATGTCAACAAAGCGGAGGTCGCTGCCAATGGCGTGGAGCAAGCCTTCAATTATTATTTGCGCGGGCAGGATGGCTGGGTGGAATCCGAGCGCGACGGTCGCCGCCGGGAATTGGCGCAATACCGTGACCGTGAAGTCCTCCCGCACGACGGGCTCAATCTCCAACTTTGCCTCGATCAAATGATTCAGCACATCGTGGAGCGTGAAGTGGATCGCCTTGCGGGGGAATACGATCCTGAGAGTGTCAGCATAATTGTGAGCGAGCCCACCACCGGGGCGCTGCTGGCGCTCGCCAATTACCCGAGCTACGATCTCAATGAATATTTCAACACGAAAAAATACCCGGTCGCAAACCAGCGCAACCGCGCCCTCACCGATTCCTTTGAGCCGGGTTCGACCTTTAAAGTGGTTCCCATTGCGGCGGCGCTGAACGAAGGGCTCGTGCGGCGCGGGCAGAACTTTGCAACCAACCTGACTCATTTCAATTATCGTGGCCGGAAGGTCGGCTTGCCCCGCGACGATCACATCAAACAGGACAGCCTGCAATTGAACGAGGTGCTCGTGAAGTCGAGCAACCGAGGTTCGGCACAAGTGGGAATGTTGCTCGGGGAGCAATTGCTTTATGATTACGCCGCCGCCTTTGGTTATGGTGAACTCACCGGCTGTGACCTCGTGGGGGAGGGCAGTGGTACCTTGCACCCGGTGCGCAATTGGGATGGCCTCACCATTACCCGGATGCCGATGGGCCATGCCGTCAGCGCCACTCCGATGCAGGTGCATAGCGCCATGTCGGTCTTTGCGAATCGCGGGATATTAATGGAGCCCATGGTGGCGCGTCGGATTTACGATGCTTCCGGTGAATCGGTGGTGCAGTTTCGTCCCCGCGCAAAACGCCGGGTCGTTTCTACCGAGACCGCTGAACTGGTAGCGGAAATGCTGGCGGATGTCGTGGAGGTGGGCACTGCCCGGCGCACCGTTCGCCTCGACGCCTATACCGCCGCAGGCAAGACCGGAACCACTCAGAAAATTGAGAACGGTCGTTATTCACGCACGAAGCAGGTCACTTCTTTCAGCGGCTTCCTGCCTGCCAAGAACCCGCAACTCGTCATTACCGTAGTGGTCGATCACCCCAAGGTTTCCAAAGCCTCGGGCGGTAAGATTTGCGGCCCCGCCTTTAAAAACATCGCTCAGGCCTGTATTGCCTATCTGGGAATTCGTCCCGATCGCCAGGCCTCCGCTCCCCTCGCTCTCAAGCCTTTATTGCCGGATGGAAATAGCCGAATTTCAAATTAGTCTTTTGCTGAATCAACCCTTCGCGAAGGCGAACCTGCGCCGCAAGATGCCCGCGCTCAGGATGGAGCGCCCCCATGCTTCCAAGGGTCACCGCCTGCGTGAACTCGTCGAGTGCATGGATGCCAAACTGCCCGAGGGCAAGGCGGAGCCGGAAATTACCTGTCTCATTACCGACAGCCGTCGGGTCGTCCCGGGCGCCCTCTTTTTCGCGATCGGCGGATTGCGCACCGATGGTAATTATTTCATCGAGGAAGCGGTGGATCGCGGCGCCGTTGCAATCGTTTCCGAGAAGGATCTGGGAGGTCATCTCCCTGTTGCCTGTATCCGTGTTTCTGATACACGCAAGGCCCTCGCGCTCGCGGCGCGTCGGTTTTACGACGCCCCCGATGCGGATTTGAACATTACCGGTATCACCGGCACCAACGGAAAAACCACCGTTGCGATGCTCCTTCAGCATTTGATGGGTGGAAATAGCAAGGTGGGGATGTTGGGTACGGTTCGTTACGATCTCGGCAACCGCACTTTGCCTTCCTTCAAGACAACCCCCGAATCGGTCGACACCTTCGCTTTGCTGGATCAAATTCGCAAAGCGGGATGCGCGGAAGTTGCGATGGAAGTGAGTTCGCATGGTCTGGAGCAAAAACGGGTTTACGGTATGTCGGTTCAGGTCGCGGCCTTTTTGAATCTGACCCATGATCATATCGACTATCACCACAACATGGAGGCCTACTTTGATTCCAAACAACTCCTGTTTAACGGTGGAAACGGAGGCTTGCCGCAAGCGGCGGTCATCAACCTCGATTGTCCCTACGGTCAACGTTTGGCGGCATCGCTCGACCCGGCGATTGGCTGTACCACCTTCGCGATCGGGGCGACTGCTGACCTCACCGCGGAGGCATTGAAGCTCTATCCCGACCGCACCGAATTTGATTTGGTTTGGCACGGGGGGCGGACAAAAATCGTATCGCCCCTCTTGGGACGTTATAATGTGAGCAACCTCCTCGCAGCGCTGGCAATCGGGCAGGTGCGCGGATTTGAAATGGAGTGGATGCTCGGGCGGCTGGTTGACTTTCCGTCGGTGCCCGGACGGATGGAGCGGGTTGTTTGCGGGCAGGACTTTACGGTTTTGGTGGACTACGCGCACACCGATGATGCCCTGCAACATGCCTGCGAAATGGTCCGCGAACTGACGCCCGGTAAATCGATTTTGGTATTTGGCTGTGGCGGGGATCGCGACCGCAGCAAGCGTGCACCCATGATGGAAGCGGCGATCAAGGGAGCCGATCAAATTGTGGTGACATCCGACAATCCCCGCACTGAATCGCAGGAGCAGATATTTGACGATATGCGGACTGCCCTCGGGGCGGCAGACGCCGAGCGCGTCCAATTTATTCCCGACCGGAAGCGCGCGATTTCCACCGCGCTGGATCTTGCGGAAGCGGAGGATTGTGTTCTGGTGGCGGGGAAGGGTCATGAAAGCTATCAGGAGTTTGATGGCTCCGTTATTCCCTTTGATGATCGTCAGGTCATTCGTGAACTTTGGGACCTCAAAGCAAAGGGCGCCACGGGCAAGTGATGGACTTTGATCCTGCAGAATTGGCGCGTTGGACGGGGGGTCAATGGAGTGCTCCACCCCCAGCCTCGATTGAGGGTTTACATTTTGATACCCGATTGATGCAACCCGGCGCGGGCTTTATCGCCCTCACGCATGGCAAGCGCAACGGGCATGATTTTCTGGACGCCGCCTCAGATGGAGGGGCATCCTGCGCGATTGTGGAGCAAGTCTGCAAATCGCCTTTGCCGCAACTCGTGGTCGCGGATTGTATGAAGGCACTCGCCGATATTGCCCAGGCGCAACGCGAGCGTTTCCGCAAGCCCGTGATCGGTATAACCGGAAGCTGCGGCAAGACCTCCACCAAGAGCATCCTGCAACGCTTGTTGGGCGCGTCCCGTTGCCACGCGACTCCCGGCAACTGGAATAATCGCATCGGTGTCCCGATGACCTTGTTTGGCTTGGACTCCGAGCAACAGAATTTCGCGGTGATTGAAGCGGGTATCAGTGAGCCCGGAGAAATGAAGGCGCTCTCTGCGATGATCCAACCCGACCTCGCGATCGTAACCCATGTCGGTCCCGCCCATCTGGAAGGCCTGGGAACCATTGAGGGCGTTGCCCGCGAAAAAGCTCTGCTGATGGCGCACGCGCGGTCGGACGCGCGTCTCGTGGTACCGGAGTCGGTCTATGCCTTTCCGGAATTCAAGGCCCTCGCGTCGCGCACCTGTCTGGTGCTTGAAGGCGAGGCGCCGGCACCGGATCCCGCGCCGGCGCAGCTCGTGCGCTATCGTCGCACCGAGCAAGGTATTGCATTGTTGGAAAAGGAATACCCCTTTCCCTGTGCCAGTGCCGGGATGTGTTCCAACGCCGCCCTCGCGCTGGTGGCGGCGCAACTTCTAGAGGCCGATCTCGTTGCCGGCACCGATTCTCTCGCGACCTGGCAACCCGACCCGCGACGCGGACAATACCTTGAAAGCGGCGATCAATCTTTCTACGTGGATTGTTATAACGCCAACCCCGCTTCGATGCTGGATGCGATGCGGGCTTTTGAGGCGACGGTTCCGGTTGAGGCAGGACGCGCTTATGTTTTGGGTGCGATGCAGGAACTCGGCACCGCGGAAGTCGCCTTGCACGAGGAACTCGGGCGCTCCCTGCGCTTGCGGCCCAAGGACAGCCTTTGGCTCGTGGGGCCTCCGCACCTGACCGCAGCCTACGCCGCCGGAGCCGATGCCGCAGGCCTACTCCCCGAACAGGTGGTCGCTGTCGCTTCGGTCGATGCCATAAAATCCGGCATTGCTGCTTTTAAAGGAGCGGTTTTTCTAAAGGGGAGTCGCGCTTACAAACTCGAAACGCTCCTGCCCGAATCGCTCAATTTAAATTCCGAATAATCCTATCATGCTAAGCTACCTCGCCGATTTTGAATCCTACTTTGGGCCCCTCCGTCTTTTCCGCTACCTGACTTTGCGCTCAGCGATGGCGGGGATGACTGCGATGGGAATCGGTTTTATCTTGGGGCCTTGGCTTATCGCGCGTCTTCGCCTCTTGCGTGCCCGCCAGTCGATGCGAACCGAAACGGAAGTCGGGGACCTCGCGGGATTGCATGCCAATAAAGCGGAAACCCCTACGATGGGGGGATTGATGATTGCGGCCTCGGTTATTGTCAGTGCGCTGCTCTGGGCGCGTCCCAACGTTTATGTCATTACCGCGTTGCTGGTTTATGGTGGGCTGACGGTTCTGGGTTTTGTCGATGACTACCTCAAAGTTACCCAACGCACGAGCCGTGGCTTGCCCGGTCGCTGGAAACTACTCGGGCAGGCCATCCTCACGGTGCTCGCATTGCTCATCTTGCTCAGTTTTCCCGAGTCGGCGGATAAAATGCGCGAACTGTGGGTACCCTTTCACAAGGCGATCCTGGTGGAACAGATGCCGCTCCTCTTCCTCTTGCCCTTCCTCTTTCTCATTTTGGCGGGTTCGAGTAATGCCATTAATCTCACCGATGGAGTCGATGGACTCGCGATCGGGTGTACCGTCACGGCGGCGCTTGCCTATGCCATAATGGCGTATGCTGCGGGCAATGCCATCATGGCGGACTATCTCTTTATCAGTTTTGTGCCGGGGGCGGGTGAACTGACGGTGCTCTGTGCTGCGCTTTTGGGCGCGAGCCTCACTTTTCTTTGGTATAATTCCCATCCGGCGGAAGTCTTTATGGGCGATACCGGATCACTCGCGCTCGGTGGTCTCATCGGCATGATTGCCTTCATGGTGCACCAACCCTTAACGCTCGTGATCGTGGGCGGTATATTTGTCTGCGAGGCCTTGTCCGTTATCCTGCAGGTAGGTTTATTTAAACTGCGCGGGAAACGTATTTTTAAAATGTCACCGATCCATCACCATTTTGAATTGGCGGGTTGGCATGAGAACAAGGTCGTGATCCGTTTCTGGATCCTCTCGTTGATTTTTGCGATGGTGGGCCTCGCAACCTTGAAACTGCGCTAAGATGGGGGAACGCATTGCAATTCTTGGAATGGGCGTAAGCGGGCAGGCGGTCGCGGATTTGGCTCAAGCCCGGGGTGATACGGTGCTTACCTTTGATGAAAATGTTGCGGCGGATCGCGCCGATTTGACCGGGGCGGATATTGCGGAAGTCGAGCGCATTGTCATCAGTCCCGGTTTGGCAGCGAACCACCCCTGGCGTCGAAGCGCCCTCGCCAGCGGCAAGCCGTTTCAGGGAGAGATTGGCTATGCCGCCGAGCGCTGGCGTGGAAAAATTTACGGAGTGACCGGAACGAACGGCAAGACCTCGCTCACGCAGTTGTTGGCCGCCGCTCTGTGCACAAGCGGGGTGGAAGCGGTGGCCTGCGGGAATATCGGCACGCCGCTCGCCTCAATCGCCGCCACTCCGGTGAACACCCCCGAGGCGGTCGCAGTCTGCGAACTCAGTTCCTTTCAGGCGGAGTTGAGCGAGGGGCTTCAACTGGACGCGTTGGCCTGGACCAATTTTGCGCCCGACCACCTCGATCGCTATGGGAATCTCAAGGATTATTTCATGGCGAAGTGGAGCCTGACGACGCGACTAAAACCGGCGGCTCCTTTTGTTTGCGGGGCGGAACTGGGCGCAGTCATGGAATCATTCGGATTCAGGGCAGAAGGAAAAATGAGCGATGCTGAAGCGATGGATCCTGCGGGCTTGCCGGGAGACTCCGTCTTTTTGCGCTCGCCCCAAAAAGCAAATCTCGCGCTTGCGCAGGCTTTATGGAAAGCACTGGATGCGGATGCTGCGGCGCTGCGCCGTGCTGCGGCGGAATTTAAAGTGCCTGCCCATCGGCTTCAAATCGTTGCAACCCTTGAGGGCGTGACCTTTTGGAATGACTCCAAGGCCACCAATTTTCACGCGGTGGGCGCGGCGCTGGACGCCATGCCGGAAGGGGCGGTGGTTTGGGTTGGGGGAGGCCGCGCCAAGGGCGAAGACCCCGCCATGCTGGTAGAAAAACTTAAGGGCCGCGTCAGCCACGCCTGTGTCTATGGTGAATGCGCACCGTCACTTTGCGACGCCCTGGAGCGTTCAGAGATTTCTTTTTACCGCGCCGCAAATTGCGAGGATGCCATTCGCGAGGGGGCGCGTCTTGCGCAGGAAGAGGCGCCCGCCCATTTACTTTTCAGTCCGGGCTTTGCCAGCTTCGATGCTTTTGCCTCGTATGCGGAGCGCGGAAAATACTTTAATTCGGTTGTTTTAAGTTTGTAGGCGCGCCTACCACAGGAATAATGAAGTCATTAACGCAAAAGTTACGCTATTTATTATGAAATTATCCAAACTATTCGGAGTTGTCCTCGGCCTGCATTTAGGCCTCATCGCTATCCTGATTGTCCAGCCGGGATGTAGCTCAACGCAACCGCCCACCCGCTACGAACAAGCTGGTGTGACCGCTTATAACAAGGCCCAGAGTCTCGATGAGGTCATCCCCGAGAACGGCGAAAACTTCGGCATCGACCCTGCCTTCAATGCAACCCCCTTCGACGACAGCCTGCGCGCTGAACCTCAACGACCCACCGAGGTGTATATGGACGCCGACCCGCAGCCGGCAGTTGTCGTTACCGGTGACGCTTTTGATACCTATACCGTGCAGGCAGGTGACAGCATGTGGGCCATTGCGAAAAAATTCCAACTGAGCCTCCGCGACCTGCTGAATGCCAATGGTATGGGCGAAAATGATATTTTGTCGGTTGGCCGTGAACTTCGCATTCCGGTTCAAAGCACCGTTGCTGAAGTAAGGACTGTCACCGCAGATGTGTATCAGCCCAGCGGATACAACGCCGAAACCACCAGCTACGAGGTTGTGGCGGGCGATAGTCTCAGCCGAATTGCGCAGCGCTTTGATACCAGCGTCAACGCCATCAAGGCAGCCAATAATAAGACATCCGACCTGATTCGTGTTGGCGAACAACTGCTCATTCCGGTCAGTGAGACCGCTGCCCCGCAAACTGTTGCTCCGGCAATTGCACCCGCGGATCCGGTTCCGGCACCCGTGCAAGCACCCGTGGTAACGCCTGCTCCGGCACCGACTGAACCGGTGGTGGAGTTGAAGGAAGTGCCAAGTCAACCGGTCATTGAACCCGCGACGGAGCAAAATATCGACACGAACGCCTTGTTTGAGGAAACGCCTGAAGTGCCGATTGTCCGCGAAGGAAACCCCTGAGGCCTTGAGCGTTTTTAATCAGACGATCCAGTAGGGCATGGCACAACATTCCGCCGGACGCAGCGCACTCTTACGTTTACCGCCGGCAGGGGTGTTTATTTGCCTTGTGGTCATCACCCTGACCTTTCTGGGTCTGGTCGCGCTTTTCAGTGCGTCGCAAGCAATCCACGATGACCCCGCGGTGCTTTTGCGGAAACAGCTCATCTGGTTGGTGATTGCAAGTTTTGCGGGCGCATTTGCGATGCTGATCAACCTGGAAGCCCTGCGTCCTTTGTCCTATATCCTTGCGGGGGGTGCGCTCCTCACCTTGGTGGCAGTGTTGATTCCGGGAATAGGCGTGACCGTAAACGGGGCGCAACGCTGGATTGATTTTGGCCCGATGCGACTACAGGTTTCGGAAATCGGAAAACTGGGGCTGCTCTTTGCGCTCGCTCATTACCTCTCGAACAATAAGCGGTATTTGGATCAGTTTCTGCGGGGCTTTGCGATTCCCTGTGGCATCATTGGGGTTTTTTGCGGACTGATCATCCTGGAGCCCGACTTTGGGACGACCTTCCTCTGCGGCGCGGTGGGTGGCATCTTGCTTTTTCTGGCGGGGATGCGTTTGAAATTTTTGATACCCGCGGCGGTCGCGGCACTGACGGGTTTTGCGGTGCTGGTTTACAATGATCCGGTGCGCATGGCGCGCATCACCTCGTTCCTCGACGTGGAGGGCAACCGCAGTGACAGCGCCTACCAATTATGGCAGGGTATTCTGGCTTTTGGTGCCGGGGGCTTACAGGGGGCAGGCCTCGGCGAGGGTCGGCAACAGATGTCTTTTCTACCCGAAGCGCACACCGATTTTATTTTTTCCATCATTGGTGAGGAATTGGGATTCTTTTTTACGGCGGGGGTAGTGGTGCTGTTTATGACGCTCTTTTTTGTGGGGATCATGCAACTCAAGCGCGCGCCGGGGCTGTATCAATACCTCCTTATGATGGGGGCTTTGTTGTTCATCACCCTTCAGGCATTGATTAATATCGGGGTGGTAACGGGATGCCTGCCGACCAAGGGTATATCCCTTCCGTTCATCTCATACGGCGGTTCCAATCTGGTCTTCATGTTTGTCCTGACGGGGATCATTTTAAATGGTTTCCGAACCTGGGAATTTTCAACCCTTCAACCCAAGCGCGATTTATGAGCACCATCGTCATAGCCTGCGGGGGAACCGGTGGTCACCTTGCGCCCGGTATTGCGCTTGCCGAGGCCTTAACGGAAGGCGGTCATCGTTGTTTGCTGCTGGTGAGTCAAAAGGCGGTGGATTCGGCGCTCACCCAAAAATATCAGGATCTCAGTTTTGTTGCGATTCCCGGGCAGGGGATGTCGGGTGGATGGATGCGGCGTCTGCGGGCATGTATGTCTTTGTTGCATGGCATGGTGTCGGTGCTTCGCCTGCTGCGTCGTGAGGCGCCGGAAGCGGTCTTTCTTTTTGGCGGCTTTCTATCGGCAGGGCCGGGTTTGGCGGCGCGACTGCTGGGAATACCCATCGCGATGCACGAGGCGAATTGCGCGCCGGGTCGGGTGACGCGTTTGTTTGCGCCCCATGCGAAGCGGGTTTACCTCCCGGCGGGAGTGGAATTGCAGGGCGTCGCGCCGGAATGCCTTCGGGAACTCGGTTATCCGGTTCGGCGGGAAATTGCAGTGATGTCCAAAGCAAGCGCCCGCGCGGCCCTCGGGCTTGAAAGCGGTGGTAAATTATTGCTCGTGATCGGCGGGAGTCAGGGAGCCCGTGCCTTGAATGAATGGGCGGAGAAAAATTTTGAAGCATTGGCGGAATCGGGTATATCGATTTATTGTGTGAGTGGATTAAAACAAGCGGAAGCGCAGCACCGGCAACACCCGAGCCGCGATGGCGGAAGCGGTCATTTTACTCGGGTGGAATTTTCGGATCGCATGGGGGTGCTGTTGTCGGCAGCCGATTTGGTCGTTTCGCGGGCGGGTGCCGGAAGCCTCGCGGAACTGGCGGCCTGCGCTAGGCCGTCGATTTTAATCCCATACCCCCACGCGGCGGATGATCATCAGACTGCCAATGCCGCGGCGCACGTGCAAGCGGGCGCGGGGCGTATGCTGCCGCAAACTGAGCTTGGGGCTTTGCTGGAGCAGGTACAGGATTTGATTTTTGACGGTGCGGAGTTGGAGCGGATGAAAGACGCGCTGCAAGGGCTCGATCCCACGAATGCCGCCGCGATGATCGCGGAGGATTTGCTGACCCTCACGGCGGGTGGGCAAAAAACAGAAGGAGGATCTGATGGAGCTTAAGGAGCAACGTTATTGTTTTGCCGGAGTGGGCGGCATGGGAATGGCGCCTCTGGCAGCCTGGCTCGCAGCGGCAGGTTGTGAGGTTTGCGGGCATGACGATTACCTGCAGACGGAGGTGCGCGAAATGTTGGAGTCTGCGGGGGTGGAAGTGCGTGATTTTCTTTTTGGTGAGGAAGTTGGCAGCTTTGATGTGTTGGTATATTCCAGTGCGCTGGCGAGTGATCACCCCCTCCTGCTCGCGGCTGAGAAATCGGGACTGGAGGTCATACGGCGGGGAGAATTGCTCGCAAAGGTCTCGCAGGGTCGCCGTTTGTTGGCGGTGGTAGGCAGTCACGGAAAGACCACCACTACCGGGCTCATTGCGCATGGTTTGATCGAACACGGGATCAAGGCGGATTTTATTCTCGGTGGATTTTTTGCGAATGAAGCGCACCCGCCCTTCCGATATGGGGGTCACGAATGGTTGGTTGCGGAGGTGGATGAAAGTGACGGCACCATCGCGGCTTTCAATCCGGAGGCGACTCTGGTGCTGAATCTGGATTGGGATCATGCCGACCATTATCCGGATGAAGGTTCTCTGGAATCGGCATTCAAGGCATTGCTTGAGCGTACCCGTAGCTGCGTTTTGGCGCCGGAAGACTTGCGGGACTCCCTCTTGGTGACACCGGATCTTCATTGTCAAACCTGGTCGGTGGAGGGCAGTGGGATGAACGCCGCCAATGCCGCCGCCGCAAAAGCTGCCTTGGAATATTTGAATGGGGGTCGCATTGAATCGGCTTCGAGGCAGGAGTTTCCCGGCATGGCGCGTCGGCAGACCTGTTTGCATCGCGATGTCCTGCTGGCGGTATACGAGGACTACGCGCATCACCCGACCGAAATCGAAGCGCTTGTGGAGCATTTGCGAAAGGTCGAACCCGGTCGCCGTTTGGTGGTGGTGTTTCAGGCGCACCGTTATTCGCGAACCCGGCAATTCAAGGACGCCTTTGCGCGGGCGCTCGGCGCGGCGGATCAGGTCTTCCTGCTCCCGATCTACGCAGCGCATGAAACGGAGCGCGCGGGAGGTGAGATGCTCAATTTCACGATGGCGTTTGGAACGACAGCGCCGACGGTATTGACGATGAACCGTCGCGGGATGGAAAAGTTGGCGCTGGCATTGACCGAGGAACCCTTGACGCTCGCTTTTGTGGGCGCCGGTGACATCAATCAATTTGCGGCGGCATTTGTATCGCAGGTGCGCACGGGATTTGATCCTGCCGAGGCATGGATGGATTATATGAAGCGGCGGGTTTCGGGAACCTGCACCTTGGGAACAGGGGAAGCGCTCGCGAGCAAGACCACCATGCGGGTCGGTGGTGCGGCGGCCTTTTATGCGGAGCCCGAAAACATGAGCGATTTGCGCGCATTGTTGCGGGGAGCGGAACTATTCGAGCAGCCGGTCTTTTCTCTGGGTCGGGGCTCAAATATAGTGGTTCCCGATGAAGGATTCGCGGGTCTGGTTTTACGTTTTAACCGGGGGCTCTGGCGGGAAAGCCGCATCCTGGATGACGGGCGCCTTTGGGTGGGCGCAGGAGTGCGCTTGAAGGAGGTCTGCGGGCAAGCGGCGAAAGCGGGTTTGGCGGGTTTTGAATTTCTGGAAGGGATTCCGGGTTCGGTGGGTGGCTCGCTGCGGATGAACGCCGGCGCGATGGGGAGTTGGATTTTTGATGTAGTGGAGCGGGTGCAGTTATTGGAAGCAGATGGACGGGTGCGGGATTTGCCGAAGGCGGCGTTTCATTTTGGCTACCGGAAGGTGGAGGAGATTTGCGGCGGTATTGCGCTGGGGGCGATTCTGCGCAGTCCTGAAAAAGAAAGTGGGGTGGCGATTCGCGAACGGATGGATAGTTATGCTTCGGTGCGGAAGGCGAGTCAGCCGCGTGAACCGAGCGCGGGCTGTATCTTTAAGAATCCCGAGGGGGACTACGCCGGGAAGTTAATCGACACGCATGGTTTAAAAGGTTTGCGGGTGGGTGATGCGGAGGTCTCGGAGGTGCACGGCAACTTCATTGTAAACAAGGGTGCGGCAACTGCGGCGGATATTATTGAACTGGTACGGCAGGTGCGGGCGGCGGTGTATCGCGGCTCGGGCAAGGTTTTGGAACCGGAGGTCCTGCTGCTGGGACAGGATTGGAACACGGTGCTTGGCGAACCGAACAATGGGAAAGGGGGCGAGCATGGATAGGGCTCAACCCGAGCGCATCGTGGTGCTTTACGGTGGAGTGGGCGCGGAGCGGGAGGTCTCCATGCAAAGCGGGCCGGCCCTCGCCAAGGCGCTGGAGGCGCATTATAGCGTTGAAACCCTGGTACTTGAGGCGGCGGCGTTGCCTGCCGGTCTGGACTTGCGGACGGCGGTGGTATTCCCGGCCTTGCATGGCAGCTTTGGCGAAGACGGAACATTGCAGGCGCTTTTGGAAACGGCGGGGGTGGCTTATTGTGGCAGTGATGCCGAAGCGAGCCGTCTGTGTATGGCGAAGGACCGCGCCAAGGCGATCGCTGGGGATTTGAGAATTGCGACCCCCGAGGCGATTCATTTTGAGGGTGGCAAGAACCCCCTGGCCGACGCCGTGATCGAGACTTTGGGCAGTTCGCTTGTGGTGAAGCCCGCCAATCAGGGCAGTAGCGTGGGTTTGCATTTTGCGGAAAACCGCTCGGCATTGGGCGTGGCGCTCTCGCAGATTCACGCGGGTGAATGGTTGATCGAGCGGCGCATCCGGGGTCGCGAGCTCACGGTGGGTCTTTTGGATGGCAAGGCGATGGGGATCGTGGAGGTCATCAGCAAAAGCGGCGTTTATGACTACCGCGCCAAATACACCACCGGTGATACGGAATACCGCAGTCCCGCCTCCCTCGATAACGGTATTGCGTCTGAAATCAAAGCGGCGGCAGAGGCACTCTTCGCGGCATGTGCTTGCCGTGATTTTGCGCGGATTGATTTTCTACTGGAAGAAGGGAAGCCGTATTTCCTGGAGGTGAACACCCTGCCGGGTTTGACGGCATCGAGTCTCTTGCCGAAAAGCGCTGCTTGTGAGGGGCTTGATTTTGAAACACTCGCAGTGGCGCTGGTTCGCGGAGGCTGCGAGCGTTATGCCACTGAAAGAATCGGGGGTGGGGCATCGTGAAGGGTCGACGCAGAGACTGGGGGGAAAGCAGCGCGCGCGGCGATCACAGTTGGCACGCCCTACGCAAAGAAACCAACCAAACGCGCGGGGTAAAAAGCCGCACCGTTCAGCGCAGACAGGTTTTGCTATATTTGAAACGCGCCACTGTGGGTATTGTTTATCTCGCCTTGATTGGAGCTCTGGTGCTTTGGGTGGGTGCGCAGCTAAAGGAAGATGTTAAAGCCGGCGCTCTGGTTGATTCCGAGCCGCTGGCGGAGATTCGCTACAACACCAATGGAGTCCTGAGCGAAGCACGCTTGGCAGGCATCATCCAAGTCTCGGCGGGAACCCGTTTGATCGATGTCGATATTCACGCCATAAAAGCGAAATTGGAGTCGCATAAACAGGTTGCCTCCGCAGTGGTGCAGCGGGAATTGCCGGACACCCTGCGCATTCGTTTGGTGGAGCACCAACCGGTCATGCGCATGGTCATCGAGAGCAATACGGGGTCGAAGGAACTGCGACTGGTTTCGCGGACAGGTGAGATTTTTGAAGGCCTGGATCAGGACGCCTCAGTGATACGTGCCCTGCCTTATTTGGGGCCCTTTGTTTATCCGGATGGAACTTACAAACCCTTGCGTGGCATCGAAACCGTCACGGACTTGCTGGACACCTGCCGTTCGAATTACCCGGAGGAATACCAGACCTGGAAGGTGGTCTCTTTGGAGCATTACCGTGGCGAAGCGGGTTTGCCGGGGGAAGTCATTGAGCTGTTGAGCAAGGAGGGGGAGGCATCGGTCCGGCTGATTTTTAGCGCGAATCTGGATTTCAGGCTTCAACTCGACCGCCTGCGTCATATTCGCGAGGTCGCGCGGGGTCTGCGCGACTCCCTCGAACGGGTGGATCTTTCTCTGAGTAATGCTGCCGCAGTGAAATTTAAAAGCGGGCGCGATAAACTTTTATAAAAAATTGGGACTTGGATGAATTTTAACTCGCCCCGCAGGCCGTATTTTTGCCAGTTTTACCTATCGATGTTAACCCCAGCCAAATCTACGAATTAGTTCCATGAGTCAGCCCCGAGTCGTTGCAGCAGTGGAAATCGGAACCAGTAAAATCGCAGTTTTACTGGGCAAGCTGGAGGGCAATACCAATATGGAAATTGTGGGGCACAGCCTCTCCACTTCAAAGGGGGTCAAAAAAGGCGAAATCCGCGATTTGCGCGCGGTGAGCGATTGCGTCCATTCCGCCCTCGGTTCCGCGGAGAGCAAAGCATCGCAGCGCATTGACGAGGTTTACCTGGCTTTGAGCGGGCGTCATTTGGAGGGGAATTTTAATGTGGGCACCGCAACCGTGAGTGATGCCGCGGGCTGGGTGCGGCAGATTGATATTGATCAGGCGAAGACCGACGCCAAACGGCGCGAGTTGCCCGAAGACCGCAGTTACATTCACCATATTCAGAATCCATTTCGCCTTGATGGTAAACCGGTGGAGAGTCCCCTTGAGCAGGAGGGGCAACGCTTGGAGGTGGGCTATTGGTCGGTACACGCCGACACCGCACAGGTGCGCAATTGCCTACGCATAATCAGTGGTTACGGTATGGAGGTGAGCGATATCGTGATCTCGAGTTTGGCATCGGGGGTAATTTTGGCAGAGGAGTCCGAAAAGAATGCGGGTGTATTGGTGATTGATATCGGCGGCGGCACCACGGATTGGGTTTTGTATCGCGGTGGTTTTGTGGTGCGCACCGGTGTGATTGCGGTGGGCGGGGACCATATTACCAATGATTTGAGTGCCGGTCTGCGGATCGGACGGAAACGCGCGGAGCAGATAAAACTTGAGAATGGTCGCGCCTATTATGAAAGCGGTGACCGCAATGAGAAGGTCTGGCTTATCGGCGACTACACGATTGGTGACAAGGAACTCCCCAAGGCGGCGGTGACTCGAATTATTGAGGCGCGGGTGAACGAGATCTTTGAAATCGTGAAGTCGGAAATCAAGCAAGCGGGCTTCTACGACCCGGCAGAAATCGCGAGCGGGGTCATTCTCACGGGCGGAACGGCGCGACTTGAGGGACTGGATCAAATCGCGGAGCGGGTCTTGGGCTTGAGCGTTCGCTTTGCGGATTTTGATCCCGGGATTGATTCAGAACTGCGCAAGCCGGAATACACCACCGTGATTGGTTTACTGGATTATGCCTTGCAGGGGCAGGAACACACGCAAGACAAGCACACTGGCGGAGGCATTCTGGGCGGGTTGTTTGATATTCTTGGAATTTCGCGCAGGGAGGGCGCCCTATAATGGAGGCGATGCCGGAGAACGATTTGGGATTGGAGTCTCACTTGTCCGTCAAGGTGATCGGTCTTGGCGGGGGCGGTTCCAATGTTTTGGCGGGGATCTCGACGGAGCGATTTCCGCAAGTGGAATACGCGGTGGTCAATACCGACGCGCAGGCACTGGCGCAGTCGCCCATTTCCAAGAAAGTGCTCTTGGGGCGCAGTGTGACGCGGGGGCTCGGCGCGGGGGGAGATCCTTCCATCGGGCACAAGGCGGTAGAAACGGACCGCGCCGTTTTGGAAGACCTGATCGCAGGGGCGGATCTATTAATTCTGGTAACCGGCCTCGGGGGCGGGACCGGGACCGTCGCGGCAGCGCTCATCGCGGAATTGGCGGCGAAGACGGACGCCTTGGTATTAACTTTTGCGACGCAGCCCTTTACCTTTGAAGGGTCGCGGCGGCGGGAGGTGGCGACCTCCGGCATGGCGGAATTGCGTGGTATGCTACACGGCCTCATTCCGGTTCCAAACGATCTCTTGCTCCAGGAGACCGATGAGAGCGAAACCGCGCTCTCGGCATTCGCGGTGGCGGATGAATGGATCGGTCGGGGGATTCACTCGATTTGTGCCCTCCTCTTTGAAACCGGAATTATCAATCAGGATTTCGGAGCCTTGCGCAACCTCCTGCAGGGGCGGGGCGGTAAAACCATCTTTGCGACGGGTGCCGCCACTGGCGGGGATTACATGCAAGACGCCCTCAGTGATCTGATGGACTGCCCCTTGTTGCACACCACCGAGCGCCCCAGTCGACTCGACCGCATTCTGGTGCACCTGACTGCCGGACCGGAAATGGGGCTCTCAAAAATGCAACAAGTGATGACTCAGATCAGCGCACAGTTTGAATCCACCGAGGAGATCATCTTTGGCGCGGTGATTGATCCGGCGCGCACGGAATCGCTGGAGATTTGCCTGATCGCAAAAGTTGAACTGGAATCGACCGGAAGTGCCGCTGAGGCGGGGGGCAATCAACGCGCGCGCGAACCGATGGAAATTGAAGGCGGCCTCGGTCTGGAAACCGCGATTGGTTCGGAAAAAGAAAAGCCCGCAGTTCACGAGTCGAAACTTTTAAAGAAGAAAAAGAAGGCAGAGACTGATCAGGATGAATTCCTTTTTGTCGACCTCGAGGCGCAACGCGGATATTTTGATCAAACCGCTAAAAACCTCTACAATAATGAGGATTTGGATGTGCCGACCTATTTGCGGCGCGGAATAAAAATTAAACTCAAAGCCTGAGCGTGATTCTATGAGCCTCTGCTGCTCCGCTACTCTGCGTTTTTTATTTTAACGCGGAGGAGCGGAGGATCAGAGGATCTGTGTTATATAATTTAACGCGGAGGAGCGGAGGATCAGAGGATCTGTGTTATATAATTTAACGCGGAGGAGCGGAGGATCAGAGGATCTGTGCTATATAATTTAACGCTGAGGAGCAGAGGAGCGGAGGCTCTGTGTTATATAATTTAACTTAGAGGAGGCTGACACATTCGCGTGATTGGTGTGATTGGTAGTTTCCTATAATCTGCCCTAAGGCCAGCTTAGCTGGCGACCGCTGATAGGCGCTTATTTTCGCTTATCCTTAAAACAAAAATATTAGTGTTTATAAGCGAGGATGAGCGGTTCCCGGCTCTGCCGGGTTCATGGTTTTATATATTGAACCACGAATGGACACGAATGGGGAAAGGGTTAATCGTTGATGGTTGTTAGTTGGGATCAGTCTTAATCTTATTCTTACTCTCAATAAGGAGGGACGTTGAATTAAGACATAGGTTGTATCTCGTGGAAGCGGCAATCCTGCCGCTTTTCTTGTTGCTGGAAAGCGACATGAGTGTCGTTTCTACGCTTCCAAGGTTCAACTAACAACTTCCAACCCCATAACCACTCCGCGGCCTTGGTGCCTCGGTGGTGAATCGAACCACGAATAGGTTAGGGGTGCGATGGTGGGAAGGCGTCGTCATTGGAGTGCTTACTGCTTGCCCGCTTGGGTGTGTTCTTTATTATACTTTCATGCAAGGTATATGGACCACCGGTTTTGTGATTTTCACGGTTGTATCTTCTCTGGCGGCGGGGAGTTGGTCGGAGCTGGATTTGCCCGGCGAGTTGAGGGCGAGCAATGCCGCGCTTGAAACAAGCATTCTGGAACGCGGGCGCGGGGTTGCATTGAAGGAGGGTGATGCTTTGCCGGAATTTGCTTTGGTGAATCAGGCGGGCGCGATCGTGCGCACGAGTGATTTGCGGGGTAAGGCATTTGTCCTGAATTTCATTTTCACCCGTTGCCAAGTGGCGCAGATGTGTCCCGCCTCGACGAGTCGGATGGCGGGTCTGCAACGCGAGGCGCCCGGAAAGGGTCTCCCGGATCTTCGTTTTGTCACCATCACCTTTGATCCCGGCTATGATACGCCGGCAGTTTTGCGCAGGTATGCGAAAACTTTCGGCATCGCAGATCACAATTTTGACCTCCTGACTTATCCGCGCGAGGGATTCATTGAAAGTCTCCTCTATCTCTTTGGGATTCTCACGCGGGAAGAAAACGACACCATCACGCACAACAGCGTGACTTTCCTGATTGATGCCGAGGGTCGGGTTGCGCTCAAGCAACGCGGGCCCGATTGGAGCGCGGAGGAATTCATCGAAGCGGCACGCGCCCTTGCGGATGGGGCATAAAAAAGCGCCCCCACATTTACGTGGTGGCGCTTGAAATTGAATCAGCCTCGGTGGGCTTGAATGACTAGACCGTGCCGTAAATGGTCTTGCCGGTGGAGCATAGATCTTCGCATGCCTGTACGAGGCGTGCCGCCATGTTGGCTTCGGCTTTCTTCAGGTAGCTGCGGGGATCGTAGGTCTTTTTGTTGCCCACTTCACCGTCGATCTTGAGGACGCCCTCGATGTTTTCACCGATGTGGGTGACGATCGGTCGGGTGAAGGCGTATTGCGTGTCGGTGTCGATGTTCATCTTGATGACACCGTAGTTGAGGGTTTCGCGGATATCGCTGAGTTCGGAACCGGAGCCCCCGTGGAAGACGAGATCCATGAAGGCTTCGTCGCCGTGTTTTTCGGTGACCGCTTTTTGGCCATCGCGCAGGATGGTGGGCTTGAGTTGAACCGCGCCGGGTTTGTAGGCACCGTGGACGTTGCCAAAGGTGGCGGCGAAGATGAAGCGGCCAATGGGCTGGAGTGCTTCGTAAACTTCGAGCATGTCCTCGGGGGTGGTGTAGAGTTTTTCGGCGGGCAGGCCGGAGGTGTCGTGCCCGTCTTCTTCACCGCCGACGCAGCCGGCTTCGACTTCGAGGATGATATTGAGCTCGGCGCATTCCTTGAGGAGGGTCTTGGAGAGCTCCAGATTTTCGTCAAGCGCTACGACCGATCCGTCAAACATGTGTGACTGGAAGAGGGGGCCTTTGCCCTCCGCGATACGTTTGCGGGAAGCCTCGAGCAGGGGCTTGAGGAAACTGTCAACCTTCTCGGGGTGGCAGTGGTCGGTGTGCAGGGCAACCAGAACGTCGTATTTCTCGGCGAGGGCGTGGGTCGCCTCCGCGAGTACCTGAGCGCCAAAGGCGGCGTCGCTGACATTGAGGCCCGAGGCAAATTGCCCGCCACCGGTAGAGACCTGAATAATGCCGTCAGACTTCGCATCGGCAAAGGCCTTGAGGGCGGCGTTGATGGTTGTGATGGAAGTGATGTTGACGGCCGGGTAGGCGTAGTTGCCCTTTTGGGCGGCGTCAATCATGGCTTCGTATTGTTTCGGCGTTGCTACTGGCATGTGCTAATTCTTGTTTGTGTGAATTGATTGTAGGTGAAAATAATTGAAATCAGTTTATAGAGTGGCGGGCTGGGCTGACAAACATTTTTAAAAGATTAGGGGACTTTTATTTTTCGGTAGTTGATTCCGGCGGGTTTTCGTCGCGGCCCCAGAGCCAAAGCAGGTCGCTGAGGCGGTTGAGGTATTGGATGAGGACATCGCGGACGCTCGCGCCGGATTCGCGCAATGCGATGAGGGCACGTTCGGCGCGCCGGCAAAGGGTGCGGGCGGAATCAAAGCAAGCTTCGGCGGGGGATTCGCCGGGGTGACGCCAACCATCGAAGCTTCCCATGCGGCGCTCGATGGTGTGGATATTCTCGGTGAGGCGTTCCACCATTTCCGGTTGGATTGCCTGTGCGGCGTATTTCTCGAGGTAGCGTTCCTGATGGCTGTTTTCGCAGGCGAGTTCGCCCATGAAATGAATGAGTTCCTTTTGGATCTGCAGGAGGCTGGGCCGCACCGCATCTTGTTTGGTGAAGGCGCGGCAAAGCCCGAGGGCTGCCCCGAGTTCATCAATCTGACCGTTGGTCATGATGCGCGGGTGCGTCTTGGGAACGCGCTTGCCGAATAGGAGGGCGGTGGTGCCGTCGTCCCCGGTTTTGGTTGCGATAGACATCCTTCCAACAAAGCAGGTTTACCCGCTTTTTAAAGTAAAAGCGCAGGTTTCTTTGGATCAGCCGACTTTTTCAAGGCTTTCCCCGGCGAGGAGGAGATCCAGGATCTCGATCGCGGAATCCGGGATGACGGTGCCGGGACCGAAGATCGCCTTCGCGCCCTTCGCTTTAAGGAAGTCGTAGTCTTGACTCGGGATGACGCCGCCGCAGACCACCATTATATCCGGACGTCCAAGCGCGTTCAATTCCGCCATCAATTCCGGCAGGAGGGTCTTGTGTCCGGCGGCGAGGGAGGACATCGCGACGACATGGCAGTCGTTTTCGACCGCTTGGCGGGCAGTTTCGGCGGGCGTTTGGAAGAGGGGGCCGATGTCGACATCGTAGCCGAGGTCGGCGTACCCGGTGGCGACCACTTTGGCGCCTCGGTCGTGACCGTCCTGACCCATCTTGGCGATCAGGATACGCGGACGGCGGCCCTCGCGGGTTTCAAAGGTTTCTATTTTTTCTTTAATGGTATTCATCTTGGAACTGTTTCCGAATTCGCTGGCGTAGATGCCGGAAATGGAGCGGATATTGGCTTGATACCGACCAACAACCGATTCGATTGCAGTGGAGATTTCGCCAAGGGTGGCACGTTTGGCAGCGGCCTCGACCGCAAGTTCGAGGAGATTGCCCTGACCGGAGGCTGCGGCTTCGCTGATCGCGAGGAGGGCTTTTTCAACGGCGAGGTTGTCGCGCTTCGCCTTGAGGTTTTTGAGGCGGGCGATTTGTGATTCGCGCACCGCGGAGTTGTCCACTTCGAGAATTTCAAGCGGTTCTTCTTTTTCGAGACGGTGTTTGTTGAGCCCGACGATGGTTTCCTGGCCGGAGTCAATGCGAGCTTGCCGGCGGGCGGCGGCTTCCTCGATGCGGAGTTTTGGGATGCCCGCCTCGATTGCCTTGGTCATGCCGCCGTGTTGTTCGCACTCTTCAATGTGCGCCCAGGCTTTGTGCATGAGTTCATGGGTGAGGGACTCGACGTAATAACTGCCCGCCCAGGGGTCGATGAAGCGGGTCATTCCGGTCTCGTGCTGGATATAGAGCTGGGTATTGCGTGCGATGCGTGCCGAGAAATCGGTGGGCAGGGCGATGGCCTCGTCGAGGGCGTTGGTGTGGAGGGATTGGGTGTGTCCACAGGCGGCGGCGAAGGCCTCGATGCAGGTGCGGGTGACGTTGTTGAATGGATCCTGCTCGGTGAGCGACCAGCCGGAGGTTTGGGAGTGAGTCCGCAGCGCCAGCGACTTGGGATTTTTCGGATCGAACTGCTTGACGATTTTTGCCCAGAGGCAACGGGCGGCGCGCATCTTGGCGATTTCCATGAAGAAATCCTTCCCGATCGCCCAGAAGAAGGAGAGGCGTGGGGCGAAGGCGTCGATGTCGAGCCCGGCGTTAATTCCGGTTCTCAGGTATTCGAGTCCATCGGCAAGGGTGTAACCCATTTCCAGGTCGGCGGTGGCACCGGCTTCCTGCATGTGGTAACCGGAGATGGAGATGGAGTTGAACTTCGGCATCTTTTTTGAGGTATAGTCAAAGATGTCGCCAATAATGCGCATGGAGGGCTCGGGCGGGTAGATGTAGGTGTTCCTCACCATGAATTCCTTGAGGATGTCGTTTTGGATGGTGCCGGTCAGTTGCTCGTGCTTACAGCCCTGTTCGAGTCCCGCAAGAATGTAGAAGGCGAGAATCGGAATGACGGCGCCGTTCATCGTCATCGAGACCGAGACTTTTGAAAGGTCGATTTGATCAAAGAGAATTTGCATGTCCTCAATCGAGTCGATTGCGACCCCGGCTTTCCCGACATCACTGAAGACGCGTGGATGGTCGGAGTCGTAGCCACGGTGGGTGGCGAGGTCGAAGGCGACCGAGAGCCCTTGTTGCCCGGCGGCGATGTTGCGGCGATAGAAGGCGTTGGATTCCTCGGCGGTTGAGAACCCGGCGTATTGCCGCACGGTCCAGGGCCGGAAGGCATACATGCTGGCGTAGGGGCCACGCAGATAGGGTTCGATGCCCGCGGTGAAATCGAGGTGTTCCATCCCGGCATAGTCCTTCGCGGTGTACAGTGGGCGCCGCTCAATTTGCTCAAGGGTGGGTTTGGCGATTTGCTCGGGAGTCATCCCGGTGGCGGACTCCAGTTGGGCGCGCCAGGTGGCCTCGTCGGCTCTTGGGATCGCTTCTTTGAATGGAATTTGCGTGAAGTCGGGTTTATTCATGGCGTTTTTGAAGCAGTTATTTGCAAATTGAATTGAGTGTTAGGCGATCCCAAGCTCGGCGAGATAGGCTTGGTTGACGGCGAGATGGTTGGACTTGATGTGAATGAAGTCATCCAACCCGGCGTCGCGGAAGGCTTGCTCCTGATCGCCGGGGAATCCCGCAAGCACGAGTTTGATCTCCGGATGTACTAATTTGATGGCACGGGCGTAGTTCGTGAGATCTTCGGCGTAGTCGGCATCGTGACCGCAAATCACGACAATCGCGGCTTCGGTCTTTTCGATGGCGCTGAGGACATCGTCAGTGCTATGCAGCGGTGGTGAGGGCTCGATCTGAAACCCACCTGCCTTAAAGAAGGCGGTGGTGAATTCGCTACGAGCTTTGTGCCTTGGGAGATTGCCAAGGTTAAGGAGACCGATGATGGGCGACTTCCCACACCGGGCCTTGTAGTCGGCGACTTTGCGCAGGATGAGCTCGAAGGGTTCGGCGAGTCTTTTGTGCGGCAACGCTTCAATGGGGTGCTCGGGTTGAACCTCTGAGCGAACCGAGCGGCTGATTTCTCCGAGGGTCGCACCGGCGCGGGCTGCCTTGATGCATTCGCTAAAGACTGCGCGGTAGTCGGAGCAGGCTTTGTGTCCGAGGATTTCTGCCAGTCGCCGGATCGCTTCTGAGCTCCGCAGGGCGCGATGACGGTTGTATGTTTTGATGCGTTCAGCGAGGGCGGCTTCGGAGGTTGTTTTTTGATCGGGAGGGGGAACCTCTTGGGTACCGGGATAGAGGTTGGTACCGACGAGGCCACGGCGGCGGTTTTGAAATTGCTTTTCTTTGAGCGAGGCTGTTTCGGCGAGGGATTGCTTGAGTGATCCCTTGCGCAGCGAGTTGAAGATGCCGCCCTCCGCTTCGATTTCCTGAAAGCGAGTCCAGCTGCGTTCGGCAATTTTGCTGGTGAGCCATTCAACCGCCCAGGAACCGCCGGCAGGGTCGGCAACCTCGGTCAGTCCGCACTCCTCTTGAAGGATGATTTGCGAATTGCGGGCTATGCGCTGGCTGAATGGGTTGGGGGGGCGCAGGACTTCATCGAAATGCCCGACGCACATGCTATCGACCCCCGCAATCGCGGCGCTAAGTCCTTCGGTGCTGGTGCGCAGCATATTCACATAGGGGTCAATCTGTGTTTTATTGTAGAGACCGGTGCGGGCATGGAGTTTGATCTTTTGCGCCTCGTGATTCCCGCCATAGGCTTCGACAACCTGCGACCAGAGTACGCGCATCGCCCGGAATTTCGCGATCTCCATAAAAAAGTTGGAGCCAATCGTGAGGGTGAAGCGAATTTGTGGAGCGACTTCATTGATCGAAAGTCCGCGCCGCGTCATTTCATGAAGGTAGAGACTACCGCTTGCGAGCGCGGTTGCGAGTTCATCCACTGCGGAAGCTCCCGCCATATGGTAGGGCAGGGTGCTGACGCCGAGCGCCTGAAAGTGCGGCGCCTTGCGAATACAATAGTCGGCGAGGGCATATTGCTCATTAAAAAGCGCCTCCATATTGGTGGGGAGGCGGCCCAGACTCGCAAGGTCTGCCATCGGGTCAGCCGCAAAGCTGCCTTTGGCCTCTGCGGGATTATGCCCCGCCGCTTGTAACCAAGTGAAAAAAAGCGCAGCCAAGCCGAGGCCGGAGCAGCGGGTGCTCAGGTGCAGGGGAGTCTCGCTGGGATCAATACCCTTGAAAGCAGTGTCAAAGTCCTGACGGGTTGAGAGAGAGAGACCGCATAGTCCCACTTCGCCGGGATGGGCGTCAGGTGGATCCATGCCGTTGAGGGTTGCCTGATCAAAGGTAATCCGGACGGCGTGTTGACCTCCATGGATGGCCTCATGAGCGGCGGCGTTAAACGCCTCGGGCGAACCGACTGCGAGATCCTGCGCAATCTGCCATCCTTGCTTCGTTTTGCCGGCGATTTCGGTGCCTCGGAGGTAGCTGTCATAACCCGGCAGGGTCTGTGCCGCAGAGCAATCTTCCAAAACATCTTTCCAGAAAATAGATTCCAGTTCAATCCCCTCCGGAGTATTTTCCTTCATTAATTTATCGAAGGGTTTGCCCTTCAATAATTGCTCGGTCGCCTCGCGCCATTCGCTCGGGCTTGCCGGCTTGAATTCGTCTAGTAAACTCGGTTTTAGCTTCATTGGTAGTATAATTTCTCCTGATTTGTGATAAAAAGTTATCAATTCCTCCGCCTAAGTCAATAAGTAAAATTAATACAAATTCGTATTGACTTAAGAAAAACTAATCTAAAGAATTACATCAGAAGGTAAAAAAATACATGATTACAAAAATAGATCACATAGGGGTTGCAGTGCGTGACCTTGAGGTTTCAAAAAAATATTATCGGGATGCGCTTGGTTTAAAGCTGTGTGGTGAGGAAACTGTTGAATCGCAACAGGTTAAGACTGCATTCTTCGAAGCCGGGGAAGTGCATCTGGAACTTTTGGAGGCGACCGGACCGGAAAGTCCCATTGCGAAGTTCATCGAAAAAAACGGAGAGGGGGTGCATCACATTGCATTTTATACAGATTCGATCGAAAGCCAATTACAGGATATCGCCTCCAAAGGTTTACGATTAATTCACGAGCAACCGATCCAAGGTGCGGGCGGCAAAGCCGTCGCATTTTTACATCCCAAGTCAACACATGGGGTACTTACCGAGCTTTGCACCCAACTAAACGGAAAATCCGGAGTCCATTAAATTTCATCTACAACAGTAAAAAACATGGCAATAGAACCAAAACTTCTTGAGGAACTACACGCGCGGCGGGAAGTGGCGCGTTTGGCGGGCGGCGCCGACAAACAGGCCAAGCGCCACGAGCGCGGGCAGCTAAACGCCCGGGAACGCCTTGAAACCTTTTTTGAGCCGGACACCTTTCAGGAATTCGGGATGCACGCCCAACATTCCTGTCATCGCTTTGGTATGGAAAAGAAAAAGCTGCCGGGAGACGGGGTGGTTTGCGGTACCGGTCTGGTGGAGGGTCGGCCTGTGGCGGCTTACGCCCACGATTTCACGGTAAGCGGTGGTTCTCTGGGGCGCATCCATGCCAAGAAGGTCTGCGACCTCATGGATTTTGCGCATGAGGCCGGCATGCCGGTGGTCGGCATCAATGACTCCGGTGGGGCGCGTATTCAGGAGGGAGTCGATTCCCTGAGCGGTTACGGGCAAGTCTTTTTCAAGAACGTGCTGCTCTCGGGCGTGGTGCCGCAGGTCGCGGTGATCGCGGGACCCTGCGCGGGCGGGGCCGCCTATTCACCGGCTCTGACCGATTTCCTCATCATGACGCGGGATCATGCCAACATGTTCATTTGCGGGCCGGACGTCATTAAAGCTGCCACTGGCGAAACCGCCGAACTCGCCCAGTTCGCCTCTGCTGACGCCCATGCAAGCATCTCAGGCAATATTCATCTGGTTGCAAATGACGATCGTCACGCCATGGAGTTGACCACCAAGTTGCTATCCTTCTTGCCGAGCAACAACATTTCGGACCCGCCGCATCAAATGGATGATCTTGATTTGAGCGACGATCCCGAGATGAACAATCTCGTGCCGGCATCGCCCAAGGATCCCCTCGATGTCTATGCGGTGATTGACCGACTCGTGGATGCCGGAGATTTCTTTGAGATTATGCCCGACTTCGCACGGAGTCTGGTTGTTGGATTTGCCCGCATTGAGGGTGTGGTGGTCGGTGTCATCGCCAACAATCCGATGGTGAAGGCAGGCACGCTCGACATTGATAGTTCCGACAAGGGGGCACGCTTTATTCGTACCTGCAACGTGTACAACATCCCCCTTGTCACGCTGGTGGATGTACCGGGCTTTATGCCGGGATTGGCGCAGGAGCAGGGCGGTATCATTCGCCACGGAGCCAAGATGCTCTTTGCCTACGCCGCCTCAACGGTGCCGAAGGTCACCCTCATCATGCGCAAGGCATACGGTGGCGCCTACCTCGCGATGTGTTCCGCCGACCTCGGAGCCGATATGGTCTTCGCCTGGCCCACTGCGGAAATCGCGGTGATGGGCGCGGAGGGCGCGGTACAGGTACTCTTCCGCCGCGAATTGCAGGCCGCCGACGATCCCAAGGCGCGCGCCGCCGAAATCGCGGCAGAATACCAATCCGAGTTCGCCTCACCTTATCAAGCCGCCGCCAACGCCATGATCACGGACGTGATCGAACCCTCCCGTTCCCGGGCAGCCGTAGCGCTTGCGCTTCGCAATACCCTCAGTAAACGCGATACCCGTCCGCCCAAGAAACACGGTAATATCCCTCTGTAGTTAAAATATGAATACACTTTCCATTATCATCGCCTCCGCAGAAAGCGGAACAACAGGCTCGCCCGAAGTGCAGGCGGTGCCGCTCGTCGTGCTGGGATTTTTGTTCGTGATCCTGATTCTCTCCCTGCTATCGGCAGTGACCGGAACTATGGGCTTTTTATTCGCGCGACGGGCTGCCATCGCAGCCGAGGAAAAAGCGGCACGCATGGAGGCGGAAGCCGCGGCACCCACTGCAAGCCGTTCGGTGGGCCGGGAAGTGCCGACGGAGGACGACCCCGTTATTCAGGCGGTGATCGCAGCAGCAATTCACAGCGTCATCGGCAATGGCCGGGGACGCATTGTTTCCATTCGCTCCAGTTCCGGCGGCGGTTGGGCGCAAGAAGGTCGCCGACAGATTTTCTCCTCAAGACTTGGCCGCAATTAAAGCGGTGATCCACATTTAACAATACCATAGATATGAAACAATTACGCATCACAGTTGAAGGTAAGACTTACGATGTTGAGGTCGAACTCCTCAATGAAAACAACGGCACGCCCGCGCCCCGTCCGGCACAGGTTGCCAGCGCCCGCGTCAATACGCCGGCACCCGCCGCACCCAAGCCCGCTGCACCCAAGCCCGCCGCTGCCGCTCCGGCAGGAGAGGGTTCGGTCGTCAGTCCGCTCGCTGCGGTGGTGGTGTCCATTGATGTCGCAGTGGGCGATCAGGTCGAGGCGGGGCAGAATGTTGCCACCCTCGAAGCCATGAAAATGAATACTCTCGTACAGGCTCCCGTCTCCGGCGTGGTCAAGTCCATCGAGGTCAACGCCGGTGAGGCGGTGGAGGAAGGTCAGACCCTTTTGGTGATCGCCTAAAAAAGCATGCTAGAGCCCATTATCGAATTACTCGGGCACACCGGCTTCAGTGAGGTCACTTGGCAAATGTTGGCGATGTGGATCATCGTCGCCTTATTGCTCTATCTTGCGGTCTATCGCAAGTTTGAGCCCCTGCTTTTAGTGCCAATCGCCTTTGGCACGCTCTTGGCGAACCTGCCAACGGAGGGCATCATGGAGGGGCTCGAATTTGCGGGCCGGGCGGTGCCCCTGCGCGAGGACGGGTCCGGTGGCCTATTCTATTACCTCTTTCAGGGGATCCATTTGGAATTGTTCCCACCCATCATCTTCATGGGGGTGGGGGCCTTGACCGATTTCGGGCCGCTCATCGCAAACCCGCGCACCATGTTGCTGGGCGCGGCGGCGCAGTTTGGAGTCTTTGGGGTCTTTCTTGCCGCTTACGCCATGAAGGGAATCGGGGTCGCCTACAGCCTGCAGGAATGTGGCGCAATCAGCATCATCGGCGGGGCCGACGGCCCAACCTCCATCTTCCTCGCCAACAAACTGGCACCGCATCTCCTCGGTCCGATTGCGGTAGCAGCCTATAGCTACATGGCACTCGTCCCCGTGATTCAGCCGCCTATCATGCGCGCCCTTACCAATTCGGAGGAACGCCGCATCCGGATGCCCAAACTGCGGGAGGTTTCCCGCCTGGAAAAACTACTCTTCGCCACCGCGATCCTCATGATCGGAATATTGGTCGTCCCCGCCGCCGCGCCCCTTTTATTCATGCTCTTCTTCGGGAATTTCATGCGCGAATGCGGAGTCGTCGAACGCCTCAGCAAATCAGCCCAAAACGAGATCATCAACATCGTCACCATTTTCCTCGGAGCGAGCGTCGGCATCACCATGCATGGTGAGGTTTTCCTAACGACGCAAACCCTCGGCATTCTCGCCCTTGGGGTCCTTGCCTTTGGCGTCGCAACCGCTTCCGGCATCATCATGGCAAAAGTCATGAACCTTTTCTCGCACCGCAAGATCAACCCCCTTATCGGCTCGGCAGGGGTGAGCGCCGTTCCTATGGCGGCGCGCGTCAGTCAGGTGGAGGGCCAACGGGCCGACCCCTCGAATTTCCTCCTCATGCACGCCATGGGGCCCAACGTTGCAGGCGTCATCGGCACCGCTTTGGTCGCAGGTTTTTTCATGACGGTCCTCGGATGAGCATCCCACAAATTTTATTCTCAACATTAATATCCAACAATCCATAGCCATGCCAACCATGACGCAAATTCCGGTCATCAGCGCGGAGGAAGCCGCTGCCATGATCCAAGATCGAAACATCATCGGCTTCAGCGGTTTCACTCCCGCAGGAGCTGCCAAGTCAATTCCAACTGCCCTCGCACGCCGTGCCGAGGCGGAACACGCCGCGGGCCGCCCCTTCAAGGTCGGTATCGTGACCGGTGCCTCCACCGGTGACTCCCTCGACGGGGAACTCTCCCGCGCCAACGCCGTCCTCTTTCGCACGCCCTACCAGAGCAACCCCCATCTGCGTAAGGCGATCAATTCCGGGGAGGCGAATTTCTTCGATATGCACCTCTCGATGTTGCCGCAGGCCGCCCGTTACGGACACCTCGGGCATTTCAACTTCGCAGTGGTGGAAGCGGCCTCGGTCTCGGAGGACGGCGAGATCATCCTCACCACCAGCGTGGGCGCGAGCAATACCTTCTGCGAACTCGCCGATAAAATCCTCATCGAGCTGAACGAATTCCACCCGCCGGAACTCGCGGGGCTCCACGATATTTACAGCCCGCAGGATCCGCCCCGCCGCCGCGAAATCCCCATCTTCCGCGTGCGCGACCGCATCGGTTCCCCCGCCGTGAAAGTCGATCCCGCCAAGATCGTCGGTATCGTTAAAACCAAGCTCCCCGACGAAGTGGGCGGTTTCAAACCCGCCGACCCGACCACCCGTACCATCGGTGAAAAGGTCGCGCAATTCCTCGCGGAGGAAATCGAGTCCGGGCGGATGCCGAAATCCTTCCTGCCGGTGCAATCGGGGGTCGGCAACATCGCCAACGCGGTCCTCGGTGCGATGGGCGCCAATCTCAGTATCCCCCCCTTTGAAATGTATTCCGAGGTCGTGCAGGACAGCGTCGTCGAGTTGATGCGGAAGGGCGCGATCACCTACGCCTCCGCCGCATCGATCACGGTTTCCCCCGAAACCCTCAAGGGCATGTATGACGATCTGGATTTCTTCAAGGAACGCCTGGTCCTCCGCCCGCAGGAGCTCTCCAATCACCCCGAAGTCGTGCGTCGTCTCGGTATCATCACCATCAACACCGCGATCGAGGTCGATATCTTTGGCAACGTGAACTCCACCCACGTCATGGGCAAAAACCTCATGAACGGCATCGGCGGTTCCGGTGATTTCACCCGCAACGCCTATTGCTCGATCTTCACCTGTCCCTCTACCGCGAAGGACGGCGCCGTCAGCACCATCGTGCCGGCCGTCGCGCACCTCGACCACAGCGAGCATTCCGTCAACGTCATCATTACCGAGCAAGGCATCGCCGACCTCCGGGGCAAGGACCCCGTCCAGCGCGCTCACGAGATCATCCTCAACTGCGCCCACCCGGACTACCGCGAACCGCTCCTTCATTATATGGGCGACACCAAAAACGGGCACACCCCGCAGACCCTCTCCAAAGCCTTCGCGATGCATCAGGCCTTCCTCGAACACAAGGACATGCGCCGCGCCGAGCTCTAAACCACGCCCCTCCCATGCCAACGCCACGCGAGCTTGACGTCCAAGCCCTCATCGAGGGGGTCCGCGCCAATGACCGCGCCCGCCTTGCGCAGGCCATTACCCTCGTCGAGAGCCGCGCCCCCCGTCACGCCCAGGCCGCGCACGCCCTCATGCAGGCGCTCCTCCCGCACAGCGGCGGCGCCCTCCGCCTCGGCCTCACCGGCGTCCCCGGCGCCGGCAAGAGCACCTTTATCGAAGCCCTCGGGATACATCTCTGCAGCCTCGGCAAAAAAGTCGCGGTCCTCGCGGTCGATCCCAGCAGTTCCGTGCACGGCGGCAGCATCCTCGGCGATAAAACCCGCATGGAAACCCTCTGCCGTGAACCCAATGCCTTCATCCGACCCTCACCCTCCGGCGACAGCCCCGGCGGGGTCGCCGCCCGCACCCGCGAAGCCCTCCTCATTTGCGAAGCCGCCGGATACGATGTCATCCTCGTTGAAACCGTCGGAGTCGGGCAGGGCGAAACCGCGGTTCGCACCATGACCGATTGCTTCCTCCTCCTTCAAATCACCGGCGCCGGAGACGCCCTTCAGGGAATCAAAAAAGGCATCGTCGAACTCGCCGACCTTATCGTCATCAACAAAGCCGACGGCGACAACACCACTCCCGCCGAACTCGCCCGCGCCGAATACGAACGCCTCCTCCAAATCCTCCAACCCTTCACCCCCGGCTGGAAACCCCGCGCCGCCACCTGTTCCGCCCTCCATAAAAACGGCATCGACACCATCTGGGAACTCGTCGAGACCTTCCGCGCCGAGACCCAACAAAGCGGCGTCTTCAAGGAACGCCGTCAGGCACAGAACCTCGACTGGTTCAACACCCGCCTCCAACAAGCCGTCATGGAAGACTTCAAACAAAAACACGCCCAACGCCTCACCGAAACCCAAACCGCCGTCGCCCAAGGCACACTCCCCGTCGCCGTCGCACTGCAACAAATGCTGGGGTAGGGGGCAAAATTTTGTTCAATGGCGGCTACCGCGTTGTGATTTTGAGGGTTCGTTTCCTTCTGTGAAGGTCGAGGATGAGGGACGGCGAATGCCGTTACCATTATCGACTTTTTGGGCTCAGCTTTTGTTTCTTTTGCCTGAGGTACATGGCCCGCTCCTCCAGAACTCTATCGATTCCTGCCATCCATTCTAAATTTCGCCCAATTACTAGCTCTGTCATCGCTGCGTGATGTGTGTTTTTCATCGCAATAGGCTTGGCTTGCAAACAATGTATTCTAGCTAGTTCTTTAACTTCTGGAGCGTTATCATACGTCATGATGAAGTCCCCTGACAATTCAGAACACACTGAAAAGAGTCTTTCGTGATCTAGCCTTGAATGAGTGTATAGACGACTGCCTGCCTTCTTGCCTCCCGCGGTGTAGGGGGGGTCGATAAAGAAAACTGCATCTTTATCCTTCTTTTTCTCTTCTAGAACTTCAAAAGCATCCCGACACTCAAACGACAAACGTGTCCGAATCAGATCAATATTCCGCATTCTTTTTGCTAGAGTGGATGGATACCATCTAGACAATATTCCCTTTCCTGCCTCTCCATTTTTAAGAAATCCAGAACCAGCAGCTAGAATTCCTCCATGAAATGTTCGATTCTTAATAATGGTCTGAAAGGCAATTTCTCGAGATGATCGTCTGCTTGAAGCGAGAGCATCAATCGCATTCTCTTTCGTCATCTCGAAATTTAATATCCTCGATGCAAGCCACCCAGCATCTCCTCCAACTAGGGTCTCCCATACTGCAGCAATCTCTCTGTCTAGTTCTATCAGATGGGCTTCATCGACTAGGTTCTCGGAAACTGATGTTAGGGAAACAATACCTCCTCCTGCAAATGGCTCTACCAAGCGCTTTGGTTTTTGTGGCTGGCTCAAAAGCCATTCCCTTAAGCGAGGGATAAACCAAGTCTTTCCTCCAGGGTAACGAAATGGGCTCAATTGAGGAACAGAGGCCACATTCACTGCCTTTGGGAGTTCAATATCTTCACTGAATAAGAGCTTCTGCATATCTTAGTTACCAAAGGGAGATTCGATCGACTTATTCTCTGGAGGATTCTCCAACTTCTCATCAACCTTCGATTGGAGGATCTTCAAAAACTTCTCTATTTTCCCAACTTTGGGACGTGTAATTCTATTCAGAGCATCTGAAAACTTGGTATATACGGTCTCAACTCTCTGTAGCTCAAATGACCGACCTTCACGATCTACCAAGTCATAAATTAACCATGACATGTCTGCATCTTCTTTGGGTACTTGCTCCAAATCCGGAAGTGTCTCGAAAAATGCAAGGTCTAGCGCTACCGCCATCTTTTTCTTCCATGCATTCAAGATCCCACCCTTGAATATCAACTGAGGCGCAAGGCGCTTACGAGATGATGAGAGAAAATCTGGCCTTGGGTAATTCGGCTGCTCAGTCCAGTCCATATCTGCGTTTTTGCGACAGTCTGCCATGTAGTGTGCGAATGGGTCTCGAACATTTCCAGAAATATAGACTGCTTGAATCTCAAGCGATCCAAAGTCGTAGACTTGTCCCTTCTCATCATAAGCGACTAGAACAACATCAATATTTCCTGCGGACTTGCCGTAGTAGTCTGTAAGCCTTACTTCGGTTAGCGATGTCCATGTCGCATTTTCTCCGAAAAAGAAATCCGCAGCATCATCTGCGATAAGCCAATTTTCTCGGAATCTTACTGGACATGTGATCACGGGTCTATTCCCATGCATAACGCTGCAAACGCCTAGAGGATTCTTAGCTTTATCTTTTGTGCAGCTTGGAACCTTATTATTGAAGGGGCATAACCGGTTTTTTCGAAAACGCTGTGCTCTCGCTGACATTTCCGTGGGGATATGCCCAAATACTTCTGCCAAGGGATGCTGAGTTTCTTTCATTCCTACTTTATTGTGCGAGCGATTTTACGGGCTTGCGACACTTAAATTTTGCCCAACTTGTTAATGTGACATATAGAGGGGTAGCCTCGGAATTAATCACATCCAACTGGTAGTGATATTCATTTTGTGCAGAAGGTCTCTAGTGTGGACCAAAGAAAAAGAATGCCATAAAGTGCTGCTAAAATCCAAGGAACATTTATCTCGGTATGGGTGAAAGGTAGATATTTCTCCGGATTCTTTCCTTCTCCAAGCCCTTTCCATTCATCTTTGAATAACTGGAGAGGTAACCCTTCACCCCCGGCTGGAAACCCCGCGCCGCCACCTGTTCCGCCCTCCATAAAAACGGCATCGACACCATCTGGGAACTCGTCGAGACCTTCCGCGCCGAGACCCAACAAAGCGGCGTCTTCAAGGAACGCCGTCAGGCACAGAACCTCGACTGGTTCAACACCCGCCTCCAACAAGCCGTCATGGAAGACTTCAAACAAAAACACGCCCAACGCCTCACCGAAACCCAAACCGCCGTCGCCCAAGGCGAACTCCCCGTCGCCGTCGCACTGCAACAAATGCTGGGGTAGGTTTTTTATTTCTTCTCTTCGAGATTAATAAACTCAAAGCGACCAACTTTTAGTAGATTTTCGCGGGCCTCATCAGCAAGTTTACTTGTCTCAGGAGTATCGCTTCTACGCTTCCAAGGTTCAACTAACAACTTTCAAGCCCACAATCACTCCGTGCCCTTGGTGCCTCGGTGGTGAATGAACTGCAGGAACCACGAATGAGGGAGAGTAAGATTAAGATTAAGAGTGAGGTTAATCTTTTGTGACGAGGGAGCGGACGCGGAAGAAGCGTTTGGCGCGACCTTTGCCGTAGGCGCCGGAGTCGGCGGGGGTCCAAGTGATGAGGTCTTCGCTGGATTCGAGGATGATTTCGACGGGGCCGGAGGAATCGGCGGGGATCACGACGGTATTTTTCGGGATGACCTCGCTTTGACTTATCTCGGTGATTTTGAGAACGGTGAAGGCTTTGGATTCGCTGCCGGTATTTGCCCAGAGATGAATATCGAGCGGACCGGCAAAGGTGGGAAGGGCGGCAAGGGGAATATCATCGGCTTCGAGGGTAATAGAGAAGGGGTATGCTTCGGTGAGACCGTCCATTTGGATGTAGGCGCTTTTATGGGGCGGGGTGCCCTTGCCATCCTTCATTTCGAGTACGATCATTTCAGCGAGATAGCCTTCGGGGATGTGGATCTCGGAGAGTCCTTGGCTTTCATAGCCCGAAGCGAGGGTGAGGTAGGGCGGCAAGGTCTCGTCATCTTCCGTGCCAGTGGCAATTCCAAGCATGCCAAAGAGCATGCCCAAGAGGAGTATCGCGCTGCCTGTCCTTTTCATTATACGGTTTTGTTACTTAGGAATTAAGTAACTTATGCGTATAAGGTAAAAAACAGATAAAAAAATACAAGAACTTAAAATGTAAAATTACGTAACAAGCGTAATTTCTATAAACGGAAGCGCTCAAGCCGCGCTGAGGCTGCTTAGCTCGGAACTTATCGGCGGCAAAGAACTGCAGGTTGCCGAAATGCTACTCGACGGTGACGGACTTGGCGAGGTTGCGGGGTTTATCGACGTCACAACCGCGCTGGAGGGCAATGTGGTAGCTGAGGAGTTGGACGGGGATGCTCATGAGGATGGGCTGGATGATTTCATGGCATTCGGGAACGCGGATGATTTCGTCCATGAGGTCCTCGGGGAGTTCGCAGTCCTGGGAGGCGACGCAGATGACTTTTCCTTTGCGGGCTTTGACTTCCTGGATGTTGGCGAGGCTCTTTTTGAAGATTTCGCCGGAGGTGGTGAGGAAGACGCTGGGGCAGTCCTCGCTGATGAGGGCGATGGGGCCGTGTTTCATTTCGGCGGCGGGATAGCCTTCGGCGTGGATGTAGGAAATTTCCTTGAGTTTGAGGGCGCCTTCGAGGGCGATGGGGAACATGAGCTGGCGACCGAGGAAGAGGCAATCTTCGTAATGGGCGTATTTTTTGGCAATCGCCTCGATGTGCTCGTTTTGTTTGAGGACTTCGCGCACCTGATCGGGGAGGGCTTTGAGGGCTTTGACGATTTTGGTGCCGTCGGTGAAGCTGAGGTCGCGGAGGCGGCCGAGGTAGAGGGCGACCATCGCGCAGAGCATGATCTGTGAAGTGAAGGCCTTGGTGGAGGCGACTCCGATCTCGGGTCCGGCGTGTTGGTAGATGCCGCCGTCGGTTTCGCGTGCGATGGTGGAGCCGACGCTGTTGTTGATGGCGAGGGTGCGGTAACCTTTGCGCTTGGCTTCGCGCAGGGCGGCGAGGGTGTCGATTGTTTCGCCGGATTGGCTGATGGCGAAGACGAGGGTATTTTTATCGAGGGGGGCGTTGCGGTAACGGAATTCGGAGGCGTATTCGACTTCGACGGGGATGCGGGCGAAGCGTTCGATGAGGTATTCGGCGACGAGGCAGGCGTGCCAGGCAGTGCCGCAGGCGAGGAAGAGGATGCGATCGACGCCGAGGAGTTCCTGGGGGTTGAGGTTCAGGCCGCCGAATAGGGCGGTGCTGCCGTCGTCGGAGAAGCGGCCACGCATACCGTTTTCAAGGGCGGCGGGCTGCTCAAAGATTTCTTTTTCCATGAAGCTGGAAAAGTCGCCGAGTTCGGCGGCGGTGGTGTCCCAGTCGACTTGTTGAATGACGGCTTCGACGTTGGCACTGGTGGCGGTGGTGATGCTGAAGTCGTCGGGGCGGAGGTGAACCACTTCGTTGTCGTTGAGGTAAACAACGTTGGTGGTGCAGTGGGTGAGGGCGCTGACGTCGGAGGCGAGGAGGTTTTCGCCTTTGCCGAGTCCCACGATTAGGGGGGAGCCACGGCGCGCGCCGATGAGTTCGCCGGGGCAATCCTTGCAGATGACTGCGATACCAAAGGTGCCTTCTACGTGGCTGAGGCTTTTACGGACGGATTCGAGGAAGCGGTTTTTGCCTTTGGTCTCGGGTTCCTTGGCGTAGTGATAGGCGATGAGGTTGGCGAGGGCTTCGGTATCGGTCTCGGATTGGAAGGTGTAGCCCTTCTCGAGAAGGAATTTTTTCATACCGAGGTAATTTTCGATGACCCCGTTGTGGACGATGGCAATGGTGTCGTCGCTGCTGGTATGGGGGTGGGCGTTTGCCTGAGTAACATCGCCGTGGGTGGCCCAGCGGGTATGGCTGATGCCGAGTTCCCCGCCGAGGTCTTCGCCGACGGCGGTCTCGAGTTCAACGACGCGCCCGGTGCGCCGGATGGAGTGGAGGGAACCCTCGCGCAGGGTCGCCAAGCCAGAGGAGTCATAGCCCCGGTATTCAAGACGCTTCAATCCATCGAGCATCACGCTTGCGGCGCGATCTTTACCAATATAGCCAACTATTCCGCACATAAGGTTTTACAGAGTACACAGAACGCTTATAAATCAAGGCTATTCAACGATCCTAAAACTTAAGTAAATCTATGAAAAAGCGTCGAATTATCTGCATTATTATGGGTGGAGGACGTGGAACCCGTTTGGTTCCACTGACTAAGGAACGTTGTAAACCGGCGGTGCCGCTGGCGGGCAAGTTCCGCTTGGTGGATATTCCGATCAGCAATTGCCTGAATTCGGGCATGAACCAGATTTATGTGCTAACTCAATTCAACACCGCCTCGCTGCACCGTCATATTCAGGAGTCCTACAAATTTGATCCTTTTTCCGGGGGCTGTGTTGATATCCTCTCAGCGGAACAGACTCAGGAGGGGGAGAGTTGGTATCAGGGAACTGCGGACGCGGTGCGCCAGAATATCCACCATTTTGGTGCGACGAATGATGGTGACCTCTACGTCATTTTATCAGGCGACCAATTATATCGGATGGATTTGCAGGCGGTTGTGGCAGAGCACGATGCCTCGGGTGCCGACGTGACGATTACGGCGAAACCGGTCAATTTATCGGAGGCCTCTTCTTTGGGATTGATGCGTATTAATGAGCAATTGGAGATCACGGAATTTGTTGAGAAGCCGGATGATCCCGCAGTGATTGAGGGTTTGAAAGTGGGGGAGAACGTGCGCGAACGGATGATGGATCCGGGCGATCAAGACTACTGCCTCGCCTCGATGGGGATCTATGTTTTTAATGCGAATACTTTAAAGGAGGCGCTGAAAACCGATACCACGGATTTCGGTAAGGAGATCATTCCCGGTTTGTTGGGCAATGTTAAGCTGCAGAGCTATGTTTTTGATGATTACTGGGAGGACATCGGGACGGTGAAGGCATTTTTTGAGGCGAATTTGCGACTGACGGATGCAGTGCCGCCCTTTAATTTTTTCGATGAGGAGGCGCGGATTTACACCCGGGCGCGTTATCTGCCGGCGAGCAAGATCCACGGTTCCTATATTGAGCGTGCTGTGATCGGGGATGGTTCCATTGTATCGAATGCACGATTGAATCGCTGCACGCTGGGGGTGCGCTCGGTGGTGCGGGATGCCTCGACGCTGGAACATGTGGTGATGATGGGAGCGGATTCCTATGAATCCCTGGATGACATGGTCGAGAATCGCGATTTGGGGCGTCCGGATATCGGGATTGGGCAGAATTGCCACATCAAGAACGCGATCATCGACAAGAATGTGCGTATCGGGAACGACGTCATTCTGGATCCGGAAGGCTTGCCGGACAATTTTGGCGATGGGGTCGACATTGCGATCCGGGACGGCGTGCTGGTGGTCTGCAAGGATGTGGTGGTGCCCGACGGATTCGTCATGAAAGCATAGATTGCGGGACAACATATTTGCTGCCGCTAAAATTTTTACTTTGTATTTATTTAACTTAAATATATAGTTATTTGTATAGAAAGTAAAAATTAGCTTATGGAAAAAATCCTGATTTGCACGGATGGTTCAGGTTATAGCATGGAGGCCTGTCACACGGGTGCTTGGTTGGCAAAAGAAACGGATGCGGTGCTGGAATTGCTCTATGTGAGCGATTTGCGGCAATTTGAAATACCGGTAATAGCGGACTTGAGCGGCAGCATCGGGGTGCAGCCCTATGATGGGATGCTGGCGCAGATGCATGAACTGGAACGTTTGAAGTCGGATTTCATTTGGAAAGAGAGCCTTAAAATATTTGAAGCGGCGGGGCTGGCGCAGCGGGTCAGTTATCATCACGAAGTGGGGCTGCTGGTCGATTTGATTGAGCGCTATGAAGCCGAGGCGGATTTGGTTTTGTTGGGGAAGCGAGGGGAGAGTGCGCAATTTGCGAAGGAGCACATGGGCTCGATGTTGGAGCGGGTGGTGCGTGCCGCGCAGCGGCCTTGTTTGGTGACCAGTCGTAAATTCAAACCGATCGAGCGGGTCGCAGTGGCATTCGATGGCGGCGCGAGCACCCTCAAGGCGCTTGATTTTATCGCCTCGGTGGAACCCTTTCGCTCACTTGAAATACATCTCTTATCGGTGGCAGAGGGTTATCCCGAGACGCCGGCGGTACAGGCTTTGTCGAAGGCGAAGGAAATACTGGAGGGCAAAGGCCTGTCGCCGAAGTCGCAGTTATTGACGGGGGAGGTCGAATTGGCGATTGCGGATTATGTGCGGGATGCCGAGATGGATCTGCTGGTGCTGGGAGCCTATGGGCACAGTAAGATTCGCGAATTTCTCATTGGCAGCACCACCACAGAATTGCTGCGCTCCTGTCACGTTCCGGTGCTTTGCTTCCGTTGATTATTTCCGGCGGGCGAGACGAATGACGAGGGCACCCGCCAGTATCAGGAAGATGGAATAGAACTGCCCGCGGCTCAAGCCGAAGAGCAGGCTGGCGTCGGGTTCACGAAAGCACTCGCCGATAATACGGAGGATCCCGTAGCCCAGAAGGAATTCGCCGCTCAATTGACCCACGGGAGGGCGTTGCTTCCAGAAGCGCCATTGGAGGTAGGCAAAGAGGAGGGCGCCTTCGAGGAGGGCTTGGTAAAGTTGGGAGGGATGGCGTGGTTCCGGCGCAAAGACGCCGCTCGCGGGGTCATAGACCGGAGGGCTGGCAGGAAAAATAACAGCCCAACTGACGTTTGTGACGCGTCCCCAAAGTTCACCGTTGATGAAATTCGCGATGCGCCCAAAGCAGAGTCCGAGGGGGGTAATGCTGGCAATTGCGTCGCTCAATTCAAAGAGGCGGTAACGTTTGCGGGCAAACCACACAAGAGCAAGGGAGACTCCCAGTATTCCGCCGTGGCTCGCCATCCCGCCTTGATCAACCCGGAAGAAAAGGAGTGGATTTGCGGCAAAGGCCGCGAAGTCGTAGAGGATGAGGTAGCCTAGACGACCGCCTACCAGGACACCTAAAATGACAGCGGTCATGAGGGTGCTGCGGTTATCGGCGTCGATAAGGAAACGTCCGCGGGCGTTGTAAAAGCGCAAGAGCCACCATGCCCCGAGAAAGCCGAGCAGGTAGGAGAGCCCGTAGTAACGAATGCCCTCCAGTCCGAGGGGATTCTCGGGGAAGCGCAGAAGGAAGGGGCTCAAGTCATGAATCCAATACTGGGGATCACTTGCCATTGTTGAAAGGTATGTGGCGCGTTGACTTTAGGGCAACACACAAGTACGGGCTATTTTCTGGCTTTGACATTCCCCGCGCATCACAAATTCTTATACCATGCAGTGGAGATTATTCATGATTATGTTTTGGGTGGCGGGATTCGGCACCTTCGCCGGGCATATGACCTTGGAAGCCGCTGACTCGGTACGGGTGGCGGTGGCGGATTTGACGCAGGACGTGAACAGTATGAAGCAGGAGGTGCGCGCTCTGCGCCTCGAAGTAGAGCAATTGCGCCGCGAGAATGAAAGCCTCCGCTCCGCGCTGAATTCGACTTCCGCGCAGCAGCAGTTGGCGCAATTGGCGGCGTCGCTTCAAAACCTGCGGCAGGAATTCAAACAGGCGGACAGTGCGCAGGAGCGTGCCATCATGGCAAAGGTTAAGCGGCAGATGGAATCGCTGGCGAGCCAGATGCAGACCGCGCTGGAGAGTGTTTCCAAAGCGGTGAGCAGCCAGCCTAAAATTGCGCCGCCGGTCCGTTTTACGGAGGACTATCCACAGACCGGTGTGACCTACTCGGTGCGTTCCGGCGATACCTTGACGAAAATCGCGCGCGAACACGGCTCCACTGTTAAAGACATTCAAAACGCCAACAAAATTGCCAACCCCGCACGGGATCTGCAGGTCGGCCAATCAATTTTCATCCCGATAGCCCAACCCTAATGTCCAGTAACAAAAGCAGACTCGGCCGCGGACTCGGCGGCCTCATCGCCGGTGCGGGAAGCGCCGCCCCTAAACCCAAAACCGCGACGCCCGCCACCAGCCCCAAAAAGGATACTGTTGCAAAAAAGACGACCGCCGCTGCCGGCAAGCCCGCCGGTCAAAAGAATGCCGCTCCGAATGATGGGGATGGTTTCCGGGAGATTGAATTGAGCCGGATCGTTTCGAATCCGCACCAGCCGCGCCGTGAGATCAGTCAACCGCAGGTCGAGGATCTCGCTCAAAGTATTCGCTCGGAGGGTTTGATTCAACCGGTGGTGGTGCGTCCAAAGGGGAGCGGGTTTGAATTGATCGCGGGGGAGCGCCGTTTGCAGGCTTTTAAATTCCTGAAGCGCTCAAAAATTCCGGCGCGGGTGATGGAAGTGAGCGATGCCTCCTCGGCGGCGCTTGCCTTGATTGAGAATATCCAGCGCGAGAATCTGAATCCGATAGATGAGGCTGCGGCCTATGCGAGCTTGATTCGCGACTTTGACCTCACTCAGGATGCGACCGCCAAGCGGGTAGGGAAGAGTCGGGCTGCGATTGCGAACGCCCTGCGCTTGCTGAGCTTGAGCAATGAAATCCAAGGTTTTCTGAGCCGGCGTTTACTTTCGACGGGCCACGCCAAGGTCTTGCTGGGGGTGGAGGATGCCGCCCAGCGGAGTTTGTTGGCGCGTCGGGTCATTGAGACGGGGATGAGTGTTCGCGAGGCGGAGCAGGAGGTGCGACGTTTGAAGAACAAGAAGGGCGGGACGCAAAAACCCGGCACAAAAACCAGCACCGCCGAGGCGACTGCGATTCGCGACCTCGAGAAACGCCTGACCGAACATTTGAGCGCAAGTGTGAAGGTGCAACATGGCGCCAAGCGCGGTAAGCTCACGATTGAATATGTGGGCAATGACGATCTTGAACGCATCCTGGAACAACTGGGTCTGAATACCTGAGGATTTTTTTGATGCAGTACTGGTTGATGAAATCCGAGCCGGACGTTTTTTCGCTGGACGATTTAAAAAACCGACCCGGGCAACAGGAACCCTGGGACGGAGTGCGGAATTATCAGGCACGCAATTTTATGCGAGACGCCATGCAGGTGGGGGATGCGGTGCTCTTTTATCACTCCAATACCAATCCGCCGGGCATCGTGGGGCTCGCGGAAGTCGCGACGAAGCCCTATCCAGACCCGACCGCCTTTGATAAAAAGTCCAAGTATTATGATGCGAAGAGCGACCCGGATAATCCACGCTGGATTCTGGTGGATGTGCGGTATCGCTCGACCTTTGCGCAGATGGTGAGTCTGGAGGCGATGAAGGCGATGCCGGCATTGGCGGAGATGCGGGTCTTACAACGCGGGAACCGCCTCTCGATCACTCCAGTGACAAAGGCGGAATTTGAGGCGATTTGTCGCGCGGGCGAGGGCTAGGAGAGACGGTCACGGAAATCGGAATAGCCGAATTCACGGATGGTTTGGAGCCCGCTTTGTTCGCTGTAGGTGCAGATGGCGGGCAGGGGCACGCCGTTGAAGGTGCTTGTTTTGACCATGGTGTAGTGCGCCATATCGAGGAAGACGAGCCGTTGCCCGACCTGCAGGGCTTCCCGGAATCCATAATCGCCCATCACGTCGCCTGCGAGGCAGGAGAGCCCGCCGAGGCGGTAGCGGTGGGGGAAATCCGCTCCTTCCCCGGCGCCCAGGATGTTGGGGCGATAGGGCATTTCCAGGACGTCGGGCATGTGGCAGGTCGCGGAGGTGTCGAGGATGGCAAGCTGCAGGTCGCCGCTTTGATGGATGTCGAGCACGGTTGAAACAAGAACGCCGCTGTGCAGGGCGACTGCTTCGCCGGGCTCAAGGTAAACCTCCAGGGCGTGCCGTGCCTTGAAATCGCGAATGACGCGAATGGCACGTTCCAAATCGTAGCCGGGCCGGGTGAGGTGGTGACCGCCGCCAAAGTTGACCCATTTCAGGCGCGGCAACAAATCGCCGAATTTTTCCTCGAAGGCGTGCACGGTTACCTCGAGGGCATCGGCGTCCTGTTCGCAAAGGGTATGGAAGTGCAGGCCATCCAGTTCGGCGATGAGGTCGCGGTTGGCAGATTTGCAGGCGGCATCGAGCACGGCGCGGGTTGTGCCGAGGCGTGAACCGGTCAAGCCGGGGTCATAGATCGGGGTTTCGACGGTGGAGCATTCCGGATTTACGCGCAGGCCGAGGGTGGGGCGTTTGTTCGGGAGTCGCTCTAGGGCGCGGATCAGTTGTCCGGGTGAATTAAAAATGAGGCTGTGGGCAAATGCGCTGAGGGTGTCTATATCCGAGTCTTTGTAAGCGGGGGAGTAAACGTGGATTTCCCCGCCAAAGTTTTCCTTTGCGAGGAGTGCTTCATGGAGTCCGCTGGAAGTGGTGCCGCTCAGGTAGGGGCGGAGGGTGGAAAAACTGTGGTGGCAGGCAAATCCCTTTAGGGCGAGTAAAACGGTTGCCTCCGCGCGCTTGGCGAAGTCCTGGAGGAGTTGGGCATTTTCGACGAGGCGGTCGAGGTGTACCACGTAGGCAGGCGAGGGGGTCTCGTTTGCGGGAATCGCCTGCAGGGCTGCGAGTCGCGCATCGGTAAGCGGTGGTGTCGGGTCTTGAGACATTAAGAAATTGGGTTATGAACTGGGAAAGCCTAGCAATTAATAAGGATTTAGTGCAAGTGGGCAGGAGGTTGAATTTTAAGAAACTTAGGGTTGCCTTTCACTAAGGCTATTTTAATTTTATCGGTTTCTCAAATCTCCGGCATGTTCCGGAAGTAACATTTGCAGCATCACTTTTATGAATCAACTCAAGCTTAATGTCGTATCCCGTGAGGGTTCTGGAACCAGCGCGGCCCGCCGTGTTCGCGCCGCAGGATTTATCCCAGCCAATGTTTCCGGACAGGGTAATGCCCGTGCTATCTCCGTTGGAAAACTGGATTACCGCAAACTCAGCCGTGAACTCGGCGAGGAGGCCTCCCTTATCGAATTGACCGATGATAAGGGTGAATCGATGCTCACTTTGATCCAGACGGTACAGCAGGATCCGATCAGCGGCGTAATCAACCACATCGACTTCCTGGAAGTGCGCCGCGGTGAGTCCTTTGTCACGCGGGTTCCCGTTCACCTCAAGAACGAGGACATCTGCGACGGCGTTAAAAACGGCGGTGGTGTGATTGACTTCAAATCACACGATGTGGAAATTCGCTGCCGTCCGTCCAAGTTGCCGGAGCACGTGGTCGCGGACATCGAGGCTCTCGGAGTCGGCGATGCCATTCACATCAGCGACCTGCCTGAAATTGAAGGGGTGGAATACCTCGGCAATGAAGTGCAGGTTATTGTATCTATCCAGCCGCCGACAGTGGCCGCGGTCGAGACGACTGAGGAAGTCGTTGATCCGGCTGATGTTCCGGCGGATAATATTAAATCCGAAACACCGGAAGAAGGGGAGGCAACCGAGGGGGAATAAATCCCCGGCGGTCTGCATTTTCATTTTTCGGGCGGGCTACACAGCCCCACCTTTGTTCTTTCACACATGTCCATCGCGGTAATTGCCGGTCTGGGAAATCCAGGCTCAAAATACCAGCACACCCGCCACAATATCGGCTTTGAGGTGATTGAAGCCCTCGCTGAACGGCTGGGAGCCAAATGGAAAGCGCAGGCTAAATTCGAGTCTGAAATCGCGGAGACCACTCACGGCGCGCAGCGGCTCCTTTTGGTCAAGCCTCAGACTTTCATGAATAACAGTGGCCGCGCGCTTGGGGCGCTGATGCGCTACCGGCGGCTCGATCCTGCAAATTTGCTGCTGATATTTGACGACATCACCCTCGATCTGGCGCGCTGTAAGCTCAGCCTCACCGGCAGCGCGGGAGGGCACAATGGCGTCGCCGATATCCTCAGCCAACTGGGGCCCGGATTCGGGCGCTTTCGGGTCGGGGTGGGTGCGAAACCCCACAAATCGATGGATCTTGCCGATCATGTCCTCAGTCAATTTTCTACTGAGGAAAAAAAACTTTTAGCGGAACAAATGCCCACTTACGTGGCGCACCTGCTTCGCATTATTGACAGTGACTTCGACACTGCCATGAATACTATAAATCAACGCAACGCATCAGAGCATGAGCGCAACCAAAACCAAAACCTATAACATCTCTTTCATTTTTGACCTTCGCGATTCGGAAGACGACACGCAGAAAGTCATTGATGATATTCAATCCATCGCGACCAGTCTTGGCGGCGAGGTAACCGGGAGTGAAATCCTCGGCATGCGGGAGTTTGCCCGTGCGGCCGACCAGCGCTTCACTCAGGGGCATTACGTGCAAATGCAGGTCAATGCTGGCCCGGGTTTACCCGCTGAGCTCAAGGAAAAGCTGCGCCACGACCGCCGCGTAGACCGTATTTTTGTCGAGGCCTAAGAACGGCCTCTTCTCTATCCGTCACCACCTCAACCCCACAACGTTATGGCCTCCTTCAATAAAGTAATCCTCATGGGCAACCTGACTCGCGACCCGGAAATGCGCGTGACTCCCAGTGGGCTTTCAATTTGTAAGCTGGGGCTGGCGGTTAATCGCAACTACACGACCCGCGATGGCGAGCGCCGTGAGGAAACTACTTTTGTGGATATCGACGCGTTTGATAAACAGGCGGAGGTGATTGCCAAATATATGAGCAAAGGCAGTCCGATTCTGGTTGAGGGGCGCTTGAAATTCGACCAATGGGAAAGCGACGGCCAAAAACGGTCAAAGCTCTCGGTCGTGCTGGATCGCTTCGAGTTTGTCGGTGGATCCCGCGATCAAAATCAAGGCGGCGGTTACGAACAGAGTTCGCCCCCGGCCCGCGACTCGAAACCGGCTCCCAGCGCTCCAGCCGATAATGCCGGAGATGCCAGCGCACTCGACGAAGACGTCCCCTTTTAAAAGCGGGACACATCAACTTTACCACAATTAACACTAGATAAATTCCAATAAATTATGGCTACCAATCAGGTACTTCTACTCAAGCCCGTTGAGGGACTCGGCGCCGAGGGCGACACCGTGACGGTTCGCTCCGGTTATGCGCGCAACTTTCTCTTGCCGCGCAAGATTGCCCTGCCCGTCACGCAGGCCAACAAAAAACAAATGGAGGCGCTGCTCAAGGCTCGTGAAGCACGCGAGCAACAAGAACTGGAGTCCGCTCGTGAATTGGCACAACGTATCGAAGCCATCACCATCGCAATCGCAGTCAAGACCGGTGAGGGCGGTAAAATGTTTGGTGCCGTCACTGCCAATGATTTGTTGACCCGCCTGAAGGAGGAGGGTGTGGAGCTCACAAAGAAGCAATTGCGCTTGCCGGCTCCGGTGAAGGAATTGGGTTCGCATCTTGCCAACGTCAAAATTCATGGCGATGTGGAAACTGAACTGAAGTTTGAGGTGGTTTCCGAAAACCCGATTGAGGAGTCCGCAGACGCGGCAGCGGAAGAGGAGACCCAGGAGGTCGCTGACTAATCCGGCGACCCCATTAACATGTTCTGCTGATGCCATCCGAACCCACGTCTAAACCAAGGAATCGCGGTGGTCGTGATTTTGAGGGCGGGCGTGCGGCGCTCCAGGGTGGTGATGAATCCATAACCCGTGCCCAACCGCACAGTATTGAGGCGGAGGAAGGCTTGCTGGCCGCCTGCCTGATCGATGGCGGGCGCGAGGTCTTGACGGATTGCATCGAGGCGAAAATCCAGCCGGATTTTTTCTACAAGGAAACACACAAGCTCATCTTTCAGGCGCTCATTAAACTTTATGAAGTGGGCGACCCGATTGATGAGATCTTGCTCTATGAATACCTGAAAAAGGAAGGGCTGGATGAAAGCGTCGGCGGGATAGCCACGATTTATGCCATTCAAGACCGGATTGAGACTGCCGCGCACGCTCGCTACTTTGCCAAGATTGTTCATGAGAAATACCTGCTGCGGCGCTTGATTCGCACTTCGCGCGAGGCGATTGAGGCCTGCTATTATCAACAGGAGGATATCAGTGGCTTTATTGAAAAGATCGAGCAGGACATCCACCAGATCAGCAGCGGTCGCATAACCGAGGGAGCGGTGCCGATTAAAAAACCGCTGGATCAAGCGGTGAATAATATCCAAGCCCTGCTGAATGGGCGTGATGACCTGGAGGGTGTGTTGTCGGGCTTCCGGGATTTGGACGGCATGACTTATGGTTTCCACCCCGGTCAGATGATCGTGCTGGCGGCGCGGCCCTCGGTGGGTAAAACCTCGCTTGCGATGAATTTTGCAGAACATGCGGTGATTCCGGACGGGGGCCACAAGCCCTCCGGTGTCTTGGTCTTCAGTTTGGAAATGACGGCGGCGGATTTGGCGATGCGTTTGATTTGCAGTCGGGCGCGGGTGGATCAAAAACGTATCCGGGATCGGGTGGCTTCGGCGCAGGATCAACGCGAGATTTTCCAGGCTTCAAAGGAATTGGAGACGGTGCCGTTATGGATTGATGATGCTTCCAGTTCCTCGATTCTCGATTTGCGCGCAAAGGCGCGGCGGGTGGATAGCAAGCACCGCTTGGGTTTAATCGTGATTGATTACCTGCAGTTGGTGCGTGGGACGGATCCACGGATGCCCCGGGAGCAACAGATTGCAGAAATTTCCCGAGGGGTGAAGGGGATGGCGAAGGAATTGAATGTTCCGGTGGTGGTGCTCAGCCAATTGAATCGTGAATCGGAGCGCGAGAACCGAGATCCGCGCTTGTCGGACCTGCGTGAATCCGGATCGATTGAGCAGGATGCGGACGTGGTTATGATCCTGCACCGCCCGAAGAAACGGGACGATGACGAGGGTGTGGATGAAGGCGGCATGGCGGGTGATGTGGAACACATCAAGTTAATCATTGCCAAACAGCGGAATGGGCCGATAGGTGAAGTGGATCTCACTTTCATGCGGCGATACACCCGATACGAGAATTTCCAGCGCTAACGGTCGAATTTCACCTAATCTATTCTTATTATGTTTATCTTCAGGCTTCAAAACTATGTAGGCGTATTGCTACTTGCCTGTATGGGGTGGGTGATCACATTGCCCGCTCAATCTGAGCAAGCTGCCCTGCCGACCGTCGAGTCGATCGAAATTGAGTTTGAGGGGTTCCAATCTGTCAGTGACGGCTTTGTGATGGGTTTTGTTCAGCTGCGCGAGGGAATGGCTTACAGTTCGGTGCTCGCGGATCAGACGATTCACGCCTTGTATGCGACCAACCGGTTTGAGTTTGTTGAGATAAAGGTTGAGGACGGGGAGGGTGATGCCGTTAAGGTGATACTGCGTCTTGTTCCAAAATACACTTTAATGACAATCCGTTTTGAGGGCGCTAGTCGTTATTCTTACGACCGTCTCATGGAGAAGGCAGAGCTCACGGAGGGCGTGCCTTTGGACGAATATGCCATTGCGGCGGGTGCGCGGAAATTACAGGAATACTTTGTTGAAAAAAGTTACTCCGATTCCACGGTTGAGTACCGAATTGAAAAAGATGGGGAAAGCGGGTTCGCGACCGCGATTTTTGATATAAACCAAGCCCGTAAACTCCACATCAAATCGATCGAGTTTGAAGGCAATGCCGCAGTCAAGAGTAAGCATTTGCGTCGTGCTATGGAAATCAAGCGGCGGAACTGGATCTCCTGGCTTTCAGGTACAGGAAAGTTTATCGAGGCGGATTTCGAGGAGGACTTGGTGAATCTGCGCCAGAAGTATCTGGACGAGGGTTTTCTGGATGTGGAAATCAATGCTGACTCGGTCCGTTTTGATTATCCTCGGAAGAAGAAAATGACGATTACAATCCCAATCGTTGAAGGCGCCCCCTACTTTTTGGGTAATTTCTCGGTTGAGGGTTTAACGGTCTTTACGGAGGCGGAAGTGATGCGCATGGTGCGTCTCAATGCGGGCGACCGGTTTTCTCCCAGCATGGTCGATGCGGCTGCCGATGCGATTCAGGAATACTACACCTCGCGCGGCTATTTGAATACCTACGTGCGTGCGGAACGCATTTCGACAATGGAGAACCGCACCATCGATATAATTTTCCGGGTTCAGGAAAGTGAGAAATTTTACGTGGAATCCATCAATATTGAAGGCAACACCAAGACCAAGACCCGGGTGATCGTGCGGGAGTTGGCCTTGCGCCCGGCGGATGTCTTTGACCTCACCCGCATGAAGACCAGTGAGCGCCGCCTGCAAAATACCCGTTTCTTCCAAGAGGTGCGATTGAATCCGGAAACTACCAATGTCCCGGGGCGCAAGGACTTGAATGTGACGGTCAGTGAAGGGCACACCGGAAACCTGAGTTTCGGGATGGGCTTTGGTTCGGTGGAGAGTGCTCAGGTTTTCTTTGAGACGCGTCAGGGCAACTTCGACCTGTTCAACCCTTCAAGTGGATTCCAAGGTGATGGACAGAAGTTCCGCCTGCGTTTCTCAATTGGTAATCGCAGTAATCAAGCCCTCTTGACTTTCGAGGAACCCTGGTTGTTTGAGCAGCGTCTTGCCTTTGGAGTGGAGTTGTTCCGGACAGAATCCGACTACCAAAGTAGTGACTATAATGAATTGCGCACTGGTTTTGAACTGTATTTCCGCCGTCGTCTCTTTGAATTGGTGGAGGGGCGCTTGTCTTACCGCCTCGAATTCGTCGATATTTTTGATGTAGCGGGCGATGGGGTTGACCCGAATGACAACGTGGCGGACGTCTTTCAGGCGGCGGAGGGCGAATCCACCGTGTCCAAGTTGGGGCTGACCTTCTTGCGTGACTCGCGTGATTCGGTGCTATTCACGCGGCGCGGCAACCGTACCACCCTTGAGACCGAACTCGCGGGACTGGGGGGCGATGTCAATTACCTGAAATTTGAGGGGCGCACCGCGCATTTCATCCCCACCTTTGAGACGCTGGAGCAAACCCTGTCGATTCTGGGTCGTCTGGGAACGGCGCTACCTTATGGTAATAGCGATACGATTCCGTTTTATGACCGGTTCTATCTGGGTGGCCCGGAAACCTTGCGCGGTTTCGAATACCGCGATGTCGGGCCGCGCGATGAGGACGACCCCAGCGAGCCCGTTGGCGGTAACACCTACGGAATGCTTTCGTTTGAGTATGGTTTTCGGCTTGCGGAACCCTTTGGTATCGTTGCTTTCTATGATATGGGTTTTGTAAATAGTGAGGATTTTGATTTCAATTTTTCAGATTATGCTTCTAACTGGGGAGTTGGAGCGAGAATTATGCTCATGGGTTCACCGCTCAAGCTGGATCTCGGTTTTCCAATGAACGACCCAGCGGGTGACGCCGATGGCACACAATTTAATTTTTCATTTGGCACGCGCTTTTAACTCTACTATCTATTCAATTAATAAACCTCAGATTATATAAAGATTATCATGAAAAAAACAATAGTACTCGCTCTGGTAACGCTCATGGCGGCCGGTTTTAGTTACGCACAGGAAGCAAGCCGCGTTGGCACGGTCAATATGGAGCGCCTAATGAATGACTACGTGGACTACCAAAGTGCGGTGAAACGCGTGGAAGGTGCCGCCCAAACTGCTCAAGAAGAAGTGGATGCTTTTAAAGCCAAGTTAGGCTTGGACGCGGTTGAGGCAAAAGTTCAGGAGCTCCAGCAAACCGCTCAAAATCCTGCAACGGCAGACATCGCTCGTCAAAATGCCGAGAGCGAAGCTCAAAAACTGATCAATGAAAATCAGGATAAAATCCAGCAACTGAACGCTTACGGCACACAACTCCAGCAGCAAAACCAGCAAAACCGAAACCGCATCCTCAATCCTTTCCAGTTGAAAATGCGTGAGGCCATCATTGAAGTGGCGAAAGACAAGGGTTTTGATTTGGTCGTACCCATTGCACCGCAGAAGGTCACTGTTCCCGTCGATGAAGAAACCACTGAGGAATATAACGTCTTCATGGGGAATATCCTGTATGCCTCTGATAGCATTGAGATCACCGATTCGGTCATCGCAGTGCTCAACGCAGAGTAACACAGATGCGTTTTTCTAAAACCCTGTTCTCGCCAAGAACAGGGTTTTTTCTTTTAAAGACTCACCATGCTTAGTTATTCCATCGAACGTATTCTCGAGATAGTCGGGAAAGATGCCATGACAGTTGGCACTTACGACGGTGAGATCAATGGTATTGCATCACTCGCGGATGGCGATGCGGGGGATTTGTCTTTTTTGGGTAATGCGAAATACCGTAGTCAGGTGGCGGATTGCGGGGCCTCGGTACTGCTTTTGCCCAAGGACTATGAGGGTCAACCCAGGGACGCGCAGCTTTTCATCCTGCTGGAGAACCCCAGTTACGCCCTCGCTTTGATTTGCCGCGACATCGAAAACAATCTTTATCCCCGCCCTCCGGCTGGCATCCATCCGACCGCGCATGTGGAGGATTCCGCAGTCGTGGATCCAAGCGCGAGCATTGGTGCATTTTGCTATGTTGCGGCAGGTGCTCAAATCGGGGCACAGGCTGTTTTGGAAAACCATGTTTCGATCGGTCGCGAAGCGCGAATCGGGAAGGAATGTCATTTGTTTCCGCAGGTCACCGTAGCGGATCGATGCATCATCGGTGAACGCAACCGCCTCCTCGCGGGCTGTGTGATCGGTGCGGATGGCTACGGTTATGCTCCGGTGGAGGGGCAGCACCAGCGTATACCGCAAATTGGGAATGTCGTCACTGAAGCGGATGTAGATATCGGAGCTAACAGTACGATTGATCGGGCACGTTTTGGAACCACTCGAATCGGGGCCGGCACTAAAATCGATAATCTGGTACAGGTGGCGCACAATGTCACGGTGGGGAAGCATTGCCTCCTCGTTGCCCAATGTGGAGTCAGTGGGAGCACCGTCTTGGGTGACCGCGTCATTCTCGCGGGGCAATCCGGCGTAACCGGGCATGTTAATATTGGTGATGGAACTTTGCTTTATGCGAAATCCGGCGCGATGCGTTCCACCGAACCCAACGAGAAAATTTCGGGCACGCATGGCCAGAATGCCAACCTAATGAATCGCATCTATGTGCTACAGCGAAAATTGCCGGAGCTCTTCAAAAGGTTTGAAGCGCTGGAAAAATTTGTAGAATCTCAAAAATAATCACCACCATAAACCAAACTCTATGAATTCACTCAAGATTTTCACCGGCAACTCGAATCCCGCCCTCGCAAAAAAAATATGTGATTATTTAGGTACCAGCTTGGGCGCCGCCACAGTAGAGAGTTTCCCGGATGGAGAGAGTTTTGTGCGGATTGATGAGAATATACGCGGGGCGGACGTCTTTATCATACAGTCCACCTGCAATCCTGCGAACCAGCATCTGATGGAACTCTTCATCATGATTGATGCCGCCCGCCGCGCCTCGGCAAAACGCATCACGGCAGTGATTCCATTTTACGGCTACGCGCGGCAGGATCGCAAAGACCAACCACGGGTTCCGATTACCTCAAAACTGGTGGCCAATCTACTGGTGTCTGCCGGTGCCAACCGCATCCTGACGATTGACCTACACGCCCAGCAAATTCAGGGCTTCTTTGATATCCCGGTTGATCATCTTTACGCTTCCCCAGTGCTCTTCCAATATTTGAAAGACCTGGATCGCGACAACCTCACGCTCTTCTCGCCGGATGTGGGTGGAATGAAGATGGCCTCGGCCTATGCCAATCTCCTGAAGGTTCCGCTTGGGTTCATTGCCAAGCGCCGCACCGATGCCGAAACAGTGGAAGCAGTTTCTTTGGTGGGCGAAACGGAAGGTCGCGACATTTTATTGATCGATGATATGACCGAAACTGCGGGTACGCTTTGTGCCGCCGCCGAGCTTTTGAAAAAGAACGGCGCCCGAAGTGTCATGGCAGCGGTCAGTCATGGAGTGCTGAATGAACGCGGCTATGAGCGCATCGGCAAGGGCTTGCTCAATCAGTTGATCACCACCGATTCAACCCCGATCGAGCAGCGCGATGACTTACCGATCACCGTCCTGAGCGTGGCGGAATTACTGGGAGAGGGTATCAACCGGATTCACAGCAATTCCAGTGTGACCGGCCTCTTTGATGTGAAGGGTTTTTAATGGTTTGAAGAAGCAAGTTGCGGAACTTGCAATTTTTCAATTTGTCCTTAACTGAATGAATAAAATTATGCGTCTATTAATCACATTATTATTGGCCGCAGCGATCATGGTGGTCGCGCTCTGTGGCTCTGAGAATCCCCAACTGAACATTATTCCGGATGATCAGCCCGTTGCGGCGACGGAGGAAATCACAGTGGTTTCCTACGCTGATGTGCTGGAACGTGCGACTCCCTCGGTAGTGGCGGTTTACACGACCCGTCTGGAAACGGTGCGCAGCAGTCCTTTCTTTGGCCCCCGTGGCATGGAGGATATCTTTCGTCAGTTTGGAATGCCGGTACCCGATTCCGGTGGCACGCAGGAACGTGAGAGCACCGGGGTTGGTTCCGGGGTTATTATTTCAAAGGATGGTTATATTGTGACGAATCGCCATGTGGTCGCGGCGGAGCGGGGTCAAAAGATTGATGAAATCCGAGTCCGCTTGGCGGATGATCGCGAATTTACGGCGGAGTTGATCGGGGAAGACGCCAAGACCGATGTTGCGGTGCTTCGTATTGAGTCGGATGTCGATTTGCCTGCGATTCAAATCGCCAACAGCGACCTCCTGCGGGTGGGCGATGTAGTCTTTGCGATTGGCAACCCCCTCGAAGTGGGGCTCACCGCCACCAAGGGAATTGTCTCCGCCACCGGTCGCGATTCCCTCGATATCCTCGGTAAGGGGAGCTATGAAAATTTCATCCAAACCGATGCATCGATCAATATGGGTAATTCCGGCGGTGCCTTGATTGACGCTTGGGGTCGCTTGATCGGAATCAACACCGCGATTTTATCACGTTCGGGCGGCAGCATTGGCATCGGCCTCGCGATTCCCTCGAACCTCGCGATTGGTGTAGCACACAAACTGGTCAATAGCGGCGAGGTGCAGCGCGGCTTACTTGGAATCATGCCGGGCGATTTGAATCAGAAACTCGCGGAATCCTTTGGTCTGGAATCAACCAAGGGTGCCATTGTTAATGAAGTGTATGAAGATACTCCCGCCGAGCGGGGCGGCCTAAAGCATGGCGATGTCATCATTGAAATTGACGGCGCTCCAATCGAATCGGCACGCCAATTGCGATTGACGGTCTCACAAATGGCACCGGGTCGTGAGGTACAGGTAAAGGTGATTCGCGATGGCGAGGCCATGACCTTTCCCATTACGCTGGGTGACTTGAACGGCACTGCTTCGAGCGGCAAGGCTGGCGCAAAGGAATTGCACGGGCTTGATTTGGAACCGGTCGATGATGAGCTACGGGAATCCGCCTCGATTCCGGACCGGATTCAAGGTCTATACGTGAAGTCCTTGGGTGCCCGTTCGCCCTTTGCAGACGTCCTGCGCCAGGGTGTGGTCATCATTGAGGCGAATGGGGTGCGGGTTAAAACCATCGAGGACTTTATGGAAAACCTACGGGTGGGCATCAACCGTCTCTACGTTTGGTATCGTGGCAGCTTTGTTCACGTCGGCGTTCGCCTTAATGAAGAGGACTAAAGTCTTCGCCTAGGCCGCACCCACGCTTTGCCATAGCGCTTCTATCACGGCGGTTTCGACCCCCTCGGTCGTTACCGCCTCACCCACTGCCTGAAGGCTTACAAACCGCAGGGAACCGCTGCGGTTTTTCTTGTCTCGTTGCATGGCGGCAAGGAGGGCGCTGGTCTTGAGTGGTGATTTCAGGTGCACCGGCAAGGCATGCGTCTCCAGTAGCTGAATCACGCGCTCGACCCAGGACGCCTCAAGCTGACCCAATTCTACGGACAGGCGCGTCGCGAGTACCAGACCGATGGCGACCGCTTCCCCGTGCAGGTAATCGCCATAACCGGCGGCGTTTTCAATAGCGTGGGCAAAGGTATGACCGAGGTTCAGGAGGGCACGACCCCCGCTCGCGGCGGTTTCGGTTTCGTCGTCGATCACGATTTGGGCCTTCAGTTCGCAGCAGCGTCGGATGATGGCGGGCAGTGCCTCTGATTGAGGGCTCAGTGCGCCCAGCGTTTCCAATTCATCGAAGAAGGCGCGGTCCGCCAAGAGACCGTATTTAATGACCTCTGCCATACCTGCCGCAAATTCCCGTGCGGGCAGGCTTCCCAGAAGTTCGGTATCAACAAAGACGGCCTTCGGTTGCCAGAACGCCCCCACCAGGTTTTTGCCCTCGGCCAGGTTGATGCCGGTTTTTCCGCCTACCGAACTGTCCACCATTGCGAGCAGGCTCGTAGGGATTTGGTAGAAATCAATCCCGCGCAGATAGCTGGCGGCAACAAATCCCGCGAGGTCGCCGATCACGCCCCCGCCAAAGGCGAAGACGACGCTGTCGCGGTTGCGATTACCCTGTGCGAGAAAGCTCAGCGCAGTGGCGTAGGGCTCGACGGACTTCGTGTTCTCACCAGCGGGAAGGCTCAGGATTTCATCTTGGGTGAAGCCTGCCGCTTTCAAGTAATCGGCGCGGCTCGCGAGGAGGTTCGCATCGCAGAGGACGCAAACGGCGCGCTGGGCTTGTCTTAATTCCGAGAGGGTCGCGCTGAGCGCCTTTGAACTGTCAGTGAAATGGATGGGGTAGGCGCGGTCGCCGAGGGCTACGGTTAGGGCTTCATTCATGACTGGCTACGGGTTCTTCGAGGCCAAAGATGGCATCGGTATAGTTTTTGATTGAAAAGGGCTGGAGGTCGTCGGCTTGCTCACCGAGTCCGACAAAGAAGATGGGGAGCTTCAGGGCGCGATAAATACCCACGAGGGCGCCACCGCGGCTGGTGCCGTCCAACTTTGTAATGATGAGCCCCGTTAGCGGAAAGCTTTCATTGAATACTTTCGCCTGTTCGATGGAATTGGTGCCGAGGCTACCGTCCACCACAAGCCAACTGTGGTGCGGGGCTTCCGGATCCTGTTTGCGAATGACGCGGTTGAACTTCTCCAATTCCTTCATGAGGTTACCCTTGGTGTGGAGGCGTCCGGCGGTATCGAGAATGAGAGGGTTGCGGGCGCGGCTTTGGGCGGCGGCGTAGGCGTCATAAGCCACTGCGGCGGCGTCGGCGCCGTGTTGGCTGGCGACGAGCTCGATCTTGAGTTTCTCCGACCAATATTTGATTTGCTCGTTGGCAGCGGCGCGAAAGGTGTCGCAGGCTCCCAGGAGCGGTTGGTAACCCTCCTGTTGGTAGCGGTGGCCCAATTTGGCGGCGGTGGTGGTTTTGCCGGAACCATTGACCCCCACGAGGGCGATGACCTCCGGTTGATGCGCGCCCAGATTTACCGAGCCTTCTGCGCCCTCAAGCACCCGACTGAGCACCTCCGCTCCAATGCGGGCCGCCGATTCGCTGCGGAGTTCCTTGTCGGATTGATAGGCGGCTTGAATCGCGCCCATGATTTCCTCGACCGTTTCGACTCCGAAATCGGCGGTGTAGAGGGTTTCTTCGAGGGAATCGAGGGCTTCCGCGTCCATGCGCGGACCGGAAAAAACGCGCTCAAAGGCTTTGTGAAAAGTGGGGGTGTGCTTCTTGAACCCTTCCTTGAATTTTTTGAAACGGCTGAGCATGGCTGGGGACTAATCGGCTGCTTTGCGCAAGGGGCGGTCGATCTTGTTCTTCATGCGATCGAGGAGGCCGTTGATGAAGCGCTTGGAATCGGGGTTTGAGAAATCCTTACCGAGGTCAATGGCTTCATTGATGGTGACGATGGGGGGGATGTCGCTGCGGTGCAGGAGTTCATAAATCGCGAGGCGCAGAATGGAGAGGTCGACTTTGGCAATGCGCTTGAAATCCCAGTTTTCAGCGAGTTCGACGATCTCCTGATCCAAGGCATCAATGACCCGAATGACGCCGTGGATTAATTCTTCGGCAAAGGCGTAGTAGTCGCGTTTATGATCGCGATCCTCGAGGAAAGTCGCGACCGCGTCGTTCAATTCCTCGGGTTTGTTGAGTTCCCATTGGTAAAGGAATTGAATGGTGGCGATGCGATTTTCGCGGCGCTGCGAGGGTTTTTTTACGGTTGGTTCGTTGTTTTCCATATGGATTTAAGGTGTGCCATTTCGAGGGCCGCTTTGGCGAATTCGCGGCCCCGGTTCAGGGAACCCCGGCAGCGCGCCTCGGCCTGTTCCGGATTTTCGACTACGAGGATGCCGTTGATGACCGGAACCCCGGTTTGAATGCTGATTTGATGGAGGGACGCAGCGGTGCTTTCTCCGATGAGGTGATGGTGTTGGGTATCGCCCGCGAGCACAAGGCCAAGCGCGATGACGGCATCGTATTTGCCGGAGCTCGCGAGGAGGTTCGCGGCGTAGGGCAATTCATTGGAACCCGGGACACGGATGATCTCCGGCTCGGGGGCCTTGAACTCGGCGAGGGTAAGGGTGGCGTTTTGAAGGAGCGACGCGACCAGGTTTTCGTTAAAGCGCGCTGCAGCGATGCCGACATGCAGGTCATGTCCTTCAATGGATAGCTCACTTGGGTGGTGCTGGCTCATACTGCAACCATACAGGTCAGAAGCGTTGCCAATGGCAAGAGCGGGTTTTAGGTGGATTCCGTTATCGACCTGCGGCAGGAGATCGCACAAACCTTTAAATATGTTCAAACTAGGGGCAAAAAGCGGTGATGCGCGGTGCGGGATCTTATCCACCCGGCACGGGGAGATTCAGACTCCGATTTTCATGCCGGTCGGTACGCAGGCGACGGTGAAGGGCGTGACCCCGGAGCAATTGGAAGCGATCGATGCGCAGATCATTTTGGGAAACACCTATCATTTGAACCTGCGCCCGGGCTCGGGTTTGGTGCAGGAAATGGGCGGGCTGCATCGTTTTATGGGCTGGAATAAACCTATCCTTACTGACAGTGGCGGCTTTCAGGTATTCAGCCTCTCCGAATTGCGCAAGGTGCGGGAAGACGGCATCGAATTCCGTTCGCATCTGGATGGCGCACCGCTTTTTCTGGGGCCGGAATCCTGTTATCGGATTCAGGCGGAACTGGGGACCGATATTGCGATGGTGCTGGATGAATGCCCGCCCTTTCCCTGTGAACGGGACGCCTGCGCCGCGGCGGTCAAACGAACCGTTCGTTGGGCGGGGGAATTTTTAGAGCATGCGCGCCGCGATGGTTTTCTCGAGCGCGGGCATCATGTCTTTGGGATCATCCAGGGTTCGACTTTCGACGACTTGCGACAGGAGTGCGGCACCGCGCTCGCCGGGATGGATTTCCCAGGTTACGCGGTGGGGGGCGTCAGTGTCGGTGAGCCGGAGGAGGAAATGTTGCGGCAGGTGTCAATTTGCGCACCGGTTATGCCGCTGGACAGGCCGCGCTATGTCATGGGGGTGGGCACGCCGCCCCAGTTATTGAAAATGATCGGGATGGGGATGGATATGTTTGATTGCGTGATGCCGACGCGCTTGGCGCGCCATGCGAATGTCTTCACACCCAACGGCCTGATCAATCTCAAGAACGAGCGTTTTAAGCATGACGCCGCCCCCATCATGGAGGCGAACAATTATACCTGTCGCCATTTCAGCCGCGCCTATCTGCGCCACTTGATTATGGCAAAGGAACTCCTCGCATCCACTTTGCTATCCATCCACAACCTGCATTTCTACCTCGATTTAATGGCGCAGGCGCGGGCACACATTGAGGCGGGGGATTACGGGCAATGGAGCGCTGCGTGGATCGCGCGTTACGAAGCGGGCGAAGCGTAATTCAGGGCAGGACGAAATCGGTTTCGTGCTGCAGCCAGTTGCAAATCGATTCGGTGAGGGCAATGGCGGTTTTAATTTTGTCCTCGCTCGCCTCCTCGGGGGTGGGTTGATTGAGCAGTTCTGTTGCGGGGGTTTTGAGACCAGCGGCAAGTTGCGGCCACCAGGATTCGCGGACGGGGTAGCCCTCGGCCTGTAGAAGACGGTAGAGACTTTTGAGGTGTACGATTTCCGGATAGGGGCGCTCGGCGAAGGCATCGAGGCTTTGCTCGGTCAGTTGAAAGAGGAGGGGATAGTCGCCCATGAGGGGAGCGTTACGGGCAATGAGCTTCACGAATTCCGAGGCGCAACGGAGGGTGCGGTAAGAAGTCCCGAGTTGGCTGCGGCGATGGAGGGTGCGGTAATCGCGCACAAAGCGGGTGTTTCCGTTGCGGGCGGTTTCGAGTTCGATCTCGGCGGTATCGAAGAGGTCGGGGGCGTTCTTGAGGGGGTTCTTTTTGGAGGCGCGTTTCAAGCACATGAAGCAACCGGACTCTGCGGAGAGCGCAGTGATTTTCTGATAGGATTCCCCGGAGGGGGCGAGGCTTAGGACGAGGGCCTGTTCGCTGGCGGCGGGTTGGCTCACTGGGGTGCTTCGGCGGCGGGCGGGTTGTTGATGGTGACGGCTTCGCCGATGTTGTGCTGTGGCACGACTGCGCCGCCGGAGATGATGAGTTTCATGCCCTCGGCGATGCTCATATCGAGGCGGGTGACATCCTCTTGTGGGAGCATGAGCAGAAAACCGCTGGTGGGGTTGGGCGTGGTGGGGACGAAGACGTTGACGATTTCCTCCCCGGTTACGGATTGGGTTTCCCCCCGCGCCTTACTGGTCAGGAAGCCAAGGACATAGGATTTCTTGCGGGGGTATTCGAGCAGCACCACCTCCTGAAAGACCGCTTTCTTTTGTTGACTGAAGGTGTCGACGATTTGCTTAACGGTGCGATAAACGGTGTTGATGAAAGGCAGGTTGTCCAGAATGCGTTCAAAACTGCCGAGAATCATACGCCCAAGCACAAGGCGAGAACCATAACCAAAGAGGGTGATCAACAGGAGCACGACGAAAATTGAGAGCACCTCGAGTCCAAACTGCACGACCGGCATATCCCGCCATTCGGGATCGAGGTAGAAGAAAAAGAAATTACTCGCAGGGGTTCCGACTCGGTCGAGGAGGACATTAATAACTACAATCGTCACGCTCAGGGGCAGAATGACAATAACCCCTGTCAGGAATGCGTTTCGTAGTGAACGGAGGATAGCTTTCATTAGATGGTTTATAGAAAAGTTGGTATGAAGGCCTCGCAACTGTAATCGAATGAACTTTCAGTTCCTTATTGGAGTTGTGAAAGGCGTTTACGATTAGGGCTTGCCGAAACTTGTATCGAAATTTAAATTTAATAATTATCGGAAAAGCACTAAATAAAATAGCTATAAATTATAAGAATATAATATACTGTTGTGGTGAAAGTGCGACAGCTAGATTGCTTGGCAAGCAATTGGAGGCCACTGAAGGGGAACCGTATAAAGTCCATTTTGTAACCGAGATAAAGGCTTTGCAGGAGTTGGACATAGCGAGTGATTGTGATGCCCTCTTGGTGGATTACATCTCTTTTAGTAATGAATTTGAATCTATTCTTGGGTGGTTGAAGCGTGAGAAAGTCAGGCCCGCGATTCTGGGGATCTTTCAAAGGCAGGAGGATTTGAGTGATGCTGCGGACTTTGTAAGTGCCCTCGATGAATTTGTATTGCTGGATTCAATGCGCTCTGCTGAGTGCTTGCTGCGAATCGCGCGCACCATTGAACGCTGCGAGCGGGAGCGGGCTCTCGTGATGGACCAAAACCTCTTGCAGTCGTTACTGGAGAGCATTCCTGATGCGGTCTATTTTAAGGATGATAAAAGTCGGTTTATGCGGGTCAGCAAGGCTATGCTTCTGAAGTATGGCAAAGATTTTGAAAGTATTCGTGGAATGACGGACTTTGATCTCTTTACCGATGAACACGCGCGACCGGCATACGAAGATGAAATGGAAATCATGCGAACCGGTAAGGCTATTGTGGGGAAGCTTGAAAAAGAAACTTTGAAGAGTGGAAAAGTGAAATGGGTGAATACCACAAAGGTGCCCTTGAGTGACGAGCGCGGGCGGATCATTGGCACCCTGGGAATTTCTAGGGATATAAGTGATTTACAGGAAGCGCAGGAGAATCTACGGGCAGAACGCAACCTCTTTCGTTCTATCCTCAATAACCTCCCGGACCGCATTTATGTCAAAGATTTGCAAGGGCAGTATTTGCGGGCAAATCCATCGCAGATTCAGTTTTTAGGGGCGCCTAGCGAAAAGGCTGTTATTGGAACCACCATGTTTGATCACCTGAAGGATGAAGCCTCACGCCGCGCCTTTGCGATTGAGGCACAAATCATCCGTGAAATTAAACCGCTTCTAAATAAAGAGTACTCGCATCTGAAAAGAAATGGTGAGTCGGTCTGGTACCTGACGAGCAAGGTGCCCTTCTTTGATGAAGCAGGTGAACTGGTCGGGACGATCGGGATTTCACGCGACATTACTTTTCAGAAACAAACAGAACTGCGATTGCGCGAGGCGATTCAAACCCTCGAGGAAACGAAGTTGCAGATGATTGAAGTCGAGAAATTCAATACCATTGGGCGCATGGCAGCGGGGATTGCCCATGAAGTCAAAAATCCGCTCGCAGTGGTGAGCCTTGGATTGGAATTTCTTGAGGATAAACTCAAGGCTGAGGCTAAGCTTTCAGAATTGGTCATCGATATGAAAACCGCCATTGAAAAGGCAAACACCATTATTTTCGATCTCATGGATTACTCGGCATCCCGTGAAGATTCGATGGTTGCGCAGGATATTAATACCCAGATCAAGCGGATCTTAAAACTTATGCAGCACAACTTTGAGAAAGGTGGTGTGATGGTATGCCCCGAATTTTCAGAAGAAGCCCTCTGGGTTGAAATGGAGCCCTCAAGAATGGAGCAGGTCTTCATGAACCTCTTTTTGAATGCGCTGGCAGTGATGCCCCGGGGTGGCGATTTAACGGTCCGCACCCGAACCGAACGCTTGAAGCAAGCAGGTGCGAATGTTTCCGCAAAAATAACGGAACGCTTTCGGATCGGCGACCACTTGGCGATCATTGAGATCGAGGACAGCGGTTCTGGAATCGATCCGGCCCACGCTGATAAAATCTTTGATCCGTTTTTTTCAACCCGCTCAACTGAAGACGGAACCGGACTTGGGCTTTCCGTGACCCGCAACATCGTAGAAATGCACCGTGGTTTGATCACGCTGGAAAATCGCCTCGATCAACGCGGAGCCTGCGCAAGCTTGATTTTTCCAATCACCCAAAAATCATGAAAAAAGATCAAAAAAATACTCCTTGTCGTGTTCTCGTCATTGACGACGAAGCGCCATTCACCCGCATGCTCAAAATGAATCTGGAAGACGGAGGGGACTACTGTGTTGAGGTCGTTAACGAAAGCCCAAAGGCCTGCGCTGTAGCTCGTAGCTTTAAGCCAGATATCATCCTGCTTGATGTTGTTATGCCCGAAGCGGACGGCGGAGATGTTGCGACGCGCATTCGCGAACACCCCGCGACCGCTGGTATTCCCATCATTTTTGTCTCCGCGATGGTCTCGCGTAAGGAGTCGGGTGCGGGCCTCTACCAAAGCGGTGGAGAGCATTTTCTCGCGAAGCCTGTGAGCCGCAAGGTTCTCACAGATAGCATCAGTGAGGTTCTGGGGGGGAAGCATTGAAACAAAAAAGCCCCACCGGTGAAGGTGGGGCTTTTGAAATCGGTTTTGCCGGTACTATTTGAGCGCGGCCTGCGCGGCGGCAAGACGGGCAACCGGAACACGCGGCGGTGAGCAACTGACGTAGTCGAGGCCGACGTTGTGGAAGAAAGCGATGGAGGCGGGGTCGCCACCGTGCTCACCACAAATGCCAAGCTTGATACCCTTGCGGCCCTGTTGACCTTTCTTCACGCCAATTTCGACGAGTTGTCCCACACCGTTCGCATCGATTGAGGCGAAGGGATTCTGCGGGAGGATGTCGAGTTCCTTGTATTTCGCGAGGAAGGAACCGGCGTCGTCGCGGCTCATGCCGAGACCGGTCTGGGTGAGGTCGTTGGTGCCGAAGCTGAAGAATTCTGCGGTTTCCGCGATTTCGTCGGCGGTAAGGGCGCCACGAGGTACTTCGATCATCGTGCCAACGAGGTATTTGAATTTAACCTTCTTGGCGGCCATGACTTCCTTGGCGACGCGGTGGACCACTTCAACCTGATTCTTGAGCTCATCGGCGAAGCCAACCAGTGGGATCATGACTTCAGGGATGACCTTGACGGGCTTCTTGAGTTTATAGCATGCCGCCGCCGCTTCGAAGATGGCGCGGGCCTGCATCTCAGTGATCTCGGGGTAGGAGATTCCGAGACGGCAACCGCGGTGACCCAGCATGGGGTTCGCCTCGTGCAAGGCGTGAACGCGGTTGCTGATGATCTCGATGTCGACTCCGAGGGCATTGGCGAGTTCACGCTTGGAAGACTCGTCGTGCGGAAGGAACTCGTGCAGGGGCGGATCGAGGAGGCGCACCGTAACGGGGCGGCCACCCATTGCCTTGAAGAGGCCGGTGAAGTCCTTGCGTTGGAAGGGCAGGAGCTTGCGCAGCGCGGCGCGGCGTTCCTTCTCGTCGGTCGCGAGGATCATTTGACGCATGAAGTTGATGCGGTCGCCCTCAAAGAACATGTGCTCGGTGCGGCAGAGGCCGATGCCTTCGGCACCGTAGGCTACGGCTGCCTTGGACTGCTCGGGGGAGTCGGCATTGGTGCGGACGCCCAGCTTGCGGTATTTGTCGGCCCACTTCATGACCTGATCATACATTTGATAGGTGTAGCTCTTGCTGGGCTTGAGCTTACCGGTGAGGACTTGGTTGACCTCGGAGGGGGCGGTGGCAACCGCGCCGGCGTAAACGTCACCGGTGGTACCATTGATTGAGATGTCGTCGCCTTCCTTAAGGACGGTGTTACCGACGGTGAGGGTGCGGGCGACGTAGTTGATGACAACCTCGGAGGCACCACAAACGCAGACTTTATTCATCTGACGTGCCACGAGTGCAGCGTGAGAGGAAACCCCGCCACGAGAGGTGAGGATGCCCTCGGCGGCAATCATACCACGCAAATCTTCGGGGGTGGTTTCAACGCGGCAGAGCACGGCGTGACCACCCTTGGCGGCAACTTCTTCCGCACGGTTGGCGGTGAAGCAGATTTTACCGGAGGCGGCACCGGGGCCGGCGGGCAGACCGCTGGTGAGGGTCTTGGCCTTTTTCTCGGCGGCCGCGTCAAAGACTGCTACGAGCAGGGATGAGATTGAGTCTGCGGGAATCTTTTGAAGGGCGGTTTTTTGATCGATGAGTCGCTCTTTGTTGAGTTCCACCGCGATGCGAACTGCGGCAAGACCAGTGCGCTTACCGTTGCGGGTTTGCAACATGTAGAGTTTGTGATCCTCGACGGTGAACTCGAAGTCCTGCATGTCGCGGAAGTGCTTCTCAAGTTTGGCGCGAACTTTCTCAAGGTCATCGTAAACCTTGGGCATTTCGTCCTTGAGTTGAGCAATGGGGTTGGGGGTCCGGATTCCGGCCACCACGTCTTCGCCCTGGGCGTTGATGAGGTATTCGCCGTAGAAGACCTTTTCGCCGTTGGCGGGGTCACGGGTGAATGCCACGCCGGTGGCGCAGGTTTCGCCCATATTGCCAAAGACCATCGCCTGAACGTTAACGGCAGTACCCCATGCTGCGGGAATACCGTATTTTTGACGGTATAGCGTGGCACGCTCGTTTTGCCAGGATTTGAAGACCGCTCCAACGGAACCCCAGAGTTGCTCGTAGGCGTCCTGCGGGAAGGCGGAATTGGTGCGTTTTTTGATGATGGCTTTGTAACGCTTGATGAGTTCCTTGAGATCCTCGGCGCTAAGCTGGTTGTCGAATTCAACGCCGACTTCTTTGCGAAGTTTTTCAAGGGCGCCCTCGAAGGGGCAGTGGTCGTTTTCGGTGATGGCCTGCACGCCCATGACGACATCGCCATACATTTGAATGAAGCGGCGGTAGCAGTCGTAAGCAAAGGCTTCATTGCCGGACTCTTCAGCGAGGGCTTTGACGGTTTTGTCGTTGAGGCCGAGGTTGAGGATGGTGTCCATCATGCCGGGCATGGACTCCCGGGCACCGGAGCGAACCGAAAGGAGGAGCGGGTTCTTGGCGGCACCCAGTTTTTTGCCAAGTTGTTTTTCAATCGTCGCGACCGAAGCCTTGAGTTCCGCAGCAAGGGTCTTGGGGTAGGTGCGACGGTTGTCGTAGAAGTAGGTGCAGACGTCGGTGCTGATGGTAAAGCCCGGAGGGACGGGGAGACCAATGCGCGCCATCTCTGCGAGATTGGCGCCCTTGCCGCCCAGCAACTCGCGGAGCTTGGCACTACCGTCGGTCTTTTTACCGAAGTCATAGATGTATTTCACTGCCTTTTTCGCGGCAGTCTTCTTGGATTTGGATGCTTTTTTAGCAGGCATAAGTTGAGACTTTTGAGTCTGGTTGGATGGTTAGATCTGCGCCGATGTTCTTTATGCGCGCAGTAAAACAAAAACACAAAAATGAATCCGTCGCGGCTGTCAACGGATTAGCTCAGCGGTTGGACTAAACCAAGCCTAGGACCATCTTACCGGTCTCGCTGATCATCTCTTGATGCCAGGGTGGATCCCAGACGATTTCGACGTCTGCGGTGGCGACACCCGGAACTCCTTCGAGGTGGGTTTTGGCGTCTTCCGCAATGACCGGGCCCATGCCGCAACCGGGGGCGGTGAGGGTCATTTCCATGCTGACTTTTTGGCCACCCTCGGGGTGGGCTTCCAGTTCAAGGGTATAGACCAGCCCGAGATCGACGATGTTGACGGGGATTTCGGGGTCGAAGACTTTTTTGAGGGCTTCCCAGAGTTGTTCTTTTTCAACGGGGACATCCGCGTTTGAACTTTTCCCGGCTTGTGCCTCGGGGTCAACTGTTTCGCCGAGGGCATCGGCATTGGCCCCGCTGATGCGAAACATCCCGTTCATGGTCATCACGGTGAAGTTGCCGCCGAGGCGGTGGGTGATGGTGACGGACTCCCCTTCGGTGAGCGTCATGGGCGTGCCTTGTGGAATGAGGGTCGCTTCCACTTCGCGGGTGAGGGTGCGTTGGTCTTCAGGCATGATGCGAGGTTAGCTTATTTGATTTTGGCGTCAAATTTCTTGTGAATGAGTTGACGGAGGTTTTCCGCGAGTTCCTCGCTATCGACTTTTTCAATGACTTCCTCAAAAAAGCCGAAGACCATCAGTTGCATGGCGGCGCGGCGGGGGATGCCGCGTTGCATCATGTAGAAGAGTTCGTCGGGGTCGAGGTTTCCGGTGGTGGCACCGTGGGAACATTTGACGTCGTTGGCGAGGATTTCGAGGCCGGGCAGGGCGTTGGCCTCGGCGGTGGGGTCGAGCAGGAGGTTGCGGTTGGTCTGGTAGGCGTCGGTTTGCTGGGCTCCCTCCGCTACTTTGATGAGGCCGGAGAAGATGCTGCGACTGTTGTCGAGGAGGGCGTTTTTATAGAGGAGATCGGAGACCGCGTTGGGGGCGTTGTGGGTCTGGAAGGTGCGTTGGTCAAACTCCTGCGTTTCCTCGGCGACGGTCAGGGAATACATTTTAACATCGGCGCCCGGGCCTTCGATGCGGGTTTGGTTTTCGTAGCGTGCGCGCTCCGCGCCAATGTTGACGGCGAGGTTCTTGATCTGGGCATCGCGCCCCGCGACGGTCGTATCGAGTTGAAAGGAGGTGGTTTGCTCGTTCCAGTCCTGCACGACTTTGCGGAAGACCTGGGCTCCGGCGGCGGCGTGGAGATTGGCGACCGCGATGTTGAGGGCTTGGTTTTCGGTGCTCTCAGAGAAGAAGATATCCACCACGGAGGCCTTCGCATTTGCTTCCGCAATAATAAGGGTGTGGGGGAAGACCGCAGCCTTGGAGGCGCTGGTCCAGTAGTAATTGACGAAGGGTTTCTCGATTTCAACGCCCGCGGGAATAAAGAGCACCGATCCCGCACAGGCAGAAGCGGCGTGGAGCCCGAAGAATTTTGCGGAACCGAGTTCGGTGGATTCCTGGAGGAAGTAGCGCTCCATGAGTTCAGGGTGTTGCTCAATCGCCTCGCGAAGGGAGCAGTAGCGAACGCCCTGGGAGTGGAGTTCCTCGCTGAGGCCTTCAAAACCGACGGCGTGGTCGTCAACATAGACGGAGCGTCCGGCGTAGTCCGTGACAAGATTGGAACGCGCAAGCAGGGCGGCGGCGATTTCCTCGGAGGGGGCCTCGACGGGGGCGAAACCGTCAATATTCAGACGACCCACCGAGGCGAAGCGCCAGAGCTCATCATTGGGAGCCGGAGCGGGGAGGGCTTTGAATTGTGCGAGTCCAGCCTCGCGGCGATCGGCGAGCCATTGAGGTTCGTCTGTGGAGGAAGCCGGGTCTTGCATGGTGTTTTGGGAAAGCGTGTTCATTGTGTTGAATCCGGGATGGATGCGGATTATCCGACGGAGCCTTCCATCTCCATGTCGATAAGGCGTTTCAATTCAACGGAGTATTCCATGGGGAATGCCTTGAGAAGTTCGTTGACGAATCCGTTGACGGCGAGGCTCATGGCTTCGCCCTCGGAAAGTCCGCGTTGCATCATATAGAAGATTTGCTCGGCGCTGACTTTTGAGACGCTGGCCTCGTGCTGCACGGTGTTGTTTTGCCCGCGAGTGGTAATGGCGGGGTAGGTGTCGGTGCGGCTATGGGTATTGATAAGGAGGGCGTCGCACTCGGTATTGTTTTTGCAGTTTTTGAGGTGCTTGGGCATGTGCACCTGCCCTCGGTAGGTGGAGCGACCTTCGCCGATCGAAATCGATTTTGAAATGATATTGCTGGTGGTGTCGTCGGCGAGGTGGATCATTTTCGCGCCGGTGTCCTGATGCTGGCCGTTGTTGGCGAGGGCAATGGAGAGGACCTCACCGCGTGCGCCGCGACCCTTGAGCACCACGCCGGGGTATTTCATGGTGAGGCGTGAACCGATGTTACAGTCGATCCATTTGACCTCGGCGCCCTCGTCCGCCATGCCACGCTTGGTGACCAGATTAAAGACATTGCTGGACCAGTTCTGGACGGTGATGTATTGAATCTTGGCGTTTTTGAGTGCGACCAGTTCGACCACCGCGCTATGCAGGGTGGCGGTTTCGAATTTCGGAGCGGTACAACCTTCCATGTAGGTAATTTCGGAATCCTCGTCAGCGATGATGAGGGTGCGCTCGAACTGTCCGAAGTTTTCGGCGTTGATCCGGAAATAGGCTTGGAGGGGTTGTTTTAGTTTTACGCCCTTGGGGACGTAGATGAAGCTGCCGCCGGAGAAGGTTGCGCTGTTGAGGGCGGCAAACTTGTTGTCGGTGGAGGGAATGACTTTACCGAAGTAGGGCTTAAAGATTTCCGGGTATTTTTCCAATCCCTCACTGGATCCGACGAAGATCACTCCTTCTTTTTCGAGGTCTTCCTTCATGCGGGAATAGGCGGCCTCGGAATCGAATTGGGCTTCGACCCCCGCGAGGAATTTGCGCTCTTGCTCGGGAATGCCGAGACGCTCGAAGGTTTCCTTTACGTCGTCGGGAACCTCGTCCCAGGTGCGGCTGGGTTGCTGGCCTTTTGAAAGGTAGTAGCGGATTTTATCGAAATGGATGTTTTCGAGATCCTTCGTCGCCCAGTTGGTGGGCATCGCCTTCTTGTTGAAAATTTCAAGGGCGCGCAGACGGAATTCGCGTACCCAGTCCGCTTCTTTTTTTACGTCTGAAATATAACGGATCGTGTCCTCGTTGAGGCCGACCCCGGCGTCGTAGGCGTAGTCCTCCGGGTAGGAGAAATTACCCTTCTCGGTATCGACGTTGATGGCGTCGTCGTGTACTTCGGTATTACTCATGTTGTGCGAGTGGTGGAGGTTTAGGCGGTGGTGGCAAAGGCTTCTTTGACCCAGTCATAGCCCTTGGCTTCGAGTTCGCGGGCAAGTTCGGCGCTGCCGCTGTGAACGATGCGTCCGTCAAACATAACGTGCACGACATCGGGGACGATGTAGTCGAGGAGGCGCTGGTAGTGCGTGATCACGAGGAAGCCGCGCTCCGGTCCACGCATGAGGTTGACGCCCTCGGAAACCGTTTTGAGGGCGTCGATGTCGAGACCGGAATCGGTCTCATCCATCACGCAGTAAGCGGGATTGAGCATGGACATTTGGAGGATTTCGCAGCGTTTCTTTTCTCCCCCCGAGAAACCGGCGTTCAGGGAACGCGCCGTGAATTTGCGATCCATTTTGAGGGCGTCCATTTTTTCGTAGAGTTCTTTGTAATACTCGACCGCGTTGATGGATTCGCCTTCGGGGAGACGCGCGGCACGCGCGGCGCGGATGAAGTTGGCGATGCTTACGCCGGGGATCTCAAGGGGGTATTGGAAGGCGAGGAAGAGTCCCGCATGGGCGATCGCATCGGGTTCCTCGCCGAGGATGTTTTCGCCATCGAGGGTAATGCTGCCGCTTTCGACCTCGTAGTCCTCGTGACCCGCCATCACTTTGGCGAGGGTGCTTTTGCCGGTTCCGTTGGGACCCATGAGGGCATGGACTTCACCTTTCGGAATGGTAAGGCTGAAGTCCTTGAGAATGCTTTGCCCCTCGATGGAGACGTTGAGGTTTTTGATTTCGAGTGCGTTCATTATATAGCTGGATAGATTTTAAAAGGGTTATATTTTTGGGCTCAGTTGGAATGACCGTTAAAGGCGATGTCGATGTGCTCGGCGCGGTAGCCTTGTGGCAGGGCGGCTTTGAGTTCCGACAAGATGTTATCGTTTAATTCGATGTCGATTACTTCGCCGGTAGCCTTGCAATAGAAATGGGCGTGTTGGGTAAGGTTCGGGCAATAGCGGGTGGGCTCGCGCTCAAAATTCACGGCGCGGATGAGGCCGCTTTCGGTGAGTGTTTCAAGACAGTTATAGACGGTGGCGAGCGAGATGGAGGGCATTTCGCGGCGGGCGCGGGCGTAGATTTCCTCAGCAGTGGGATGATCGCGCTTGTCGAGCAGGACCGAAAAAACCTGCTCGCGCTGTTTGGTGGCGCGCAAGCCGGAACGCTCGAGCGCATTCTCCAGCAGGGTCTTGTATTCGGCGTTGAGTTGCATTTTTAAGGGTCTTTCGCGACTGAGGCTAAATCTCAATAAGGAAATTAGAATTAAACAAAGCTTGGGAGATTTTTCAAGTATTATTAAGAATTATTCTAAATAAAGGCAGTTTATTTCAAACAAGAGGCATCCGGGCTTGTGCGGGGGGACTGGAATTGCCATTTCAAAGGGATGGCAGGATATCGTTCATTTTTGTTTCCGGAAGCAGAACTGGGAACGGAGCATGCGGTTTTGGATGCGCGTGAGAGTCATCATTTGGTGCGGGTTTTTCGCGCGCAGGCTGGGGATTCGGTTGAATTATTGGATGGGCTGGGTCGTCGTTACGCGGGCCGACTGGTTGAGGCGAATGGCAAGGCGGCGCGGGTTGCGATTGAGTCGGTGACCGAGCACCTGCGCGAGCGGCCCCCGGTTACATTGGTACAGGCTATTCCAAAGGGAAAGGCGATGGATTTGATCCTGCGGATGGCGGCGGAATTGGGCGCGGCGGCGATCCGGCCGATTTTCACGTCGCAGGGCGAGGTGCAGCTTTCGGGTGATCGTTTGGCAGGCAAGCTGGAGAAATGGCGACTTGTGATGGTCGAAGCCTGCAAGCAATGCGGCTTGCCTTGGTTGCCGGAATTACATGCGCCGCAAGACTTTGGCTCCTGGTTTGCGGCGGGGGGATCGGACGATCGCTGCCTGCGGATGGTAGCGAGTCTGGGGGAGCATTCGCGTCCCCTGCAAACGGTTTTGAGGGAACGTTCCGGTCAGGTTGAGGCGATTGAAATTGCGGTGGGTCCGGAGGGCGATTTCTCGGCAGCAGAGTATGCTGCTTTTGAGGGCGCGGGTTGGGAGGCGGTGCGACTGGGGGCGAATGTCCTGCGTGCCGAGACCGCCAGCGCGTATGTGCTCAGCGTGATTGATCAGGCGAAGCAAACCTAGGACAGTTCAAAGGCAAGACAGGTCATGTCATCCTGTTGATCGGGCATTTCCGTAAAGGTGCAAACCCGCTTGTGGATGGTTTCAAGGGTTTCCTTTAAAGGTTGCGTGGCGAGTTCTTCGAGATTTGCGATGAAAGTATCCAAGCCGTATTCCTCTCCATTTGGTTTCGAGGCTTCAATCAAACCATCAGTGAAGGCGTAGAAGCGGTCGCCGGGATACAGTGTGATGGAGGTGGGTTTAGAGGCTTTGCTGCCCTTGATGCCCATGACGACACCCGGCGGCATTTGCAGGCGTTCGATTTTTCCGGTGGCGGCGCGCCCGATTAAAACATAGGGATGACCCGCATGGGCAAGGATGAGTTGGCGGCTTCCGTCTTCTTTGCGCTCACCGAAATGTCCCGCGAGGCCGGTGACGAATCCATTCTCGATACGGCCCGATAATTCGTTATTAACGCCGCCTAGATAGTTTTGAGGGTTATTGCTGTAATGTTCGGCTTCGTGCGAAGAGAGATATTTCAGGAGCACCGTGTAGAAGGCTGCGGTGATGCCGTGCCCCGAAACATCGCCCAGAAAAAAGAGGAGTGCTTTGTCAGGATTGCGAGGAAAGCTGAGAATGTCGCCGCCAACCGAGGACATAGGTTTCCAAAGGTATGCGAGCTGAATGCCGGGGATTATCGGTACGCGACCGGGGATCATGACTTCCTGAACGTGGCGGGCGCTTTGCAAATCCTCACGGAGGATTTCATTTTGTTCGCGCAGGCGTTGCTCGTTCTTCATTAATTTTTCCCGAGCGATGAATTCAGCAGTCACGTCACGGGAGATTCCGATGATGCCGGCGCATTCTGAACCTTCCAGCCTGAGCGGTGCTTTGGAGGAGGAAACCCAGGTGCTGGAGCCGTCTGTCCAGGTTTCCTTTTCAATCTTATTGATAAAAGGAATCCCGGTCCGAATGATTTCCTGCTCGTCTTCATGGGCCTGTTGCGCGTGTTCATCCGTAAAAAGGTCAAAGTCAGTGAGGCCCTCGATTTCATGACGATCCTCGTAGCCGTGCATTTCTGCGAGGGCGCGGCTGGCGGCAATGAAGCGTCCCTTGTCGTCCTTGATATAGATCCGATCTGCGCTTTGCTCCATGAGCGTTTCAAAAAGCTGTTGCGCCGAGGCCTTGAGTAAGCCGGGCGAGGCCTCATCCACAGAATCTTCGCGAGCTGTCATAGTTAGAGAATGGAATCATATTTGAGGTGCTTGGCAATCATTCCCGCAGGCAAATTTTTCACATTGCGCTGGCGTATTTGGAAGGGACGATTTTCGTAAAAGGGATGCGGGCAGTAATACAACGCGTTAGCAAAGCACAGGTACGGGTCGATGGAACCACGGTGGGCGCCATCGAAGCGGGCATGGTGGTTTTTCTGGGGGTGGGTTCGCAGGATGATGCCGCCGCGATTGCATGGTTGGTGCCCCGGGTCGCAAAGTTGCGGATCTGGGAAGATGTGGAGGGGCGGATGGCGCTATCTGTTCAGGAGATCGGCGGCGAAGTCATGGTGATCAGTCAATTCACGCTCTACGGCAGTTTGAAAAAAGGAAATCGTCCATCCTTCAATCGCGCCGCGGAACCCGGCATGGCGCGCGCCCTGTATGAACAATTTGTCGCGGAGCTTGAGTCGGAACTGGGGCGTCCCGTTGCGACGGGTCGCTTTGGGGCGGACATGGCGATCGAGGTCGAGAACAACGGGCCGGTCACGCTGGTGGTGGATACTGCTCAGAGAGACTTCTAATGGCACGTGTCTTGAAACAGGGATTTTATGGGCGTGACACTCAGGTTGTTGCGCAGGAATTGCTGGGTAAGCAGCTTTGCCGGCGTCTGCCTTCGGGGCGCATCATTCGCGGGCGGATCTGCGAGACAGAAGCCTACGATGGTTTTGAGGATCGCGCTTCGCACGCTCACAAGGGACCGACCCCCCGCAATGTTGTGATGTTCGGGTCGCCGGGCCGCGCCTATATGTATCTTTGTTATGGAGTGCATTGGATGTTGAATTTCACGACCCGGGAAAAGGGTTATCCCGCGGCGGTGCTGCTGCGCGGGGTCGAGGGAGTCGAGGGCCCCGGCCGCACAACCCGACATTTTCAAATCAATAGCCGCCACAACGAACAGGTCCTAAGCCGGGTCAATGGGCTATGGGTCGAGGATGACGGCTATGAAATTTGCGCGGATTCGATACAACGCGCCCCGCGGGTCGGGATCGACTATGCCGGACCTGAGTGGGCCGCCAAGCCTTGGCGATTTATTTGGCAGTCAAGTCGTTGAGTTTTTGGCGGAGGAATTCCAGACCGCCATCCACATCGGTGAAGGTGCCGTCCAATTGAGCTTCGTAGGCTTCGTCCAAAATCTCCCCGAATTGCCGTCCCGGTTTGGCACCGAGTTCCATGAGGTGGCGGCCCAGCATGAGGGGTCGCGGCGCCTTTGCCTCAATGTCAAGTTTGCGGGTCGACTCAAGAAGCCATTTGCCCTCGGGGAAATCATCGGGCGGAATAGGGGGACGTCCGCATTTGTCGGCATAGGCGACCCGCACCAGGCGGTCGACCCGTTGCACCCGCGCTGCGAGGCGTCGGATCGCGGAAGGCCCGGCGCCGTCGCGGTAGAGCGCGAGGGGCCGCATATGGTGTTCAACCAAGGGCAGGACTTCCTCAAAGATTTTCTTTTGGCGGGTGAGGCGCTGCAGGAAACGTTCAGTGGGTGGCAGTCCCAGGATGTCGTGGCGGGGGCTGCGGATGCGCCCGTCAGTATCGACAAAGGTGGTTTCGGGTTTGCCGAAGTCGTGACACAAGACCGCGAGGCCAACGATGAGGTCTTCCCATTCATCGCCGGTGCGTTGCCCGGCATAGGCGTCGAGGCAATGCCCGGTATGGGTCCAGACGTCGCCCTCGGGGTGCCATTCCGGATCCTGCGGGCAGTCGACGAGCGCCGCCAATTCCGGGAAATACTGTAACCACTCGCAGGCTTTGAGAAATTCAAGCCCCGCGCTGATGCGTTGGCCCTTCAAAAGCAGTTTTTTCCATTCTTCCCATAGCCGTTCTGTGGGCAGATGCTTCGGGTTTAAGCGGGTGCACAGTGCGATGGTTGTTGGGTCGGCGACCCAATCAAAGCGGGCGATGAATTGCATGCCGCGCAGGACTCGCAAGGGATCTTCGATAAAAGCGGCAGAGACGTGACGCAGGCGTCGCGCGCGCAGATCGGCGCGGCCTTCGTAGGGGTCTATCCATTCACCGGTCAGGGGATCGCAACTGATGGCATTGACGGTGAAGTCCCGGCGGCTCGCAGCTTCTTCGGGGCTCATCGCGGGGTCACCCTCGACCTTGAAGTCGGTGTGCCTGGGGCCGGTTTTTGACTCGCGGCGCGGCAGCGCCAAATCGATATTCAAACCCTTTAGGATAAAAACTCCGAAGGCGCGACCCACCGTATCGAGGGCGAATGAGGGGCGCAGGCACGCCTCCACTGCCCTGGCATCCAGTCCGTAGACCTCCATGTCGACGTCCTTGCTTTCAATCTCCAGCAGACCGTCGCGGACACAACCGCCGACCAATAGCGCGCGACCACCGGCGGCGCGGATGAGTTGGGCGACTTTGAGTACCGCTTCTCTTTGAGTCGCTGGAATGTGCTCGGCGCTGTCCACCTTTTGAAAAGTTTAGCTGAGGGAATCGCGAATGGCGGGTGCGCCCCAGTTCAGTTTATCGCGCACAATCGCGAAATGTGAATGGTCGGGGTTTTGCATGAGCCGCAGTCGCGCCGCTGCCAGGTGGATTTCAAGCGGCAGGCTCTCCGAGGCTTCATCAAAGTGATTGCGCCCGTCGATCGTGACCCGCGGGCTGGGGCCGCTTTGTCCGCGCTCCACGAGGATGCGGGTATCATCTGAGAAAATAACAGAACGATTACCAAAGGTGTGCGGACAGATGGGGCTCATTGCAATAGCGCTGACTTTGGGGTCAACAATCGGGCCACCCGCAGAGAGATTATAAGCGGTCGATCCGGTGGGGGTCGAAAAGATGAGGCCATCACAATGATACTCCGAGACGTAATTATCGTCAGCGCTCACTCGCAGGCGCACGAGCCCGCTGCCTTGGGTTTCCTTAAAGACGATATCATTGAGGGCATGGATGCGCTTGCCCTGCGCATTCGTCCCGCACAAGACGCTGCGTTCGGCGATGTGGTAATCGCCTTTGATAAAATTAGGCAACTCGTGGGCGGCCTCTTCTTGTGAAAAGGTTGCGAGAAAACCGAGCTTTCCGAGGTTGACTCCCAGCAGCGCGCACCCGCTTTGAAGGGCGGCGTCGAGTACCCCGAGCAGGGTGCCGTCTCCGCCGATTGTGATGCAAAGATCAAATCCTTCCAAAGCATCAGGGGGGAGGGGATAGCTATCGAAGGATTTCGTGCGCACCCCTTCACAATCTGCAATCCCGCCGAGGTAGCGCGCCACATCTCCCGCGCCGGGCTTGGAGCGGTTGATCGCAAAGGCTATCGATTCAATGGGATTCATTGTGAATTAAGTAAGCGCAAAGCCCCGCAAAGCGCAAACCGATTCAACAACCGCAGGCGCGCTCAGCTTTTGCGCAGGCCGATCAGGTATTCCAAATTGCCGTCCGTTCCTTTGATGGGTGATTCCATTGAGCCGATCAGTTCCGCTCCTTTGAGTTCGCGCAGGGCGAAGGCGGTGATACCTTCGAGGATGCGGGTTTGAATGGCGGGGTCCCGAATAATGCCACGTCCCGCATCGACCTCGGATTTCTCGGCTTCAAACTGCGGCTTCACGAGGGCGATGAGACAACCGCCGGATTCGCAAAAGGGCCAAACTGCCGGAAGCACCTTGGTGAGGGAAATAAAGGAGAGATCCATCACGATACGGGGGTAGTGCTCGCGGGGGAGATCGCCGGGTTTGAGATGGCGGGCATTGGTCTTTTCAAGGTTCGTAACCCGGGGGTCCTGCAGAAGTTTATTGTGTAATTGCGCCCGCCCCACGTCCACGCAGGTGGCGCTCACCGCCCCGCGCTGCAAACTGCAATCCGTGAAGCCGCCGGTCGAGGCGCCCACATCCAACAACTCGCAAGCCTGCATCGATATATTGAAACGATCCAAAAAGCCCTCCAGTTTGTCGCCGCCCCGGCTAACAAAGCGCGGCGCTTGCTCCACCTCCAGCGGCAGGTCAGCAGGCACCGTACGCCCGGGCTTATCGAGCCGTTCGCTGCTGCTGTGGACCTTGCCCGCGAGGATCAATGCTTTGGCTTGCGAGCGGGAGACCGCCAGGCCGCGCGCCAAAAGCAATTCATCGAGCCGAATCTTTTCAGGTGATGCCATGAGAATTTCACCCAAAGCCTTGGGTATGGAATGCCCAGCTTGCAAGGTAAAGCGGCTCGCTTTTCATCCTTCCCACCGTCTTAGCGGTATTCAATTGCTTCCAGCAGCTTATAAATCACCGGTTCATCCCGCATGTAGCGCAAGCGAATCACTTGCCCATGCACTGCCGCTTTTTCCTGATCCACATAGATCTGCCGGATCGGGCCTTCGGCAAGCGCTCCCTCGCTATTGGTAAACGGCTCAATCCCATAAACCAGCTCAAAGCCATAGCGACCGCCTTCCATGAGCTTGACCCCTTCAATCCTTCCATTTGTCGTAATCCAGTCCGAATCCGCGCCATGTTCTACACAGGCAGTGAGCGCCAGTAATAGTGCCAGGAGGCAGGCGCGCAGACCTTTTTTTGTTTTCATGGTATTATTTCATAGATTGAAGGTCCTTTTTTTGAGCGGTCGCCAAGACCTGTTTATCCACTTGAACCGAATCTTGCTCCAAATTGATTTGCGACCGAACCAGGTGCTCAATGATGTAGGTGCGTGAGCGATTCGTGAGCTTCGCGATGAGGTCAATTCGCGTAACCAAATCCCGTGGGATAGATATTGTAACCGATTGTTTATGCGCTGCTCTTCTATTGGGCATAAGTGTTTATAACTAAAAAATATAAAAAAATAAGCAAAAAAACTTGACGGTTAGGTTATGTTACTTATACCTAATAGGTATGACAATCTCAGTCTCACTTCCAGAAGAACTAGTTTGTAAAATAAAAGAAGCGGCTCAGCGCGATCATCGTTCTATATCCGGGCAGATCGCTTTTTTTTGCGACCGGGGTATGAGTAACATGCTTGAATCTAGGGTGGAAGATCCAAAAGGCTCGGTTGCTTACGGTAGCAAAAGCAGGAAAGCGGTAAGAGCTAGCAAAGCCAGTTCGAAGAGCTAAGCTCTGTGCCTTGTAGTGCAAAAGGAACCACGAATGCCGAGGGTGTTGTTCGTTGAAGGTTGTTCGTTGGGATTACTCTTAATCCTACTCTTATTCTTAATCTTAGGAATATCGATAGGGATGTATCACGTGAAAGCGGCAATCCTGTCGCTTTGCTTGTATGGCTTGGGTTGAAAAGCGACAGGAGTGTCGCTTCTACGCTTCCAACGTTCAACTAACAACTTCCAACCCCATAACCACTCTGTGGCCTTGGTGCCTCGGCGGTGAATCAGTTGTTTGGAACCACGAATGGACACGAATCGACACGAATGGGCAGGGGCGGGATTATCCAAAGTCTTAATCTTAATCATACTCTTATTCTTAATCTTACTCTGAAGAGCATCGAACATCGAACATTGAAACGGGGAGATCGGATTGAATTAAACCACAGATTGCGCAGATGGGCGCAGATCAAGGTACCGTTAAAAATCATCTGCGAAAATCTGCGTCATCTGCGGTTCAGAATACTCTTCATCAGGGAAGTTGTTCACCACGAAGGCGCGGAGCGCACGGAGTGAAGCTTGGACATTGAAGGGCTTGTATCACGTGGAAGCGGCAATCCTGCCGCTTTGCTTGTACGGCTTGTGCTAGGAAAGCGACAGGAGTGTCGCTTCCACGTCGGGTTACTGAAAAGCGAAGGAACCACGAAAAACATCGAACATCGAAGGTCCAACATCGAACGTTGAACGCCGCAGCTCCGTGTCCTCCGCGCCTCTGTAGTGAAAAAGAACCACGAATGGGGAGGGAGTTGTACGTTGTTGGTTGTTAGTTGGGATTACCCTTAATCTTACTCTCAACAAGAAGGTGGGTTAGGAAATTCGAGAGAGTTGGATATCGTGGAAGCGGCAATCCTGCCGCTTTGCTTGTACGGCTTGGGTTCTAAAGCGACAGGAGTGTCGCTTCCACGTCGGGTTACTGAAAAGCGAAGGAACCACGAAAAACATCGAACATCGAACTTCCAACATCGAACGTTGAACATCGAACGCCGCAGCTCCGTGTCCTCCGCGCCCCGTGGTGAAAAAGAACCACGAATGGGGAGGGAGTTGTACGTTGCTGGTTGTTAGTTGGGAATACCCTTACTCTTACTCATAAACTTAATCTTACTCTCAACAAGAAGATGGGTTAGGAACTGCGACAGAGTTGGATATCGTGGAAGCGGCAATCCTGCCGCTTTGCCGGTGCTCGGAAAGCGACAAGAGTGTCGCTTCCACGTCGGGTGCTTGTAAAGCGACAAGAGTGTCGCTTCTACGTCCGGTTGCTGAAAAGCGACAGGTATGAAAGTGGGAAGGTTGTGATTACCCTGAGTCTTAATCTTACTCCTACTCTTAATCTTACTCTTAGGAATATCTAAGGTCCGAAGTCCAACGAACAAGCAACAACCCCCAAGAACTACTTCCCGGTTTTGGCGAGTTTACGGCGTTTGTTGGCGTCGAGTTCGCGCTTGCGCATTCGCAGGAAATTCGGGGTCGCTTCCACCAGTTCATCCGGCGCGATGTATTCAATGGCGCGTTCAAGGGAAAATTTGATGGGTGGGGCGAGTTGAATGCCCTTGTCGGAACCGGAGGCGCGCATGTTGTCGAGTTGCTTGGCTTTGGCGGGGTTGACCGGCATATCCTCGCGGCGCGGGTTCTCCCCCACGATCATTCCGTTATAAACTTCCTCGCCGGGGCCGATGAAGAGCTTGCCACGGTTCTGGATCGCATCGAGGGCGTAGGGCATCGCCTTGCCGAGCTCCATGCTCACGAGCGTTCCCGTCAGGCGCGTTGAAATCTCGCCGCAATAAGGGCGGTATTCTAAAAAGGAATGGCTCATGACCCCGTGGCCGGAAGTCATGGTGACGAGGTCGCTTTCAAATCCAATCAATCCCCGGGTCGAAACTTCCGCTTCGACCGTGACGCCGGCATTGTGGTGTTCCATGTGGGTGACCTTGCCCTTGCGCTTGGCAAGATTCTCCATAATTCCGCCGAGGTGCTCCTCCGGTGTTTCCACCCAGACCTGTTCAAAGGGTTCACAGCGTTTACCGTCGATTTCTTTGTATAAAACTGTCGGGCGCGAGACCAGCACTTCAAAGCCCTCCCGCCGCATCGTTTCCACCAATACCGCAATCTGCATCGCACCCCGGGCGTTCACCCGGAATTTCGTCCCCTCGTCGGTATCTTCCACTGAAATCGAAATATTGGACTGCGTTTCGCGAATCAGGCGTTCCCGAATCTGGCGCGAGGTCACCTTTTTCCCATCCTGACCTGCCAGCGGACCGTTGTTGACCGAAAATTCCATCTGCACCGTTGCAGGGTCGAGTTCCACAAAGGGCAGCGCTTCTGCGTCTTCATTCAAGGCAAGGGTGTCGCCGATATCGACATCCTCAAATCCCGCCAGGCCTACGATATCACCGGCCACCGCCTCCGTGACTTCGTCCGTCGCCAGACCGGAGAAGGTTTTCATCTTGGTGATCTTGACGCGTTGACGGCGCCCGTCCTTACGGAGTGCAAAGATGCCCTGACCTTGCTTTACCTCGCCGGAGAGCACGCGCCCAATCGCCATGCGGCCCACGTAATCATCCCAATCGATATTGGACACCAGCATACGGAAATCACCCGCCTCGATGGTAGGAGGGGGGATGCGCTCCACAATCGTTTCAAAAAGATCCGTCATGTTTTCGCGCGGGCCCTCGGGGCTGCGATCCGCAAAGCCCATCTTGGCGGAGGCGTAGAGAAAAGGCGCGTTGAATTGATCATCGTCCGCTTCGAGATCAAGGAACAATTCCAGTACCTTGTCGTGCACCCAATCCGGGCGTGAAGTGTCGCGGTCGACCTTGTTGATAACGCAAATCGTCTTGAGTCCCGCATCGAGCGCCTTGCGAAGGACCCAGCGCGTCTGCGCCTGTGGTCCGCCCACTGCATCGGTCAGAAGTAAAACGCCATCCACCATCTTCATGACACGTTCCACTTCTGCCCCGAAATCCGCGTGCCCAGGAGTATCGACAATATTGATGGTATAGGTGATCCCGTCCTGCGGGTTTTCCCAGCGCACCGCGGTATTCTTCGCCTTGATTGTGATGCCCTTCTCGCGCTCGAGATCCATGGAGTCCATGGCACGTTCCTCGACCTGTTGATTCTCACGAAAGGTGCCGCTCTGTTGCAGGAGGCAATCCACCAAAGTGGTCTTCCCGTGGTCAACGTGAGCAATGATGGCGATATTGCGGATGTGTTCAGCGTTCATGGTCGCGGCGTAAAAATAAAAATCGCCCCGGCGGCAGTGTGCGGCGGGGCGGTCAATTGCACGCCGCGATAAGGGCGGCGCACGCGCGGGAAGTCAATGCGAAAGGGTTCTTTAACGCTGAGCTTGCTTTTATTTTAAACACAGAGGATCGGAGGGGTATTCTTAAACACAGGGGATTGGAGGGCTTATATTTAAACACGGTGAATAGGCGGGGCCGTGTTCAAGGATGTGGGCTAGGAATCATTGATACTCTGTGTTTATGATTCTGCGCAGGCTTGGTGTCTTTGATGCTCGGTGTTTGATGTTTGCTCTGCAGCATGGCGTTAAATACTACACCGTGTACTGCTCCCCCGGGGTGGGGTCGAGGATCTCGCTCTCGGGCATGCGCTTGCGGAGTTCTTTACTGAACCATTGGCGAGCCTCGGTATCGCCGTGGGTCAGAACCACCGCCCGCGCTTCGGATTGGACGGCGTAGTCGGCGAGTTCTTCGCGGTTGGCGTGTCCACTGAGGTCGAATTGCTCGACTGAGGCGCGGATCGGGGCGCGGTATTCGAGGGTGTCGAAATAAAAATGAGACGCTTCGGGGTCGGCGAGTAGTTTCCCGCCGGGGGTGTCGGGATCATTATAGCCGACGAAGCAGACTCCGTTTTTGGGGTGGGGCAGGAGCGCGGCGGCGGTTTTATAAGAGGGTGTGTGTTCGACCATCATGCCGCTGCTTAGGAGGTAGATCCCTTTTTTGGGGAGGTCGCGACCGGGACGGAGGTTGAATTCGAGGGCTTTAACGCGCATGCGTTCGAGCATTTGCAGGTCGAAGTCAATGAGGCGGGTCTTTTTGCGGATTTTATCGAAGTAATTGCAGAGGTCCATGCCGAGACCCGCCGCAAAAATAGGGCAACGCGGAAGGCGCCCAAAGTTTCGAGCCTCGTAGATGATCTTGAAGAGTTCCTGCATACGGCCGAGGGCGAAAGTGGGGATGAGGCAACTGCCTCCGCGTTCGAGGATCGCGCTGATGGAATCGATGAGGCGGTCGACTTCAGTGGCGCGGGTGGTTTCGGGGCAACGGGCTTTGGCGCCCCGGGTGGTCTCGAGCACTAGGGTGTCGATTTTTCCGGTGGGGAGGTGGGCGCCGGGGAGGGTGCGTTGCGCTTCGAAGAGGATATCGCCGCTGAAGACGATGCGGCGGTGCTTGTAGATAAATTCCACCGCGGCGGCCCCGATGACGTGCCCGGCGGGATGGAGGATGACTTCGATCTGATCCTTGCCCTTGGTGTGGATTTCGCTGCGCTCAAAGCGTTGCCCGTAGAGTTGGCGGGAAAAGATGGCGATCTCGCGATGGTGGAAGAGGGGGAGTTCCGGGATGCCGTGTTCCTCGCGCTGGCGTTTCATGACGTTGACGGAATTGCGCAGCATCCGGGGGGCGAGGAAGGTATTGGGAAGGCTCGTAATGATCGGGGCGTGGGGATTGCGGGCCGCAATGAGCGGCATCGAGCCGAGGTGATCGAGGTGGCAATGGGTCAGCACAATGAGATCGATGCTCCGGTCGGCGATGGCGGCGTGGTCGGGGAGGGCGTCTTTGCCCATCATTTTGGGGTGGAGTCCGGAATCGACTAGAATGTTGAAATCACCGAGGCGGATGAAATGGGAATTGGCTCCGATGCCGCCGTGGCGGTTGAGGTCGATGAGTTCCATGAGTGGAAATTTTTAGCTTCTGGATGGCGTGGCTTGACTTGAGGGCTTACATCTTAGAGCCATGTTTATTACAAAATTGCAACTTTGCATCGCCATTCGCTAGAAATGCCTTTTTCCTATCTACACAATTACTCATGAGTGACCCTTTGAAGCATGAATGCGGCATTGCGATGATCCGCCTCCTCAAGCCCCTGTCCTACTATCAGGAAAAATACGGCACACCGCTTTACGGCTTCAATCAACTCTTTCTCTTGATGGAGAAACAGCACAATCGCGGGCAGGATGGTGCCGGGATCGGTTGTGTAAAACTGGGCGTTGAACCGGGGAACCCCTATATGTTCCGCGACCGCAGCATTAAAAGCAACCCCCTCGCTCGCATCTTTGACGGACAACTGGAGGAATACAACCGCTTGATGGCGGCAGGCACCCTGCACCCGGAGTTTCCTGCGACCGTGAAGGAAAACTTCGACTTTGGGGGCGAAATCCTGCTCGGGCATTTGCGCTACGGCACCTCCGGGGTCTACACTTCCGCAAACTGCCACCCCTTTGTGCGCCAATCGAATTGGCCGACCAAGAACCTCATGTTGGCGGGCAATTTCACTATTACCAATGAGAAGGAAATCAATAATTCCCTCATTGAACGCGGGCAGCACCCGATCTTTGGTACCGATACGCAGGCGGTCCTCGAGGCAATCGGCTTCCACCTCGACGAGGCACACGACGCGATCTATCACCGTATGCGCGACACCATGCAGGGCGGGCAGATCCCTGAAGTTATAAGTACCGACCTCGACCCGGTTCGCATTTTGCGCAAGGCCGCCGCCGACTGGGACGGCGGTTACACCATCGCGGGGCTCATCGGAAACGGGGATTGCTTCGTGATGCGTGACCCCCGTGGGATTCGCCCCTGTTTCTATTTTCAAAACGAAGAAGTCATCGCCTTCGCTTCCGAACGCGTCGCGCTCATGACGATTTTTAATCAACCCATTGAGCGGGTCTGCGAATTGGAACCGGGTACCGCCACCGTTATCAAGAACGACGGACGGATTTACTGCGAGCCCTTCACCGAGAAGCAAAAGCTCAGCCCCTGTTCTTTTGAGCGCATCTATTTCTCGCGCGGCAATGACGCCGACATCTACCGCGAGCGCAAAGCCCTCGGTGCGGCGCTGAAGGATCAAGTCGTCAAGGCGATCAACAACGATTTCGCCCGCAGCGTCTTCAGTTTTGTTCCCAATACGGCGGAGACCGCCTACCACGGCTTGCTGGAGGGACTCCGTCTCCATCGCCGTGAGGAGGTCAAGCAAACTCTCCTCGATGCCCAGCGCGATGGAACCCTTACCGAAAAACTGATCGATGACTTGATTATGGGCAACTGGCCCCGGGGCGAAAAGATCGCCCACAAGGACATCAAGCTCCGCACCTTTATCTCGCAGGAGAAAGGCCGCGCCCAACTGGTTTCGCACGTTTACGACATCACTTATGGCGTCGTCAAAGAAGGGGACTGCCTCGTCTGTATCGACGATTCCATCGTGCGTGGCACCACCCTTAAGGAATCGATCCTCAACATTCTCAGCCGCACCAAACCGCGCAAAATCGTGGTGGCATCCACCGCCCCGCAAATTCGCTACCCGGATTGCTACGGGATTGATATGTCCGAGCTCGGGAAATTTATCGCCTTCAAGGCGGCGGTCGCGCTTCTCGAGGACGACGGGCACAGCGAGCTCCTGCAGGAGGTCTATCAGGAATGCGTCGCGCAATCCAAACTACCGGCTCATCAAATGGTCAATTGCGTGCGCCGAATCTACGACCGTTATACCGACCAACAAATCGCCGCCAAGATCGCGGAATTGGTCTACCCTAAAAATGTTGTCTGGACCGGGCAGCTCGAAATCGAATTTCTAACCGTTGAAAAAATGCGCGCCGCGATTCCCGAGCATAACGGGGATTGGTATTTCACCGGGGAGTATCCAACTCCCGGGGGTTACGCCACCTTGAATCGCGCCTTTATCAATTATTACGAAAACAAAGACGGACGCGCCTATTAGCCGGAGCCAGCTGCTCTTCTCAAGCGATGCCGTCACACCTCGCAAACAATTCCTATTTATGAATAAGACCGCCTTACTCTCCGTAAGTGATAAAACCGGACTCGTGCCCTTCGCACGCGCCCTTGTTGAAACGCATGGTTATCGCCTCCTTTCCACCGGTGGAACCGCCAAACTCCTCGAGAGCGAAGGCATCCCCGTGACCGAGGTCAGCGACCACACCGGTTTTCCGGAAATGATGGAGGGCCGCGTCAAGACCCTGCACCCCAAGATCCACGGGGGTCTCCTCGCGCGGCGCGACAAGGCCGATCATCTCGAAGCCGCCGAAGCACATGGCATCGACCTCATCGACCTCGTGGTTGTAAACCTCTATCCCTTTGAAGCGACCGTTGCGAAACCCGACGTCAGTTTCGAACTCGCCATTGAAAACATCGACATCGGTGGCCCCTCCATGCTGCGCAGTGCCGCCAAGAATCACGCCGCCGTCACGGTGGTGGTGGACGCTGCCGATTACGACCGCGTCCTCGCCGCGATGGCGGACGAGGCCGCGCTGGCAGACTTGCGCCGCGAGTTGGCACTCAAGGTCTTTGAACGCACTGCAGCCTACGACGGCGCAATTGCCGCCTACTTGCAGGGTCAGGTTGCCGGTGCCGAGCCCGACCTCGCCGCCATTGCGGGCGTGCCGAATCGCTTCAAGACCGACCTCCCGCAAGCCGCCGCCCTCCGCTACGGTGAAAATCCCCACCAGCAGGCCGCGCTCTACGGCAGTTTCTTTGATTGCTTTGACCAGTTACAGGGCAAGGCGCTCAGCTTCAATAACATCATTGATATCACCGCCGCGACTTACCTCATCGGGGAATTCCAAAAGCCCACTATCGCGATTCTCAAGCACACCAATCCCTGCGGCGTCGCATCCGCCGATAACCTCGTGACCGCATGGGAGCAGGCCTTTGCGACCGACCAGCAGGCGCCCTTTGGCGGCATCATTGTCGCGAATCAATCAATCGATGCGGACCTCGCCACCATCATCGCCGGGATTTTCTGTGAAGTCATCATCGCACCCGATTTCACTCCCGCCGCCCGCGAGATTTTTGACAAGAAAAAGAATCTGCGCCTCATGACCGCGAAGGGGAGCCTTCCCGCTGATTCCCTTCAGGAAGTCCGTTCGGTGGTCGGGGGCCTGCTCCTTCAGGATCGCGACACCATGCCCGACCGCCCTGGCGATTGGAAGGTCGTCACCAAGCGCCAACCCACCGAGGAGGAAATGCGCGCGATGGTCTTTGGCTGGAATGTCGTCAAGCATGTTAAATCCAACGCCATTGTTTACGCCGGTTGCGAACGCACTCTCGGGGTCGGCGCCGGTCAGATGTCACGGGTCGACAGTTCCAAGATCGCAGTTTGGAAGGCGGGGGAAGCCGGACTTTCCCTCGATGGTTCGGTGGTTTGCTCCGACGCCTTCTTTCCTTTTGCGGACGGACTCGAAGCCGCCGCCGAAGCGGGTGCGACTGCTGCGATTCAACCGGGTGGTTCGGTGCGCGACGACGAAGTCATTGCCGCTGCGGACGCCCGCGACATGGCGATGATCTTTACCGGCAAGCGTCATTTCAAACATTAGTGCGGCTTGCCAAGTGCCGCTCCGGCGCTACACTGTGGGTATGCTGAAATTGACTACCCAATTCGTAGCCCTTGTGCTTGCCTTGCATTTCTCGGCCTGTACCACTGTGCCCGTCACGGGGCGCAAGGCCATGCATATCTATCCCGAGGGAGAAATCGCTCGCATGGCAGTGAGCCAGTTTGAGGATTTGAAAAAAGAGACCGCGCTCTCTACCGACCCGGAGCTAAACGCCCGCGTCCAACGTGTCGGTCAACGCATCGCCCGCGTCGCGGCGCACGATCTCTCCAACGCCGAGTGGGAATTTGTGGTCTTTGATGACCCCGAACAGATCAATGCTTTTGCGATGCCCGGCGGAAAGGTCGCGGTTTACACCGGTCTTTTTAAAGTTGCCCAGACTGACGCCGATCTCGCGGTCGTGATCGGTCATGAAATCGCCCACGTGGTGGCACGCCATGCCTCTGAGCGCGTCAGTCAACAAATCCTCGCGGCGGGCGGAACCCTCGCGGCGGCAGTTGGCACGAGAGATATGGATGCCGGTCAACGCCGCTTGATCCTAGCGGGGGTGGGCTTGGGTACTACGGTAGGGGTCATGCTGCCCTACAGCCGTTTGCACGAGAGCGAGGCCGACGCCATCGGCATCCTCTATTCCGCCGAAGCCGGTTACGATCCCCGCGCCGCGATTGGTTTTTGGGAACGCATGGCGGCGGAAAAATCCGACAGTCCTCCGGAGTTTCTTTCAACGCACCCCTCTGACGCCACGCGCATCCGCAAATTGCATGCCCTCATGCCGGAAGCGGTCGCGATTTATGAAGCGGGTCTTTAGCGCCGCTGCGGCTTGCATCTTCTCAAAATCGCGGCATCGTCTGCTACTATGATTGATCCGCTTAAGACCCTCAGCGAATACGCGCGCTTTCCCTCGGTTTCTACCGATCCCGCCTACGCGGAGGGTATGGCACAGGCGCGTGACTACGCCACCGCGCTCCTGAAGCAGCTGGGTTTTGAGGTCGAAGTCGTCGAGACCAAGCTCCATCCTATTCTTCTCGCGGAACGACACGGCAACCCCGATTGGCCCCACGTCGTCATTTACGGTCACTACGATGTGCAACCCGCCGATCCCTTCGAGTTGTGGACCTCGCCCGCCTTTGAACCGACCGTCCGCGAGGGCCGGCTCTACGGTCGCGGAACCGCCGATAACAAAGGACCGACGGTCGTCCACATGAGCGCCCTTGCGCGGGTGCTGGAAGCGCATCCGGATTTACCGCTCAACCTCACCTACGTGATCGAGGGGGAAGAGGAAATCGGAAGCCCCAGTATGCCGGAATTTTTTGACCGCTACGCCGAACGGCTCGCAAAAGCGGACTGCCTGCTCGTTTCCGATACCGGCAGTCCCAACACCGAACAACTCGTCATCACGACCGGTTTGCGGGGTCTCGTGGACCTCGAGGTAAAACTGCGCGGGCCTGCCAGCGATCTGCATTCCGGGATTCACGGGGGCGCGGTCTATAATCCCCTGCAGGCGCTTGCCGAAATCTGTGCCTCCCTGCACAATCCCGACGGCAGCGTCAACGTCCCGGGCTTTTATGACGACGTTCTGCCGCTTTACGATTGGGAACGCGCCGAGTTGAAACGTTACCCCGAAACGGAGGAGAGCTATGCGAAACTCCTCGACGTGCCGGGCTTTTATCCCGCGAACGGACTTTCGCCCCTCGAGGCGGTGCGCTTCGGTCCCACCCTCGAATTCAACGGCCTCGGTGGGGGTTACCAGGGGGAGGGCAGCAAGACCGTCATTCCCAGTGAAGCCTTTGCCAAAATCACCTGCCGCCTCGTGGCGGCTCAGGATCCCCATCAAATCCAGGACGCCGTCATCGCAGCGATTGAGTCGCGTTGCCCCAAGGGGGTGCAATGCCGGATTCGTCGCGGCGGGGTCGCCTCCGCCTACCTCGTGGTGCCGCCAGGTCGTGAGAACACCCCCGCCGATCAGGGGCCGGTGCTGGCGGGTGCCTTTGATGCCGCGCAAGCCGCGATCGCCCATAACTTCGGGAAGGCGCCGCTCTACCTGCGCGAGGGGGGCAGCATCCCCGTCATTGCCGATTTCAAGGCGCGCGCCGGATTGGATGCCGTTATGATCGGGCTCTTCACTCCGCTCGACAATCTCCACGCCCCCGACGAAAGTTTTGACCTCGGCTTAATGGAACGCGCCGTCACCGCCTTTGAGGATATCTTCAAATCCCTCGCGGGCGTCTAGGGCTTGCGGGTCGGGCATTGCTCTGGGTCTCGCCCTAGAAGATGTTTTATCCAGAGGATCCTGAACTATTTCGATTCCTAAGCGCTAAAAAAATTATCATAGCTCCCGTATAAATGATGCCTGCAAAAAGACTGTAATTTTTTATTTCAGGAATAACCGTCACCGATAGCTTTTCCCAAGCAATAAACCCTTTGTTGTCAGCATTAAGGTGTGTTAAGGTGATTGGGTCATTTGCATTTATCGTGAGGGCGCCTAAGGCGCTTGGCATTGTGTGCGTTTCATTGCCTGCTGTAAAACTGTGGTTGGTGATATCGTAATCCGTATTTTGGTAGCTTAAGCGTATTATATTATCTGAGCTGTCCGTTTGTGACTCGCCGCCATTAATGACACTATTTGTATAGGAATTAAGGCGTACTGCCTTGTTAAATGTCAGCGTCATAGAGTAGCCATTCGTTCCTGGAAGCATTTGTAAGCCAAGATTCTGAATATAAAGTCGAGGCGCTCCTTGTGCGTCCAGGCTTTCCCAATTATAGGGCCCACTTTCCAGCGTTAGTTTTAAACCCGAACTAGGGTCCGTGTAGGACTCAACCCCATCACGATCGTAATCAAAGTCCTGAAAAAAATCATAAACTACCACCATCCCTTGAGCAAAAACGCTGGTAGCTCCCAATAGCACGCAATTAAAAATACCGATCCAGCGAAACAAGCTTTTGAATAAGAACATGCTAATACCCTAATATATAAATAAAAATTTAACAAGTCCTTTCGGGTTAATTTTTTCATTTCGTATCCTGAATGATACATCAACAGCAGGTAATCGCCCACATGGCTATTGCCCCTGATCCGACCTTAGATCCGTTTTTTTAATATCGCAGCCTGTTGAATCACAACCACATCCGCCGGACTTCTTTTTGTGCCCAAAGACGCGATACAAAAATGCGAGCGCCCCCAGGAGGACGAGTACGACCAAGACTGTATCCAAAAATTGCATACCGGCGTCAGGCGAGCCACATCCCGATTTGATAGGTGAGAACCGCCGCCACCCAGGCGAGGGCGGTTAGCCCAAAGAAACTTCCCGCGGCCCAGCCCCAGTGCAATTCCTTTGCAATCACCGCGACCGTTGCGCCGCATTGCATACAGAGGGCGAAGAATACCATGATGGAAAGCGCCACCGGTAAATTGAAGACCGCCTCCCCGGTGCGCGGTCCCGATTCCCATTTCGCTTTGGTGAGGGTGGTGCGCAAGTCGTCCGAGCCTTCATCGATTTCCCCGCCGAGGGCGTAGGTGATCCCAAGGGTGGAAATAATGATTTCGCGGGCGGGGAAACTGGCGAGCACTCCGACCGTGATCTTCCAGTCATAGCCCGCCGGCGCGAAGATCGGTTGCACGGTGCGTCCAAAACGTCCCATGTAGCTTTGTTCGAGGTAGGCGGCATTGACGCGGTGCTCGAGTTGCGCAGGGGAAAGAGCGGTGCTGCTTTCCGCCGCGGTCGCTTCGACCGCCTCGGCAAGTTCGGGCGGACGGGGAAAATAGAGGAGCGCCCAAATGACAATCGTCATGGCGCAAATCACGGTGCCGGCACGAATGATGAATTCCGAACCGCTCTCGTAGAGGCGATGCCAGATGCGGCTCAGTTGCGGCACGCGGTAATGGGGCAGCTCCATCACGAAGGGTTGGCTCGTCACGGAACGCGGGAGACTGCGGTGCAGGAGCCAGGCGAGCGGCCCCGCCAGCAATACCCCGATAAAATGCATCGCGAAGAGCGTGAGGCCCGCGACTGCCGCGCCGTATTGCGGTTCAATAAAAGCCCCGATCATAAGGAGGTAAACCGGGAGACGCGCCGAGCAGCTCATGAGGGGCGCAATGAGAATCGTGATGCAACGCGCCTTGGGATCGCTGATCGTGCGGGTCGCGAGAATCCCCGGAATCGCACAGGCAAAACTGGAGAGGAGCGGCACGAAACTCTTGCCGTTCAAACCGCTCCACGAAAAAAGTTTATCCATCAAAAAAGCGGCGCGTGCCATGTAGCCGGTCTCTTCCAAAAGCGCGATGAAGAAGAAGAGCACCAGGATCTGCGGCAGGAAAACCAAAAAGGCGCCAACCCCGCCAATCACGCCGTCCACTACCAGACTTTGTAACATGGGCGTCGCCGTCAAAAACCCGCCCGCGAAATCGCCGAGCTTCCCAACCCCGCCCTCGATTAAATCCATCAGCGGCCCCGCCCAAGTGTACACCGATTGAAAGACCACATACATCATCCCCACAAAGACGAGGAGGCCCCACACACGGTGCAGGAGGAGTTGATCAATGCTCTCGGAGGCGCTGCGTTTTTTCATGGCGGCCTGCCGTTCGAGAATGTCGTTGAGAAGGGGGTTGAGGAAACGATAGCGCAGGAGGGATTCTGCGGCATCGGGTTGATAGCCCCCCGTGTGGAGTTGTTCGCGGGCGCGGCGCAGGATCGGTTCGCGTTCCGCCGCGGGGGTCTTGAGGCGTTCCGCCACCGCGCTGCGTTTGTCAAAGAGGAGGCGTTGCAGTTCCCCTTCGCGCAGCGCTTCCCCGCGGTGCTCGATCAATTCACTGCGCAAATAGTCCAGCGATTCCGTGACTGCTTCGGGCCAACGGGGACGCACCAGCATCGGTCCAGTCTCGAGGGCGCGGGTCACCGCATCCGCGAGGGCTCCCGTGCCGCGACGGGTGCGGGCCACGGTCGGCACCACCGGAACCCCGAGGCGTTGCTCCAGTAGTTTGCTGTCAATTTGCAAACCCTTGCGCTCCGCTACGTCCCAGCAATTCAACGCAATCACCATCGGCACGCCCAACTCCGAGGCCTGCGAGGCAAGGTAGAGATTCCGTCTTAAATTTTCAACATCGACCACCACGATCACGAGGTCGGGTGGGACGGCATCCGCGGAATGCCCCGCCAGAACGTCCACCGCCACGCGTTCATCGAGCGAGACCGCATTTAAATTATAGGTGCCGGGCAGGTCGATGAGATCGACCCGTTCCCCGCTCGGAAGAGTCCAGGTCCCGGTCTTTTTCTCCACCGTGACCCCCGCGTAATTCCCGACGTGCTGGTGCAGGCCGGTCAACATATTGAAAAGGGAGGTCTTGCCGGTGTTCGGATTCCCGATCAGCGCAACGCTCAACTGGCGGTCCGCATTCATCCGATCGCTTCTACTTCAATCCGCGCCGCGTCCTCAATCCGCAGACTCATCTGACAACCGTTGAATTCAATCGCGATGGGATCCCCCAGCGGGGCCTCGTGCGTGAGGCGCAATTCCTGATCCGGCAACAATCCCATCGTCATCAGACGCGCGATGCAGGGATTCCCGCTGTCGAGTTTCGTGACACGGAAGAGGCCGTCTTTTTTTATTCGATCCAGTCGCATAGCTAATAAGAGCATTCAATGAGATTTAGTCTCAACTGGCAACGAAGAAAAACCGCGAATCTAAAGAAAGCAAACCGGGCTTATAATTCGGAACCGAAGCGGGCCTTGTGACCTTTTGCAACCGCCACGTATTTGTCCGCCCATTCGCGGATTCCGGCGCGCTCCTCCGCGCTGAGTTCACGCACCACTTTAGCGGGTGCTCCCAGTACCAGCGAACCCGGCGGCACAATCGTTCCCTTCGTCACCAGCGCCCCCGCGCCCACGATCGATTGTTCCCCGATCACCGCGCCGTCCAGCACCGTCGCCTGCATCCCGATCAAACATTCGTCCCCGATTTCACAGGCATGAATCATTGCAGCGTGACCAATCGTCACGTAGCGACCGACCTTCACCCCGAGTTCATCCGCCAAATGCACAATTGTCCCGTCCTGCACATTCGAGCCTTCCCCGATCTCAATCGTCTGGATATCACCCCGCAGGACCGCCCCGTGCCACACACTGCTGCCCGGCCCCAGCGTCACCGCTCCAATCACCACCGCACCCTTCGCCACGTAGGCGTCCGCCGCCACTTCCGGTTTGCGATCCAAATATTCCTCCAAACGTTCTTCTATGGTCATTCCATGAAATTAGCAGAACTCGCCTGAAAGAAAAGGAAGATGTTGGGCGGTCATGATCGTTGTAGGTTGTTAGTTGGGATCAGTCTTAATCTTAATAAGATGAAATATTCACCACGAAGGCAGTAAGAGCACGGAGCGGTGAGTGGACGCTGAATCTTTAATGAAAATCTCTGTGTACTTGGTGCCTTTGTTGTGAACTAATAAAGAACCACGCATGGAGAGGGAGTAGTGCCTTGAAGGTAAGAAACATCGAATATCGAACTTTGAAAAGGGGCAATGGGTTTGAATTAAACCACAGATTGCGCAGATGAGCACAGATTAAGACACTGTAACCGATCATCTGCGGTTGAGATGACCCTAGATCCTACTCTTATTCTTAATCTTACCCTTGGTAAGAGGAAATATTCACCACGGAGAAACGGTATATCGTGGAAGCGGCAATCCTGCCGCTTTTGCTTGTGGCTGAAAAGCGACAAGAGTGTCGCTTCCACGTCAGGTGTTTGAAAAGCGACAAGAGTGTCGCTTCCACGGTGAGCAATCAGATCAAGGCCACTTTTGAGTTGGCAAAGGAATGACAGTTGTGCTTTAACCAAAAACTGCGCTCAGGTGGTGGAATTGGTAGACACGCCACGTTCAGGTCGTGGTGCCCTCACGGGCATGCGGGTTCAAGTCCCGCCCTGAGTACCATTTTTCAAATGGCGGGACTTTCACCTGCGGTGTTCCGGTTCGCTGCGCGCCCGGTCATGTCGGGCTTCGCCCTCGGAACAAGTCCCGCCCTGAGTACCAATTCCCAACCACGAATGGCGAGGGCGTTGTACGTTGCTGGTTGTTAGTTCGGAATACCCTAAAACTTACTCTTACTCCTAATCTTATTCTTAATCCTACTCTCAATAAGATGAAATATTCACCACGAAGGCACCAAGAGCACGGAGCGGTGAGTGGACCCTGAATCTTTAATGAAAATCTCCGTGTACTCGCTGCCTCTGTGGTGAGTCAGTTGCTGGAACCACGAATGGGATGGCGTTGAACGTTGCTGGTTGTTAGTTGGGATTACCCTTGGTCTTACTCCTAATCTTATTCTTAATCCTACTCTTAGTTAGGAGGAACATCGAAGTGCGACCGGGTTGTGTATCGTGGAAGCGGCAATCCTGCCGCTTTGCTTGCAGTTGGAAAGCGCGCAGGTGGGAAGGCAGTTGGGAACCCCGAACATTGAACATCGAGCATCGAACTTTAAAGGGATGGCAAATATGGGAAGGTGAGAAAGTACGATATTGAATAACAGCCTCGGTGGTGAGTCATTAGCAAGAACCCGGGGCCTCAGGCATGGAGTTCGGACATGGAACGGGCAACGTATTCCCGTTGAAGGTTTTGCTTAACGGTTTTGCAGGTGTTGCCGAGGTTGCGGAGATGCCGGAGGGTGGGGCGACCGCATTTGAAGACCAGCAAGCACAGGATCGCGGGGTAGAAGCGCAAGGGGTGCTTAACCCGTGCCGCCTGTAGGTAGGCGGAGGCAAAAGTTTCCATGGAATGACGGAGACGGGGTTCGTGGGAATCCAACTCACGGCGGAATTGCCGGATGAAGGCAAGTTGCCCGGGCTTGGGGGAGCGAAGGACGCCTTTTAAGTGGTAGTGTTGGCAGCTCTGAATCTGGCGCATGGATTGATAGACCCGATCATGACAAAGGTCGCCCTTGATTAAAACGGCATCGCAGAGCATCTGTTCCAATTCGGTGATGGCAGCTGAAATCCGGCATTCCTGTTCTGCCAGAATGCGCCGCCTTCGCGCCATGAAAAAGCCATAAAGTCCGGGACTGATCGCCAAACAGAATAAAAGGATCACGAGCAAGTTATTCATAGGTTCTCCTTTTCATAAATCATTTGATGCAATCGCTCGATGCGGGCGTCCTTAATCTGCATTTGTTGATCCAGGTATTTTTGACGTTCAAGGGATTGCGCCAACTCCGCACGACAACTTTTTCCGGCGAGGCGGGTGAAAAAATAATTGATCGCGGAGGCAATTATGAACCCGAAGGCAACACCGCCATACTTGGAGCCCTCGGTGAGCAGACTTTCCCATATCCCGCTACCCAATTCTAAAATCATACCCTTCATTAAATTAGCCTCTGCAAAGCGTCTAAAAACACAATTCGCCTGTCAATTATAATTTTACAATTAAGTATAAATACCTACCAATACCTAATTTTCCTCTTAATCTTACTCCTGCTCCAATCCCCCCTTCAATCTTCACTCCGTGTCCTCCTGCCTCCGTGGTGAACACCTCCTTCCTATAAATTGTATGATTTAGATTTAGGTAATCCCAACCCATCGTCCTTTTCAAAGTTCGATGTTCGACCTTCCTCACCTTCCTACCACAAAAAAGCGGCAGGATTGCCGCTTCCACGATATAAAACCCGGTCGCCCTTCGACGTTCCTCACCTTCCCACCTTCATACTTTCCCACCTCTACGCCTTCCCACCTCACCTCCACATTCGTGGTTCCAACAACTGACTCACCACTGAGGCACAGATTACACTGAGATTTTCATTAAAGATTCATTGTCCACTCACCGCTCCGTGCTCTTGGTGCCTTCGTGGTGAATATTTCATCTTATTAAGATTAGGAGTAAAACCTAGGGTAATCCCAACTTTAATCTATTCGTGCCAATTCGTGTCCATTCGTGGTTCCAACTAACAACCCCTTCAAAGTTCGATGTTCAGTGTTCGATGTTCGACGTTCCTCACCTTCCCACTTTCATGCCTTCATACTTTCCCACTTTCATGCCTTCTCCCTTAACCGTAAGTTCCGCCCCGGCATTCCGTTCTTTTATCGTGCCCAAAACCTACACCCACACCGCTTCCGTTTATTTTGATGAACTCGACGCCTTAGGCGTCCTCCATCACACGCGTTACTTCCTCCACCTTGAACGCGCCCAACAGGCCTTCTTTCAAGACCTCCTCGGCGTCCCCGATTTCAATGCCGACCGCGACGAGGATATTTACGTAGTGGTGCACGGACTCGAAGCCCGTTTCCGCGAACCGGTCCGCAAACCGGGCGAGCTCAGCGTCCATTACACCATCGATCGCATTCGCGCCAGCGGCGTCACCATGCATTTCCGCATCACCTCCGGCGAGGGCGAAACCCTCCACTGCGACGGCACCCGCACCCTTTGCAAACTTTCCGGCGAGACCCATCAACCCGCCCCCTGGAGCGAGCCCTTCCGCGCCGCCATGGAAGCCTGGCAGGCGGGCTAAACCACGCGCCTCAACCCTGATGCAGGGCGTCCTCGATCGCGCGCTTCACTTCCAACGGTTGCGCCATCCATTTCAACTGCACATCGCTCACCCCGCGACCCGTCACCGCAATGGTGGCATAGCCGAAAATACGACCCCAAATACTCTGACGAATCTCCACCGTCTCCACCGAACCGAGGCGCATCTCCTCACTGTGACGACTGATGATGCCCTTCTTGAAAACCACCCGTTTGTTGGTGACCGCCTGTTCAATGCACTTCAGGCGCAGGTATTCATAACCCGCCACCAACAAAGTAATCCCAAAAGTCGGAATCGCCAACACGATCCAACCCACAAACCGCAACCACGCTATCCAATGCAGCTTAAAGGTTGATTGAATCGCTTCTTCGGACGAGAGGGTTTTTTCAATATAAGACATCGCATGCTCGGTGGATGCCGAAAAATCTAAGACGCACTCACACACCCGCAAGGGAAAAGCGGAGAGGTTATTTGTAATTTGCTGGAGGTATGAAAGTCGGATGGTAGCGTGAATGTTAAACATCGAACTTTGAAGGAGCTGAAGGGGTTGTTAGTTGGAACCACGAATGGACACGAATTGGCACGAATAGTTTGGAGGCGGGATTACCCTAGGTCTTACTCCCAATCTTACTCTTAATCCTACTCTCAATAAGGAGGAACGTCGAAGTGCGACAGAGGCTGCATACGGTGGAAGCGGCAATCCTGCCGCTTTGCTTGCGATTGGGATTCCATTCTTTTGGTTCCGCGCCTCCTTCCGCGACAAGGGTTCAAGTCTTAGAGTGCTTGGATTCCTTCCGGGCTGGACTGCTTTGTCTTTTTCCTTTTGGTTCGATACGCCTTTGGAGGCAGACAGTTGTCTGCGCCTCGCTTGGATTTTGGGTGTGCGACCCAATGCCCGGTCTGTCCCTTTGGCACAAAGGTCTGTGCCAAGTCCGCGCCGACGGCATGACCGGCGCGCACAAGGGTATCGATGGTGAGGTTGCTGTCGCCGCTGAGCATTTTAGTGATGCGGGAGTTTGGAACCTGCATGCGGGCGGCGAGTTCGGAGCGGTTGATGCCCTCGCGCTTCATAAACTGGAGGAGTGCTTCGACGATCGCGAGCTTGCAAAGTTCAACGTGGTATTCGACGTCCTCCTGGGTTTGCTTGATGGCATCTGCCAGCGGATTCAGTTTCGTTGTGTGGGTGATTTTCATTCTTTTTAGCGGATGGTGATATTTGTCTGTGGCTCCAAGATGGCGTCCATGAATTGCTGTTTGATGAATTGGGCGCGTTGAATATCTGAGTTTTGTTGCTTGCGGGTATTTTTGTTACCTCCATTGGTGCAGAGAATCAGCTGCGATTGGTCATGAAGGGAGTGGTAAAAGGCATAGAGGCGAAGACCACCGCGTTTGAATTCGAAAAGACCGTCTTCAATGTGCCGAAAGGTGATTTGATTTTCGTAGGAGTCATAATTTGCGACTGATGTGATGCGTGCATAAATGGAGCGCCATTTCCGGTAGTCATCTTTGTGTAACTTCTGGAGGAAATCCTGCGCATAATCTCTACCGTTTAAGCCGAGCGTAACCACTCGCTGACAGGTACCAATGTGAAGGGTGGAAAGGGTGATGTCAATTTTAGATTTCACTTATATGTGAAATTAAAGGCTTGCTTTGGGGTGAATTTTTCAGGCATGGAATCGATACTTCCTTTTGATTTTGCCTTTTATAGGCCGTGATTCATAAAATTAAATATAAAATACTAAAATGTAAATTTATGCTTGCGGGTGAATGGATCGCACGAGGGGGGTAATTTAGGGTGGGAAAGTGGGAAGGTGTGAAAGTGGGAAGGTGAGGAACGTCGAACATCGAACATCGAACTCTGAAGGGGTTGTTAGTTGAACGTTGTTGGTTGTTAGTTGGAACCACGAATGGACACGAATTGGCACGAATAGTTTGGAGGCGGGAATACCCTTACTCCTACTCTTATTCTTAATCCTACTCTCAATAAGAGAAACGTCGAAGGGCGACCGGGTTGTATACCGTGGAAGCGGCAATCCTGCCGCTTTTTTGTGGCTGGAACCACGAATGGACACGAATTGGCACGAATAGTTTGGAGGCGGGAATACCCTTACTCCTACTCGTATTCTTAATCCTACTCTCAATAAGAGAAACGTCGAAGGGCGACCGGGTTGTATACCGTGGAAGCGGCAATCCTGCCGCTTTTTTGTGGCTGGAACCACGAATGGACACGAATTGGCACGAATGGAGAGGGGGTTGTAAGTTGAAGGTAAAGAACGTCGAACATTGAACATCCAACATCGAACTTTGAAGGGACGTAGGATTTTTCAAATCGCTTGCGTTTTGGCGGGAGAAATGCTTTTATTTGTTTTAACCCTGCGGTGTTCGATTTCATCCGGAGTATCTGTCCTTTACTGATTTGAATATGGGGGCTGACCCTGGGGCTTCGCTGTCCAGCCGTAAACCGGAAGACAAACAGGCTCGAGGAAGCACCCACCTTGTATTTCAAAGGCTAAGATCTCCCATCCGTCCGGCACCTGCGGGGCTTTTTTGTGCGCGGGTGGGAGGCGCTTTTGAGGGAACGCTGAACATCGAACGCTGAGCTTTGAAGGGGGAGTGGTTTTGAATTGAACCGCAGATTGCGCAGATGGGCGCAGATCAAGTCACCGTTCAAACTAATCTGCGGAAATCTGCGTCATCTGTGGTTGGTATTACCCTTACTAAGAAGCGGTTAATCACGAATAGTCACGAATGAGGTTTACTACAAAGAAACAAAGGTCACGGAATGGATCTTTAGACGAGAAGGTGGGAAAGTTCGGAGGATGAGCGGGATTAAATTAAGAGTAAGACTGGGAGTGAGACTGAGAGTGGGAACCTCCCCGACCGGTCAAGCCGGTCACCCCGCCTTATCAAGGCGGGGAGCGATTCATTCGCGTGATTGGTAGTTTCTTCATCCAACATCAAACGCTTTCCGTCTGATTTCATGTTTGTTTTGAGTTCTAATGAATTCAAGGACTGGAGGTCACAATTTGTGACCTCCAAGGCGGATCTTAAAGGGCTGCGCTATGCGCCGATGGCGTTTACGGAGCAGGGTGTTGCGATGCTTTCAAGTGTGCTTCGGAGCTCGAAGGCAATAGAGGTAAATATCGCGGTGATGCGTACTTTTGTGCGGCTCCGCAATCTCATGGTTTCCCATAAGGATTTGGCAGATAAAATCCTAAATTTGGAAAATAAATACGAGGAACAATTCCAAGTTGTTTTTAAAGCGATTCAGGCACTCATTGCCTCAGAGGAAGCGGAAGGAAGTGCTCCAAAAAGAAAAATGGGTTTTAGGGTCGATTAACTCTCCTGAGCGAGTTCGATGGAGCGGTCGCGGGCGGCGGTGAGGGCTTTTTCAATGAGTCCTCGGAGGTCGTTGTCGGAGAAGGTTTTGAGGGCGGCGGCGGTGGTGCCGCCTTTGGAGGTGACGGCGTCGCGGAGGGTTTCGGGGTCCTGCTCGGATTGAAGGAGGAGGGCGGCGGATCCGTAAATGGTGTGGAGGGCGAGGGAGTGGGCGAGGAGGGGGTCGAGTCCGAGTTGGATGCCGGCGTCGCGGAGGGCGGCGGTGAATTCAAAGAGGTAGGCGGGGCCGGAGCCGGAAAGGGCGGTGATGGCGTCGAGTTGGGATTCCTCCACGGCGTGGTAATTGCCGAGGGCGGTGAGGATGGCTTTGACGCGTTGTTCGTCTTCGGGGTCGAGTGCCTGGGCGGGGGTGTAGGCGGTGATACCGGCGCCGATTTGCCCGGGGGTGTTGGGCATGGTGCGGACGATGTTGCGGGCTTTGGGGAAGGTGGATTGCAGTTTTTGGAGGGGGGTGCCGGCGAGGATGGAGAGGATGAGTTTGCCCTCGGTAGCGGCGATGAGTTCGGGGTCGATTTGAGGGAGCTGCTGGGGTTTGCAGGCGAGGACGAGGGTGTGGGCGTCGCGGATCGCGGGGGCGAGGTCGGGGGCGTAGGTGATGCCGGTGGTGGCGGCGAGTTCGGGGCCGGAGGGGTCGTCGCCGCAGGTGCAGGCGATTTCGGCGGGGGCGTAGTGTTTGTTTTGAAGGAGGCCGTGGATGATGGCGCTTGCCATGCGTCCGGCTCCGAGAAATGCGATTTGGGTGCTCATGGGATGGATTAGCTCTGAGGTGGCAGTTCGTTTTTCAAATGTTTTTGGTCGATGACGGCGGTGCGGGAGAGGAGGTCGTGTCCCATCTGGCGGCGTTTGTTGAAGCAGAGGGTGAGGAGGGTGGCGATGAGGAGGAGGGGGCTGAGGAAGAAGAGGGTGGCGGTTTTGAGTCCGGCGCGGAGGAAGGCGGCGAAGAAGTTGAGGGGACCGAGGGTGATGGTGCTGATGGATTGGAGGCGGCAGGCGCGTTTGCCGAGTGAGCCGCCGAGGAAGATTTCACCGATGCCGAAGTAGGCCCAGAAGGTGAGGAGTTGGACCTCGGAGGCGTAACGGAGGGCGGCGAGGAGGTCCTTGCCGGGTTCGGGCATGGTCTCGCGGGTGGCCTCGGTGCTTTGCATCCATTTTAGGAGTTGGTCGACCCATTCGTTGAGTTCGAGGAAACTGCCGGGGTGGGACATCGGGAGGAAGATCTTCCAGATGAGAAGGGTGGCAATGGCGCTGCAAAGGATGAAATCGAGGAGGAAGGCGAGGCTGCGGATTCCGAGTCGCGCGGGCGGCATGGGGCCGTCGTCGGACAGGATCGTGTCGAGGACGTTGGCGGGTTGTTGATTTGTGCCGGATTCGCTCATGCTCATGGGGGGAGGGGCGGCTCAGTCCTGGGCCTGGGCGAGTTTGAAGGCGCGGAGGGTGTTGTGCATGAGCATCGCGACCGTCATGGGGCCAACGCCGCCGGGGACGGGGGTGAGGTGGCTCGCCTTGGGGGCGATGGCGTCGTAATCGGCATCACCGACGAGGCGGTAGCCGCGTTTCGCCTCGGGATCTTCGACGCGGTTGATGCCGACGTCGATGATGGCGGCGCCGTCCTTGACCATGTCGGCGGTGAGGAAATGGGGGCGCCCGATCGCGGCGATGATGAGGTCGGCCTGACGGGTGATGGCGGGGAGGTCGGCGGTGCGGGAATGGCAGACCGTGACGGTGGCGTTGCCGGGGAGGGCTTTGCGCATCATGAGGAGGGCGGCGGGTTTGCCAACGATCTGGCTGCGCCCGAGGACCACGACGTGTTTGCCCTCGGTCTCGATTCCGCTGCGGGCGATGAGTTCAACGATGCCGGCGGGGGTGCAGGCGACGAAACCCGAGTCGTCTTCCTGACAGAGTTTGCCGATGTTGACGGTGTTGAATCCGTCGACGTCCTTGTGGGGGGCGACGCGGTTGAAGGTCTCCGTTTCGTCGAGGTGTTTGGGGAGGGGCGCCTGCACGAGGATGCCGCTGACGGCGGGGTCGGCATTGAGGGCGTCGATGCGTTCAAAGAGGGTTTCGCGGGTGACGTCGCCGGGGAAGAGGTGGAGTTGGCTGCCGATTCCGATGCGGGCGGCGGTCTTTTCTTTTTTGCGGACGTAGGAGACCGAGGCGGGATCTTCACCGACGCGAATGAAGGCGACGGTGGGTTTGGCACCGGGGAGGGCGCTGACCTCGGCAGTGAGTTCTTCGATGATGGATTCGGCGATGGCGTTGCCGTCGATGCGTTGCATGGCTGGGTGGGTTGGTGTTGGATTAACGGGAATTGAGAAAGAGGCGTTCGATGTCTTTGCGTGCGAGGATTTTGATACCGCCTTTCGGCATACCTTTCAAGACCATCTGACCGATTTGTACGCGCACGAGTTTTTTGACGAAGTAGCGGTTCGCTTCGAAGAGGCGGCGGACTTCGCGTTTTTTGCCGTGGTGGAGGTGGACTTCGAGGCGGCGGGCGTGGCCTTCGCCGGCTTCGGGGGCGGGAATGACTTTTTCCGCTTTGAGGAATTCGCCTTCGTCCTCGACCCCGTTGAGGAGTTTCGGGATGTCGGCCTTGTTGAAATCGCGGTGGAGGACGACGCGGTAACGCTTTACGATTTGGTTGCTGGGGTGGGTGAGTCGGTGGGCGAGGTCGCCGTCGTTGGTGAGGACGAGGAGGCCTTCGCTATCCTTGTCGAGGCGTCCGGCGCAGAACATGCGTTGGCGCTGGAGGTCGGCGGGGAGGAGGTCAAAGACGGTTTGTCCGCCGTGGGGATCGGAGTTGGTGCAGAGGAAGCCCTTGGGTTTGTTGAGGATGAGGGTGACAGGGCGGGCGGTCTCGGTGGGGAGGGGCTTTTTGTTAACGAAGATGGCGTCGTCGGGTTGACCTTTATCGCCGAGTTCGGCGATTTTGCCGTTGTGGCGGACTTTGCCGTCGCGGATGAGGGCCTCTGCTTCGCGGCGGGAACAGAGTCCGGCGTTGGCGATGATTTTCTGGAGGCGTTGTGGTTCTTGCTCGGGCATGGGAGCACTTCAGTTGAGGAAGGGCGGGGTTGTCAATGTTGCGGAAAGGTAACATTCGTGCTTGCGCTGGCACGGGTTTATAAAAAGAACAGGTGATGTCGGCATTAAAGCCGAATGCGGACGAAAATAATCTATGACAGAAGCAAGTGAAAAAAAAGTAGCGCTGGTGACCGGAGCGGGTCGCGGAATTGGAAAAGCAATCGCGGAACGTTTGGCGGATGCGGGGCATCACGTCATTTGCGTGAGTCGATCCGAGGGATCGTGCGGCGCGGTGGCGGAAGCGATTGTTGCGGCGGGCGGTTCGGCGGAGAGCCGGGCGGTGGACGTGGCGGACCGGGCTGCGATTGAAGCGGCGAGTGCGGCGTTTTTGGAAACACACGGGACGGTCGATATTCTCGTGAATTGCGCGGGGATCACGCGGGATGGTTTATTGTTCCGGATGTCGGACGCCGACTGGGATGATGTTATCGCGACGAATTTGAGCAGTGTCTTTGCGTGGAGTAAGTATTTGGCGCGCCCCATGACGCGGAAACGCTGGGGCCGCATCATCAACATCTCCTCCGTGATCGGATTGATGGGGAACGCCGGGCAGGCGAATTACGCCGCGACCAAAGCGGGAATCCACGGGCTCACGAAGAGTCTCGCGAAGGAATTTGCGGCGCGCAACGTCACGGTGAATGCGGTGGCACCGGGTTTTATCGCGACCGACATGACCGCGGAATTGAACGAACAGCAGCAGGAGGCGATCGTGGGGATGATCCCCCTCAAGCGGATGGGCGCCCCTTCAGACATCGCTGCAATGACGAGTTTTTTAGCCAGCGAGGATGCAGGCTTCATTACCGGCCAGGTTTTTACAGTTGACGGTGGCATGGTGATGTGAGACTTCCTTTGATTCAATCAAACAACCACAAAGAACCTAACTATGTCAGACCAAACCATCGAACAGCGCGTCACGACCATCATCGTCGACCAACTCAATGTAAATGCAGAACAGGTGACTGCGGAAGCCTCCTTCTTGGATGATCTCGGAGCCGATTCGCTCGACACCGTCGAGTTGATTATGGCCTTTGAGGAAGAGTTCAAGGAAGAGATCGACGGCGAGATTCCTGAAGAGGACGCCGAGAAGCTACAAACGGTAGGTGATGTTTTGAAATACATCACCGAGAAAGCCGGATAAGAGCGACTCAAGATTTTTTAAGGACCCACTAAGCCGCATTTATGCGGCTTAGTTTTTACCAAGGCCCGAGCCTTTCCCCATCGCGGGGATTGCGGGGTCGCTTCTCTGGAATTTGTAGGGTTGAAATAAGCCCGAACTTCGTAATTTTATACTGAAATGGAAATTGAGCGTCAAAATAATCGCGTCGTCGTCACGGGCATAGGGACAATTGCATCACAAGGAACCGGGATCGATCTGTTCTGGGAAGCACTGCTGGCGGGGAAGAGCGGGATTGATACGGTTCAGTCCTTCGACATCACGGACTACCCCTCGAAGGTGGGATCGGAAGTGAGTGATTTTAACGCGGGTGATTTCATGGATCCCAAAGAGGCGCGGCGCAATGACCGCTACACCCATTTCGCGGTAGCGGCTTCCAAGCTTGCCCTGCAGGACGGGGGCCTCGATTGCACCGCGCCCGACCCCGAGCGTTTCGGAGTGCTGGTCGGTTCCGGTATCGGCGGCATGAACACCATTCAGGAACAAAGCTTCCGTCTCTTTGAAAAAGGTCCCCGCAAGGTTTCGCCCTTCATGATTCCCTCCCTCATTGCCAACATCGCCAGTGGGGTGGTCGCGATTGAGACCGGAGCGCGCGGCCCGAATTACGGCATCGTGAGTGCCTGCGCCACCGGAACCCATACGATTGGGGAATCCTTCCGTTTATTGCGCGACGGCGAGGCGGACGTCATGTTGGCGGGCGGCAGTGAAGCTGCGATTACGGAGCTGGGCTACGCAGGCTTTTGTTCGATGAAGGCGATGAGTACGCAATACAACGATGCCCCCCAGACTGCGAGCCGTCCCTTCGACGCAGGCCGCGACGGATTTGTGATGGGAGAGGGCGCCGGAGTGCTCCTCCTCGAGACCCTCGAGCATGCTCAGGCACGCGGCGCACGCATCTACTGCGAAATTTCCGGTTATGCCGCCAGTTGCGACGCCTTCCACATCACTTCACCCGATCCCGAAGGCAAAGCCCTATCCACCGCGATCTGCAAGGTCATCAAGGAAGCGGGCCTCGAGGTCGAGGACGTGGACTACATCAACGCCCACGGGACCTCCACCCCCTACAACGACAAATTTGAAACCAACGCCATCAAGATCGCGCTGGGCGAGCACGCTCACAAGATCATGGTGAGTTCCACCAAGTCCATGACCGGGCACCTCCTCGGTGCGGCGGGTGGAATCGAGTCGGCGGTGTGCGTGAAGACCATTCACGAGGGCAAGGTCGCTCCTACCATCAATTACAATGATCCCGACCCCGATTGCGATCTCGACTATGTTCCGAACACCATGCGGGAAGCCGACGTGAAAGTCGCGATTTGCAACAACTCCGGATTCGGCGGTCAGAACGCCACAATCCTCTTCAAGCAATTCGAAGCCTAAGGCCTGCGCTGGGCGCGGACTCAGTCTTGGCTGAGGTCGTGGAAGCGCAGACTTGCCTCCTGTAGCGCGATTAATGCCTCGATGGAAAGATTGGAGGCGGGGGCGTCGGGTTCACATACGAAGAGTGGGGTCTTGACTTTTTGTGCGTAAGCCTGCCCGGTAGGGATGGATTTTTCCGGGGTTGCCTGCATCACCTTCCGCAGGCCATCGATCACCAATTGCCGCAGCGTGGTTCCATTCTCCAAGGCGTGCCGCTTCGCCTCCAGACCCAGTTCATCCGGTAATTCGATTGTTGTCTGCATAATACATCCTTAGGCCCATATCAACAGGCATCAAGCCCCCTGAAGCACCCCTGCCATCGCAGGGATTAGACCTGTACCTGTTCGACGATTTCGAGGTCGTAACCGTCGAGACCAACGACCTTGCGGTTCGTGCCGGAGAGGAGCCGGATCTTCTTTAGCCCCAGCGCCACCAGAATCTGCGCCCCGATGCCGTAATCGCGGAAATCCATCTTGGCGGGGCCGACCGTTTTGAGGGCGGCGGTACCGTCCTTTTCCTGTATGCGAATCCCGCCCTGTGCCTGCTCGATATAGAGCACCACCCCGTGCCCCTTTTCTGCGATCGATTTCAGGGCGTGGTTGAGGGCGTTGTAATTCCCCATACCCTTCGCGCGGAAGATATCAGCGAGGAGGTTCTCGCTTTGCACCCGCACGAGGGTCGGCTCGGCGTCGAGGGTTCCCATGCTCAGGGCAAAGTGTTGACGGTTGTCGAGGACGCTGCGGAAGACGTGGAGATCGAAGGTGCCGAATTCCGATTCAAAGGGTTCGGTCAAGAGGTGCTCGACGAGGCGGTCGCGGGTGTGGCGGTATTCGATGAGGTCCGCAATCGAAATGAGCTTCAGGCCGTGTTCCTCCTTGAAACGCAGGAGATCGGGAAGGCGCGCGAGAGAACCGTCCTCGTTCAAAATTTCACAAATCACGCCGGCGGGGCTCAGTCCGGCGAGTTGGGCGAGGTCGACCGCCGCTTCGGTATGTCCGGCGCGTTGCAGGACGCCCCCCGGTTTGGCGCGGAGCGGGAAGACGTGACCCGGCTGCACAAGGGCATCGGCCTGGGTGGCGGGGTCGCCGAGGAGACGGATCGTCTCGGCGCGGTCCGCAGCGCTGATTCCAGTGGTGATCCCCTGCGCGGCATCGACCGAAACCGCAAAATCGGTCTGGTGGGATTCGCGGTTTTCCGCCGCCATGGGATTGATCCCGAGGTGACGCAATTGCGGCCCGAGCATCGGGACACAGATCAGGCCCCGGGCGTGGCGAATCATCATGTTCACCGCCTCCGGAGTGACCTTCTCCGCCGCAAAGATGAGGTCGCCCTCGTTCTCGCGCGCCTCGTCGTCGGTCACAATGACGAGTTTGCCGTCCGCGATATCGCGGATCGCGGCTTCAATGGAATCGAAGGGACTGTCGTGGTGCTGCGCCATAAATCGGAAAGGGACAGTGTTGGGACAAATGGCTATGGAGCAAGCGTGAAGGTTATTTGAGGTGGGAAGGTGGAGAACTTCGAACATCGAACATTGAACGTTGAAGGTGGGACTATTTGTTGGGAAAGTGGGAAGGCGTAGAGGTGGGAAAGTTTGAAAGTTGGAAAGTATGAAGGTAGAAGTTCAACGTTGGATGTTCGATGTTGGACGTTTTTCCGGTGCTTTGCCCTGAGGCCAGCTTAGCTGGCGACCGCTGATGGGCACTTATTTTCGCTCATCCTTAAAACAAAACTATTAGTGTTTATAAGCGAGGATTAGCGGTTTCCGGCTGTGCCGGATTCAGGGCAGCACGCTGGATACAGTGGAAGCGGCAATCTTGCCGCTTTGCTTGTACGGCTTGGGTTGGAAAGCGACAAGAGTGTCGCTTCTACGCTTCCAAGGTTCAACTAACAACTTCCAACCCCATAACCACACAGTCTCTGCGTTAAAATTTCCAAGCTCCGTGCCTTTGCTCCTCAGCGTTTTTACTTCCAACCCCACAGCGCTGCCCTGAGGCCAGCTTAGCTGGCGACCGCTGATGGGCGCTTATTTTCGCTCATCCTTAAAATAAAAATATTAGCGTTTATAAGCGAGGATTAGCGGTTTCCGGCTGTGCCGGATTATTCACCACGAAGGCGCGGAGCGCACGGAGCGGTGCCTGACACTGAATCTTTAATGAAAATCTTCGTGTACTCGGCGTCTCGGTGGTGAGTTGGATATTCGATGTTCTTAAGCCCTATCCCTATTCGTTTTATTTGTGTCCATTCGTGGTTAGAAATTCGGGGTTGGAAGTTCAGCGTTCGAAGTTCGATGTTCGAAGTTGTAAGCGGGGTTGCGTTTGGTGGGGGAAGTTGGCAAGGGTGTTTGGATGGAAAGTAAGGGTTTACCGATTCACGCGGTGGCGGGGGAAATTGTGGAGGGGATCCGGAAGATGGGTCGGGTGGTGCTGCAGGCTCCGACGGGTTCGGGTAAGTCGACGCAGGTGCCGCAGATTTTGTTGGATGATGCGGGGGTGGAGGGTGCGATTGTGGTTTTGCAACCGAGGCGTTTGGCGGCGCGGATGTTGGCGGCGCGGGTGGCGCGGGAACGGGGGGTGAAGCTGGGGGAGGAAGTTGGGTATCAGATTCGTTTTGAGAATAAGACTTCGAAAGCGACGCGGATTCGATTTGTGACGGAGGCGATTCTTTTGCGTCAGTTGTTGGGGGATCCTTCGTTGCGGGGGGTGGGTGCGGTTGTGCTGGATGAATTTCATGAGCGGCATTTGACGAGTGATTTGAGTTTGGCGGGTGCTTTGGAATCGGTACGGACGGTGCGTCCGGATTTGAAGTTGGTGGTGATGTCGGCGACGCTGGATGTGGCGGGGGTGGCGGGATATTTGGAACCGGCGGCGTTGGTGGAGGCGAGTGGCCGGACTTATCCGGTGTCGGTGGAGTATGCGGGTGCGTCGTTGGGACGGGAGGCGGCGCCGGTATGGACGCGGGCGGCGCGGGCGTTTCGGGAGGTGGTGCGCGGGGGGACTGCGGGGGATGTTTTGATTTTTATGGCGGGGGCGTATGAGATTCGGCGGACTCTGGGGGAACTGGAGGGATTGCCGGAGGCGCGGGGCTATGATTTGTGTCCGCTGCACGGTGAGTTGTCGCCGGAGGCGCAGGATCGGGCGGTGTCGCGGGGGGATCGACCGAAGGTGATTGTTTCGACGAATGTGGCGGAGACTTCGATTACGATTGAGGGGGTGCGGGTTGTGATTGATGGGGGTCAGGCGCGGGTGGCGCGGTATGATGCGCGGCGGGGGATCAATGCGCTTTTGGTGGAACCGATCAGTCGTGCGGCGGCGGAGCAACGGACCGGTCGGGCGGGTCGGACGGGGCCGGGTTTGTGTGTGCGTTTGTGGTCGGAGGCGGAGCATGGGGGTCGGGCGGAACGTGACACGCCGGAGTTGCAGCGGGTGGATTTGGCGGAGACGGTGTTGTTATTGCGCTCGGCGGGGGTGGATGATTTGGAGGGCTTTGCCTGGTTTGAACGCCCGGAGGGGGCGGCTTTGGAAAAGGCGGTGGGGTTGTTGGAAAGTTTGGGGGCGTTGGATTCGGGGGGTGTATTGACGGATCGCGGCTTGGCGATGGCGCGTCTGCCGTTGCATCCGAGGTATGCGCGGATGTTGTTGGAGGCGGCGCAGCGTGGGGTGCTGGGACCGGTCTCGCGGATCGCGGCGTTGAGTCAGGGGCGCCTGGTGTATCGTGCGAATGCGACGGGGGCGTCGCGGGGGGATCAGGTGCGGGCGATTGAGGATTTTTGCGGGGAGGATTCGGATTGGGAGTTGCAGTTGCGGGCTTTGGAGGTGGCGGGGGCGGCGGAGTATAAGTTGGAGCGGTGTGCGGGTTTGGGGATTCATGCGGGGGCGGCGCGGCAGGTGGGAACGGCGGCGAAGCAGTTGCGGGGATTGGTGCGGGATTACGCGGGGGACCGGGATGATTTGGATGCGAAGGGGATGTCGGAAGCGGTGGGGATGTGTTTGCTGTCGGCGTTCTCGGATTATTTGGCGTTAAGGAAGGATGGCGGGACGCGGCGTTGTCGTTTGCTGGGTGAACGGGGCGGGGAGTTGCGGCGCGAGAGTGTGGTAGAAAGTGAACTTTTTGTGGCCTCGGAACAAGAGGAGCGGCAGGTGCGCGGGGAGGTGACGGTATTGCTGGGGATGGCGACGCGGGTGGAGTGCGCGTGGCTGGAGGCGCTTTTTCCGGAGGATTTCAAAGCGGTGGAGGAGACGCGTTATGATGCGACGACGCGGCGGGTGGTGAGTGTGCGGGAGCGGCGTTTTCGGGATTTGGTATTGGAACGGGTTGAAGCGGGGGAACCGGATGCGGATGCGGCGGGGGAATTGTTGGCGGCGGAGGTGTTGGCGGGTCGTTTGGTATTGAAGCAATGGGATGCCTCGGTGGAGGGATGGATCCGGCGGGTGAATTTTGTGGCGCGGCATTGTCCGGAAACGGAGATTGCGGCGATTGATGCCGAGGCGCGGGAATTATTGATCGGACAGATTTGCGCGGGGGGTACGAGTTACCGG
>CBFHKU010000006.1:0-104183 GCA_965656495.1 Coraliomargaritaceae bacterium
TCCACCGCTTTGGATTCTTCTTCGCCGACGGGGTCGAGGCGTTCCTCGGGGGCGGTTTGGGTTTCTCCGGCGCGGGGGACGACCTGACGACGGATGGGGTCGGCGGGATCGGCGGGATTGATGAGGTTGAAGAAGTAGGGGGTGATCGCGAGGGCGAGTTTCTGGTTGGCGAAGCGGCAACCGGCACGCTCATCGGGGTCGAGTTCGAGGTATTGTTCCAAATCCCCGAGGGAGGTGAGGCGGTTTTTGAGCTGCCACTTCCAGTCGTTCCAGTGGGCGGGGTCGACATGGGCCCAATGGCCTTGTCCGGAATGCCAATTTTCTAAGGCGTCGTTTGGAAACATGGGAGGAACGAGGATTGTAACGAAATTAGAGCTTGTTTAAAACGCATACACGTATTGATATATTTGAATAAGTCAATGCAAACTGAGGAAGCAGTCACAGAGATGGAAACGATGGCCCGTCAATTTTGGGCGATTGGGGATCCGGTGCGATTACGGATTCTTCGGATGCTGCCATCGGAGCCGAGTTGTGAGGAGGCCTGCAATGTTTCAAAGATCGCGGAGCGGATCGGGCTTTCGCAGCCGTCGACCTCGCATCATTTGCGGGTCTTGCGGCAGGCGGGAATCATCACAAACAAGAAGATGTGTCGGGATATGATTTACTGGGTACGTCCGGAGGTGTTGAGCGAGTTGCAGGCGGAGCTGGCATCGGTTCTGGAGGGCGATGGGTAGGGGATGACTAAGACGGAAATAGTCACGGCGCTGGAGGAGATCGCGGTTTTATTGGAATTGCGGGGTGAGAACCCCTTCAAGATTCGGGCGTATCAAACCGGGGCGCGGGCGCTGGAGACCTTGGAAGGTGATTTGGATGCGCTGTTGGAGGCGGATGAATTGGGAAGGGTGCCGGGGATTGGGTCGGCGCTGATTGAGAAGGTGGCGACATTGCGAACGAGTGGGGCGTTGCCGTTTTTGGATGATTTGCGAGCCTCGGTGGAGCCCGGCTTGATTGAAATGTTGGAGATTCCCGGCTTGGGGGCGAAGCGGGTGCGCAAATTGAACGAGGCGCTGGGGATCGTGGGCATCGAGGCGCTGAAGGGTGCCTGTGAAGACGGCTCGGTAGCGGCCATCAAGGGATTCGGCGCAAAAACTGCGGAGAAAATCCTGAGCGGGATCGCGCAACGGGCGGCCTATGCGAAACGGCATTTATGGTGGAAAGCGGATGCGGTGGCGGGTCCGATTCTGGAGGGTTTGCGCGGCCTTCCGGAGGTTAAGCGGGCGGAGATTGCGGGGAGCTTGCGGCGTTTGAAGGAAACGGTGGGGGATTTGGATTTTGTGGTAGCGGCCTCGGAGGTCGAACCGGTGATGGCGTGGTTTGTTTCGCAGCCTGCGGTTGAATCGGTGACGGCGCAGGGCACCACGAAATCGAGTGTGCGACTGGAGGGCGGCTTGCAGGCGGATTTACGGGTGGTGCCGGAGGAACAATTTGCCTTTGCGCTGCATCATTTTACGGGATCGAAGGAGCACAATGTCGCTCTGAGGCAACGGGCGCTGGCGCGGGGTTACAGTTTGAGCGAGTGGGGCCTGACGAAGAAGGGTGAGGCGGATGCGAAGCCTGAGGGGCATGGAATCGAGACCGAGGCGGGCTTGTTTGAATTTCTGGGCTTGGCGGAGATCGCGCCGGAGTTGCGCGAGGGGATGGGCGAATTGGAAGCGGCGGAGGGCGGCGCGATGCCGGAGCTCTTGAAGCCGGAAAAAGTGAAGGGGGTTTTTCATAATCACACCGATGCCTCGGACGGGCGGGACAGCTTGGAGGCGATGGCGCAGGCGGCGGGGGAACTGGGGTTTGAATACCTCGGCTTGGCGGATCATTCGAAAGCGAGCTTTCAGGCAAATGGGCTGGATGACCGCCGGGTGCTCAAGCAGCTCGAAAAAGTCCGCGCCTTTAATGCCACCGGTTCCGGTGCGGCGCATCTCTTTGCGGGGATTGAGTGTGATATTTTAAAGGATGGTTCACTGGATTTGGAGGATGCGACGCTCGCGGCCTTGGATTACGTGGTGGTTTCGGTGCATTCGGCCTTTGGGATGGGTGAGGCGGACATGACGTCGCGGGTGATACGTGCGCTGGAGCACCCCGCGACCACGATGCTGGGTCACCCGACCGGGCGCCTGCTCTTGCGGCGGGAACCCTACGCCATCGACTTGGCAAAAATCATTGATGCCGCCATTGCGAATCGGGTGATCATTGAAATCAATGCGAACCCGCAACGGCTGGACCTCGACTGGCGCCTGTGGCGGCGGGCGGCGGAGCGCGGACTGCATTGCGCGATCAATCCCGATGCGCATAGCACCGGGGGCTTGGAGTATTATCTGGCGGGGGTGAATATTGCGCGGAAGGGCTGTTTGCCGGAGGAACAGGTCTTGAATTGCCGCGACCGGGCGGGGGTGGAGCGCTGGTTTGCGGAGCGCCGCTAGGGAGTTCGATACGTGCTTGAAATTGAGCGAATTAGGGATTTAATGCAGTAACATCAGATTGTGTGCTTTTGCTTCAAAGGTAGGCGATTTGACCTAAGAGGGCAATTTACCCCGGTTGTCTTTACTATTGATATAGCACAAGACTTATGGACTGGAACTCACTCACCGTGATCTTTGTAGTGGCGGGTGCCTCGACGGCAGTGACTGCATTGTTGCTGCGGCGGTATTACCTGACCCTCCTGCAGGCGCGTGAACAAACCGGAGTGGTGAAAGCGAGAGAAGCGGAGCTGGCCTTGCGGGAAAAGGAATCGGCGCTGGAGGTAAAATTCCGCAGCAAAGAAGCGGAACAGGATTTGCAGGGGCGCGAACTGGCGCGGCTTGAATCTCAGCTCAATTTGGAACGTGAGAAGTTGACGCGCAAGGCACAGGAAATTGAGGACGCGCAACAGGAAATGGAATCGGGCGACAAAGAGGCAGAGAAGACCCGCCGCCTGTATCGCATGAAGCTGCACCAAATCAGCCAAATGGATGCGGCGGAAGCGCGGGAAATATTACTCAAGGACACGCGAAGGGAATGTGAAACGGAGCTGCGGTCTTTGCGGCAGGAATATCTAGGGGAGAGCGAGTCCTCGATAAAGGAGGAAGCGCAACGTATTTTACTGGCGGCGATGCAACGCATCACCAGCAAGCCGATGCACGATGCCACTGCGACGGTGGTGGCTCTCCCGGAGGAAGCGCTCAAGGGACGCATCATCGGGAAGGACGGCCGCAACATCCGCACCTTTGAACATGCCACCGGGACAACGCTCTTGATCGACGAGGCCCCCGACTCGGTTTTGATTTCGAGCTTTGATCCGGTGCGTCGCGAGATTGCCCGGATTGCACTGGAGGCCTTGTTGCGGGATGGCCGCATCCAACCCGCGAGTATTGAGGAGGCAGTGCTTGCGGCGGAGGACGACATGGGTGCGAATATTGTGCAGATCGGTGAGACCGCACTGCGCCGTCTGCGTCTCAGCACGATGCACCCCGAAATCGTGGGCTTGTTGGGCAAGTTGAACTATCGGCTCTCAAACAATCAGAACACCCTCGAGCATTCCATTGAGGTTGCGAATATCTGTGCCCTGCTTGCCTCGGAGGTGGGTCTGGACCCCGTCATTGCGAAGCGGGCGGGATTATTGCACGACCTCGGCAAAGCGGTGGACGAGGACTACGCCAGCAGTCACGCCATTGCGGGGGCGGACATCGCGCGGCGTTGTGGCGAGGGCGCGCAGGTGGTGAATGCGATTGCGGCGCACCACAAGGAAGTGCCGGCGGAAAGCGTCTATGCGGGGCTGGTGATGGTGGGTGATTCGCTCTCAGCGGTGCGACCGGGGGTACGCACTTCTTCGATTGATAGTTTCATCGGGCGGGTGCGGAGTATTGAAGCGATTGCGAAAGAAGAAAAAGGGGTGAGTGATGCCTTTGCGATTCAATCCGGCCGGGAGGTCCGGGTGATTGTGGACCCCGGTAGTGTCACAGACGAGGATGCCCGACAAATCGCACGCCGCATTCGCGGTCGGATTGAGAGCGAATTGAACTATCCGGGCAGTGTAGAAATCACGGTAATCCGCGAACAAAGGTTTACAGAAACGGCGGTGTAGGGTAAGGCATACGCTTGCTATGGTTTTAAAAATGCGATACAGAAGGGGATAAATTTAAAAAATGAATCAGCAACGGATAAGGTATTGGACATTAATGGTATTGCTCCCACTGAGCATCGCCGCAGCGACCAAGGAGGTACAACTAAAGAGCGGGGAACGTCTCTTGGGGGAAGTGCTGCCCGGCTCGGATGCACAAACCCTGCACCTGCGGTCTAAGGTTCTGGGCGATTTAAAGCTACCCCGCAGTTCCATTGCTTCGACCAAGGACTTGCCCGTGCCGCAACCTGCGGTAGCCGCCAAGCCCGCACCGAAACCTGCACCCGCACCGAAACCCGCGGTAGCCGCGAAACCCGTGCCGCAACCTGCGGTAGCCGCCAAGCCCGCACCGAAGCCTGCACCCGCACCGAAGCCTGCGGTAGCCGCCAAGCCCGCACCGAAGCCTGCGGTAGCCGCGAAACCCGCACCGAAGCCCGCACCGAAGCCCGCACCGAAGCCAGCAGTCGCGCAAGCGGAGCCCAAAGCGCCGATGCATTTGCGTATTTGGAAGCATATTAAAGAATTCAAAACCCCGCCTTCATGGAGCGGGAATCTGCGCCTGGGGCTCAATATCAACACCGGGAACAGTGATTGGACCGAGCAGTATGCGCGCGGGCAATTGTCGATACAACCCAAGGGCAGCAAGAATTTTTACCGTTTTGGCGGTTCCTACAGCTTCCGCGAAAACGAATACAGCAATGGAACCACGCGGGTCACGAGCGACAAGTATGACCTTTCTGCGCTGTATCGCCGCAGTTTTTCAAATTCGTGGTTTGTCCAAAACGCCCTCGGTTACCGGATCGATAACGTTAAAGGAATTGAACATGAGACCAAGTATTCGCTGGGTGCGGGTTATAAATTCAAGTTCTACAAAGATAAAATGGAGGTCAACCTCGGCAGTGGTATTGGTTTTGAGGATTACAAGGCGCGCAATCCCGCCGATCTGCGCAACGGGCAGAACCAAATTGCGAATGTCTTTCAGGAATTTACCTGGAAAGTATCAAAGCGCTCCACCATTTCCCAAAAGTTTAATTACTTTCGCAACATCAAGGATGCGGATTTATATGATTACAATTTTACCGCAGCGTTTCGAACACGCTTAACCGATGTCTTCGGGCTGGAGCTTTCCTACCGCAAAGACTTTGACAGTGAAGTCGGTGGAAAAAAGAAGGACGACAGCCAGTGGCGCAGTGCCTTCGTGGTTTACTTCTAGCACAAAAAAACCCGGCAATTTTAGTGGATCAATTAAAACTTGAACACTCCATTACCTCGGAGAAGAGGAAGGGCTTGAGCTTTGGGGCCGAAGAGTTTTACTACAGAGGCAGCGAGACACGGAGGAGTGATAGGTTTGGAATTATAGGACGAAGCGCTTGATTCCATCTTTCAAAATGGACACATTAAAATTCATCAGTAGTCCCACCCGGCCCCTAATAGCGGTGCACTTCAATTGCAGCACCAATGATCTTCTTCAATCAGTGGTTCGGTCATGATGAGGCATAGTTTTAATTCCATATGCCAAGCAAGCCTCCTCCGTATCTCCGTGCCTCCAGCGAAGCGGGTGGTTAAAAATCAGAGCACTGAGGGCCTTACCTATTTGAGCGGGGTTCAGGGGTCGGGGCTGGCTGACACAAAAAAACCCGCGGGCGGGATGCCGGCGGGTTTTATGTGAAGTAGTGTAGGATCTTAAGCTTTACGCTTTTTATAGGCGGCGAAGCCGGAGAGGAGGAGTCCTAGCAAGAGGGCGTAGGTTGAAGGTTCGGGAACCATGACGTAGGTGTAAGTGCCGTCGAAGATCGATTTCCATTTGATTTGGTAATTATCAACGGTGGCGAGGGTATAGGTGCCACCGGTTTTTTCCTCGACCCGGAGATTGGTGTCATCAAGGAGTCCAAAGAGGGTGGTGGGGTCGATGTAGTTACCTTCAATTTTGAGGATGTTCTCATCGGCGATATAGATGTCGGAGAGGTCGAAGGTAGAACCGGCGTCGAACTGGAGGGTATTGCCGGTATTGCCGTCCACCGAGCCGATAAAGACGTCTTTGGCGATGAGGGCACCTTCAATGATGAGGGCATTGCCATCGGAGCCGACATTTTTACCGACGTAAACGGCTTTGCCGGTGCTGGTGACATCGGCGCTATCGCCCGCCGAGAGGGTAAGTTTATTGTTGTCGGTGTTTTCGCCGACTATCCAGTCCTCTCTCGATTCAAAACTGAAGCCCTTGATGACTTTATTGTCACCGCCACCATCCACCTTGATGAGGGCGTCAATCTCACCGGTGTAAACGGTTTCTTTGGAATAGGTACCGATAAAAAAGCGATTGCCCTTGAGGATCACGGAATAGCCAAATTGACTGTTGGCGGTGGCATCGGAGTTGGTGATCTTGACGTTTTCGGTGACGACTCCGGTGGCGGAGTCGAGATCGTGGAAGAGGTAAACACTACCGGCATTAACAAGGTTCCCATGATCATCTCGAGGAGCGCCGACGAGGGCGCTGTCACCATCAAGGCTATTGGATTGCCCGAACCAATCGTCTGCTTCGGCATCGGAGGCGGTGAGTTTAGCGTTTTCGGTGACGGTGCCGGTGGCGGTGTCGAGATCGCGGTAAAGATACGACGAGCCTGCTTTAGTTATCCCTCCGGGGCTATTAAATCGGGCGCCAACAAGGGCGGATGAGCCGGAAAGGCTGGAGGCGTGCCCAAAGCGATCGTTTTCGGCGGCATCGGAGGCGGTGAGCTTGACGTTTTCGGTGACGGTGCTGCCCTGGGCGGCGGCGTCGAGATTGCGGAAGAGGTATGCCGCGCCGGCAAATGTAAATCCTCCATGGTCTGCACCGTCCGCGCCGATGAGGGCGGTATCACCGACGAGGCTTATGGATTTACCGAAATAATTTTCTGTGGCGGCATCGGAGGCGGTGAGCATGGCGTCTTCGGTGACGGTGCCGGTGACGGTGTCGAGATTTCGGAAGAGGTATCCCGTGCCGGCATTCGTTTTGCCTACATGGTTATCTCCATACGCAGCAACGAGAGCGATGTTGCTCGAAAGACCTAAGTTAAAGCCGAAATAATCGTTTTGGTCGGGATTGGAAGCGGTAAGCTTGGCGTCTTCGGTGACGGTGCCGGTGGCGGTGTCGAGATTCCTATAGAGATATGCCGAGCCGGCAAAACGAATGCTTCCATTATTATCTGAATGTGCGCCGACGAGGGCTCTGTTACCCAAAAGGCCTACGTCTGCGCCGAAACCATTACCTTGGGCCGGGTCAGAGGCGGTGAGCTTGATGTTTTCGGTGATGCTTGGATTCGGGTTGGTGTCGATATCACGGAAGAGGTAGGCGGAGCCGGCATAATCAAAACCAGCATGGGCATCATTTCGCGCACCCACGAGGAGGGAGGAGCCATCTAAGCTCAGTGCTCCACCGAAATAATCTCCGGCTTCGCCATCAGAGGCGGTGAGTCTTTCGACGGCATCCAAATGGGCGGTGAGAAGGCAAATCAAAGCGAGCAGTCCGCCGAATCGTTTACTGTGTATGGGTTGAAGATTCATCTTATAATTGGGTTTTATATGTGTATCAATATCCTTAGATATAATGGTATATACAGACCAATTGTAATATTAGAATAGTCAACAGATAAATTTTCATAATTCTTGTCATAGTGTTGCTGAGCTTCGGCCCTTCGACCCTTCGGCAAGTTCAGGGTGATACACCTTTTGACCCTTTGGCCCTTCGACAGGCTCAGGGTTCTTAACTCTTGGACAAGCTGAGGGTTCTCTTTGGGGAGGGGGTGGCTCGCCCGCCCGGATTTGTGGTAGGTGGGGCGCGGCGATGGAGGACGCGGGTTGGGAGGGTGGCGCAAAAAAACCCGTCGGCGTGGTACCGGCGGGTTTTATGTGAAGTAGTGTAGGATCTTAAGCTTTACGCTTTTTATAGGCGGCGAAGCCGGAGAGGAGGAGTCCTAGCAAGAGGGCGTAGGTTGAAGGTTCGGGAACCAAGACGTAGGTGTAGGTGCCGTCGAAGGTCGATTTCCATTTGTCTCCGTAATTATCAACGGTGGCGAGGGTGTAGGTGTCACCGGTTTTTTCCTCGACCTGGAGATTGGTGTCATCAAAGAGGGCGAAGAGGGTGGTGCTGTCGCTGTAGTCGCCTTCGATGACGAGGCGGTTGTCCCAGGCGAGGAAGATGTCGGCGAGGTCGAAGGTGGCCCCGGCTTCGATTTGGAGGGTATTGCCGGTATTGCCCGCGACCGATCCGATATAGAGGTCATTGGCAACGAGGTCGCCCTCGAGGACAAGGGTGTTGCCATCGGAGCCGGCATTTTGCCCGATGAGAACGGATTTACCGGTGCTGGTGACATCGGCGCGGTCGCCGGAGGAGAGGGTGAGCCGATTGTTATCGGTGTTTTGACCGATGACCCAGTCCTCTTTGGATTCAAAACTGATGCCCCGGATTACGTCGGTGCGATCACCGTCGTCCATGGTGGTGAGGGAACTGATCGTGCCGGTATAGGCTTTGCCATTTGCTCCGATGATAAAACGATTGCCCTTTACACTCACGGAATAGCCGAACCGATCGTTAGCGGCGGCATCGGAGGCGGTGATCTTGACGTTTTCGGTGACAGTACCGGTAGCGGAGTCGAGATTGCGGTAGAGGTAGGCCGCGCCGGGAGGAGTATTCCCGAGCTCAGTACGAGGCGTGCCGACGAGGGCGGTGTTCCCGTCGAGGCTTGCGGAGTGGCCGAACCAATCACTCACAGCGGCATCGGAGGCGGTGAGCTTGACGTTTTCGGTGACCGTGCCGGTGGCGGTGTCGAGATTGCGGAAGAAGTAGGCCGCGCCGGTACTAGAAACCCCCCCGTGGTCAGCTTGATACGCGCCGACGAGGGCATTGTTCCCGTCGAGGTTCACGAAATTGCCGAAATTATTGTGATTGGCGGGATTGGCGGCGGTGAGCTTGACGTTTTCGGTGACGGTGCTGCCCTGAGCGGCGGTGTCGAGATCGCGGAAGAGGTATGCCGCGCCGGCACCAATATTCGCCCCGTGGTTAGCACTACTCGCGCCAACGAGGGCGTTGTTCCCGTCGAGGCTTGCGGAGGAGCCGAAACTATCGTAATTGGCGGCATCGGAGGCGGTGAGCTTGACGTTTTCGGTGACCGTGCCGGTGGCGGTGTCGAGATTGCGGAAGAGGTATGCCGCGCCGACATCATCATTCCCCCCGTAGTTAGCACTACTCGCGCCGACGAGGGCGTTGTTCCCGTGGAGGCTTGCGGAGGAGGCGAAACTATCGTAATCGGCGGCATCGGAGGCGGTGAGCTTGACGTTTTCGTTGACGGTACCGGTAGCGGTGTCGAGATTGCGGTAGAGGTAGGCCGCGCCGGCATTAGAAACCCCCCCGTGGTCCGCATATGTCGCGCCGACGAGGGCGTTGTTCCCGTGGAGGCTTGCGGAGGAGCCGAAACTATCGTAATTGGCGGCATCGGAGGCGGTGAGCTTGAGGTTTTGTATCGTGGGTGCGGCGGTGGTACCGGTAGCGGAGTCGAGATCGCGGAAGAGGTATGCCGCGCCGGCTTCAGAAAGCCCCCCGTGTTCAGCACTAATCGCGCCGACGAGGGCGGTGTTCCCGTCGAGGCTTGTGGACCAGCCGAAACCATCGTATGCGGCGGAATCGGAGTCGGTGAGCACGGCGGCGTGCAAGTGGGCGCTGAGGAAGCAAAACGCCGCGAGGCTGCCGCCGAGGTATTTACGATATGTCTGTCTTGTATTCATTGTATTTTTCTAAAAATTTACGTATATATTATTTAATTTAACTTAAATCAGGTTTTAGCATTATTATAAAATCAGAAAAAAGCAATAAATAAAATTTATTCAATTATTAAAGCGGGGCGGCTCGCCAGTCCGGAGCTGGTTGCAGGTGAGGCGCGGCGATGGAGGACGCGGGTTGGGTGGTGGCGCAAAAAAACCCGTCGGCGGGATGCCGGCGGGATCCAGCGGGGCGGTGTAAGCGAAAATAAAAGGGACGAGACCGCTTAAGAGGCTACGGCGTGCATGTACGCGGGGGGGGGGGGTATCATTATATCCATGCAGATTCAAGTAATGTTTCATGAAATTTATATAAAAGGCAAAATATTTATAATAGAATCATAAATCACTTATTTATTTATTTTTTAATGTCAAGTGATTTAATTTTAATTCTCCGGTAATTTCTTGATTATGGACGGCGAAGGTGAGCGTAGTGGGGTGGTCGGGTTTCAGGGTCGCGTCGGAGGGTCACAGTGGGGACACAAAAAAACCCGCGGGCGTGGTACCGGCGGGTTGCTTGCAATGGCGGGATAGACGGGACTCGAACCCGCGGCCTCCGGCGTGACAGGCCGGCGCTCTAACCAACTGAGCTACTACCCCTTTGAAGAAAGAGTAAGCCGGAGAACGTAGGGCTGGAGCGGCTCAAGTCAAGCGATGTTTTTTTGAAAATTTTTCGGGGTGAATGGAATCAGGATTCGATGCGGGCTTGATGGAGTTCGCGGGCGAAGGCGGCAACCACGCCGCTCCAGTCGAGGGTTTCGGCGGTCTGGCGAGCGGCGGTGCGGATGGCGGGCCAGTCGGAGCGTGATTGGAGTGTGGCGTCCAGTTGGGCGAGGTATTGTTGGGCTTGGTCGAAGGGGGCGAGGTAGCCGTTGCTGGCGTGCCGGATGTGTTGTTGGGGGGCAGCGTAGTCGTAGGCGAGGGTGACGAGTCCGGAGGCGAGTGCTTCGATGACGACGTTTCCAAAGGTTTCGGTGACGCTGGGGAAGATGAAGAGGTCTCCGGAGGCGTAGTGGCGGGCGAGGTCTTCGCCTTTTTGCATTCCGGCAAAGATGAACTCGGGGTGTTGTTTTTGGAGTTGTGGTCGCTCGGGGCCATCGCCGACGAAGACGCAGGCGGCGTCGGGTACTTGGGCGCGGACGCGGGCGAAGGCTTCGAGGGCGAGGGGGATGTTTTTTTCGGCGGCGATGCGGCTGACGAAGATGGCGGCGATTCCGGTCTGGGGGTCGATTCCCCAGGAACGTCGCAGTGTGGCGTCGCGCTTGGATGGATGGAATAAGTTGGCATCAACGCCGCGCCCGAGGAGGCGCAGGTTTTGAATACCGAGGGCCTCGAGTTGTTGGATGACTTGGGTGGAGGGAGCGAAGGTGCGGCGGGTGCGGTTATGGGTGCGGCGGAGGAAAGTGCTGACGAAGGTTTTGAGAAGCGGCATTTTATAGTGGCGCATGTATTCGTGGAAGTTGGTGTGGAATCCGCTGGTTACGGGGATGCCGAGGGCGCGCGCGGCGGCGATTGCGGAGAGGCCGAGGGGGCCTTCGGTGGCGACGTAGATGACGTCGGGTGGATCTTTTTTCCAGCGTTTGCGCAGCGAGCCTTTGCAGGGGAGTCCGAATCGCAAGCCATCGTAACCGGGGAGGGGCAAGCCTCGCACAATGCAGTCGCCGCTGGTGTGGTTTTTAAACGTTTCCGAGCGTTGGCGCGGGCGCACGACGGTGACGGGGTGTCCGCTTGCCCGCAGTCCTTCCGCCAGTCGCGAGAGTGTCATGGCAACTCCATTGACTTCAGGTGGATAGGTTTCGGTTACAATGCAGACTTTCATTAGGCTTGTTCCAGTATTGCTATAATGGAATGATGTGATTGAGATTTCAAACTCAGCAGGAATAGACAAGTCAAAGTGACGAAGAGCATGCATATAATCAGTGGGCCGACTGCGGTGGGGAAGACGGAATATGCGTTGCGGTATGCGGAGGCGCACGATGCGGAGATTGTATCCTGTGATGCGTCGTTGGTATATCGTGGGATGGATATTGGGACGGCGAAACCGAGTGCGGCGGAGCAGGCGCGGGTTCGGCACCACCTGATCGACCTGCAAGCGGTGGATGTTCCATTTGATATCGTGGCGTATGAGTCGCTGGCGCGGGAGGTGGTGAGGGAGATCACGGCGCGGGGGAAGTCGGTGTTGGTAACGGGGGGGAGTGGATTTTATTTAAAGAGTTTTCTGGCGCCGGTAACGGATGGGATTGTGGTGACGGCGGAGTTGCGAGCGGAGGTGGAGGGGCTTTATGGGGAAGGAGGCTTGCGCGGGTTGTTGGAGGCGCTGCGTTCTTGTAGTGGGGATGATTTGGGAAGCCTGGACTGCCAGAATCCCCGGCGGGTGATGCGTGCTTTGGAGCGTTGTTTGGCAACGGGGCGAAGTGTATCGGAATTGCAGGCGGAATTTGCGGCGCGGCCCGAGCCTTATGGGGACTACAAGAAGCACTTAATACTTTTGGAGCGGGAGGCGGAGGCATTGCGCGAGCGGGTGGTGCAACGGGCTAAGGCGATGTTGGGGAATGGTTTGATCGAAGAGGTGGCGGGTTTGCGGGAGGAGGGGATTGAGCGGAACCCGAGTGCGGCGAGCGCGATTGGTTACCGTGAAACGCTTGCGTATTTGCGTGGGGAATTGGAGCGCCGTGAATTAGGGGGCGCGATTATTCAAAACACGATGCATTTGGTTAAAAAGCAGCGCACCTGGTTCCGCAGCCAAATCCGGAAGCCGGATGTCTCGATTGTTTTAACCTGACTGTCACGGAGGTTTTAAGGCAAGGGGTTGACAGTTATAAAGATGCCGCCTAATTGTTAGAACCCAGATGGGCACTGGATTGAAATACAGAGTTTTGGTTTTAAACCGGCTTTGGCAGGCAGTGAACATCGTGGGTGTGCCGCGCGCTTTTAGCCTTTTGTTGCAGGACCACGCGCAAGTCATCAATACGGGTGACGGGAGTTTTGAGCTGCTGAATTGCGAACGCTGGTTGGCGCATTCTGCGGAAGATACACCGGGGGATGATGAAGCTTTTGTACAGACGGTGCGCCTGCGGATTCGGGTGCCGAAAGTGTTGCTCTTGCGGGGGTATGATCGTTTGCCGGTGCAGGAAGTGAAGTTCTCGCGCGAGAGTCTTTTTGAGCGGGACAATTACCGCTGTCAGTATTGTGGCAATGCCTTTGAAGCGGAGAAGCTCAACATGGATCATGTCATTCCGCGGGACCGGGGGGGCCGCACCAGTTGGGAAAACATCGTAACCTCGTGCATTAGTTGTAATTCGAGGAAGGCGAACCGCTTGCCGCACCAGGCGGAGATGCATTTGATTCGCAAGCCCGAGCGCCCGCGCTGGCGTCCTTTTATCAGTTCTCTGATTGGTCAGGATTATGACCCGGAGTGGGATCACTTCATCAAGCTCAAGCAGGTGGGTTAGTTATTCCCGCCGGGGAGGAGGTTTCGCGGATCGTAGATTGAGCGAATGGATTGATCCTGGAGGGTGCCTGAAACGCGGAACTGCATGAGGTAATTGAGGGGGTTGATTGCGTCGGTGATCCTCCAGAGGGGGTTGAATTTTTTATTAAGGTTGCCGATGAGGTTGACGCCGACGACGAGGTCGAGGGCTTGGTCTGCCATTTGCAAGGTGCCGTTGGCTTCGATTTTAGCTTGCGGGCCGTTTATATTCAAGGGGCTGAATTTCATGAAGCCATCTGCGAGGGCGAAATCGCTGGCCATTTGATTCAAGGTTAAGGAGGTAAAGCCGAGGGGGGTTTTTTCGAGAATCATGGAAAGGGGGCCGAGTAATTGAATTTGGGCAAGGTTCTCGTGCTGAAGGGTGAAGCGGCCAAAGCCCCGGTGGGTATAAAAATCATCAGCGGGGCCAACGGATTGGAGTTTTAAATCAAGGATGCCGTTCTTTTTTGAGGGTGCTGGCGGGGGGGCGGTTTCGGGGGGTGAAGTCGTTTCAAAATCCATCAAGAGCGCCCGGGCGGTTGGGTAATCGGCAGCCTTGAGGTCGAGATCGAGGCGCAAGCGGGGGTGACCGGAGATCGGTGCCTCGGAGTGATCGATTGCGCCGGTACCGCTGCCGCCCGCGATGCCAAAATCGAGTTTGCGTAGCCTGATACGTGTATCGCGGGCATGGAGTTGGAAGCGCAGATGTTGGAGGTTGACCTGATGGAATGAGAGGGGCGCGTCGGCATCGACTTGGAGGTAGAGATGGCTGAGGTCTTTGAATTGGGGGTAAAGGTCTTCGCGGAATTGGGTGGCGTGTAAATGCAACTGCGGGGCATGTGAGGATTGGAAGGCATCCAGGTTTTGGGCGGTTTTTGGCGGGAGGAGTTGGCGGAGTTTATGGAGGGGCAGGACTCCCTGCAGGTCGTATCGGATCGCGGCGGAGGCGGGGATTTCGTCCGGGAAGCCGGTAAAGTGAATATCGCCCTTGATCCAGTGGGCGCCGCTGCGGGCATCCAGTTTATGAATTTCGGTATAACGGTTACGGCCGCGCAGGGTGAGTTGTCCTTCTTGGATGGGGACATTATGGTATGCGAGTTTGCTGGCCTCGAATTGACCGTAGTAGAAGTCGGTGGAGAACTTGTCGGTTTTGCCGTAAACGACGCAGTCGCCCTCGACGCGGCTTTGTTCATTAAATGAGAGATCCTCGTTGAAGATGTTCTTCCACCAGGGCGGCATGAAGGGGTTGTATTGATTGGGGATGAGTTGGCCCTTGGTGCTGAGGGCGTAGGTTTTGGTGTGAAAGTTCTGGGTATAGGAGAGCTCGAGTGATTGTGTGCCGCGTTTGAAGTGGAGGGGTTTGATTTCGAGTTGGTTGGAGTCGTAGGTAGCGTTGATGCTGGCGACTTCAAAGTTCACGCCATTGAGGCTGGGTTGAATAAAATGAGCAAAGGTGTGGGCGCGGGGGTTTTCAAAATTTGACGCCCAGCGGAGGGTGGTTTTGCAATGGGCGGGGCCGTTGAGAAGGAGCTCCGGCAGATCTTGGGTCTCCGTCTCCGGCAGGAGGAGGGCGGGGTTGAAGTTTCCCCGGAGCGTGCCGGCGCCCGAATCATCTTGGGTATTGAGTTGGCCGGCAAAAGCGATGAAGCCGCCCAGGCCGTGTGCATATGCCTCAAGCCGGATGGATTCGGGTGCGGCGTGATGCAGTTTTAGGGCGGCGTTGTTGAAGTGTTTACCAAAGCCTGAGATTTGGTCGGCACGGACTTGAAAGGCCGGCCATCGGCCGGAGGCAAGGGCAAGGGCTTCCGGCGCATTGATCTGCCCGGCGGCGTGCTCGATGCGAATGGCATAATCCTTCAGGACGAAGCGATCGGCTTGAAAATGGGGTGCTTGATGGAAGGTGATTCCATCTTGCGTGAAGGAGGCGCGGGCGTGAACTTTGATGTTTTCGAATGCGATGGCCTCGTGCTGTAAACTGGGCGTGGCGAAATCGAAGGTTAGGCTGAGGGGTGGATTGGGCTGGCCCTGTAGTGTATCGTCTTTTTTGAGATGGAGGCAAAGGAGGGGGTCTTGGGTTTTTTGAAGGAAGGGTTCGATTTCAGGGCGATTTTGGAGGCTTTTGAGGAATGTCTCGAGGGGGTCGCTGGAGGGGGTTTCGGGATTGCTGAGGTTTTGGAAGTCGGCGGTGTTTAAGCGGGCGCTCCCTTTGATGCGCAGGCTACCGTGTTCTGCGGTTAGGGCCTTGAGGTGTAGTTCGCCGGCGCGGGGGTTTAGTTCGAGGGAGAGACCGAGTTTGGTAAGGGCGGGGCGCGGGGGCTCGCTGGTGTCTTGCTCGCTTGGGTGAAAAAGGGTGCCACGGTAGACCGATAATTTGAGCCCTAATGGTGTGCGAAACGACGGTTCAAGGCGCAGGTGTTCCGCCTGTGCGATAAGTTTGCCCGGTTCCCCCTTTAAAAGGCGCGCTTCCTCAACCTGAAGCACGCCGTTGGGGTTCAGGTAAAAAGCGTCTCCCTGAATGTGGTATTGCTCGTGCGGGTGTTGCTGCAGCCAGTTATTTACGGCAGTCGTCGGCAAGGGGAGGTGCCCGAGGGTGATGAGGCAATAGGCGATGAGCCCCTGCAATAGGAGAACGGCAACAAGGAAGGCCTGAAGTAGGAAAGCTCCAGTGCGAGCGATAAGTTTTATCAGTTTGGGGAGCGACATCTCCAGCTTATAAATGGCTTGTGATAAGTCTAGAGGGTGGGTTCGGGAGATGGAACCGGCTCGGGGAGCGGTGGCGGGGTGATGGGTTCTCCTTTGGCCTCGGGCGGCAGGGGCATTGGTTGCATGTATGGATGCAGGGCCTCGATCATCGCCTGGGTCAGTTCAAAGGTGCAGTTATGGGCGGGGGAGCCGCCGATTTGAAGGGTGGCGCCAAGTCGCTTTGTCAGGGCGTAACGCTGGGTGGTTTCGCGGCCCCCGTTTCCGTCGGGAAGCATAAGGGTGATTTCAAGATCGAAGTCCCATGCCGGCTGGGGGGTCTCTTCTTTGTATTCATTATCCCGATACGTTTTTACACGGAAGTTTCTCAGGGATTCAAGTAATGGCGCGGCTTCGGCGCGACCTGCTTCGGACTGCAGATCTATTTGTCGGGTGGAGAGGGAGGAATCTCGGGGGGTGAGTTTTAGTGCGGTGATACGAGCGGCGACCGGCATCGCTTCGAGGGTTTTTTCGTAATACGCGGCGGGGTTGAGGCTGAGTTGGGCAAGGAGGGGTTCGCGTTGCACTTCATAAACAAAAGGACTGCCGGAGATTTGGGCGAAGAGTCGTTCTTTATCGTCCAAGGGGTAGGCGAAGGCGAGGGTGCGGGGTGCTTGGCCGGAGAGGGTCAATTCCACTTCGCGCTGGGGGTTGTTGAGCCGGAGTTGGCCGAGGTCGGCGGGGGAAGGGTTATCCATCGCAAAGTCGAGGGCCCGCAACTGGGATAAAATGCGTAAGAGGGAATCGACATGGGCGGCATCGGCGCGGCGGGGTTGGATCTCGCGGCCGGGGATGGTCGCGACGACTTGCCAGTAGCCGGTTTCCAATTTTTGCAGGCGCAGTTCGCTCTCGTTCTCCCGAATGACGAGGGAATCGACCGCCTCGGTTTGGAATTCAAAGAAATCGCGCTTGCGGAGGTCCTGCTGGGCTTGACGAAGGGCGTCAATGGTTTGAACCGGAATGGTAAAGACCGTGGGCAAATTTTCGAGTCGGGCAAAATAGGTGGCTTCGCCCTGGGCGGAGGGGTCGGGGTTGCCGACCAAGAGGGTTCGCTCCCGTTTGTTGCCATAAAGGGTGATGCGTGCGGAGGGGGCATCGAGCCCCTGGGCGACGGGGTCACTGGAATTATCCTCAACAAAGCGGACGACCTGCATGGAGCTGAGGGCATGGATGGTGCCCTCGACGAGGGCGGGGTCTGCGCTGGCGGTAATGGGAGCTTCGAATTGCCAAACGTTGTCGGCCTTCGAGAGTCGAACCTTGAGGCTACCCGCGCCGGCGGCGCTTTTCATCTCAAGGCCAAGGGCATCGATTTCAAAGACGGGGAGATTGAAGATATCGCGGGCACGCAAGGCCTCGAGGTCGAGGAGGAGGCTATCGATGCTGCTGCGGTTGACGACGTAGATGGTGTCGGCTTCGGGGCCGAGGAGGTAAAGTTGGTTGCCGATTTCGGTAGGGGTACCGATAGTGAGGGAACGGGTGCCCCGGTCATGAGTGAGCTGGATGCGAAGGAGGGGTTTTTCGAATCCGTAGTCTGCGAGGGTTTGCCCGGATTCACGAATGGCGGCGACGGGGAAGGAGGTGTCTTCCTCGATAAATTGTAATTGGTTGAGAATGCGGTTGACGGAGAAGTAATTGGCGGGCCACTGGAAGGGTTGGGTGATTTGCCAGCTTTCACCGTTGCGACTGAGGGTATGGGGAAGGCTGATGGCTCTTCCAGAGAGTTCGATTTGCTGGGCTCCCGCGACTTCCTCGCGAATATTTTCAGCGAGACGGAGGGCTTTTTTATCGGCCTGCAGGTCTCGTTGGTTGAGATAGAAGATGAGGGAGAAGGTAATCGCGTTGAGCGCGAGGAGGGCGAGAGTGAATTTTATACGCATGATACTAGCGGCGGCGGATGAGTGAAATGATGATGCCAAGAGCAGCGGCGGTGATTGGAAGGATGGCAAAATAACCGAGGAGTCGATTTAGGTCGCTCTGGCTCATGACGAGCTGGTAGCTGTTTATTGATTGGGCGGGGATGTTGAGGAAAACGTTGCGATCGAGCGCCCAGTTAAGGGTGTTAATGAGGAGGGTATAGTTCCCGTAGATTTGGAAGCGGTTGTTGGCGAGGAAATCGGCATTGCCGAAGCAGACCAAACGCCCTGCGGAGATCGAAAGGCCGAGGGCGGAACTGGTGCTGCGCTGGGAGGCGACTGCGAGGCTCAGGGGGCCGGGGAGGTCGCGGTCGGCATCAAAGGCGAGGGGGCGTTGGGTACGGTAGTCTTTCTCTGCCCAGCTTTTTTGGGAGGTGCCGATGAGGTAGCGCAAACTCAGGCTTTCGTCGGCGAGGCTGGCGGGGTCAATGCGAACCGGGCGCGATTGCCCGAAGTAGGCGGTGGCGTTGTAATCATAGAGCAATTTACTGATGGGGTGTTCGCTGAAATGGCGCACGATCATATCGCCTTCCTGGGAGCGGTAGTTGGGGTCGATATCAACTGCGATGTGATCTTCGACGAGGACGCCCCAGTCATACAAGAGGTCATTGAGGCCGTGCTTACGGCCCGGTTCGAGGGTGAGCAGGATGCGGCCATTGCGGGAACTCATGTAGCGGCGCAGTTTTTCGACCTCGGCGGGGGTGAGGGCGGCCTGCGGGGCGAGGGCGAGAATCAGGGCGGCGTCTTCGGGAACGGCGGGCACGCGGGTAAGGTCCAGCTCGCGCAAGGTAAAGCCGCGTTCCTTGAGGAAGCTTTCCATGAGGGAGAGTCCGCGGGTGGGATGGACGTCCCCGATGCGCATCTCGCCATGCCCGGTGAGGAGGTAAAGGACGGGGCTCTCTTCGTTGGAGACTTCCAGGATGGCGGAGGTAAGAACGCGTTCACCGCAAAAGCTGTGCCATTGTCCTTCTTCCGCTTCATAGAGTTCGGGTAATTCAATGGATCGGGTGCGCTCGTTGGCCGCTACAATGATGACGTTTTCTCGCTCGATATTGTAGGTTTGGACGAGTTCGCGGGTACGTTTGCGCTGGCGGAGGGCGTCCACGTATTCCACGCGGACGAGTGGTTCGCCCTGGCGCATTGACTGGGCTTCGTATTCGAGGAGGAGCTTGCCAAGATCGTTGCGGATGCGCTGGAGTTCGGGGGCATCGCTGTCGGGCGCGATCGTGACAATGATGTCAATGGGCGCTTGAAGTTGTTGCAGGTATGCGCGGGATTCCGCGCCGAGGCTGAACTGGCGGTGCTGGGTGAGGTCGAAGCGTTTAAAATAGTGCGCGGCGAGGTAGTTGAGCGCGAGGATGAGGCTGATGCCGAGGAGGATTTGAGCGCCTCGGTTGAGGGCGCGCAAGCGGCGGGCGATCCGGAACTCATTGAAACGTGCGGTTTGCATTATGCTTTGGCCTCAATGACAAGGGTGGATAAGCCGAGGAGGAGCATCCCGGAGCTTAGATAATAAAAGAAGGGGCGGGTATCGATGATTCCACGGGCAAAATCATCGAGGTGGCTGAAGATTTGCAGATAATCAACGGAGAGGTGAATCCATCCCGGGAGCTCGACTCCGCCCTGACTCAGCGAGCCGAGTTGTTGTCCTCCGACAATTACAATGAACAGGAGGGTGAAGGAGAGCATTCCGGCAACCAATTGGCTGCGGGTAAGGCTGCTGGTAAAGATTCCAATCGCAATGAAGAGCGCGCCGCTGACCGCGATAAAGAGGAAGCTGCCCAGGAGGGGTGCGCTACTGAGGAAAATGTTGCTGTCGTTACTCTCGCGGAGGAGGTTTTCGGCGATCAGGGGGAATCCGAGGGTGGCGAGCCAGAGGAGGAGATAAAAACAATACGCGCCGGCAAATTTACCCAGGACGAGGGCAATGCGGGAAGTGGGGGTGGTCAGGAGGGTATCGAGGGTGCCGAGGTTACGTTCTCCCGCGATGCTGCGCATGGTAAGGAGTGGCACGACGAAGAAAGTGGGAATCCAAAAACTTTTGAAGAATTGCACGGTGGGCAACTCATCTTGCGGGGTTGTGATCATCTCGCGGAGGATCGCCCAATACATAAAGCCCATGAGGCAGAGAAAGAGGCCGCCCGCCAGATAGGTGGTGGGGCTAATCAGTAGCATTCGCAACTCGTGTTTAAAAAGGATCCAGAAATGTCGCATGGCGGGCTTAATCTTTAGGCGGAGGCGGAGGCGGAAGCGGAGGCAGTGGCAGTCTGCGGTTCAATGGTTTCTTCCCAGGAGCGTTTGGTTGCGGCGAGAAAGATGGCTTCGAGATTTGGGACCTCCGGCGCGAGGCTGTGGAGGCAGATCCCCGGGGCATTACTCAGGGCGTTCATGATGGCAGGGCCCGCTCCCTCGGCGTTTTCTGCGACCAGTTGCATTTCTTGTAAGGTGTCGTCGAGCGATTCGCAACGGACCAGTTCGCTTGCAATTCCCTTGGCTTTTAAAGTTTCCAATACCGAGGCTTTTTCACCTGAGAAGCGCAGGCAATAACGGTCGCCCGGTAAAAATTCCTCGCGCAGGGCGGTATGGGTACCCGCCGCGACCACGCGGCCCCGGTTGATAATGACGACGCGGTCGCAGGAGCGCTCAATCTCGGGAAGGATATGGCTGGAGAGGATGACGGTCATGCGTCCCCGGAGGCTGTTGATTAAGTCCCGAATGCTTTGGATTTGATGGGGGTCCAGGCCGATGGTGGGCTCATCCATGATGATGACTTCGGGATTTCCCAGCAGGGCATCTGCGATGCCGACCCGTTGGCGGAAACCTTTTGAGAGGGTGCCGATGATTTTGCGGCGGGCGGTACGGGCGAGGTCGCAGGTCTCCATCGCATCTTCCACCGCAGCGCGTATTTTTGCGCTGGGGACTTCCTTGAGGCGGGCGCGAAAGCGCAGGTATTCCACGACCCGCATATCATTGGGGAGCGGATTATTTTCGGGCATATAGCCGATGCGGCGCTTCACTTCGTGGGGGTTGCCCGCAACGGAGATGCCTCCAATCCAGGCGGAACCGCTCGTTGCGGTCAGGATTCCGCTCAGGATGCGCATGGTGGTGCTTTTACCCGCCCCGTTGGGGCCGAGGAATCCGACAATTTCCCCTTTTGCGACGGTAAAGCTGATGTTTTTAATAGCCCACGCCGCACCGAATCGGCGGGAGAGATTTTTTACGCGAATGCTGATGTCTTGATCCATGCGGTGAGCCAGAAAAAAAGAAGAAAGGCAGAATGGTAACGTTTTGAAGTAAATTCGCGCATTCAGCAAGCACGCACATGCCCGCCTCTTTTATGTGAAAAACGTTTCTTCTTTTCTTTCGCTTGAGATTGGTAGAGCTTGTCATGCAATGATTGAAGATAGCGCAGGCTTGGAAAAAGCATGCCGGGCCGCCGTGAGTGCTGGCGTGGTAGGTATTGACACTGAATTCGTTTGGAACAGGACCTTTTACCCTTCTCTGGGGGTGGTTCAGATGGGCTACCCGGACGGGGAGGCGGTGTTGATTGACGCGCCCAAGATCGAGGACTGGTCGTCTTTTGGGGAATTGATGCAGGATGCGGGCGTGATAAAAATTCTGCATGATGCGCAACAGGATTTGACGATTTTGCAGCGGGCTTGTGGGGCATACCCCCGCAATATTTTTGATACGCAGCGCAGTGCGGGTTTCATCGGGAAAACGGCGACGATTTCGCTGCGCGATGTCTTGAAGCAATTATTGAAGGTACGCCTCGACAAAACCGAAACGCAGTCGGACTGGTTGGCGCGACCGCTGACGGAGGCACAGGTGCGGTATGCGGAGGACGACGTGCGCAATTCGGTGCGACTGATGGAGTGTATTTTGAAGCGGGCGGATGCCTTGGGACGCCGCGAATGGATTGCGGATGAGATGCGCAGCTATGAGCGGGAATCGCTTTATGATGAAAGCGATCCGGATTTGACGATGCCACGGGTGCGGGGCAGTGGCGCCTTGACCCAGCAACAGCGCAATATTTTACGAAGTTTGGCCTCATGGCGCGAACTTGCGGCGCGGAGGCGGAATCTCCCGCGCAGTTTTATATTATCGGACGATGCGCTGGTAGTGTTGGCAAAAAAGACGCCTGCTACAAAAGAGGCGTTAAAGCCCATCAAGGGATTGACTGAACGCACTCTTGAGCGCAACAGGGACCGCATCTGGACGGCGATCGAGCGGGGAATCGCGGGCGATTTGCCGGAGTTGAAGAATGGCGCGAACGCTGGAATCAGCCCCGATGAAGGCTATGAGGCGCGGGTGGATTTTGCGTTGGCCTACCTCAAGGGTATTTGCCTGAACTCAAAGATTGATCCTGCTCTGGTGGGCAACCGTGCGGAAATCACGGCGTTTGTTTTGGATGCGGCGAACCCGGAGGTGGGAGCGCACCGGCTTTTGAGTGGCTGGCGGGCGGGCTTTTGCGGCGAGGCATTGCTGGATTTATTGCAGGGTCGCGGGAGCCTCAGGATTGATTGCGAGACGAATTTGCCTGTGCAAGGGTAGGCGAGCCTAGTGTTCGTGAGCGGGGATGGGGTAGTAGGCGCGCAAAGCCTGAATGCTCTCGCGAAGCACTTGGGCGGCATCGGCGCTGGCTTTTTGTTTGGCTTTCATCGCGGCGAGGATCACGGCATGGTGCCTTGCGAGGCGAGTGGCGTAGTCGTCCTGTCCGGGTTTGACGCGTTGGGTCAGGAAATAATTGCTGAGGGTCTCAATGATGCGTTGCGCGTGAAGTTCTTTGTTCTGTACCCAGCGGACGCTCTGGTTGAGGGACTGGGCATCTGTTTTTCCGGCGAGGGAAGCGAGGGAAGTGACGGCTTTTTGGACGGTGGCGGCGTCTTCCAGCATGGAGGTGACCCGGGCAGCGTCATCGTAAATTCCGCAGGGAACCTGGCAATGCGCCTGAGCATGGCTCACGAGGGAGAAAAAGACTGCGGTTAAAAATAAAAATTTAGTGAAGGTGTGGTGTAGTGATTGCATGGTGTAGTGTTAGAGGAGGTAGCCCTTTTTGGCAATAGTGATGACAAATTCACCTTTTTGGCTCGCCTGTGCGACTCGTTCTCGAACCTCGGAAGCGGGGCCGCTGTGAACGGTTTCGTGGAGTTTGGTCAATTCGCGGCCTACACTGATGGCACGATCCGCGCCGAGTGTTTCGACGAGATCATCCATACATTTGGCGATGCGGTGGCAGGATTCGTAGAGGATTATTGTGTATTCAAAATCTTGATACTGATTAAAAAATCGGAGGCGTGCGGCGCGTTTGGGTGGGAGGAACCCGACAAAGAGAAAGCCATCGCTGGGGAGTCCGGAAAGGGCGAGGGCGGTGACGGCGGCGCAGGGGCCGGGCACTGCGGTAACGGGGAGCCCTAATTGGCGGCAGGCGCGTACCAAGCGAAAGCCGGGGTCGCTGATTGCGGGGGTTCCGGCATCGGCAACGAGGACAAGTTTTTGACCGCCGGCGATTCGATCTGCGAGGGGTTGCGCGAGGGTTTTCTCGTTTTCGTTGCGGTAGGAGAGGAGTTCGGGCTTGGGGTCAATGCCGAGTTTGGCGAGGAGTTTACCGGTTACGCGGGTGTCTTCGCAGGCAATGCAATCCGCCTGAGACAGCGCTTCTTGGGCACGGGTTGAGATATCGCCGAGGTTCCCGATGGGGGTGGCTACCAGAATGAGGCAACCGGCATTGGACGGGTTCGGCATAGCGGGCAGCGTGGACTTAGTAGCTGGCTCCCCCGCCACCCATACCGGGGGCGCCGCCTTCCCAGCTTTTGGGACGGCCCCAAGGGATATTTTGTTCATCGACATCACTGTCGAGGCAGGCGGTGAGACCTAAAGTGCCAAGGCTGAGAATCAGAAGTAGTAAGAGACGGATGAGTTTTTTGAGGTGCATGTTATTTGATTAATGAACGATGGTAACAATCGTGCCGGCGTCAATGCGCTCGGCGTTGAAATCGGCGAGTAAGCTGGCAACGGTATAGGAATCGGTGACTTTGAAAATGCGGGCCTTACCTAAAAGTTGGCCATTTGAAAGGATTCGCACCTCGTGCCCGGCTTCCAGTTCCAAAGCGGACATTTTGGAGAACACGACAATGCGGTTTTTGCGGTTGATGGAAGCAATTTCTGTGCGGGAGCTATTTTCCCCTGGTGCGGGTTTGTAATTTGGGTCGAGGAGGGCGCCGGTTTTGCGAGCCGGGGTTTTAAGTGAATCTTCAATTGAAGTGCGGAGGGATAATTCGCGCTCAAGGGCTGCGCTCAAGCGTTTGTTTTCGGAGCTAAGGGAATCGATGCTGGCCTCAAGGCGTTCGATTTGAAGGGCTTGGCTAGTGCTGGATGTTTTGAGTTCGGCATTCAGCAATTTATCGCGCAACTGAACCAGCTCGGTATTGAGTCCAAGTATTTGCGATTCGGCGCGTTCCAATTTGGCGGCCATCATGGTGGCGTTTTGAAGATGGGATTGGAGGCTTGCCTGAGCTTCGCTTAGTGTTTGTTTCGCATTAGCAAGGGCATTGCGTTCGCTAAGGATTTGTTCCTCCAGTTTTTGAATGGCGAGCACCGCGTCATCCAATTCCTTGACCAAGGCTTCATTGGCGCGTTGGGCAAGGAGCACTTCTTTGGCCTTATCCGCCAAGTTGTTGCGCGCCACAAAATAAATAAGGATGGAGCAGATTGCAGCGGCAAGGGCGACGAGGCGGAGAATGAAAGAAAGACGGTGCATGGTTGTAATGTGAGTTACGATTGCAATTTAAGCGGCGTGAAAGGTGGTCGCTTCGAGGTCCGCCTCGGGTTGGATGCGGATGCCACGGTCGTTGGCGGCAAGGCGGTTAAGGATTTTATAGAGGGATTCCGCGTCGGCGGGACGACCGAGGGCTTCCGCCAACTGTGGAGCGGTGAAAGATTTTCCGGGTTGGGCGCGCAGGAGCTGGAGCGCGGCGCTTTCTAATTCCAAAACGGCGGCGGCGGCTTTTTTCCCGGCTTCAACGCCGGGCTGATGGTAGGCGTTGATGTTCACGAGGCTGGCATAAAGCCCGACGGCACGCTCAAAGAGGGCAATCAGTTGACCGACCGACTCGGGGTTTACTTCGTCGAGCGTGAGGGTGATGGACTGGCGGCCTTTTTCATAAAGGGCATCGCGTGTTCCCAGATAGAAACCTTGTAGGTAGTCACCGGTGGTGATCGCGTCCTCTACCTCCAAAGAATCTCCGGCGCGGTCCTTGAGGACTTCAATGAAGGTCACAAAGAAGTTATGGACGCCCTCCCGGAGCTGCTGGACATAGGCGTGCTGGTCGGTGGAGCCTTTGTTTCCATAGACGGCGATGCCTTGTTGCACGGGCTTGCCATCGAGGTCGGTGGCTTTGCCGAGTGATTCCATGACGAGTTGCTGGAGGTATTTTGAAAAAAGCATGAGGCGGTCCTTGTAGGGCAGGACCACCATGTCTTTTGAACCCGCGCCGTCGGTGGCGAAATACCACATGAGCGCCAAAAGGGCGGCGGGGTTTTGCAAGGTTTCGCGCTTGCGGGTGGCGGCGTCCATTGCGGCGGCGCCTGCCAGCATGCGGTCAATCTCAATGCCCTGTAGTGCGGCGGGGAGGAGTCCAACTGCGGCGAGCTCCGAGGTGCGTCCGCCGACCCAGTCCCACATTGGGAGCCGGGTAAGCCAGCCCTCTGCTTTGGCGAGGGTGTCCAATTTCGAGTCGGCGCCGGTAATGGCAATGGCGTGTTGCGCGAAATCGAGATTGGCGGCGCGGTAGGCTGCCTGTGCTTCGAGCATCCCATTGCGGGTTTCGGCAGTGCCGCCCGATTTTGAAATGACCAAAGTCAGGGTTTTACCGAGTTGCCCGTCCAGCGCCGCAAGGGTGCGGTCCATTCCGTCCGGGTCGGTGTTGTCAAAGAAGTGGAGTTTAAGTTTATCGCGTTTGGGGCAGCCCAGGGCGTCGGCGACAAACTGAGGGCCGAGCGCGGAGCCGCCGATTCCGATAATGAGGCAATGCGCGAATGGGCCGTCAGTACCCTGCATTTCACCGGAATGAACGCGGGCGGCGATACGGTGGATTTCGGCGAGGCATTCCTCGATGGCGGCACGCATTTCAGGCTCGGGGGCGAGGCTGGCGTCGCGCAACCAGTAATGGCCCACTTGGCGGTTTTCGTCGGGGTTGGCGATGCTTCCTGCCTCGAGTTCTGCCATTGCAGCGAAGGCGTCCTGCATGCGGGGTTCCATCGCGCCGAGGTAGTCATCGGGGAAATCGATACGGCTGATATCGAGCGCGAAGCCCAGATTTTGGAGGCGGAGGTGGTATTGTTTGTAACGTTGCCAGGACATAAATGGGAGCCTGCTAAAAGGCGTTTAGAGGTTTTTATCGGTGACGGCGCCTTCGGAGGCGGTGGCGACAAGGGCGGCGTATTTGCCGAGGACGCCGCGCCGGGTGCCCGGGCCACGGGGTTTAAAGGCCGCCATACGGCGGTCGTATTCGGCGGGTTCAATACAGAGGTTGATGGTGTTGGTGACGGCGTCGATTTCGATGGTGTCACCGTTTTCGACGATCCCGATAGGGCCGCCGCATGCTGCTTCGGGCGTGATATGCCCTACGTCAAAGCCATGACTCCCGCCGGAGAAACGCCCGTCGGTGATGAGGGCGACGTCCTTGATGAGGCCGCGGCCCGCTACCGCGCTGGTGGGGGAGAGCATTTCGCGCATCCCCGGCCCGCCGACCGGGCCTTCGTTGCGGATGACGACCACGTCGCCTTTCACGACGTCGCCGCGCAGGATGCCAACAAGGGCTGCTTCCTCGCCCTCATAAACTTTGGCGCAGCCTTTGAAATAGAGTCCTTCCTTGCCGGTGATTTTTCCAACTGCGGCTCCTGGCGCAAGGTTGCCACGCAGGATGCGCAAGTGGGTGCTCTCTTTGATGGGGTCATCCCAGGGGCGAATGATGTCCTGCTCCTCGGGGTAGGCGCCGTAGGGCGGCTCCTCTGCGAGGGATTCCGCGATGGTTTGACCGGTCACGGTGAGGCAATCGCCATGGAGCAGGCTGCGGTCGAGGAGCAATTTCATCATGGGGCGGATGCCGCCGATTCGGATGAGGTGGCTCATGTTATATTTTCCGAAGGGTTTAACGTCTGCAAGGAGGGGGATGCGTTCACCAATCGTGGCAAAATCGTCGATGCTGAGTTCGACTTCAGCGGCGTCCGCGATGGCAAGGAGGTGCAGGATAAGATTGGTGGAACCCCCGAGGGCAAGGCAGGTAGTGATGGCGTTTTCAAAGGCCTTACGGGTCATTATATCGCGGGGCTTCAGTCCCGATTCCAGCATTTTTACAACGGCGGCGCCGGCTTCTTCGCAATCGCGGCGCTTGGCCTCGCCCACCGCGACTTGGGCGCTACTGCCCGGGAGACTCATGCCAAGGGCTTCGATGGCGCTCGCCATGGTATTGGCGGTGTACATGCCGCCACAGGAGCCGGGGCCGGGGATGGCGTATTTTTCGACTTCCTTGAGTTCCTCGTCCGTTAATTCGCCCTTGGCGTGTTTGCCCACCGCTTCAAAGACCGAGACGATGTCCATCGGCTTGCACTCTTCTTTGTCCTCCGGCATGAAGCCCGGCAGGATTGTACCGCCATAAACAAAGACGGCGGGGCGGTTGAGCCGCGCAATCGCAATCATGGCGCCCGGCATATTTTTATCACAGCCGCCGATCGCGACCAAGCCGTCAAAACCTTCGGCAGCGCAGGCGGTTTCGATGGAATCCGCAATGACGTCGCGGGAGACGAGGCTGTAGCGCATGCCTTTGGTTCCCATGCTGATGCCGTCCGTGACGGTAATGGTGTTAAAGCTGACGGCGCGTCCCCCGGCGGCATTGATGCCATTGGAGGCATGTTCCCCGAGTTCCCCTAGGTGGACATTGCAGGGGGTCATATTGCTGGGGGAGCTCGCAACTGCGACCTGCGGTTTTTTAAAATCGGCATCATCAAAGCCAACTGCGCGCAGCATGGCGCGGGCGGGCGCGCGGTCTGGGCCGTCAACAACGACGGAGGAATGGGGGCGAGTGTTCTTATCAGGCATATTAAATACTATTCATAGTGAGGAAGCGTATGGAAAGGCAACCCCGCAAATCCATGAGCAAGGGTAATAAGGCGGCTGTTTTTTACTGTTCATACTCCAAAAGTTCGATTTGTTTATTCAACAAGCCTATGGAATTTGACCTAAACAAAACGCTCGAAGCGCTGCTCCTTTCAACTGCAGAACCGATTACCCTGAAAACTCTGGGGGAGGTCTTTGCGCGCTATCACCGCGAGCAAGCGGAGGCCGCCGAGGCGGAGGCCGATGCGGAGGAGGTGGATGCCCTGCCCGCGTTGATCAAGGCGGCTGAAATCCGCGAGGCGCTGAACGCGCTGATGGAGGCGGCAGAGGCGGAGGATAAAGCCTACCGCATCGTAGAGGGGCCGAACGGCTATCAGATCATGACCGCGCCGGTGCATGCGGAATTTGTACGCTTGCTGCGAAAGGAGCCGCGCCCCCTCAAGCTCAGTCCGGCGGCGCTGGAGACGCTTTCGATTGTGGCGTACCGCCAACCGGTGACCCGGGCGGAGATCGAGGCGATTCGCGGGGTTTCGGCAGATAGCGCCTTGAATCGTTTGATTGAGCATGAATTGGCGCAGGTTACGGGGCGGGCGGAGTTGCCCGGTCGACCCATCCAGTATGGCACCACCGATCATTTCCTGGAATTTACCGGTCTGCGTGAATTGGACCAGTTGCCCGCCTCGGATGTTTTGAGCCATCACCAGATTGATGACTGGATGCGCGCGGGAGAGAACCCTGCCCCTGAGCCGACGGACGGTGATGTGGGGCTGGCGGAGGAACCGCGTCCAGATGAATTGCCTTTGAACCAAGAATATGCCGAAATTGAGTGGCAAAAGGAAAACACCGAAAGCGATGCGGCCGAGGTCGTCGCTGAACCCCCTGAAGAGGAGCATTAATATGTCAGACGCAATGAACGAAAAACTCCGCTCGCACCGTGAGGCCATCGATGCAATCGACCGCGAGATGGTGCGTCTGCTGAATGAGCGGGTTCAAGAAGCCGGTGCGATCGGGAAGATCAAGCACGAGAACGGGGCGCCCTACTACGATCCTTCACGCGAGGCGCAGGTCATGGAAAAAATCGCGGCGCTGAATGAAGGCACCCTCAGTGCTGCGGCGCTGCGGGCGATTTACCGGGAGGTGATTTCCGCCTCCATTGCCCTTGAGAAAAAACTGGTGATTGCATACCTCGGACCGGAGGCGACCTACACGCATCAAGCAGCGGTGCGCAATTTCGGGGTGAGCCTGGACTATCGTCCCATGACAACCATCGCGGATGTCTTTGCGGAAGTAGAGCGGGGTGAGGCGGATTATGGAGTCATCCCCATTGAGAATTCGACGGAGGGGGCGGTCTTTCACTCGATGGATATGTTGGTGGATTCGGAGCTTTCGATCTGCTCGCAGGTTTACCTGCCGATTGAGCATTGTTTGATTTCGCAGTCGCCGCTTTCGGAGATCCGGGAGGTGCACTCGAAGGATCAGGCGCTGGGGCAGTGTCGGGAATGGTTGCGGCGCAATTTGCCGGAGGCGCAACTGGTGGACACCTCCAGTACGGCACATGCGGTTAAGTTGGCAAAGTCCAGCCGGGTGGTGGCGGCGGTCGCGAGTGAGTTGGCGGCGGAGCTGTATGACCTGCCGGTGGTTCAGCGCGGGATTCAAGACAAGACCGATAACGTCACCCGATTCCTGGTGGTGGGCAAAACCGAGGCGCAGGCCCTGGGGAAGGGACAGGACAAAACCAGCCTGGTCTTTTCCTTGAAGGATGAATGCGGCGCGCTCGAGAAAGCCCTCGAAGCATTTGCGAGCCGGGGTATTAATTTGAGTAAAATCGAATCGCGCCCGAGTCGCCGCAAAGCCTGGGACTATTATTTCTTCATCGACCTCATTGGGCATCGCGCCGACCCGGAGGTACAGGCAGCGTTTACGGAATTGGAGGGGCACTGCTCCTTCGTAAAATGCCTGGGGAGCTACCCAAATAGCGCGCGCTGAGCCCATGCGCCCATCCCCGGGCAAAAAAACCTTTATAAACGCGGCTTGTGCTTTGCCTCCAAACGTGCAGCCTCCCGCCATTACTTCCGCTCTGTTATTATTTAATCTTGGGTTGGGGGAATGGATATTCAACCTAGACTCAACTTATGCAGACTAAATTTTCCGACCTTGGGCTATGCCCGGAGCTACTTGAGGGGATCCAGCGGCTGGGCTTCGAGTCGCCTTCTCCCATTCAGGCGCAGACCATCCCGGTTGCTTTGGCGGGTCAGGATATCGTGGGGCTTTCGCAAACCGGATCCGGAAAAACGGCGGCCTTTGCTTTGCCCGCCTTGAACGGAGTGGATGTTGCGAAGTTTGAGACTCAGGTTTTGGTGCTGTGCCCGACCCGCGAACTGGCGGTGCAGGTGTGTCAGGAAATCCACCGGCTGGGTGCGGCGCTGCCCGGCTTGAATGCCATTCCGGTTTACGGGGGCGCACCGATGGACCGCCAGATCAAGGCGCTGCGTCGCGGGGTGCACGTGGTGGTGGGAACCCCGGGGCGTTTGATGGATCACATGAAGCGCGGAAATTTCAAGGGCGAGTCGGTACAGATGTGCATTCTTGATGAGGCGGATCGCATGCTGGATATGGGCTTCCGCGATGATATGGAGGTGATTCTCGATGCGCTGCCAAAGGAACGCCAAACTTTGTTTTTCTCGGCGACCATGAACAAGGGGGTCGGTGGCCTGATAAAAGCCTTCAGTCGCGACGCGCAGCAAATTTCCATTGAGCGCCAGGCCTTGACGGTGGACACGATTGAGCAGAGCTATTACGAGGTTCGCAATCGTTCGAAAATTGAAGTGATGTGCCGTTTGCTGGATTTGGAGGCGGCGCCCCGGGGGATCGTATTTTGTAATACCAAGCAGATGGTGGAGGAGGCTTCCGCCGCGCTGGTGGCGCGGGGTTATCTCGCCGACCATATTCACGGGGACATCCCGCAGCGCTCGCGGGAGCGGGTCTTCCGGAAGTTCAAGGAGGGGGAATTGGAAATGCTGGTGGCAACGGATGTCGCGGCGCGGGGTCTGGACGTGGACGATGTGAGCGTGGTATTCAACTACGATTTGCCCTACGACCCGGAGGATTACGTGCACCGCATTGGGCGGACCGGTCGGGCGGGGCGTTCCGGTAAATCCATTACCTTTGTTTACGGGCGCGACATTTATCGTCTGGAAGCGATCGAGCGTTACACGCGGCAACAGATTCCGCGTTGCCGGATTCCCACTCAGGAAGAAGTGGAGGGACACAAGGCGGATAAGGTCTTTGACCGGGTGCGTGATTTACTGGACTCAGGCAAGGCAGGCAGTTACGGGCATTTGGTGGACCGTCTTCTGGATGCGGGGCATACGCCCACCGATATCGCGAGCGGGCTGTTTCATCTTCTCCGGGAGGATGACAAGCGGGAGAGTGTCACGATCGCGGAGGATTCGGAGCCATACAGTGACCGTCCGCAATCGATTGGTGCCGGCAAGAAGCCGTATCACAAACGGAAGGGCGGCTTCAAGCACGGCTACAAAGGCAAAGAGGGAAAAAAATTTGGTGGCAAAAAGAATTTCAAAGGCTCGGGAGGCGGTAAAGCCCTTGGCCCGAACCGCCGATTCAAGCGCCCCAAAGATTAATTTTCTAAAGGGCTTTGGTCGCCATGCGGGGTTCTTCTTGTGGTGCGAGTTGTTGTACCCAGTCTGCAATAATGCGGGCAGTTTCTCGCAGATAGATATCAAAGCTTTCCTCTTCTTCCTCATCCATCTCCTCCTCGGTCTCGACTTCGGTCGTTTCAGTTTCGGAGGGGGCTACTTCGGCCTCGGGATCCGCACTTAGGTTTTCTGCGGAGATCGCTTCCTGCTCTTCGCTGATTTTGGTAAGGAATTCCTGAGTGGGGTAGTTGTTTTCGCGGAGCGCCTCAAAGGTATCGTTGAGTTCCTTGGCGTAGGCTTCGTCTTCGATTTTGCGAGCGACTCGTTTAGCGAGGTTGATGGAGATGGCCTTTTGTTCGTAACGTTCCTTCCGCCAAGCGATTTGTTTCTTGAGGAAGTCGAATTCTTCAAGGGTTTCCTGTCGTTGTTCGCTCGCTTGACCGAGGCGTTCGAAGATGGCGGGGTCGTCGGCGCTGACAACGCCGAGGCTTGCCCAGTCCATATCAGAATCAAGGGCAGGGATTTGGTTCCAGGGGAGGGCGTGCGGCAGGTCGGATTCGCCGATGGGCAGGAATTCGTTGCTGGAGGGCAGGGCAATGTGTGAGGGCACGCCCTTGAGTTGGGTGGAGGTGCCTCCGGGCAGGTAGAATTGCTTGATGGTTATTTTGCTGGCAACGGGTCGGGTGGTCGAGGTGGGTTGGTTAAATTGCGGTAGGAAGCTGAAGAGCGGACGGCTGTTCATGTGGTAGACTTCCTGCACGGTTCCTTTTCCGTGAGTAGAGGAGTTGCCGATTATGAGGGCTCGCCGGTGGTCGCGCAACGCACCCGCGACAATCTCAGAGGCAGAGGCGCTGAAGCGCGAGGTGAGGACTGCAAGGGGGCCATCCCAAAGGAGGCGCGGGTCGTTGTCCGGCAAAACGTCAATACGACCGGTTTTGTCGCGCACCTGAACGACCGGGCCGGTGGGGATAAAGAGTCCCGCAACGCGAACCGCTTCGGTGAGCAGGCCGCCGCCGTTATTGCGGAGATCCAGAATAATGCCCTCCACACCACCGTCTTTCAATTTGTTGAGTAGTTCCGCGATATCGGCAGAGGATGTGGTGAGATTGTCACCCAGTCCGATATTGCCGTAGAAGGAGGGGAGTTGGATAACGCCAATTTTGCGCACCTGATCCGCGCCGGTGGGTACTTCGATTAATTGAGCGGTGGCGAGATTGGCGGTGAGTTTGACTTCCCCGCGGACGATCGAGACCACTTTGCGCACCGAGGGGTCGGTATCGGCGGGATGAATGAGGAGGCGTACGGTGGTGCCTTTTTCGCCTTTGATTTTACGGACAACATACCGGAGTTGCATATCGATGATGTCCTCAAATTCACCGTCATCCCCTTGGGCAACGCCAAGGATTTCATCGCCAGCCTCAAGTTTGCGGGAGGCCTCTGCCGGGCCGCCCGGAAGGATGTCTTTTATGGTGCAAATCCCGTCCTCATCCTGCAGGAGGGCACCGATTCCGACAAAGGAGTTTTGCACCGAGGAGTTGAAATTTTCAAGGGTATCGGCAGATAGAAATGAGGAGTGCGGGTCAAAGAGTTGTGTCATGGAGTTGACGTAGGCTTCCTGAACTTCGGCGGCTTCACGTTTTTGGATGAGCCCGAGGCGTCGCTCGTAACGGCGGTGAATTTTCGCTTTTGCCTGCTCAAGCATATCGGCATAATGCGCGGGGTCGTTGAGGAGGCGCAGCACTTTTTCCGGATCAAAGCTCTCCTCGGCGTCGTCTTCATCGAGAGTTATCTCATGCGTCAGTTGTTGCAATTCACGGGAATCCAGTTTCTCAAGGTCGCTTTCAGAGGCGAGGGAAAGCATTTCGTTGAGGAGTTCGTATTTGATTCGCCGTTCCCAAAGGGCATCTGCCTCCTTGGTGTCGGTGGGCCAAGGGGCATCCTCGCGGTCGGTGTAGAAACTTTCATCGATGCTGAAGTCGAGGTCGCTTTCCAGACGTTCATAAATCCATTGGGTGCGGGCCTCCATGTTTTGGCGGAAGGCTCTGAATATTTCAAAGGCGGCGTAGAGGTTGCCTTTTTGAAGAAAGGCTTCCATCGCGTCGGCAAATCGGAAGTGAAATTCGTCCAGTTCGCTTTGGAGAAAATACATCCGGCTGTAGTCAAAACTTTTGACATAGGCGTCGATGATTTCACGCCCATCGAGTTCGCCGATGGTATCGCGGAGGTAGTGGCGATTGTTGATGGTATTGACGACCCAGCGGGTTTGCTCGCTCATTTCAGTGCTTGGAGCGAGAGGGGTTTCCGAAGCGGTGACGAGGAGGGGAAGGATGCTGAGCGCCGCGGTGGCAAGGCTCCGGTTTAAGGATAAGAAGGCTTTCATGTGGTGAGCGAGTGGTTGAGTTGTGGTGCGCTAGGAGAGGTCTTGGTGGGCGCGCTGTAGGGTTTCTTTTTCCTTATCGTTAAGGGCATTGAATCCGTGCGCGCTGATTTTATCGAGGATGCGGTCCACTTCTGGCGTGGTTTTTTGAGCAGAGGGGCGATTGACGGTGTATTTTGCGGCAGCTTTATTTTTGCGGCGGGTGAACCATTTTGGTAATTCGATTCCGGCGTTATTTGAAGCAGGCCCTGAAAATTTCAACTTGTCGGCATAACGGTAGTAGAGAAAACCAAAGAGGATTCCGCCCAAGTGCGCGGAGTGCGCAATTCCCGGACCCGCCTTGCCGAGTTCAAGAAAGAGGAGGCCAAAAATCGAGAATGCGAAGGCGATCCTCAGGAGATATTTGGGCTTGATGGAAACGGGAATGACGAAAAATAGGAGCAGGGTGATGGTATGTTCCGGGTGGCGCAGACAGAAGAGGGCAACGAGGGCTGAAACGGAGGCAGACGCGCCGATGACCACTACCGGAGAGTTGTAGTGAAAGATGAGATAAAGGAGGCCGCCGCTGAGGGCCCCGCCGAGATAAAGGATGAGGAAGGGTTTCTGACCGAGTTGTGGCTCGAGGATGCGCCCCAGAAAGAAGAGGCCGGCCATGTTGCCGATGATGTGCAGGATATTGTTGAGGCTGTGCAGGAAGCCGTAACTGAGGAGGGTCCAGACCTTGAGCTCCTGAAAATGAAGCCCACTGAGCGCAAACCATTCGTTGAAGAAATTCTGAGTGAGACCGGTACCTCGGGCTCCGGGGAAGAAAACATGCAGGAGGTGTTGCAGGACAAAGACCACCAGGGTTCCGATCAAGAGGGTGTTGGTGACGCGGTGCGGTGATTTTTCAGGCTCGCGGGGCGTCCGCATGTATGGTCGGTCGTAAATCATTGGAAGGAAGTTATAGCTTAAAAGCGGTGTTTGCCAAGTAGCGAGACCCTAATGCTTGCCATGAGGTTCCTTTCTTCCCGCTTGACTTGGTGCTTTTCTGTGTAGCATTTAAGGTATGGCAGAAAAAGATGAAAAATGGCCTGAAAATATAAAAGGCAAATTCTACGTGGACGAGCAATGCATCGACTGTGATCTGTGCCGCGAAACCGCGCCGGACAACTTCATGCGTTACGAGGATGGTGGCTATTCCTATGTGTACAAGCAGCCGGAATCGGAGGCGGAAGCAGCGCTCTGCCAGGAGGCCCTGGAGGGCTGCCCGGTGGAGGCTATCGGAGAAGACGGCGAGGACTAGGCCTCGATTGCGTCTTCCAGGATCTTGAAGAGCTCGTCTTCGCTGACGCGGCGCTGCTCGCAGGTATCGCGATCGCGGAGGGTGACGGTGCCGTCTTTCTCGATGGTATCGAAATCGATCGTAATCCCGAAGGGGGTCCCGATTTCATCCTGACGCCGGTAACGACGCCCGATAGCACCGGAGGCGTCGTAGAAGACGTTCCAGCGGCGTTGGAGTTTGCGGTAGAGCGCCTCGGCGCGTTCAACGAGTTCCGGTTTGTTTTTGAGGAGGGGGAAGACCGCGGCCTTGTAGGGCGCAATGCGTGGGCTGAACTTCAAGAGGGTCCGTTTTTCGGTTTTGCCTTTATCGTTTGGAACTTCGTCCTCGCAATAAGCGGCAGTCAGGACCGCGAGGAGGGTGCGGTCCACGCCGAGGGAGGGTTCAATCACGTGAGGGACAAATTTTTCTTTGGAAGCCTCGTCAAAGAACTCCATGGATTTCCCGGAGAATTGCTGATGTTGCTTGAGGTCGTAGTCCGAACGGCAGGCGATTCCCCAGAGTTCCTGTTCGCCGTGGGGGAAATGGAACATGAGGTCGGTGGTGGCCTGTGAATAAAAGGCGAGTTTGTCCTCGGGGTGGATATCCTCGGTGATGGATTCGCGGGGCAGGCCGATCGCAACGAGCCACTCGATACAGGTGTCCAACCATTCGCGGTGGAGGCTGCGCCAATCGGCGGAGGGCGCGATGAAATATTCGATTTCCATTTGCTCGAACTCGCGGGAACGGAAGATGAAATTGCGCGGGGTGATCTCGTTGCGGAAGGCTTTGCCGATTTGGGCAATGCCGAAGGGGAGTTTGACGCGGCCGGTATCAACGACGTTTTTGTAATTGGCAAAGATTCCCTGCGCGGTCTCGGGTCGGAGGTAAGCGGTGGCAGAATCGTCTGCGAGGGGGCCGACTTTGGTTTCAAACATGAGTTTGAATTCGCGCGGTTCGGTAAGGGTGCCGGGCTCGGAGGCCTCGGGCCCGATGGTTTGGGCGCGTTCGGCTTCGGTGCTCTCGGTGAACTCCCGGGCTTGATCTGCGAGGGCGGCTTCGTCGATCGTCGCGGTTTTATCGCCCGCGCGGTCACGAATTTTTTTTGCGAGCTTGAGGCATTCGGCGGAGTCGGTGCCTTCCATGAAGGCGATGAAACCGGCGGGGATTCCATTGAGCAAGACCGGTGCGTAAAAGAGCTGGTCGGCGCGGTAGCGGCTTTTGGATTCACGGCAATCCACCATGGGGTCCGAGAAGCCATCGACGTGGCCGGAAGCCTGCCAAATGCGGGGGTGCATAATGATGCTGGAATCAAGGCCGACAACGTCATCGCGTTGTTGGACAAAATGGCGCCACCAGGCTTGCTTGATGTTGTTGCGGAGTTCAACGCCAAGGGGGCCGTAATCGAAAAATCCGTTGTAGCCGCCGTAGATTTCGGACGATGGGAAGATGAACCCGCGTCGTTTGCAAAGACCGACGAGTTCGTCCATGAGGGCGGTATTGGCAGCAGCTGGAGCGTTCATAGGCGCTTGAAAGAAGCATCGTGTGCGGGAACGGTCAAGAATAGGTTGCAGGGCAGGGTGGAATACTCAAGCTGGCGTTCATGAGCAAGGCGGTGACAAAACCGGGTAAATCGGGCGCAATCCATGATCTGAGTATTTGGCAGCGGGCTTTGTTGCGTGTGCTGGTGGGGGTGATGCGCCTTTGGGCGTCGACTTTGCGCCTGCAGGTTCCGGCGGAATGCCACACTTTTTTGGAGGCCTTAAAGGAGCGCCCCGGCTTGGTGGTTTTATGGCACAATCGCTTGTTTATGGGGCCGGATCTCTTGCACCGATACGGGCTCAAGGGTGAGATGGCGGCCTTGGTGAGTGCGAGCGGGGATGGTGCCTACATGAGTGCGGTGCTGGAACTTTTTGGCATTGCGCCGGTGCGGGGCTCACGCAACCGACGGGGTCGGGAGGCGTTGCTGGAATTAGTAACGGCGCGACAGGCGGGGAAGAGTATTCTGATAACACCGGACGGCTCGCGTGGGCCGGTCTATGTAATGAAGCCCGGGGCGGCAGTGCTGGCGCGGGAGACAGAATCTGACGTCTATCTGCTATCAATCAACTTCCGCCGCGCCTGGCGTTTGCGCAGCTGGGATCGTTTTTACCTCCCGAAACCATTCAGCCAGGCGGAAATGCGGGTGCAGTGCGTGCCTGCGATGGAATTGACGGCGGCGACCAGTTGTGAGGCCGCCACCGAGATGCTGGAGGGTGCTTTAAATGACCTTACCGAAGATGCGATTCTGGGTAAGGGTGCAGACGCTGAGTCTTAGCTACCAAGCAAAGGTCGGTGAACTGATCGACTCCTTCCCTGCGGCAATCTTGAGGTTGCTGCCTTCAGACCACAGTTCATCGTTGATGAGGAATTTGAATTCGATCTGCTTTGCAGGATAGTGCGTCGTGAAGCTCCACTCGTAGGGGGAAATGTTTTCCATGAGGATGCCGTGCTCCCAATCGAGTCCGCCGTTTTCGCCGCGAATGTAGAGTTGGTTGCCGAAGCCGACATCAACACGGGCAATGATGCGGGTCATGGTCAGCTTCTTTGCGGCGGTTTTTTTGACGACTTTCTTGGCAACCTTTTTCGCGGGAGCCTTTTTGGTGGCCTTCTTTTTAACGGGTGCTTTTTTAGCGGGAGCTTTCTTCACCGGCGCTTTCTTTGCGGGAACTTTTTTTGTTACAGCCTTTTTCGCGGGCGCTTTCTTGGTGGCGACCTTCTTGGTGGTTTTCTTTTTAATTGGCATAATGATAGTCCTTTCTGATGCAGTTGCGTTGAACAGAAGAAATACTGAATAGCATATTATGAGCCAAAACAGGAGCTTATAATCATCCTGATTGTATCAAATAATAGTAAATTCAATCGCCCCTTAGCAAATAGATCACCTCGTTTGCGAGATTTTTGGCGTGATCGCCGATGCGCTCGATTGACTTGGAGATCAAGACCGCGTCGAAACGAGAGGCATCGGAAAGCTGCTGCTGCATGGACTCGGCGGTCAGGGTTTCGTAATGGTGCTTGTTGAGGGCGTCAATTTCCTGATCCATCTTAATCACGGCCTCCGCTTTTTCGATATCCTCCTCAACGAAGCAGGTGATGGCGTCATGCAATAGATTGCAACTGAGGCGACTCATTTCCCTGAATTTAAGGGGTTCGCTGAGGCGGCCTTCACGGATAAGGATGTCGCGGGCTTTCCGTGCAATGGTGTGGGCTTCATCGCCGACCCGCTCAAAATCGTGACTCGCTTTGAGGGCGACCAGAATGAGGCGGGCGTCGGTTGTGACAGGAGAGCGCAGGCTGATGTAGCGCATACAGGCATGCCCGATTTCTTTCTCCAGATCGTCGATGGCATCATCCAGCGCGAGGACGCGGTCTGCCATTTCGAGGTCACCCTTCAGGAGGCTTTCAACCGAGAGCCGGGCGGCGTCATTGGATTTCTCGCCAAGGAGGGTGAGCTTGTTTCTTAGTTCTTGAAGTTCGTCGTGAAAATAGCGCTGCATAGTCTTTGCTTTAAAAAATTTCTATTGGGATTTATCCAAAACGCCCGGAGACGTAGGCTTCGGTCTTTGGGTTTTCAGGATTCATGAAAATTTGTTCGGTGGGCCCATACTCAATGAGTTTGCCTAAATAGAAGAAGGCGGTGCGGTCTGAGAGCCGGGCGGCTTGTTGCATATTATGGGTTACGATTACTATGGTATATTCTTTTTTGAGTCCATGAATAAGTTCCTCGACTTTGGCGGTGGCGACCGGGTCCAGGGCGGAACAGGGTTCATCCATCAGGATAATCTTTGGTTTAACGGCGAGGGCGCGGGCGATGCAAAGGCGTTGTTGTTGCCCCCCTGACATCCCGAGCGCACTGTCACCGAGGCGATCCTTGACTTCGTCCCAAAGCGCTGCGCCGCGCAGGCAGCGTTCCACCACTTCATCGAGTTCGCTTTTGCGCTTGATGCCCTGAATGCGGAGACCGTAGGCGATGTTGTCATAGATCGACTTGGGGAAGGGGTTGGATTTTTGAAAGACCATCCCGACGTGTTTGCGTAGTTCGATGACGTCGACATCGCGTTTGTAGATATCGATATCGCTGATTTTGATTTGCCCACCGAGGATGCGGGTGTTGTCGATGAGGTCGTTCATCCGGTTGAAGCAGCGGAGGAAGGTGGACTTGCCGCAACCCGAAGGGCCGATGAGGGCGGTCACTTCTTTTTTATTGATATCCATTGAGATATCGAAGAGCGCCTGAGTGGAGCCGTAGGCAAAACTGAAATCGCGGGTTTCAATAATTGCTTTTGCCTTTGGGGCAGGGTTGGGCTTTGGGCTTTCGGGTTGGATTGCGAGGTTCATGTTATGGACGGTTGAAATATTACGGGAGGGCTCTTGGTTTACCATTTATATTTGGAGCGAACGCGGATGCGTAGGAGAATGCTGCTGAGGGCAAAGAAGCCTACAATGAAAAGGAAGACGAAGGCGGTGCCGTATTGCATGTCGCGGGTGTATTCGTTTTGGGGGATCTTGGAACTGACGACATAAATATGATAGGGGAGCGCCATGACGCCCTGGAAGAAGAAATCGGTGGGTTGTTCGAGGCCTTCCCAGGGGAGCTGGTCGCGCAGGGCGTAGGCGGCGGTAAACATGATGGGGGCGGTTTCGCCGGCGACGCGCGCGATGCCCATGATCGAGGAGGTTAGGATTCCCGGCAGGGCGTAGGGCAGGACATTGGTGCGGATGGAGGTCCATTTGGTTGCCCCGAGCGCGAGGGAGCCTTCGCGGAAGCCGCGCGGGATGGCGCGCATGGATTCCTCGCTGGCGGCGATGATGACGGGGAGTGCCATGATCGCGAGGGTAAACCAGCCCGCAATCATGGAGACGCCCCAGCCAAAGAAGAGGACGAACATACCAAAGCCGAATAGCCCGAAGACAATGGAGGGCACCCCGGAGAGATTGAGAATCGAGAGGCGGATCGCCTGCAGGGTTTTGCCGGGGCGACTGTATTCGCTGAGATAGATGGCGCAGAGGAGGCCGAGGCTCAAGGCGATGGCGATGGAGCCGAGCACCAGCAGGCAGGTTCCAATGATGGCGGGGCCGATTCCGCCGCCGCTGTAGGCATAGGTTTGGTGTTTAAACTGAGAAAGGTCAGGCGTTTGGGCGAGGGCACGGTATTCGTCGTCGCTATACTTGAGCCGTTCCGCTTTGCGCTGGGCGTCCCATGTCTCTATTTCTGCCTGAAGTTTACTTATATCTTCGGTGTAACCGGTCCGTTGCTCGGTGTCATTGCTTCCGAGTGCCTTGCGCTTTGTTTCCAATTGCAGGATTTGGATGCGGCGTTTCTGGATTTCGTTGTAAGGCTCAAGGGGCTCAAAGACATGCAGGGTTTGCGGTTTTTCGGTGAGGAACTGGGTGTTGATGAAGGGTGCCTTGCTTTGAAAGAGGGCCTTCGAACCGTTCGCGGCGATATCTATAAAGATATAGGCTGCCGCAAGGATGACGCAATAGGTCATCAAGCGGAAGAGATTTGCCACGATTACCTCGATGGTTTTCTTCCGGGAGGAGCGTATTGCGAAGCGGTGTAATTTGGGTTTTGCCATGCTCGATTCAAGAGGGGTTAGTCGCCGACCTTGCGGTATTTTTTAACGACCCACTGGGCACCGTAGTTGATTAAAAGGGAAACAAAGAAAAGAACGATACCAACCATGAAGAGGGCGCGATAGTGAACGCTCCCGCGCACGACCTCGCCCATTTCCTGTGCAATGATTCCGGTCATGGTATGGACGGGTTGATAAAAGACCCCGAGGCCTTCAGAGAAATCGGGGATTTTGATACGGTTACCGGCGCAGAGGAGTACCACCATGGTTTCGCCGATGACGCGGCCAAAGCCGAGCATGATCGCTGAGATGATGCCGGAGAGCGCGGAGGGCACAATGATGCGCAGGGTGGTTTGCAGGCGGGTTGCTCCCACTGCAAAAGAGGCTTCTTTAAAGTGGCGAGGGATGTTGTTGATGGCGTCTTCCGCCAGAGTAAAGATCGTGGGAATCGCCATGAGCGCCAGCAGGGCGCCTGCGGTAAAGGCATTGAGGCGTTCCTGTAGCGGGAAGAAGGGCACCCATGCCATGAATTCAAATTGGGAGAGGAGTCGGATTGCTTCTCCGAAGACGACCACCCCGAAGAAACCGATCACGACCGAGGGTATCGCCGACACGAATTCGATGTAGGGCTTGATGAGGTTGCGCTCCACCGGGCCGGCGATTTGATTCACATAGATTGCGGCGCCCACGCCAAAGGGTACCGCAAAGAAGAGGGCAATGAGGGAAATGAGGAGCGATCCGCTCAAGAGGGGGAGGAGCCCATACCAATCCTGTTGGTCGCTGGCGGTGACCCAGTCCTTGCCGGTAAGGAATGCGACCAGAGCGCGCCAGATCGGGATGGCCTCGTTTTGATCCCAAGCGGTGAGCTTGGCTTTATGCTTTGGAATAGTGGCGAGGTATTGGTCATTGAGTTCGTGGAAACGCTGGATGCGTTTATCGAGGCCTTTGTTCTGGAAATCAATGGCATCGGCGCGCTTGAGCACTTTGCGGATGTCCATTTCCAGGTTAAAGAGGATCTCGGCGTAGCGTTCCTGCTCGTCGGTGATCGTGTTTATGCTCTGAGAAAAATCGACGGGCCGGATCGTTTTTTCCGTCTTGAGGTATTGGTTGCGGAGCAGTTGCAGGTAGATTTCTTGGGCGGCGGCAGTGACGGGCGAACCCTTTTCCAGTTCCGCGAGAATTTTCTGATTAGCTGCGAGCTTGTCGGGTTGGAGGGTGTTGTCGCGAAGGCTTTCCCTGAGGCGGAGGGCAAACTGGGCGCGGTCTTCAGGTGAAAGCTGGTAGCCCGGCTCGCTAACGGTCTCGATTTTTGTCGCGTAGCCCTTGAGGGTCTCGCGGAGGTTTTCGTTGGTCAGAAAACGATCGCGCACTTCAATGGCGGCATCCATTTTCTTTTTGATGAACCCGCGCAACTGCGAGCCGGCGCGGATGTAGCTGAGGAAAAAGGCTTTTGCCTTGGGGGAAGTCACCGTGCGGGAGACCTCTTCCCGCGAAAGGCCACGGGCGTTCAGATCGCGAATCCACTCCGCCCGAATGTCGTTGAGGTAACGATTCAGGGCACTGAAATCATCGCGCGGTTCCTTCAGGATGTCCACATATTCGAGTCCGGAGAGGCGGTATTCCTGCAGGCTCTTGTGGTAACTTCCGAGAAAGCCGGCACCCTCCTTAAAGAGGAAGATCGTGATGAGGGCGAGGACGACAATGGCAACGGTAGCGGAACTGCCAAAAAACCCTTTGATGATGGAATCCGTGTCCTTCCCAAAGAGGACATTCTTGCGCCGGTCAAAGCGGGCGGCGTTCTCCTTGCCTGCCTGTGGATCCTTCGTCATGGGCGTGCGGTGGAGGCGCTTTGAGCCTTTGGGAATGATTTCATAGCCGGATGGTTTCGGTCGTCGGGTTTGCGTTGGAGAATCCGTTTAAAGGATATGCATGTCTTCGCGCCTCAAGCCAAGCAAACAAGCGGCGCAGAATTGAATTTATGCGCCGCTTGTCGTGGGAAAGGTTTTTGTTTAGTAAATTGGGAGAAAGTGCACCTGGCTCACAATAGCCTGACCTTCGGGGCTCATGGTGAAGCCGATAAAGTCATTGGCATTGGCGCTCAGGGCAGCATTGCCGTCGATCAGATAATAGAGTGGGCGAGCCAAGGGGTAATCTGACGCGTCGGGGTTGATGCCTTCGACCGGCAGAACTTTAATGCCGGGGGTATTGATGTAGGCGAGACCCACATAACCAATTCCATAGGGGTTTTTGGCTACTTCCGACGCGATCTGCTCATTGCCCGCCATTTTTTGGGTTTCTGGACCGTAGTCGCGGGAATGCATGCCCATCTTTTGGAAGACCGCGTAGGTTCCGGAGGAAGTATTGCGGGTGTAGGCGGAGATCGTGCCGGCCTCCATCGAGATTGCGGACCAGTCCGTTACGTCACCGGAAAAGATCAGCTCGATTTCTTCGAGGCTAATGGATTCAAGAGGGTTGGCCTCATTCACAATGATAGCGATACCGTCTTTGCCCACCGTCAAGGCTTTCATATCGACGCCCTTCGTTTTGGCTTGGGCGATTTCCTTTTCCTTGGGATCGCGGGAGGACATGCCGATTTCTGCGGTTGCATCAATGACGGAGGCGACCCCGGTAGAGGAACCCTCGGCGGCGATTTCAAAGGCGATTTCGCGTCCCTGCGCCTTGAGCTTGGCTTTGAATGCCTCTGCCAGTTGCGGCACCATCTTGGCGCCCAAAGTGTCGGAACCTTTTATGACGAGATTCTCCATAGCGGGGAGCGAGCCCGCAGTTAGAAAGGCTAATGCGATAAGTTTGAACTTATTCATGACAGTGCTGGTTTTCATTTCTATTTTTATTGTGATTGTGTCAGGTGACGGGTTGATGGCAGCAGTATCAGGTAATGCCCATAAAATAGTTTTAGAATGTTGGGTTATTGTGGCTTTTTTGTTACAGTAAGGTGAAGTTTGCCGAATTTAACCCCTGATAATTTTCCAATTTGCCCCAAATTTAGAACTAAAAATGGGGTAGCGCATCGATTTGCCGCGAAACTATCACGACGCTGAAAAAAGACGGTAAGCTTCATATGAAGTTTTGCCACATGAGCTGATTGGGATCATGATTCATTCAATATGTTTAAGAAAATAGCATGAATTGGCGATATAACGCATTTTAATGTTACGAAAAAGGCGCTAATTAACGTTTCTGTAACAAAAAAGAGCACTTATTTGTCACAATCTAGGGTTAAATGTTGAATTGCTGCGAGCCGCAGCAGCTAACCACCATCAACTATGAAACAAATAATACATATAATCTTTGGCATAATGACTTTTACATTGGCGTCTTATGCCTCAAGCAATGATGCCCTCCTTGAGCTACTTGTTAAGAAAGGAGTCCTCACCGATCAGGAGGCCGGTGCCGTCCGCGAGGAGCTACGGGCCGAAAAGGCTTTTGTGGTCAAGGCGAAGGGCAAGGAAACCGTGGAGCTTGTTTTCAGCGGTCGTTTGCAGGGGCAATTCGATAGCCTCTCTATGACCGGCAAGCCCGGAACCTCGCACTTCTATTTCCGCCGGCTATTTTTTGGTGCCAAAGCCAACCTTCAGAACGGCTTCTTCGCGGAGGCGGTGCTCGACCTCGCCCGCGACGGTGACGCCGGCGGTGATTACGGCGTTAATCTCGATAAAGCAGTCGCGGGGTACAAGTTGCATCCCGCGCTCACCGGAATCATCGGTTACCAGAAAGTGCCCTTTGGTTTTGAGGAAACGGCGTCCTCCGCCAAGATTCCCACCATCGAGCGCTCCGTCGCTAATCGTTTCTTTGCCGATGATATTGATTTCTCGGCCCGCCACGCGGGTTTTCACTTTAAGGGTGATTTGGGCGCGGGTATGAGCTACGCTGCCGCAGTGGTGAATGCCGCTCAAGGCGAGGGATCCCGCTTGCTGGGTAGCGCTGAGACCTGCAACGACCTCGCCGCATTCGGGCGCCTCCAATGGATGGGGGATGGCTTAACACTTGGGGTTGACGGCGGCTTTCAACCGAATAACGCCAAGCTTAGTCCGGTCAGCAATGCCGTAAAAGCGGTCACGGGCTACGTGAATTACAAGGCTCAGGGTTGGAACTTATTAGGCGAATATTTCTATGGTGACATGGAGGAAGCCGGCGATGCCAAGGGCTATGCCCTACGCGCCTCCTATCGCAATGGAAAGTTCGAGCCCGTGATCCGCTACTCCCATCTCGAAAATTCCAAATTCCAAATCGACAGCGACGAGTTGATCCGCCGTGCCCCGAAAGGCGGTACCCTCAGCGGTGAGGATAACTCCATCGATTCATACTACGCGGGCCTCAACTATCACCATAACGAGGCCGTCCAGATCATGCTGGGGTATGAGAACGCCACCGCCCAAAACGATTCCAATACTCCGGATGTCGATATCGACGGTTTCCGTGCCCGCGTGCAAGTCCTTTGGTAGTTCATAATAAATAGGATAAAACGACAAAACCCGGCCCGGAGCATCCTGGATGCTCCGGGCTTTTTTGTGCCCCCACGCCGTGATTTGCACCCATTGCCCGAAATTTGTCCGCCCCGGCATCAATTCATGCTTGGCGTAGCCGCTAAAGTTGCTATCGCTTAATTTTTCACCCCTAGCTACTACAAATGTCCGAAATCTACATGCTTCTCGGGTTCGCCTTTGCGGCCTACGCCATTGTGGCAAATGATTCAATCCAGACTTTGGGGACCTTTTTGGCCTCTAATGCCAAACGACCCTGGTGGATCCTCTGGCTCTGGATTTCCGGCATCATGGTGGTGACGGTGAGTTGGGGCTGGTTTGCGAATGGTGGTGACCCCGCCTTTGGACGCCTCGCCGCGAAAAAAATCGACTTCCCCGCTTCGTTCACCTGGCTCTTTATTCTCCCGCCCCTTTGCCTTGTTATTCTCACTCGGATGGGCATCCCGGTCAGCACCTCACTTCTCGTGCTCACCGGTTTCAAGGCGCTCGTTGCTCAACAAAGCGGCAAAGACGCCAGCAGTGCCATCGATCTTTTCCAGTCCATGATGCAAAAATCCCTCGTGGGCTATGCGATCGCCTTCATCCTCGGACTCTTTATTTTCCTGACGGTGCTTCGTGTGATGGAGCGCCGTGTTCAGGCAGAAGCCGAGCACGACAATTCCCTACACCCCGTTTGGAGCGTCTTTCAATGGCTCTCGACCGGCTTCCTCTGGTCGATGTGGCTCGTGCAGGATCTCGCCAACATCTTCGTGTATTTGCCCCGTGAACTCTCCTGGTGGGGCCTCGCGCTCTCCCTCGGCGGCATGGTGCTCCTGCAGGGCTACCTCTTCCGTGAAAAAGGCGGCAAAATCCAGAACATCGTCACCGCCAAGACCAACACCCTCGACGTTCGCTCCGCTACCTTTATCGACCTTTTCTATGGCCTGGTCCTCCTCTTCTTTAAAGTCGATTACATCCCCAAACTTTTTGAAATGATGGGACTCATGGTACCCTGGCCGCCAAAAATGCCCATGAGCACCACCTGGGTCTTTCTCGGGCTCCTCGCCGGACGCGAAATCGGAATCGCTCTGAGCCTTCGCCATCGGGGCAAAAAGAAGGTTGCGAATCTTGTCTTCTCGGATGCCGGTAAAGCCTTCGCGGGATCTGCGATTGCGGTTATGCTGGCGCTCTTCCTGCCCTTTATCGCGGCGGCGATGTATGACCAGCCCGCGCCCGATGCGGAAGCTCCGCCTGCTTTGCAGCAGCCCGGCCAACCCTAATCCCGCCAGACCCGCTACACACTCCGGGCTTGCTTTTTAAGTCCCTAAGGCTCAGGGTTTTCAGCGTCGGTCTCGGCGTGTGGACGTTCACTTGCCCTTCGGGGTGAGAGGAAAGTCCGGACACCATAGGGCAGGATTCCCCGTGAAAGCGGGGGCGCGGCAGGGCAACCGGTCGCGACGGATAGTGTCACAGAAAATATACCGCCCCGCGCTTGTCGAGGGGTAAGGGTGAAAAGGGGAGGTAAGAGCTCACCGCTCCAGCGGTAACAATGGAGGCAGGATAAACCCATTCCGGTGCAAGGCAAAATAGGGGATCGGGCGGCCCGTCCAACGATTCCGGGTATGCCGCACCCCGCTCCGGCGGGGAGGTCGCTCCGGCGGCCTAGATAAATGAACGTCCACCGCTCCGCTTCGCGGGACGGGGACAAAATCCGGCTTACAGCACTCCGAGACCGACACCTTTTTTAACGCAGAGCGCCGGAGGATATGTCTATTTGAAACGCAGAGAAGCGGAGGAGCTGAGGGGGATTTTTTATTATGAAACGCAGAGAAGCGGAGGAATGGAGGATGGTCTTTTGATTGAAACGCAGAGAAGCGGAGGAGCTGAGGAGTGGGGATTATATTTGGGCAGAGAGGACTGGAATTTGAAAGAAGATTACCATCCTCAGCTCCTCCGCTTCTCTGCGTTTCATTTAATATCAACTCCCCCGCTCCTCTGCGTTTAACATAATCCCGCAGATATGCGCTTGACAGCCCGCCTTCCAGACGGCTTTTTCTTCCGTTCAACTTTAAAACTTATGGCTAATTCCAAATCAGCTCAAAAATACATTCGCAAGACCGAGACCCGCACGCTTCAGAACCGTCAGGTCAAGAGTCGCCTCAAGACCCTTTCCAAGAAAGTGTCCACTGCTGCCGAATCCGGTGACAAGGACGCCCTTGCGGAAGCGACCAAAGGTTATATTTCCGCCTTGGACAAAGCTGGAAAAACCGGTCTGGTGCACGCCAATAAAATTGCCCGTCACAAGGCACGTTGCGCGAATCTCACCTCTGCCTAGCCGAGCCATTGTTGGTCGCGACGGTAACGCCACTGCCCTCGGATTCGCTTGCCGAACCGGGGCTTTTTTGTAGCTCTAAATAAACCTTGAATGCGACCCCCGATAATTCCTCCGCCCACGCGGCTCTGGGTTTCCCGCCACCCTTCCTCGGGCCGGAGCCCTTTCGCCTGCCCATCCTGGCTTGCACGGATGATTGGCTTGCCCTTGCCAAACCCGCCGGGGTCGCGATGCGCGAGCACCCCTGGAGCCTCGACTTCCCCAACCTCGACCACGCCCTCAATGAACAACTCAAAAACGAGAAACCCGAACTCTTGCGGCTGGGGGCGACCTGCTTCGGTTCGATCCACGCCCTCGATCCTGAAATCAGCGGGGTGGCGCTCTTCGGCTTGAACCGTCCCGCCATCGCCCGCCTTCGCGAGCAATACGGTGACGGGCGAATCGAAACCCGCATCCATTTCGTCGCCCGCGAGGACGGGGGTGCCGAGACCCGCTTAATAGATGCACCCCTCTTGCCGCACAACACCAAGCCCAAGATGATTCCCTCCACCGCCAAGGGCAAAAAATGCGCCACCCATTTCACCCGTCTCGCCAACGCAGGAGCATGGAGTCTTTGGGAGGCCCGCGCAGGATTTTCGCGTCCGCATCAGGTGCGTGCCCACGCCGCCCTCGCAGGTGTCCCCATCATGGGCGACAGCCTGTATGCGGGGCCATCCAGCCCCAGTCCCACTGAGCTGGGCCTCGAACGCCGCCGTAATGGCGCCGCCACCAAGCCCCTCTTTCAAGGACTCGCCGCACACCTGCATACCCTCCAGCTCACCTCGGATCAAACGCCCATTGCCGCCCCCCGCCCGCGGCGACTCGATACCTGCCTCCGCCGCCTCGGACTTCAAGCCGATTGAATTAAGCCTTAAAAAAGCTTTACAAAGCGCACGCAATATGAGTTGTTTGAGGTTTTCCGCAAAATCACCGCAATTTTAAACATGGGTAACCTTAAAAAGAAACGCCGTCTCAAGATGAACAATCACAAGCGCCGCAAGCGCTTGAAATCCAACCGCCACAAAAAGCGCACCTGGTAGTGTTCTGATTCCGGCACCCGCTTGGCGGGACGTCGATATACTTTCAAAGACCCGGCCCTCAAGGCCGGGTCTTTTTCGTGCCCAAACCCCCAAGAAAAATACGTATAAATCCGATAATTTACATAATAAACATACATGCCCACAATATAAATATAAGCATTGACTTTTATTTAAATAATTAGAATTTAGCAATATGCCTTATTCTGGCTGAACTATAAATCCAAATTATGAATATGAAATTACACACCAAAATCATTTCGTTGTTGCTCGTCGCTGGTCTCGCCAGTGCCGGCGCTCAATCGACTGGTAGTTCTGCCAGCGATTACTATGTAAAGGGCTCTTTCGGTATTGCCGACCCACAGGAAAAGGGACTCCTTGAGAGCCTTGGTGGGAAAAAATTGGGAGCACTCAGGCCTACTCCTTTGAAGTAGGAGCCTTCTTAAGCGAAAACCTGAGTTTTGGCTTTGAGTATTCTTTTTTTAATACCGATGCGAACTTAGGGGGAATGATAACTGCCCCGGTGTTGGCTAATCCTGATTTTGCTGAATTAGTAGATGGGCTCAACGCCGCACTCAACAGCATGGGCTATGGCGACTGGGTTCCGGGGCCTATTTTGTTTAAAGAAAAACTTGATGTGGATCGTTTTATGTTTGTCTTCAACTATGATTATAAGCTCAGCTCGGATTTCACTCTCTTTTTTAACGGGGGTCTTGGTGTTCTGAATGCTGAGCATACACTATATATTAACCTGAAGACAGAGGGAGCTGCTGGTGCCCCCCCCGTGGACGCCTCTAGCAAATCAAAGTCGGATGAGACTGTTTTTGCTTACCAGCTTGGCGCAGGGCTTGGGTATCATTTTACCGAAACGGTGAGTCTTTATGGTCAGGTCCGTTATCTCGCATCCATGGATATCGACTTCAATCACGATGGGTACAAATATGATGCCAAGGGCTCGGCTATAGCCTACGAGCTTGGTCTGCAATACCGCTTCTAAGGCGCTTTCGTGTTAGTTTGCGCTTTTATTAAGGGCGTGGTGCTTCGGTGCCACGCCTTTTTATTATTCATTGTTAGGGGCGCTTCCGGAGGATCGCGAGGGCGAGCGCTGCGCCTCCAAAGAGGAGGGCGTACGTCTCCGGCTCAGGGATGACCGTTACGCGAAAGTAGCGCCAAAGAATGTGCTGATCGACCGCATCCGGGTCATTGCCAACATCAGGGTAGTTCGGGTTTATGGAGGTCAGAGTGAGGTCGGTGTTGGCCGCTACTTCAAAGCGGTTCGTGAAATGGTAGTCGCCCACTGTGTTCGTGCTTTCCGTTGTGGTGCTCGTGCCGTCGCTCAGGCGAATCTGCTCGTCGCCATCAAAGGGTGTAGAGACGGTGCTGATGGTATAGCTCTCGAGGCGTATGCGTTTATTAAACCGGAAGGTCATGGTAAATCCATCGGTCTCTTCCAGAACCCCGAGGCCAACAGGTCCTTCCTGAGGATTTGCATTTATAAAAAATCCGACATCAGCCTCTTGATCTCCGCTATTCTCCCAGGGGTCATTGGTGTTCATATCCATTGTAAGGCCACTCACAGTGTCGGTGAATTGGTGGCTGGTGGCGCCATTTGTTATCTGGGACAGATCAAAACTCACAAGCATGCTTTGAGCCACAGACTCCAAACCACCCAGCAATGCCAAAACTCCAAAGGGAAGACCATAAAATTTCATATTATGTATAAAATACTTAATTAAAAAAATATAAACATTTAAATATAAAATTTTATTTTTTAAACCCAGCTTACCCTTCAACGAGTTAAGAGTGTCCTTTCATTAACAGGAGAGGGGGCTTAGAAACGCGGTGTTTTGTGGATTAACGCGGAGGAGCGGAGGGGCGGATGTGTTCTGGAACGCGGTGTTTTGTGGATTAACGCGGAGGAGCGGAGGGGCGGAGGGGCGGATGTGTTCTGGAACGCGGTGTTTTGTGGATTAACGCGGAGGAGCAGAGGAGCGGAGGGGGCGATTGTGTTCTGGAACGCGGTGTTTTGTGGATTAACGCGGAGGAGCGGAGGAGCGGAGGGGCGGAGGAGGCCTACATTTTCGTGAGATTCGTTTGATTCGTAGTTTCCTGCTTTTGAGTTGCTCGCAGTTTCAGAGCGGCGTTTCTGGATAGGGCAGAAAGTCTGTTACGGCGCGGAGTTGCGCTTCCATTTGGTCGGCGCGGCGTAGTTGTAGATCATCGGGATGAATTGAGATGCGGAGTGGTTTACCGGAACTCTGGGCGGTGCGTGCCTGCATGGCGTTCCAGCATTTAAGAAAGGTCGCGCGAAAGGCGGTATCGGCCTCGTAACCGGTGAGGGGGAGGGTTTGGAAAAAGGGATCGCTCGGTGGAAAGATGAGCCCGCGGGTGGTTTCAATGCAGGCATAAGGGGAGTCTTTTAAACGCGTGGCGGGGATTGCGCCGAGCGCCCAGGCGGGTGGCACGTAGAGATGGGGAGCGGGGAGGCCGTTCTGGGGGAACCAATCATAGGCGCGGCGGAGGAGTGCCTGGATTCCGGTGGCGTCGAGCGCGAGGTGTTCGGCGACGTTGCGGGAAAGGAGGGCGGCATGGAGGCGGTGGAAAAGGCGGCGGGGGCGGGTGTGGTGATGCCAACCGTGGGCTGCGAGGGGATGGCCTAGGTTTGAAAGTTCGCGGAGGCGTTCGAGTTCTGAGGGCTGCCAGTCTTTTCCGGGGACCACGAGGAGGGTAACGGGTGGTACGCCGAGGTCGGCGAGCCATTTGAGCAGGGTCTCGACTCGCTCCATTGTTTCCGGCATGCAGTCGTGAATCGAAACGAGTGCTTTCATGGGCGGGGCGGGTTCGCGTATTTTGCGAGGACTCCGGCCCATTGCGCGAGGGTCGCTTGGTTGAGTTGCTCGGCGGCGCGGCGGGCCGCTGCGGCGGTGCGTTGCCAATATTCAGGGGCTTGTTCGAGGCAGGCTTGGATTGCTTCGCTCAGGCTTTGGCCGGGTTGGAGGGCGATGAGCCCGTCTTTGAGCTCCGGCCAGTCGTGGATTCCAGCGTTGGCGGAGACCAATGCAGGTCGCCCGCGGGCCATCGCCTCAAGGGCGACTGAGCCAAAGGTTTCGAGCTTGGAGGGAAGCAAGAGGCAACTGGCGCCGTCGATCAGCTCGATGAGTTGTTCACGGGTCAGCCAGCCTTTGAAGTGGACGTTTTGAAGTCCGGCGGCTGCTTGTTCGAGCTTGGCGCGTTCGGGGCCGTCGCCCCCGATGTCAAATTGGATATGGGGGAAATCGGCGGCGGCTTCGATGATGCGATCGACATTTTTTTCGGCGGCGAGCCGGCCTGCAAAGCAGATACGTTGGACGCGTTCGGATGGGGGGACGGGGGCTTGTTCGAGGAAACGGCGCTGGAGGGGGGTACCCATAACCTCGGTGGTGCGGGCTCCGAGTGCTTCGACGTCTGAACGGAGTTTGGAATTGTTCACGAGGACGGTGGCGCTGGACTTGCAGAGGATGCGGTTGACGTTGCGAAGGTAACCGTTGACGACTACGCGGGTGAGGGGTCGCCAATAGATGCGTGCGAGTTGTTCAAAGTCGGTATGGAAAGCGGTGATGAAGGCGGCGCGGTGGCGCTTGGCGTGGTAAAGGCCGAGGAGTCCAAAGGGCCCGGGGGTCACGGCGACTACGAGGTCTGGACGGAGGGCCTTGCAGCCTTTTGCGATTCGGAAGGGGTCTGGGGTAATGAGGCGTTGGGAGGGGTCTCCCGGCATGGGTATCGAGAAGCGGAGGTGGCGCGCCTTTTCGAGTGGTTGAAACATTTCAAGCGTCTCCACGTAGGGCTCAAGTTGGCCGAGAAGGTCGTGGTAATAGGCTCCGGTGCCGTTGCGTTCGGGGAAGGAATCGGAGAAGAAGGCGACGCGCAAGTGGCGGGCAGGACTGGCGGAATCATGTGTCATCATGTACGTGTGCCGCTTGAACGCGAATACGACTATTTAATAGTGTGTGGTAGGAGGGCTTAAGGTAAACCCCGATTTCAGAAATTTTTTCGTGGCGGGCTGTGTCTTGATAGCGGTGTTGGGTTTGATGATTGGCTTTTAATTGATCCAGTTGTTTGCGCAAGGGGTCATTCGGCTGGATTCGGAGTTGTTGGAGCGCCGCACTGAGGAGGGGCTTGGGTGCGTTGCGCAGGTCGGCTTGGTCGATGAGGGCGACTTCCCCGGGCGGGGCGTTTTTGATGAATCGAAGGAGCGCTTCGTAGTTGTGCTTAAAGATGGATTCGAAAAGCCGGGCGGTGATTTTTCCGGAGGGGTCGGTTCCAAAGAGGCGGCGGGCGGGCGCGAGGGAGCTGAGTTGAGAACGAAGGGCTTCAGAAGGTTCACGCACGCAAAGGAGGAATTTTGCATCGGGGAAGCGCTGGCGCAGGGCAGGGCACCAGGAGGCGAAGGCGGCGTTTTTGGAGAGGAAGCGGCGTCCCTTGCCGGAGGCGTAGAGATGGCGGCGGATGCAGGCCCCGTAGAAGTCGAGGAGGCGTTTGCGTTGGGTTTGGGGGAGGGTATCGAGGGCGGCGGTTTGTGCGAGGTAGCGGGAATCGGGGAATGCGAGGAGCAGGATGAGGGAACTGGCGGCGGGCAGGAGCCAGAGGTAGTCTTCTTCTGGAGCGTCGGGGGCTACCGCGTGGATTTGGTTGAAATCACCGGCAGCACGTTTGGTGAGGGCATGAATTATTTTTGCGAAGGGGGAACCGAGTTTCGCGTCGAGAGCGAGGGCAAGTTGAATGATTTTACGGGCGGTGATGGAGGGTGCGAGGACGGCTTCCCAAGTGCTGACGGTGGTGAATTGTATGGAATCATGTGCGAGGGTGCGGTGCACAAAAGTGGTACCACTGCGGGGGATGCCGGTTATGAAAACGGGTGCTTCAACTTTGACCTTTCGGTAATTTGGAAAAAGCAGTTCATCGAGAAAGAGTCCCAGCCAGTGGAGCGATTGCACCGCCAGAAGAAAGGGAGCGAGGAGAAGAAAGAGGATGCGCCGCCAGTTGAGGGGTGCCCCCCGCTTTGGCTCTGGCCTCAGGGCGCGGAACCACCACTTAAGGTACCGCGCCAAGCTCTGGAGGCAAAGCAGGAGCATTCAGTTATCGAAGACCAGCTTCTTGGAGAGAATGTAGTTGAATCCGAGCCCTGCCATACCGCCAATCCACACCCCGAGGAGGGGAAGGGTCGCGGAGGCTGCAATCTCTCCGCCCATTTCGAGCCCGACCTGCAGTACGAGCGAGTATACCGAGATATTGATGCCTGCGCCCACGGCATGGACGCTGTAATGCCGAAGAAGGGAGTGCCACAGGGCGCGTCCGGTTTCGAGGTGGTGAAAGGTGAAATAACGATTCAGGACATAGCCTGCAGCCATTGCGGCGGCCAAAGAAATCGCACGCCCCAGATAGGGGTTCACCCCAAGCCCTAGGAGGGCATACAAAACAAGCGCGTCAATGAAGGAGATACTGACCCCTACAGTGGCGAATCGCGCGAAGGTGGCGCGATGGCTTTCGGAGCGATGGATTTTCCCGAGTAACTTGCGCATGGCCTTTTGAAATTTTCGCTTATAAAATAGATTTGAACCTCGGCGTCAAATGGGAATCGGCAGACTTCGAAACTGATTCAGGATTCAGGCCTTGAGATCCCGCAGTAATTTGAGGTCGGCAACAAAAGGACCGGCGGGGAGGAGGCTGGCGAGCAGGAGCAGGGCGGTGGTGCGGGATTTCCAATAGCCCTTCCATTGAAGGAAGGCCGCCAAGCCGACATAGAGCATCCACAGCACCCCATGCGCCATCCCGATTTGTTGCACCGCCGCAGGTTCGTCCCATAGGTATTTCAAAGGCATGGCGTAGCCCAGTAGGAGGAGGAAGGACAGCGCTTCCAAAAAACCGGTTACACGCAATATTTTGAGAGAAGCCATCGTCAGCTGCCCGGTTTAGTCGCGGGAGTCCCTTGCAGCTCCGGCGGTAGCGCATCGGCGGGGTAGGTGGGGAAGCTGAGCTGCGCGAGGCTGTGGTGCGGGATGTCAAAGGTGGTAGCACCTGCGCTGCGGTCTACGATCACGCCGACCGCGACGGGTTCCGCGCCATGTGCCCGGCATTGTGCCAGCGCTTCAACGACCCGACCACCGCGCGTGATGACGTCCTCCACGATTAGGACCTTTTCGCCCGCTTCGAATTTGAAATTGCGCCTCAGTTCGAGTTTATCATCCACTTTCTCTAGGAACAGGAAACGGGTTCCCAGTAAACGTGCCACTTCCTGCCCGATGACGAGTCCTCCCATGGCCGGGCCAACCACGGTGGTCGCACCATAGCCCTTGAGGTCTGCAACCAGCATCTCAGCGAGGCGGGTGACTTGGTCGATGTATTGACAGACCTGAGCGCATTGGAAGAAATGGGCGCTGTGTAGGCCGGAGCGCAGGACAAAATGTCCTTCCAGGAGTGCGCCGCTTTCGCGGAAAATGCTGAGTACTTCCTCTTCTCGTTCGTTCATGTGCCCACACTGGCGAAGATGCGAGCAGCTGTGAAGCGGGAAATATAAAATTTAAAGAGACACCCAATAGGGATGTCTCTGAAGCGTTCAGGTCACCGAGGGGACGTGTTATTTATAATCGTCCGGATCAATAAGACCGCTGTCATTGCTATCGAACGGCTTCATTTCCATCCAGCCCTCCTCTTTATTTGCGGAGCTGTCTGTTGCGATGTAGCAGCCGGAAACAAGTAATAATGTGCCGGCGGTGATAATTACAAATGGAAGAAATAACTTACTCATAACCTAAAAATATACTAAATAGTTTAATAAAGTAAACTAAAATTTATAAAATATTAGCTGATGCCCTAATCGTGCTTGTGGCTTGTGCTGTGCCCCGTCTTAGCCCTATTTTGAGCAGCGTTTCATGTTTTCACTGCTATACCGTCATCTTCTTCGGGAAATCTCGACTGCCACTGCCTTGGCAATGGGATTATTCGTTTTTGTTCTGTTGTTGGGTAACGCCATGGGGGATATCTTTGGGCTAATGTTTGCGGGGAAGTTGGATGCGGTTTTATTTTTCAAATTGTTGGCATTATTGATTCCCTATGTGACGGCTTATGCGCTGCCGCTGGGGATGTTGACGGGAACCTTGATGGCCTTGGGGCGATTATCTGCACAGCATGAGATTACCGCGATGAAGTCGGCGGGGCTTGGAATGGCACAACTTGCGAGTCCGGTCTTTTTTCTTTCCTCGCTGGGAGTAGTGGCGGGATTGGTTGTAAATTTGCAATACGCGCCGCAGTCGCGTGCCGCCTACAAAAATCTGATTGCCTCGGCAGTGACAGAAAACCCGCTTGGTTTTATCGAAGCGCGTCGCTTCATTAATGAATTTCCCGGCGCGGTAATTTATGCCGGCGAGCGGGAGGGTTCCCGCTTGGGTGATGTATGGTTTTGGAAACTGGATGACTCCAAGCAGGTAGAGCTATTTATCCGCGGTCGTGAGGGGCAGGTCGAATACCGGGAAGCGGAAAATGCGCTGGTTCTGACTTTGTTGGATGGGACGACGGAGCAACGAAAAACTGCGGGCGATGGGGGTTCCGGGGCGGCGGAATTCAACATGCTGGATTTTGGAGAGCTTTCTTTTGAATGGTCGCTCGACTCGGTTTTTGAAGCCCGCGCGGCGCGTCCCACCAAGCTCAAGAATATGACTTTTGCGCAACAAATGGCGCAGCGGGAAAAGTTGAAAGCGGAAGAGGTTGCGGCGGACACGGGGCTTTCCCAGGAACGCCTGCAGGTGCAATTCTACATTCAGCAAAATTGTGCCTATGCATTTTCGATTTTCTCGCTCGCGATTTTTGGAGTGCCGCTCGCCATTCGCGTTGGGCGGCATGAAAGCTACTCCAACCTGGCGCTCGCGCTGGTGGTGGCGCTGGTCTTTTATGCCCTTATGATTGCGGTCAGTTGGTTGGAGGGGCAAGTCTGGTTGCGCCCGGACCTGCTGATCTGGTTGCCCAATCTCATCTTTCAGTCTCTGGGCATCTATCTTCTGGCGCGCGTTAACCGACATTAATCATGCAAGTACGGTTATTGGAAGGTCGTTGGACTGCGGAAGATCTGTTATTGCGGCTAGAGGGGCAGGATCGTCCCTTTGCCTTGGATAGTGCGCAATCGAATGACGGCTTGGGAGAATGGAGTTTTTTTGGCGCGAATCCCTTTGAATTGGTAACAGGGGATGCGGGTTTGGGAGCGTTGCGGGCGGCGATGCAGCCCTATGCCCGCCAGCCGAGTGGCGAGATCCCCTTTACCGGAGGTGCGGTGGGTTATTTGGCGTATGACTACGGGCGTCGGCTGGAACGCATTCCGGAGCAGACGGTGGATGACCGGGCGATTCCGGATCTTTGCTTCGGGCTCTATGACGGGATTGCGGCTCTGGAGCATCAAACCGGGAAGCTGTATTTAATCGCGTTGGGGATTCGGGCTCCGGAGGAGTCGGTCTTGCGCGAACTGGAGGCGACTCTGCGAGCGGCGAGACCCGAGCCGGCATGGAAGCTGCCGACCCGCGAGCCTTGGGAATGGAATGGATCGGAGGCTGATTTCATGCGATCGGTGGAGCGCATCAAGGGTTACATCGCGAGCGGAGATGCTTATCAGGTGAATTTGTCGCGGCGGGCGCGGTGCCGTTATGAAGGGGCGCCGATGCAATTGTATCGTGCGCTGCGGCGGGGGAATCCCGCGCCTTACGGAGCGTATCTGGACTGCGGCAACTGGCAGTTAATTTCAACCTCTCCGGAGCAGTTTTTGCGCAAGACAGGGCGGGAACTTTGCACACGACCGATCAAGGGGACGCGTCCGCGTGGGGTCGGCAGTCAAGAGGATGCGGTTCTTGCGGCAGATTTGGAGGGCTCGGAGAAGGAGCGTGCGGAGTTGTTGATGATCGTGGATTTGGTACGCAATGATCTCGGTCGGGTCGCGGAGTATGGCTCGGTGCAGGTGGAGCAATTGTATCATCAGGAATACTATGCGCGAGTGATGCACCAGACCGCCCAAGTGCGGGCGCGATTGGCGGAGGGCAAGGATGTTTTTGATTGCGTGGAGGCGCTCTTTCCCGGGGGTTCGATAACGGGTGCGCCCAAGATTCGTGCGATGGAAATCATTGAGGAGTTGGAACCGACCCGGCGCGGGGTTTATTGTGGTTCGATGGGTTATATTGGTTTTGATGGGGAGGCCGAGTTGAACATCGCGATTCGCAGTTTGCATTTAAAAGATGGCTGGCTGGATTATCAAGTGGGCGGAGGTATTGTATGGGATTCCGACCCGCAGGCGGAGTTACAGGAAACCATCGACAAAGGTCGCGCCATTCACGAAACAATCGAAGCATTATGTCAGCCATCATAAAAATCGCAACGGGCGGGAGTCTTGAACTGGAACCCGGTGATGGCGCTTTTGCCTACGGGGAGGGTCTGTTTGAAACGATCAAGTTGAGGGCGGGCGGGTTGTGTTTTTGGCGGGGGCACTGGGCGCGGCTGGCGGCCTCTGCGGAAGCGCTGGGCTTTGTCCTCCCGAAAGAAGAGGCGGTGCTGGAGGCCTTGCGTGAATGGTTGGCGGCAGAGGGGCGCGAGTCGGGCATTGTGAAGCTGTCCTTAGTGCGGCAGGGCGAGGGCTGCGTGCTGTATATTTATGGGCGCAGGGAAGCGGACCCCGTTGCCGGGCAGGTGCGCCTCCAGTTGGAAAAGGAGACGCGGCTGAATCCGTACTCCTTGCTGGCGGGGCACAAATCGCATAATTACATGGAGGCGATGACGCTGTGGCGCCGGGCACGGGCTGCGGGGTTTTACGATTGCCTGCGCTTGAATGCCACCGGTCATTTGGCGGAGGCCTGTGTTGCGAATCTCTTTTTCCTGAAGGCGGGGGTGGTTCACACTCCGGCGTTGGCGAGTGGGATTTTGCCCGGGGTCATTCGCGCGGAAGTCCTGCGTTTGGCGGCAGAGGAGAATCTGGAAACCCGCGAGGGGGATTATGTTCCCGGGGATCTCGCGGATGCGGAGGCGGTTTTTTTGACGAATTCGGTAGCGGGGATTGTTCCGGTGGAATTGGTGGAAGCGGTTTTTGAAAGCGGTGGTTTAGAGCAGGGGCAGGTGGATTCATTGCGGGCGCGGCTTGCCTTGGCGGAACAAAGCGCTTCTGTAATTCCCTGATGTCTGCTGCAAAAATATTCCACACCTCCCGCCGGGATTTGCCTTTGGGTCAGCGGACATATTTGGCGGGCATTTTGAATTTAACCCCGGATTCTTTTTCGGACGGAGGGGATTACGATAATCAGGAGGCGGCACGGGCGCGTTTTCATGCGATGACGGCGGCGGGCGCCGAGCTTATCGATATAGGCGGGGAATCCACTCGCCCGGGTTTTGAGCCGGTCTCGGAGGCGGAGGAGTTGGAGCGGGTGGTGCCTTTTATTGAGCGGGTTCGGGGTGAGACCTCGGCCTTGATTTCGGTGGACACCTCCAAGAGCGGGGTTGCTGCCGCCGCGCTGGCGGCAGGTGCGGATATCGTGAATGACATTTGGGGTGCACAGGGCGATCCGGCGATGGCAGAAGTGATGGGTGCGGCGAAGGCAGCTTGTATTTTGATGCATAATCGTCCCGCCGAGGCGGCGGGGGAGGGAGATGTGATTGAGTCCATTTTGGAATTTTGGGAGGTTTCGGTGGCACGGGTTTTGGCGGCAGGGGTGGCCGCGGAATCCATCATTCTTGATCCGGGACTGGGGTTTGGAAAAACCTACGAGGAGAACTGGGAAATCATGCGGCGGCTGGAGGAATTACATGCGGCGGGCTACCCGCTCTTGCTGGGGGCCTCGCGGAAATCGATGTTGGCGCGGTTGTTGCAGATCGAGGATCCAAAGGCGCGGCTGAGCGGAACCCTGGGCACAACGGCGCGGGCGATTCAGGCTGGTGTTGCTTTTTTACGTGTGCACGATGTGCGGGAAAACCGCGAATGCGCGGATGTTTTGAATTACTGCTGCCATGAAAAAAAGAACTAAGATTGAATTAAAGGGCTTGGAATTTTTCGCGCACCACGGGGTCTTGCCGGAGGAGGCAAAACTCGGGCAGCGTTTCTCGGTGGACGTGGTTCTGGAGTTGGATCCTGAAATGAGTTTTGAAAGTGATGCGGTGGAATCGACCGTCAATTATGCGGAGGTCTACGCTCTGGTGGAGCGGATTTTTACGGGCGAGCGCTATCATTTGATTGAAAGGGCAGCGGAGGTCATTGCGGAAGGGGTACTCGCGGATTTTGAGAAGGTGCGTGAAGTGGGGGTCAAGGTATGCAAGCCCTCCGCGCCGATCCCCGGGATTTTTGAGTATTGCTCGGCGGAGGTGTGGCAATGCCGTTAACGCGAGCCTTCGTGGCTTTTGGGAGTAACGTGGGCGATCGTTTGGGAACGATGCAGGCGGCGTTGCGTCACTTGACGGAGGATGGGCAAACGCGCTGCCTCAAGACGAGTCCGGTGTATGAGAATCGGGCGGTGGGCATGGGCGAGGCCGCGCCGTTTTTGAATGCGGTGGTTGAATTTGAAACGGTATTGGATGCGGATGCCTTACTGGAGGCCTGTCTGTCGGTGGAGGCGATGCTGGGCCGTGAGCGGGCGGGTTCGTGGAAACCGCGCACCATTGATTTGGATGTGCTGCTTTTTGGGGCGGAGCGGCGGGAGGACGCGCAGCTTGTTTTGCCGCATCCACGTATTGCGGAGCGGGATTTTGTGGCGCAACCGTTATTGGATATCGCACCGGATTTGGAAATTGAAGGGCGTGGAATCGGTGCAATCGTAGCGGGGTTGCCGGAGTTTGAACTTGTGCTTTACGCGGCGCAACTGGAGGCGCAGTCTGCGGAAAGATGAAACCAGAGGTGGAGATTGAATATTGCCCCGGTTGCCGCTGGTTGATGCGGGCGGCATGGACGGCGCAGGAATTGTTGACGACTTTTGAAGCGGAACGGTTAGCGGTGCGTTTGCGGCCCTCGGAAACGGGGGGACGTTTCACGGTTCGTTTGTCGGGTGAGGTTGTTTGGGACCGGGCGGCGGAGGGTCGTTTCCCGGAAATGAAGGAATTGAAGCAGTTGTTGCGCGACCGGATTGCGCCGGAGCGGGATTTGGGGCACAGCGATCGAAAAGAGGGGAGCCGCGATGCCTGATCCGGTGGATGCGATGGTGCGGGCGGCGCGGGAACTCGCCGATGGAGTGGACGCCCTGGATTTTGCGCCGCCAACGGAGGTGGTTTATAATCCCTTGCGGTATGCCTGGGCGGCGCATGAGCAATACCTGCGCCTGCACGCGCGGGGAAAGAAACGGGTGATTTTCCTGGGGATGAACCCCGGGCCGTTTGGGATGGCGCAATGCGGGGTGCCGTTTGGCGAGATTGCGCTGGTGCGCGATTGGGTGGGGGTCGAAGCTCCGGTTGAACAACCACCGGTGGTGCACCCGAAGCGCCCGATCGAAGGGTTTGCCTGCCAGCGCAGCGAGGTGAGCGGGCGCCGTTTATGGGGTGCCTTCAAGGATCGTTTTGGCACGGCGGAAGCGTTTTTTGCTGATCATTTCGTGGCAAATTATTGTCCTTTGGTTTTCATGGAAGCTTCGGGAAAAAACCGCACCCCGGACAAACTGCCGGCTTCGGAGGCGGAGGCTTTGGGCTCGCTTTGCGCCGCGCATTTGCAGGCGGTGGTTGCGGCGCTGGAGCCGGAATGGGTGATTGGGGTCGGTGCGTTTGCGGAGCAGCAGGCGGCGGAGGCGCTGGCGGGTGGTGCTGCGCGGGTGGGTCGAATCCTGCATCCCAGTCCTGCGAGTCCGGCGGCGAATCGTGGCTGGGCGGAACAGGCGAGTGCGCAACTGGAGGCCTTGGGCATCTGGTGAAAGTGAAGCCTCCATGCATTTAAAATTGTCAACTTCCGGGAAGTGTGTCGTATATTTTATTTTTTAAGTTATGCAAATTACTCTACTCAAATCGAAGCTGTTGCGTGCAGAAGTGACGGATCGGGCCCTGCACTACGAGGGAAGTTTGGCAATCGACGCAGATTTTATGCAGGCGGTGGGCTTGCGGCCCTATGAGAAAATTTTGGTGGGCAATATCAGTAACGGGGAGCGTTTTGAAACCTATGCGATCGAGGCGCCGAGTGGTTCGCATTGCATCGCCCTCAATGGTGCGGCGGCGCACAAGGGTGAGTTGGGGGATTTGCTGGTGATTATGGCATTTGGCATGTTTGAGGCGGAAGAGGCGGAACACTGGAAGCCTCGGGTCTTGCTCCTTTCTGAGGGCAACCGGAGTGCGGTACTTCAGGAAAAAGTACTGCTTGCGAAGGACATTATACAATAAGAAGGGACGAGCTCAGATTCTACAGACGAAACAGCGGGAAGCCATTTTGAAGGTTTTGCAGGAGGCAAAACGCCCGCTTACGCGCGACGAAATCTTATCTTTGGCGCGTAAAAAGATTCCACGCTTGGGGTTTTCCACTGTTAATCTCGCGATTCGCAAATTTTCGGAGGAGTACGATCTAGTCGGGGTGGATTTTCCGGGGCAACCACGCCGCTATGAATTGCCTGCGGATAGGGAGCACCCGCATTTTATTTGCCGGAAGTGCAATCGGGTTTATGATTTGGATTGTGTGATGCAGTTACCACCGCTGCGGGCGCCGAAGGGTTTTGTGGTTTCGGGTGGGGAAGTTATCTATACGGGTATATGCAGGGCATGCAATCAATGAAGCGAATCCTACTGCGCCTGTTGTTCTTGAGTCTGACGCCTTCAATTGCCTGCGCACTCGCAAAAGCGGAGGCGCCGAGTGCGAATGAGCCGGTTCAACGTTTGGTTAGTCTGGCGCCAAGTATCACGGAAGTTGTTTATGCGCTAGATGCAGAGGATCGGTTGGTGGGGCGTTCAAAAAATTGTGATTTCCCGGCGGTTGCTTTGGCGGTGGAATCGGTCGGGCGAATCGATATGCCGAATCTGGAAAAGATAGTTTTGCTTGATCCGGATCTGGTCGTGATGACGAATTTAACGCCGGTGGATGTCATGCGCCGCTTGGAGGATTTGGGGATGCGGGTGGTACGTTTGAGGGCGGACCGGCTGGAGGATATTACGGAAGCGTTGCGGCGTTTAGGGGCGTTGCTGGGTCAGAATGCGGAAGCGGAGTGGATGGTGGGTTTATTTGCGGGGGCGTTGGCTGACTTGACGGCAAAGGGCGAAGCTTATGATGGGGCAGCTCCGCGTGCCTGTGTTTTATATGGATGTGACGCGCCGTATTTCAGTGCGGGAAAGGGGACTTTCCCGAGTGCTTTACTGGAGCGGGCCGGGTTTAGTAATATTGCGAAGGCGGCACCGGTAGCATGGCCGCAGTTGAATTTGGAATGGTTGATTCGCCAGGATCCCGAAGCCATTTTTATCGCGGGATATGGGGAGGCGGAATCGGGGGAGTTGGAATTGGAACGCCTGCGGTCGAGTGCGCTATGGAATCAGGTTTCGGCAATCCGGAACGGGCGGGTTTATTTCATTGGGAACAATGCCCTCTCGGTTCCGGGATTTCGGGCGATTGACGCACTGCATCGATTTTCAGAAGTGCGGGCTGAATTTCCCTAAGGGAATCCTTGCGCTCGTCGTTCGATTCTCATTATAAGCGATCTGGATCAAGAGCTTTAATCGTTAAATTTATGGATAAAAAACTACAAGCAGGAGTGAAGGCACGTTTGGATGCGGTTGAAGGGATGTTGCCCGAACTGGAGCAATTTTTAATGGATTTACAGGCAGGGGATTTTGGAATTGAGACAAAGACCAATGCCTTTGACCTCGTGACGGAGGGTGATGTCGCGAGTCAGGCGCGGCTCGTCGAATTCATTGAGGGGCAGTTTCCGGATGACCAGATCATCGGGGAGGAAGGCGGCGAACAGGATATGGTTCCGCAGCAGGGGTTTTGCTGGGTTCTGGATCCGATTGACGGGACGACCAATTTCGCGAATCGCATCCCGATGTGGGCGATTTCTATCGGGGTCTTGTATGACGGTGAGCCAGTTGGCGGGATTGTATCGGGGCCGGCATTGGGGCTGCGTTATCGTGGTGAATTGAATGGCGGTGCGCTTTGCAATGGTCGGCCCATTCGGGTGAATGAGAAGGCGCCGCTACGGTCTGGCTTGGTGGTGACGGGCTTCCCTTATGATCGGGCGCGACGGGCTGAGCCGATTTCGCGGGCTTTGGCGAATATGTTGCGCGAGGCGGGTGGGGTGCGCCGTTTGGGAGCCGCCTCGCTGGATTTTTGTTTTGTAGCGGATGGGCGCATTTCGGGCTATTACGAAATGTCGCTCAAGCCTTGGGATGCCGCCGCAGGGGTGGTGATCGCACGTGAGGCCGGGGCGACGCTCAGCAATATGTCGGGCGGGGCACTGGATATTTTTAAGGATGAAGGGACGATTGTGACGAACGGGAAGATCCACGATGAATTGCGGGTGCAAGCGGCGCCGATGCTGGAGGCGCTCGCACTCGGTCCATCGGCCTAGAGTGAGGGCTTATGGAGGCGCGGGCTTTCCAGTCTTGACCTTTTTGCGGCGGACCGCACTTTATCTCTTCCTTACGCGGGTATAGTTTAGAGGTAAAACCCCTGCCTTCCAAGCAGGTGTCGTCGGTTCGATTCCGTCTACCCGCACCATTTCGAATCGATTGTTCTCAATCCTTCCCTTCGGACCACCGTCAATCTGTTGATACCATGATACGCATCCTTGGACGAACTGCACTCGGCCTGGTTTACGAGTTTGGCGATTGGACGGTTTTCAGTTTCGGTTCTTTTTTTGGTTTTTGGTCTCAGCGACGCCGGGGACACAAACTGGTAACCGCGATTCATGAGATCGGCGGTCGTTGTGTGCCGATTGTGCTTACGGTGGGTTTATTTACCGGGCTCGTGATGGGCTTGCAGCTATACTACACCTTGGCGCGCTTGGGGGCAGAGGCCGCGCTGGGGGATGCGGTGGGACTTTCGCTAGTGCGCGAACTAGGCCCGGTTTTAACGGCGCTCATGGTTGTCGGGCAATCGGGTTCCGCGATGACCTCGGAGCTGGGTTTCCAGCGCAATGACGAGCAAATTGATGCGCTGCAAACGATGGGGATCGATGCCAAGAGTTTCCTGGTTGGGCCGCGCTTGTGGGCGGCTCTGTTTTGTTTTCCGGCGCTGACCGCACTCTTTGATTTGATCGGAGTGTTTGGCGGTTATCTGACGGGTTCGGTGCTCTTGAATGTGGATGCGGGGGTCTATTGGAACCACGTATTCGATAGCATCACCTGGGCGGATGTGCGCGGGGGCTTTATCAAGGCGGTTTGTTTTGGAGCGTTGACGATCTCGATTTGCGCTTATCGCGGGTTTTTCACGCATTTAAAGTCCAGCCTGCGCGGGGTGCGGGGGGTCAGTGAATCTGCGACGCGGGCGGTCGTTTTTTCGAGCGTCGCGGTTTTGGCGGCCGATTATTTAATCACTTCATTTTTAATTTAACATGAGCGAGAGTTTTCTCCAGATACGCGGCTTAAAGAAGCACTTCGGCGACAAGCGGGTGCTGGACGGGGTGGAGCTGGATATTGCGCGGGCCTCCGTTACCACGATCATCGGAAAGAGCGGCATCGGAAAATCCGTGCTTTTGAAATGTATTGCCAACCTCATGATTCCGGACGCGGGGGAAATTCTGCTCGATGGCAGCTCGATCCGCCTGAATCGCAAGCGTGCCGATCAAGAGGGGGGCTTCACTTTCAGTTACATGTTTCAAAATAATGCCCTCTTTGATTCGTTGACTGCATCTGAAAATGTAGCGTTGCCCTTACGGGAAGCAATGGGCATGACGGCCTCTGAAGCGAAGGGGAAGGTTGCGGAATTGTTTGAGCTATTGGATTTGACGGAAGCGGGGGCACGTTATCCCGCAGAGCTTTCAGGGGGCATGCAAAAACGGGTGGCCTTGGCGCGTGCTTTAGTGACCAACCCGGAGGTGGTGCTTTTTGATGAACCAACCACCGGCCTTGATCCAGAACGGAAATTCGGGGTATTTGATATGATTGCGGACTACCGTGAGCGTTTCGGCTTTACCGCTTTATTGGTGAGTCATGACATCCCGGAGGTTTTTGAAATCAGTGACCGCGTGGCGTGGTTGGATGATGGGCGCATCCGTTTTTTTGGCGATCCCTCCGAGCTGAAAGCGGACTCGTCCCGATCGTGGTCCGGCCTGTTGCAATCGCAGGCGGCTCCAAATGAAACTTAGCATTTTAATATATCGAAGGCATGAAAAATACAAAAATTGAATATCTGGTTGGCTGTTTTGTCCTCGCGGGTTTGGCGGCGATTCTCTACCTCGCAATTCAAGTCGGAGGTGCACGGCTCCTGGGGGGCGACGTTTATCAATTGCAGGCGCAATTTTCCAGTGCGGCGGGGGTGAATCCCGGAAGCCGGGTTGAAATTGCGGGGGTTCGCGTCGGCACCGTAAAAAGTGTAAATCTGGATGAGGCCTACTTTGCTCTGGTCACGCTCGAATTGCCCCGTTCGGTTAAGATCGATGCCGATACGATCGCCTCCGTTAAAACATCCGGTTTAATCGGGGATCGTTTCATTGAACTCTCTCCCGGAGGCTCGGATCTCTTTCTTGAAAATGGTGAGATGTTGTACGATACTGAATCAGCGCTTGATATTGAGGATCTCATCAGTCGTTTCGCGCTGGGTGGAATTGACAGCAATAAAGAGTAATCATAAGGTCTGGTACTATGTATAAGGTAATTCTAGTAGGTTTAATTATTTTGTTCGGGAGCGCGAGCGCCTCCGCCGACCCGGTTGAGGAATTAAGGGGGTCGGTCGCAGAGGCAGTTGAGGTGCTCTTTGGGGAGGGATGCGACGCAAAGAGCGTTGAACTCAAGCGGGATGAGGTACGCGCTGCTTTTGAGAAAAACTACAATATGGATATCATCATTCGCCGTGCGATAGGACGCAACTGGAGGCGCCTTACGGAAGATGAGCAAACGCGCGTATTGGAGCTGATCAAAGCAGTGGTGCTCAAAGCTTACATCGACGGGATGGAGGGCAGAGCGCGACCAGAAATTAGTTATGGAGTGGCGGTTCAACAAGGGGAGCATCGTCTCGAAGTACCCTCAGTTGTTACTTTAGAGGACCGCAAGGTAAGCCTGAAATACAAATTGGCACGGATGGAGTCAGGCTGGGAGCTCTACGACCTCGTAGCAGAGGAGATCAGTTTGGTCTCGAATTATCGCCAACAATTTGACGATCATTTTCGTCGCGGAAATGCGGCGGAACTCATTGAGAAATTGGAAGGATTATTGAATCATGAAAAACTGGATCATAAAGTCACTCTATAAGCTGAGTGTATTATCCGTCTTGTGCGTGGTGCCCCTTGGGTTGCCAGTTTACGGTGAATCCTATGTAACGATGGAGGATTTGTTCGATGAGGGTATTGAGCAAATGTCTCCGGTGGTGAGGGATCCTTTAGAACCGTTGAACCGCATAATTTTTAAATTCAATGACTTTCTTTATCTGAATGTTTTTAATCCCGTAGCCCGCACTTACGAGTGGGTCACTCCGGATCCTTTAGAACAACGATTCTCGAATTTCTTTGAAAATCTAGGCACCCCGGTTCGTCTGGTGGGCAATGTTTTGCAGGGTAAATGGGATGGCGCCCTTAATGAAAGCGGACGTTTTCTTTTGAATTCCACTATCGGGATTGCCGGACTGAACCGTCCGGCGGACGAGGTGTCTTTTCTCGAGCAACTGCCAAAGGAAGATATGGGTCAGGCGCTTGGCTCATGGGGCTTCAAAGACGGACCCTATCTCTTGCTTCCGGTTCTTGGGCCTTCTTCATTTCGTGACCTGATCGGTCGCGTTGGAGACCGCGCGGTTGATCCTTTCAAGTTTCCTTTTGCGGAGTTCGATGAATGGGAAGTGCGCACGGCTTACGGTGTAGGCGGCATTCTGGTGAACAGTCCTTCATTGGTGGATCGTTACAAGCAAATGAAGGGAGGGGCATTGGACCCTTACATCGCCCTGCGCAACGGCTATTTCCAGTATCGCGATGCTGCGATCAAGGAATAAAGAAGCGCCTCATAAAAAGAAGCGGTTAAAATTTTCCTCCACCGTGAGCGCCAGTTCCTCAGGGGGGCATTTCCTGAGCTCCGCGATGGCTCGGTATGCGGCATTCAGATTTGCGGGATGACACAATCCTTCTCCGGCCACCTCTAGCTCATACTCGCGATAGGCTGTCTGTGGAAGGAAGTCGGGGGCATCGGTCTCGATGAGGAGTCGATCTGCGGGTATTGCAAGCAATCGTGCTTGGGCCGCAGGACGGTGCAACTGGCCGCCGTTGAAGGAGAAATAGGCTCCGAGGGAGGTTAACTCCTCGATAAGCTCCAGTGGTCCGCTGTAGGCGTGCAGGTGAAAGCCCCGGGCTGGAAGCGCGGCAGTGCGCAGGATGTTCATGAGGGGGCCGGTTGCTTTCAGGGCATGAATACTGACGGGAAGGTTCTTTTCTGTCGCGAAGTGTAGTTGAAATTCAAATACAGGAATTTGCTTTGCGAGATCATGCCCTTCGATCCAGCAGTCGAGGCCGATTTCACCGACAGCGCGGGCGCCTGATTTAAAAGCCTCAAGGAAGGATGTCTGCCAACCGGCGGCGGCGTGCGGTACTTGCCATGGGTGCAGGCCAATCGCGGGGAGAAAGCGAGAGTTGTCAGCGCACTGCCTTAGAACGAGAGGCCAGTCATGCGGGCCGGTGCCGACCACTACGGCCTTGCCGAGATTGATGCAGTGGTAAGCCTTCCCGATTTCGCTTTGATGCGTATGTAGCCTGGGGTCTGCCAGATGGACATGCGCATCGTAGAGGCGGGCGGTCATATCCGGTATGGAATTCAGGAGGCGGCGAGACAGGAGCGTGCAAAATGTTGGATAAACTCCACGATTCGGCTCAGGCCATTGCGACGGTTCGGGGAAAGATGCTGCGTGACTCCAACTTCGCCGAGGAAGGCGGCATCATTTTCGATTATTTCCTGAGGCGGGGCGTCGCTGTAGAAATCGCAGAGGAGGGTCGCTATTCCCTTGACGATCGCCGAGTCCGATTCGGATTTAAAATGACAACGGCCCTCCTTGAATTCGGGAACGACCCACAGTTGGGACATGCAGCCCTCGATCTTGAATTGGTCGATGCGTAAGTCATCCGGCAAGCCAGTCGCGAGCTTGCCGCGCTCCACGAGGTAGCCAAGGCGTTCGTAGGCATCAGGGATCAGTTGAATCTCCTCAACCAAGGCGGTCTGTTTATCTGTGAGGCTCATTTCCGTACACAAGAGCGCAGGCGATTCAAAAAGTCAAACCAGCGCCGAAAACCGAATGAACATCGAACTTTGAACTTCCAATATTCAACCTTCGAGATTCGAATTTTAATGTGGTTCAGTGACCACCCTTCCTATCCGTGGCATCCGCGTGATTCTTTCCGTTCGTGGTTCTAAGATTCAACCACCAAAAGTACGAAATATACGAACGGTGTTTCGGACGCGATGCACTGAGGCCAGCAGAGCTGGCAACCGCTAATCTGCGCTAATCAACCCTTATCTTTCCCTTAGCGCACTTAGCTGGCCACTCCATCATTTGCGTGAATTCGTGGTTAAATCAGTGACCACCCTTCCTATCGGTGGCATCCGCGTGATTCGTAGTTTCCCTATCAGCGTCCATCCGCGGTTTCCGGCTACGCCGGACTCGGGTTGTAGGGCCAGTAACCACCACCACGACCGGACAAGCCGCGGGCTGGTTAGTTGTGAAGGTGTGAAAAAACGGGGGTTCGCTGGAAGCGGGTACAAAAAAGCCCGGCCTTTGCGGGGCCGGGCTTTCGGGAAAGGGAATGCCTTCCTTAGACTTTGAGCTTTCCGCCGTAGACTGCGTTCGCGCCAAGCTCTTCCTCGATACGGAGGAGCTGGTTGTATTTGGCGATGCGGTCGGAGCGACTGAGGGAGCCGGTCTTGATTTGGCCACAGTTGGTTGCAACTGCGATATCAGCGATGGTGGCGTCTTCGGTTTCACCGGAACGGTGGGAGAGAACGGAGGTATAGCCCGCTTCTTTCGCCATTTCAACCGCGTCGAGGGTCTCGGTAAGGGAACCGATTTGGTTGACCTTAACGAGGATCGAATTCGCGGTTTCGGTCTCGATGCCCTTCTTGAGGAATTTGGTATTCGTGACGAAGAGATCATCACCGACGAGTTGGGTCTTGTGGCCGATTGCGTCGGTCAGCTTTTTCCAGCCGTCCCAGTCATTTTCGTCACAGCCATCCTCGATCGAGATGATGGGGAATTTCTTTTGGAGGTCTTTGTAGAATTCCACCATTTGCTTGGCGTTACGCTTGGAGCCGTCGGATTTCTTGAAGATGTATTTTTTGGTTTTGGCGTCGTAGAATTCCGAGGAAGCGACATCGAGCGCGAAGAAGATGTCTTTGCCGAGTTTATAGCCGGCTTTTTTGACGGCCTCTGCGATGACTTCGAGGGCGGCCTCGTTGGACTCGAGGACGGGGGCAAATCCGCCTTCGTCACCGACTGCGGTGGAGAGCCCCTTGCTCTTGAGGACGCTCTTGAGGGCGTGGAAGATTTCGCAACCCATGCGAAGGGCTTCGCGGAAAGTTTCGGCTCCCTTGGGCATGATCATGAACTCCTGGATGTCGATGGGAGCATCGGAGTGTGCGCCGCCGTTCATGATGTTCATCATCGGGACGGGCAAAACTTTAGCATTGGTACCGCCAATGTATTTGTAGAGGGGGAGACCCAAGGCTTCGGCGGCGGCTTTAGCGGTCGCGAGTGATACCCCGAGAATCGCGTTGGCGCCGAGGTTTTTCTTGGTGGCAGTGCCATCGAGGGCGAGCATGGTTTGGTCAACCGTGACCTGATCACAGGCATCGAGCCCAACCAATTCCGGGGCGATGAGGTTGTCGACATTGTCAACCGCTTTGAGGACACCCTTGCCAAGATAGCGTTTTTTGGGGTTGGTGCCTTTGGCGAATTGGGTCGCGGGAACAGAACCGTCACGCAATTCCACCGCTTCGTTAACACCGGTGCTCGCGCCGGATGGCACCGCCGCGCGGCCAATGACGCCGGAGTCGAGCTCAACGTCGACTTCTACAGTTGGATTGCCACGCGAGTCGATAACTTCGCGGGCGCGGATGTCTGTGATGTAGGTACTCATATTATAAATGATTTGGATTAAAGATAATTGTTGGTGAAGGCGCGAAGCGCGCGAGCCACAAGGGGCATTCAAGGACCGCAGTGGCTACTGTCAATAATACAGGTTTTTCTTAGCGCAATTGTTGCAAGCGTTGCTGCCATGGACCCGCCTGCTCGATACCATCCATTTGTTCCGCGAGATTTGAGAAATCGGTTTTGCGATTTTCAAGATGTGCGCTGAGCGCTAAATAGTAGAGTGCCTCGGCGCGAATGATTGCGGCGTTTTCCGGAGCGGCGGCCAAGGCTTCCAGTTCGCCTTGGGCAGTTTCCGAATCGCCTGCTTTGTTTGCGGCAAAGGCATGACCAAGGCGCGCACGGCTGACCAAAAGCGGATCCTTGAGCGCCGCTATCGCGCGGGCGTAATTCTCCTTGGCGCTTTCGTATGCCTCTGCTTCATAGGCGGCATCGGCGGCCTGCAACGCTGCAAAGCCCCCAAGGTCGAGGGTGGGGTAGTCCGTTGCGAAGGATTCAAGTGAGTCGCTTGCCTGGGCTTCCATATAAAGGGACTGTTGTTTCTGGGCGGCGTAGTCCCCGTATATGCGCACGCCGTTGAAGCCGATTATAACGAGGGCGAGCACCGCGATGCATCCGCTGACAAAGGCTTTGTTCTCCATCCAATACATGGAGACACGTTCCTCAATCGCGATATCTGCCGATTCCTCCGCGTCGACAAGATTGCGCTCGTCGATGTCAGCGGCCTCATCCTTGGCTTCAGGTAAAAGGTTTTTGTTTTTCTTATGTTGTGGGCGTTTCATGATAAATTGTGCGCACTAGTCGAAAACGACGGTTTTGTTATTATAGACCAGAATACGGTTGTCGAGGTGAAGTCGGATGGCTTGAGCAAAGACGGATTTTTCTAGGTCGCGGCCTTTGCGGATTAAGTCGGCGACCGAGTTGCGATGGTTGATACGTGTTACGTCCTGATGGATGATGGGGCCTTCGTCAAGAACTGCGGTGGCGTAGTGGGCGGTGGCTCCGATGAGCTTCACCCCCCGCTGGTGCGCCTGATGGTAAGGTTTGCCTCCGGTGAAGGCGGGCAAAAAGGAATGATGGATATTGATGACGGGGCCTCCGACTTCACTGAGGAAGCGGTCTGACAACACCTGCATATAACGCGCCATCACGATGCATTCCACTCCGGCTTCGCGCAGGATTTGTAATTGTTCCTCCTCCGCCTCGCTTTTGTTTTCGGCGGTAACCGGGATGTGATGAAATGGGATGCCGTAGTAGCGGGCATCGGCTTCAAGGCTGTTGTGGTTAGAAATGATACAGGCAAGTTGGCCGGCAAACTCACCGGCGCGAAAACGAAGAATGGTATCGTGAAAACAATGGTCGATTTTGGAAACAAAGAGGCCGACCTTCGGGCGTTCGCTGCTCAGCGCGACGCTGACTTCCATCCCGAGTTCGTCGTGGACAAAGCTTTTGAAATCGGCGGCTTCCTTTTCGAGTTCGCCAGAAGGGGACCATTCCACGCGCTGGAAAAAGATATTGGCTTCTTCGTCCTTGTGTTGGTCAGCGTGATGAATGTTACTGCCCCGCAGGAAAATCCAACTCGAGACTCGCGACACCAGACCGGGCTGGTCGGGGCCGTGCAGGAGTGCGACGATGGTTTCCTGTGTTTGGGGCATAGCTGCCAGTGGTTTTAGGATTTATGACATTCCTCCGAGTAGCTCTGGATGGAGCGCACCTCGTAGCCTTTTTCGCGGAGGCTGCGGATTCCGTCGACTGCGGCGGCGGCAGCGGAGATCGTTGTCATGATGCAGATGTTGTGCTTGAGCGCTTCGCTGCGAATGAGGTTCTCGTTTTGACGCGGGACGGTGCCTTGAGGGGTGTTGATGATGAGAGAGACCTTCCCATTCTTAATGAGGTCAATCACGTTGGGGCGTCCTTCGCTGAGGCGATAGACGTTTTTGATGGCGATGCCATTTTCTTTGAGGATCTTGCCCGTGCCGGCGGTTGCAATGATCCCAAAGCCGAGTTCGCTGAGGCCACGGGCGATTTCCAGCGCGCGCTCCTTGTCGTGGTCCTTGACCGAGATGAAGGCATCCCCGGAGTCCGGCAAGCTGGGCTTGGCGGCCATTTGGGATTTGGCAAAGGCAACCCCCAGATCTTTGTCGAGGCCCATGACTTCACCGGTGCTGCGCATTTCAGGGCTGAGCATGATGGGTGCGCCGGGGAAGCGGTTGAAAGGAAAGACCGATTCTTTAACGGCCCAATAGGGCGGGGTGATTTCGTCGGTAAAGCCGAGTTCGGAGAGTTTCTCACCCGCCATGACGCGGGCGGCAAGTTTAGCGAGGGGAACCCCAATCGCTTTTGAAACAAAGGGCACGGTGCGGGAGGCACGCGGGTTGACCTCGATGATAAAGAGTTCGTCGTCCTTGATGGCGTATTGCACATTCATGAGGCCGATGACTTCAAGCTCGCGGGCGAGGGCGTAGGTGGCCTCACGCACTTTTTCAAGCATTGCCTTCGAAAGGGTATGGGGCGGCATCACCATCGCGGCGTCCCCGGAGTGAACGCCCGCAAATTCAACGTGCTGTAGCATTCCGCCAATCACGGCAGTCTCGCCGTCGGAGATGCAGTCGACATCCAATTCGTAGGCATCCTCCAGGAATTGGTCGAGCAGGACGGGCTTGCCGGGCGCTACTTCAAAGACGTCGCGGACAATCGCCTTCATTTCGCCAATGTCGTACACGATAAACATACCGCGCCCACCCAGCACGAAGGAGGGGCGCAACAAAATGGGGAAGCCGATTTCGCCAGCGAGCTCGTAGGCTTGTTCCTGTGAATGGGCGATGCGGTTCTTGGGCTGCTTCAGGTCGATGCGATCGAGGATTTTGCGGAAGAGGTCACGGTCTTCGGCGGCATCGATCATGGAGGGCGAGGTCCCGATGATGTTGACGCCGTGCGCCTCAAGGTCACTGGCGAGGTTGAGCGGAGTCTGCCCCCCGAACTGAACGATCACGCCGTCGCATTGTTCCTGTCGATAGATTTCAAGCACATCCTCAAGGGTGAGGGGCTCAAAGAAGAGTTTATCAGAAGTGTCGTAGTCGGTGGAAACGGTCTCGGGATTGGAGTTGACCATCACGGTTTCAAAACCGGCTTCGCGCAGGGCAAAGGAGGCGTGCACGCAGCAATAGTCGAATTCGATGCCTTGCCCGATGCGGTTGGGGCCACCGCCGAGGATCATAATCTTTTTCTTGTCGGTCGGGGTAATCTCATTTTCCGCACCGTAGGAGGAATAGAAATAGGGGGTGTAGGCTTGGAACTCGGCGGCGCAGGTATCGACCAGGCGATACTGGGTATGAATGTCGAGGGCTTCCCGTTTTTTGCGGACGGGTTGGCGGTTGGCGCCAATGAGTTGCGCGATGAGGGCATCACTGAAGCCGGCCTCTTTCGCTTGTCGCATGAGGGGCGCTTCAAGTTTCGTGAGGCTGGTGGCACGCAGGGCATTTTCGATATCCACCAGTTCGCTCAATTGCTGCAGGAACCAAGGATCGATCGCGCAAATTTCGTGCACTTCCTCAACGCTCATGCCCTTCAGGAAGGCATGGCGCAACCAGAAGACGCGCTCGGAAGTCGGAATGGCAATCCCCTCGCGGATTTTTTGTAGATCCTTGACGGGTTCATCGAGTCCGGCGTTTTTGGGGCCGACAAAACCCGGTGCGCCGATTTCGAGGGAGCGCAGGGCTTTTTGAAAGGATTCCTTAAAGGTGCGTCCAATCGCCATTGCTTCACCGACCGATTTCATGGCGGAGGTGAGGGTCTTGTCTGCGCCCGGGAATTTTTCAAAGGTAAAGCGGGGAATCTTGGTTACGACGTAATCGATGGTCGGTTCAAAGCTGGCGGGAGTTTCGCGGGTGATGTCATTCCGTAATTCATCGAGGCTGTAACCCACCGCGAGTTTCGCCGCCATTTTTGCGATCGGGAAACCGGTGGCTTTGGAAGCGAGGGCAGAACTGCGGGAGACCCGGGGATTCATCTCAATCACGACCATACGCCCGTTGGCGGGGTTGACCGAAAACTGGATATTGGAACCACCGGTCTCAACCCCCACTTCGCGAATACAGGCGAAGGAGGCATCGCGCATCAATTGATACTCCTTGTCCGTGAGGGTCATCGCTGGAGCGATTGTAATGGAGTCACCGGTATGCACGCCCATGGGGTCAAAATTCTCAATGGAGCAAATCACGACGCATTGGTCCTTGTGGTCGCGCATGACCTCCATCTCGTATTCCTTCCATCCGAGCAGGCATTCTTCAACGAGCACCTCGGTGGTGGGGGATATTTCGAGCCCGGCCTGCACCATTTTCTCGTATTCCTCGCGATTGTAGGCGATCCCGCCGCCTGCTCCGCCAAGGGTGAAACTGGGGCGTATGATGATGGGGAAATCGCCGATCAATTCATCGGCGGCTTTCAGGGCATCCGGCAGATTGTTGACGGTGGCGGAACGCGCCACGTCGAGGCCGATCTTGAGCATCGCCTGTTTGAAAACTTCGCGGGCCTCGCCTTTTTCAATCGCCTCCGGTTTGGCGCCGATCATTTCGACCCCGTATTTCTTGAGGATTCCCGCCGCGTTGAGGTCCATGGAAAGGTTGAGGCCGGTCTGACCGCCAAGGGTCGGGAGGAGGGCCTGCGGGCGTTCCTTTGCAATTATTTTTTCGAGGGCGTCCACCGTGAGGGGCTCGATATAAGTGACATCCGCGAACTCGGGGTCCGTCATGATGGTGGCGGGGTTGCTGTTGACGAGCACCACCCGGTAACCTTCCTCGCGCAAAGCTTTACAGGCTTGGGTGCCGGAGTAATCAAACTCACAGGCCTGACCGATCACAATGGGACCGGATCCAATAATTAAAATCGTCTCAATATCGGTTCGTTTTGGCATAAATCTTTTTGAGCGTGGAATTTTTGCACAGGCATGCAAGCACGAACGCAACCAAGAAGCCTCTTAGTTAAAGAATATCTGAAATGGGCTTGTCAGTCGGGGGTCTGTCTGTGTTTTTGACAGGGTGCCAAGCGGGGAAATCGAGTCAATTAAACGGGAATATCTGGAGGGGTTAAATTTTTCCTCTTTGGAAAGGTGCTTGGAGGATTCGGGCGTCAATCCGGTGCACGCCAAGGCACTCTTTAATGCGGTACAGCGTCGTTTGGACGCCGCGCTGTCGGAGGCCTGCGATCACCTTGTTCCGCCGCTCCAGCGTTGGTTGCGCTCGGCGGAGGCCCCGCATCAATGCCCGCTTGTCCCGGTTGCGGAAACCCCCAGTGCCGACGGCTACACGCACAAGCACCTCTTGCGTCTGGCGGATGGTGCGGAAGTCGAGGCGGTACAGATGGGATTTCCGGGGCGATTCACCGCCTGCCTGAGTAGTCAGGTCGGTTGCGCGATGGGATGCGTCTTTTGTGCCACCGGGCAAATGGGTTTTGCGCGTCACCTCACCGCCGGTGAAATCGTGGCACAGGCCTTGCACCTTGAGCGGCAACTGCGCGCCACGCAGGGTGAACGGCTCCGCAATATTGTTATGATGGGGATGGGCGAGCCCTTGCACAACTTTGAGCCCACCATGCAGGCGCTGGAAATCCTGACCGATAACCGGGGGCTCAACATCGGCCCCGCGCGGGTGGCGATCAGCACCGTCGGTCATATTCCGGGCATCGAGCAACTGGCGCGTCACCCCAAGCGGTATTCCTTGGCCGTCAGCCTCCACGGTGCCAGTGATGCAGAACGCGCTGCCCTGGTGCCGATTAATAAAAAGTGGCCGCTCGCGGACCTTCTGCAAGCGTGTCGCGATTACTCACGCATCAAGCGCGCGCGGGTCTTCTTTGCCTGGACTTTAATCGGCGGGGTCAATGACAGTGACGACCACGCCCGCCGACTGGCGGAGCTCTTGCGTGGGATGGACGCCCACGTGAACCTCATTCCGCTCAACCCCACGGAAGGTTTTGACGGAGCTGCGCCCGCCGATTCCAGAGTGCGGGCCTTTCAGGAGATCATTCAGGATTCCGGTTTGCCCAGCACGGTGCGCCAGCGGCGTGGTATTGATGTGGCGGCGGGATGCGGCCAGCTCAAGGTTGCCCGCGCCAATCGAGCGTCAGTGTCGGGCTGACTTCAGCCGCCTTTTCCTCGATGCGCAGACCCTCCAGACGCTTGGGATGGAGTTGAATCTCGTAGCGGTGTCCGGCGGGGAGGCGGATGCGGGTGCTGGCATGCAGGTCTGAGAAGAAGCCGCGCACCTGATGGTAAACCCGCTTGCGGTCGGGCGTGGCGCCGGACTCGCTCTCAAGGTGGAGTTTGGTTTTTGGGAAACCGAAACCCTGCCCGCGGGTGATAAATTCCATGGCGGTGCCCGCCGCGCCTTTTTCAAATTTCAACTCACCGCGCAGGTCGAGGTCGAGATAGAGGCTTGCGCCGGATGCTTCGAGGCTCAGGTGGTCGGTCTTGTCGCGGGGGCTGCGGGTCGCCACCAGAAGCAGGAGCAGCAACACAATCGGCAGGAGGGCGAGGCGAACAAAACGCCGACGCCGCGCCGCGCCCGCATTGCGCGGCGGGCGCTCGGTGAAGCGCCAATCCTGCTGTAGGCCGAGGGCCTGTTGAAGTCCGTATGCCACGAGCCACATGAGAATACCCGCCCAGATCACATCCGTTAAAAAGTGACCGCCATAGCTCATGCGGGAGAGTCCGATGACGCCGCCAAAGAGCAGAGCCAGCGCAAGGACCACGCGCCGCGCCGTGCCTTTGAGAAGGAGCGCCAAGGCAAAGAAATAAAATCCCATGGTGGCGTGCCCGCAGGGGAATGATTTCCCCGTGCTGGCGAGGTCAATCCAGAGGCTGGGCTCAAATGCCTGCGTGCCGCCATAAAGATCAACCTGCGCGGGGCGGGGGCGCCCCCAGTAGCCCTTCAGCAGAAAATTAGCGAGAATGCCATTGCCGAGCGCGAGCACCGCGAAGAGGTAAAAGCTGACGGTGCGAAGGGCTTGCACTTGCTTGATGTAATAGCTGGCGAGCCAGAGGAGCATTCCACCGACTCCCAGAATGAGCGCGGGCAGGACGCCATATTCATACAGCGCAACCATGATGGGCATATCCCGACCCGTCCAGTGATCGGCGGTGGCATCGTAAAAACAAGCCTGTGCCCCTTGGTCCCAGCCGAGCAGGTTGGCGATTAAACTAAAAAATACCCCCGCGAGGAGAGGCAGGTAAACCGCGCGCTGTTTCAGGAATTTCAGGGGAGCGGACATGCTGCGTTCAAGGTTTACGGATCAATGCCAGTTCAACCCAGGAACTGTTGCCGGGGCTGAAGCCTTGCACCGTTTCAATTTCCAGTTGCCCGTAGTCGGTCTGAATTTTGGCGCGATGATCGTGCCGCGGACGCAGCGCCTTGCCCGCCCGCCAATCCGCGAGAAGTTCGTCATCCAGTCGCCAGCGGCGCGTGCTAATCAGGAGGACGTCCCCCTCTTTTAATTCGGCAGCGCTGGGCGCCTCATTGAAGTTCCAATAGCGTCCGCTATACCAGACGAGGCTGGGCTCCGCAAAACCTTCGCTATAGGCCGCGGGTGCCTCCGCGAGCAGTTCGTGATGGGCGGCATGGAGTTGGGTAACGAGGTGGGCCTGTCGCAGATTCGCGGCGAAGGGCCAAAAGAGGAGGGCGCTTGCGATGGAAAACAGGATGGCAGGCGCGAGGCGCAGGCGTTGGACGCATTCCGAGGCGAGGAGGAGGGCGAGGAAGAGGGCCGAAAGCCAGAGGCAGGCATCTCCAAGGGCGTGCACAGGGGCGTTCCCGCCAAGGACAATGCCGAGTGCGAGGGCGGCGAGCACCAGCACCGCGAGCGCCACGCGCGTGAGGGTATAGCTGAGCAGGAAGCCCGAGCGGGTGCCGCTGCGCAAATGGGAAGCGGCAAGGAGCGCGAGGGCGGGGTAGCTCGGCAAGATGTAATGCGGGAGCTGGGTTTTATAAAAAGCGAAAATGATAAAACTGCTGGCGGCCCAAGCCAGCAGGAAGCCGTGCTGGCGCGACTCGTGGCGTTTGCCCCAGGCATTGCGGAGGGCGGGCCAAAGCGCCGGAACCCAGGGGCTGAAAAAAACCAGGACCGCCACGAAATAATAAACCCCGGGAATATAGAACCGTTCATTAAAAGCGGAAACCCCCCGCTCAACTACGTGCTCCCCGATTCCAATATCAAAGTAAGCGCCCTGAGTTTGAATGAGGGCGGGGATGCCCCATGCCCCCACCAGTGCCAGTAAGAGGAGGATGCCGGGAAGCAGACCCGGGAGGAGTTGCCTCCAGGCAGGTGTCGCGCCTTTGCGCCCGAGTAGCGCGAATCCGGCAAGGCTCAAGCCCGGAATAAGAAGGGCGAGCGGACCTTTGGCGAGAAAGGCGAGCGCCATTCCGCCATAGCTCATCCAAAAGGGGCGCCCAAAAGTTTTAGGCGGGCTCTCCGCGCAGAGATAGTCCCAAAAGCCGCGCAGGGCGAGGATGGTGCCAAGGATGAGCGGCATGTCCGCCACCGCAATGCGCCCGTGAATGAGAACCTGCAGCGCGGAGAGCCAGATGAGTCCGGCAAGGCAGGCCCAGGAGGTTTCGAGCCCAAGGCGGCGACCGAAGCCGTAAATGAGGAGGGCGACCATCCACGCCGCGACCGCCGAGTGCAGGCGCGCCGCGAGTTCATTGACCCCGAGGAGGCGGTAGTGCAATTGCATCCACCAGTAAGTGAGGGGCGGTTTGTCGAAGCGGTATTCGTTGTTGAAATAGGGCACGACATAATCGCTGCGTTCCATCATTTCGACGGTGGCGCGTGCAAAGCGCGGTTCGTCGCGATCGACGAGGGGGAGGAGCCACGTGCCGGGCAGGAGGTAGAGACAAGCGGCGAGGGTCAGGCACCAGCGCGGGTATCGCTCCAGGAAATTCATGGCATGTCGGGCCGACTAGGAGCCGCCAACGTGGGGGTTGCGAATGTCGAGGTAGAGATTGTAGGCCGCCACAAAACTGGGCAGGAGATTTGAAAGGATCCCCACCGAGTCGTTTTTCCCAAGCGTGAAATAAGCCAGGAGGCAAATGGATCCGGTGAGCGACATAATCCAAAAGAGACGCGGCATCGTGACCCGTTTGTTTTTCCGCGAGGCCGCCAACTGAACAAACCAGCGTCCACCAAAAAGAAAGACTCCGGTGTAGCCGATGAATTTCCAGGGGGTGACGACGAGGCTTTGCCCGAAGAGCTCGCCCTCAAATAAAACGCTATGCATGAAGCTGGCGAGCGGAAGGCCGGGGAGCAAGGTGAAGGTTTCGCTGAGAGCCATGATTTTTATGAGTGAGGGGTGCCTGTGTCCGATTCGAGTATGTCGAATTTGACTTTTCGTCTGAGGAGCCAACTGACGCCGAAGAGGTCATAAATGCCGCGCAGGGCGCGATCCCAATTGGTGTATTTGGAGTTGCCGGCGTGGCGGGAACGATGATTGACGGGGATTTCCGCGATGGTGAGGCCGGCGCGTTTCATGAAGGCGGCCATATAGCGATGCATCCCGTTGAAGGGGACAAGGTGGTCGACCGCCTCGCGGTGAAAGCATTTGAGCGAGCAACCGGTATCGCGAATCCCGTCATTGATAAAGGTGACGCGGATGCGGTTGGCGATCTTGGAGGCCCAGCGGCGACTGGCGGTGTCCTTGCGAACGGCGCGATACCCGCAGACCATTCCGATCCCTTCGGTGAGCGCCGCGACCAACGCGGGAATATCAGCGGGATCGTTTTGCCCGTCGCCGTCCATCATAACGCAGACGTCACCGGTGGCCTGTTTTAATCCGGCGTAAAGGGCGGCGGATTGACCGCGGTTTTCCGGGGCGTTGAGGGCGCGCACTCCCGCGACGCTTTGCATGAGTTCCGCGGTGCGGTCACTGCTGCCATCATTCACCGCAATGATCTCGGCTCCGGGGTTGGTCTGGACGACCTCTTCCAAGACGGAGACCACCGTTTCCTCCTCGTTGTAGAACGGAATGACAATACTGATCGTGGGCTTCATGTATTCGTAATGCTATGGATTCATCCAAGCTTCAAGACTATCAGCAAGGTAAATTTTGAAGGTGGGAAATTCGCGCACGGGATGCATGGGCAATTCATCGACGAGGCGAGGGTTTTTAAGTTGGGCGGCGAGAGGGGGTGGAATCGCGGCGCTGCTCTCGGCCCGCTTGCGCTCGACAATGACGAGGGCGGGCTTGCCGAGTTCGGGCGGGTTGAAAAAATCGAACTGATTGTTGATGAGATGGGTCGGATTCCAGAGGTGCACCCGCTTGGGATCAGGTCCGTGAAAGGCAAATTGGGAAGCGGTGAAACGGTGACCGACAAAGATGATTTGGTCGGCCTGCGGGTGGCGGGCGGTGGTTTCCTGAACGAGTTGGGGGTAACCGAGCCAGCCTCGGCGTTGGGGCTGGATGCCTTTTTCTGCCAAAGGCGCGGCGAGGGGTTCAAGCAAGGGCAGGATAATCATGATGCCCAAACTCAGGCCGCCCGCAACCCAAAGCCCGCGGTGAAACCAGCGCAGGCGGCTTGCTTCGGCGTGCGCCCAAAGCAGGATGAGCCCAAGACTGCCGGGCAGAAAGACCGCCGGCCAGTTGGGGTTGATGCGTTGGCGCAGGGCGAGGGTTGACATCAGAATCAGCCCAAGCGCCCCGAAGAGGACGCAGAAGGCAACGGCGCGATCGCGGCGTTTGCGCCAAGCGTATGCGATCGCGGGAAAGAGCAGGACGAAGAGCACCGGGGAGACCAGCGCGGCGAGCGAACCCCAGAGTTCCGCAACCCGTCCCAGGGATTTGCCGAGCGCGATGGGAGCCTGCTCAAAGTGGTGGGCGGTATGCTGAAGGGTGATCCATTCGTTTTGGGCATTCCAGAGCAGGGGCGGCAGCAAGGCGAGGAGCGAACCGAGGAGGGCAAGCCAGAATCGCGGGTCACGCAGGAGGGCGCGCTTGAAAAATAAAGCGGTCAATGCAATGAGGGGCAGTTGCACGAGCATCATTTGCTTCGAGAGATGCCCGAGCGCCAGAACCAGCGCGAGTCCCAGAAAATCGCGGTTTTGGGCAGGACCGTCCTGCAGTAGCTTTGCCGTAAAATAAAGCCCGCCCGTCCAGCAAAAGAGCAAGGGCGCGTCGATCGTGAGCATCGAGCCCAAAAGCAGGTTTGCCGGCATGAGACCGAGGGCGAGCACTCCGTAAAGCGCGAGGCTCCGGTTTCCGGTCAGGGCATAAAGGGTGCCATGAAAAAACCAAAGGGTGCCCGCCCCCAGCAGAGTCGCGGCGGCTTTAAAAACATAGGTGTGCGCCCCAAAGAGGGCGGTTAGCCCACCGTAAAGCCAGCCAATGAGCGGCGGTTTACTGAAGTAGCCCCAGTCCGGATATTGACCCCATAGCCAATAGTAGGTTTCGTCGCCCGCCATCCCGACCGGTTCGAGCAAGTGCCAGAACAGGCGCATGGCAGTGAGAGCCAGGATGAAAACAAGGGCGGGTTGAAGCGCGGCAGATTTTTGGATGGGTGCTGAAGTCACGGTCTGGCTGATTCACTTGAACAAGCCAGTTTCAGCCGCCCGCGACAAGAATTATTCGAGTCCAAGTTTTTCGAGCTTCGGGCGAATGATCCGCGCACAGTAGGGCTGGCTCCCGTTCTGGCGGTAGTAGTCCTGATGATAATCTTCGGCGGGGTAGTAGGTCGAGGCCGCCGTGATTTCGGTCACGATCGGATCCTTAAACATCCCCTGTGCGGCAACTTTCGATTTTTCCGCAGCGGTTTTCTGGGCTTCAGAATGATAAAAGACCGCGGAGCGGTATTGCGTCCCCACGTCGTAACCCTGCCGGTTCAAGGTCGTCGGATCATGCGAGCGCCACAACCAATCCAAGAGGGTTTCAAAGGAAATGATAGCCGGATCATAATGAATCTGCGTCACCTCCGCGTGCCCGGTGGTACCCTCGCAGACCGCCCGATAAGTCGGGTTTTCAACCGTGCCCCCCATGTAACCCGATTCCACCGCGTGCACACCGTCCAGTAATTCAAAGACCGCCTCCACGCACCAGAAACAGCCCGCCCCGAAGGTCGCGGTTTCCAAATTTTCAGGTTCAGGCATGGGCGTTTCTTTCACAGGAGTTTTTTCGGCAGTACAGGAAGCCAGTAGAAGGAGGCTCAGCAATCCGAATAATTTTACTTTGATTATATTCATACCTAAGAGAGAGAAATCGCAATCCGATGTTCCTTTTTTTATAACGAAATGACCCCCGGCACCTGCGCCACCCGTTGGTAGATCGCGATCACCTCATCGCAGGAATGGACCTGCATTTCCATCGTGTACGCCGTAAAACGCCCGCTTCGCGATTCCCGCGACTGCACCGGATCATCCGCAAACAATTCCAGCACCGCCCCGGTCTGATCCTTCGGCACGATGAATTTAAACGGGAATACGCACGGCCACTCATAGTTCGCATCCAGCGAGGACCGGAACGATTCCAGACTTTTATCTTCTGACATACCCCCAAGCTGCACAGAACGCCCCATTTGTCACGCTCCGGCTATACCTTTGTGCTTGGGGATTGATAATGAGTTGCGTTTCGAGTGATATTTTTATGATTGTAAAAATAAAATATTTAATAAAGGTAATATATTCATAAAGTTTAAAATTTAGGCGGGATTGTTGACAAGCAGTTGCTATGAATGCTAACCTAATAACGTGCCAAACAGGATATCTATGCGAGTTATACGATTGGTCAGTCGTGGTTTTCAGGAACTATTTGCGGTGGGGCCCGTTCAGCGGAAACCACATAAACGGGGCGAATACAACCGGAACGTTTCCAAATACTTAAGGTATGGCTTCGAGACCGCAGCGCAGGAAGCGCAAAGCATCGCTTCCCGAAAAGGCGAAAAGCTCCCCGCTCTCTTCGAAAACCCAGACCGAAGATCAAATGTTGATGCTGAGCGAGAGCCAGTTGCAACAACTCATTGAGAATTGTCTCCGGGAAAGAATAGAATTTCATCACTTGGAGCATTTCAGCGGCCCTTACCCGCACCCTCAACACGCCGCCGAATATTCCAAAGTCTACCCTGATTTCATGCCCCGCGTCATGGCTTTAAGCGAGCGTGAGCAGCAGAATTACCAGGAATTCAACCAACTCCAAATCGCCAATGAGTATCGGTTGCGACGTTTGGGGTTATTGTTGGCATTTGTGATTATAGCCTTATTCATAATCTCCAGTTTTTTCCTGCTTTTCTATGACCACGCCATCTCGGGTGGTCTCAATATTTTAGTAGCCACAGTGGTGAGTTATTTCGTACTGCAAAATTACCACAAGAACGCCAAGCCCGATAACTAGTCCCCCTACTTGATCGACCTCACGCTTCCGGACTTGCCTCGGGCGCTGGGTCTGTTTTCTTTGAACCTTTCCCATCCTGCCCGGGTGGTGGAATGGTAGACACTGGGGATTTAAAATCCCTTGCCTGAAAAGGCGTGCGGGTTCAAGTCCCGCCCCGGGCACTTTGTTTAGGGAGAGGGCCTTGACCCCGCGTGCGGGTGTTCCGGTCTTCCGCCCCGGCGGCTTTAAAGTTCACGCTCGTGAATACCCGCAAGTTTCATCTGTGCTTTGAGTAAGCCTATTTTAAGGGGTTTATTGGCATGAACCGGAACTACAATTCGTTCCTTGTGCCCGGGTTTTATGTAAATATGATGACTGCCGCTTACACGTCTGAGGGTCCATCCGTGAGCTTCAAGAATCTTACAGAAGGCTTTGCCGGAAATTTGCTTCACATTGCGAGTTCCAGAATTTGGCTCGTTTTGTTGTGCTTGATTTCGTCTTCGCCAACCTCCAGCCAAAGAGCAATGGCCTCTTTTAGGTTGTCGGTCAAAGCTTCGAGTGTTTCGCCCTGAGTTGAGCATCCGGGTAGCGCTGGAACTTCAGCCCAATAGCCGCCTTCTTCTGCCTCATGTATTACCGCTTTGAATTTCATAGGGCAACTATCTGCATCGTGAGGTGTTTTTCAATCGGATTCTTCTACTCGTAAGCCGATGCTGAGACCGGCAAGGAATGAGGGAGGCTTCCTTTTTCGGGGCCTTCGTGTCCCGCCCCGGGCACTTTGTTTAGGGAGCGGGCCTTGACTCTGCGTGCGGGTGTTCCGGTCTTCCGCGTGGCGGAATCGGGCCTGATGGTGCGGTCTTGGGTCTGCGCTGCGGCTGTAGCCCGCATGGTAGCTGGGGTTTTGGAAGTTTCTTAAGTTGGCACGCGGAATGCTAAACGTATCTCACCTGCACGCAGTGCGGGTGTCGGCAGCCGTCGGTTACCGACTCTAATAACACTAAGAAACTAATCTGACTCGTTACTAACATGAAGATAAAACATTCTTTACTCGCGATGCTGTTATGCAGCATGGCGTTTCTGACGACCGGTCTTGTTGCTGAAAGCCCTGCCGATTTGGCAATGGCTCCGGCCAAGGCGGCGCTCGAAGCCGGCAACGGCCAAGCTGAAGACTACCTTGCCCTCCTTGAAGCTCAGGGCGAGGATGCCTATGCGTTCGACTTTTTCACAACTTCGATGTTGTGGACGGTCATCGCTGCGGCACTGGTTTTCCTGATGCACCTCGGTTTCGCCACGCTTGAGGCTGGCCTGACCCGTTCTAAAAACACCGTAAACATTCTCTTCAAGAATTGTTTTATCATCGCGATTGGTATCGTTTCCTACGCGGTGATTGGTTTCAACACGCACTATCCGGGTGATTTCAACGGATGGTTCTCAATTGGATCCATGATTGGTGACCTGAATGCCGATGGCGGCAACACCTTCGGCTACGGCGGTGTTGGCCTCGCAATGACCGGTTACGGTGACTTTATCTTCCAAGCGATGTTTGCTGCAACAGCTGCCACGATTGTATCGGGTGCGGTTGCTGAGCGCGTCAAGCTGAGTAGTTTCATGATTTTCGCAACGCTCCTTGTTGCACTTGCATACCCGGTTGTCGGTTCCTGGCACTGGGGTGGCGGCTGGCTCGGCGGCCTGAACGGTGGTAACGGCTTCAAGGACTTCGCCGGTTCTGCGGTGGTGCACGCCTTTGGTGGTTTCGCCGCGCTCGCTTGTGTGATGATCCTCGGACCCCGCGCCGGCAAATACACCGAGGGTGGCATCAAGCCGATCCTCGGTCACAGCATGCCGCTCGCCGCGATTGGTGTCTTCCTGCTCTTCTTGGGTTGGTTCGGTTTCAACGGCGGTTCGGTGCTCTCTGCAGATCCTTCCGGTGTAGGCCTCGTCTTCACAACCACCGCACTCGCTGCTTGTGGCGGTGCACTTGCCTCCATGGCGGTTTCATGGATCTTCCTCAAGAAGCCTGATCTCTCCATGGCATTGAATGGTTTCCTTGCCGGTCTCGTTGGTATCACTGCCAATGCCGACATCGTTTCCGCGGGTGGCTCGATCGTTATCGGTCTGGTTGCAGGTGTCATCGTAGTTTTCTCCATCATCTTCTTCGACAAGATCAAGATCGACGATCCCGTCGGCGCGATTTCCGTGCACGGTGTCTGCGGTATTTGGGGTATTCTCGCCTGTGCGCTCTTTGATGTGACCGATTCCGGTTACACCATCGTGGGCCAGTTGATTGGTGTCGTCGCCGTTGGTGTGGCCGCCTTTGCCTTCTCGTTCATCGTATTCGGCATCCTTAAAGTTGTCATGGGCGTTCGCGTCTCGGCTGAAGAGGAAGCAGAAGGACTGGACATCAGCGAGCACGGTCAGGAAGCTTATCCCGACTTTGCTTCCAGCGCACGCTAAGGCTGACTGGTTGTAACCATAAACATTTAAAAATAAATATTATGAAATTAATCAAATCCATCATCAAGCCCTTCAAGCTCGAAGAAGTGAAAGAAGCACTTGCCGAGGTTGGCATCGAGGGTATGACAGTGACCGAGGTCAAAGGCTTCGGTCGCCAGAAGGGTCACACGGAAATCTACCGTGGCAGTGAATACACTGTAGACTTCCTTCCCAAGGTTATGATCGAGGTCATCGTGGATGATGCCATTGCTGACAAAACCGCGAGCGCCATTGTGGAAGCAGCCAAGACCGGCAAGATCGGTGACGGCAAGGTCTTCATCATTCCAGTGGAAAGCGCGATTCGCATTCGCACCGAGGAATCGGGCGCGGAAGCGCTCTAATTAGCGGATCCAGATCAATTGAGGTTTACAACGGCCATCCCCTTCGGGGGGTGGCCGTTTTTTGTTATTTACGCAAGAAACGGTTTATACTTCTCTACTGAGATCGCGTTTCGGCGCGAAAGCAAAACTACTAACCCACTATACTATGGAAAAGATCCTTCGATTATTCGTGTTTTTAATCGTGCCCTTATTGCTGGGCACGACGCTCATGGCAGAGGAAGCTGCTTTAACTGCGGAGGCGGTCTCGGCGCTGAGTTCGGGCAACACCGCCTGGATGATCACCGCAACGGTGCTGGTGCTCTTCATGACGCTGCCCGGCCTCGCGCTTTTCTACGGCGGCCTCGTGCGCTCGCAGAATGTGCTCTCGGTGTTGATGCATTGTTTCGCGATTGCGTGCCTTGCTTCGGTGCTCTGGATTGGCGGGCTTTACAGTCTGGCGTTTGCGGATGGTTCCGCTTGGTTGGGCGGGCTTTCAAAGCTCGGCCTGCAGGGGGTTGATTCCAGCAGCATGAGCGGCGACATTCCCGAGACGGTCTTTATCATGTTTCAATTGACCTTTGCGATTATCACGCCCGGACTGATCGTGGGCGCTTTTGTAGAGCGTATGAAATTTTCGGCAGTGCTGCTCTTTTCGGCACTCTGGCTTATTGTAGTCTACGCTCCAGTGGTTCACTGGGTGTGGGGCGGCGGTTGGCTCATGGACAAGGGCGTACTCGACCTTGCGGGTGGTATTGTGGTGCACGCTACTGCCGGTATTTCCGCCCTTGTTCTCGCAAAATGCCTCGGACCCCGCGACGGGTTCCCCTCCAAGCTGCACGTGCCGCACAATCCCGGGATGGTGATGATCGGCGCCTCCATGCTCTGGGTGGGCTGGTTCGGTTTCAATGCCGGTAGCCAACTGGCTGCGAATGAAGCTGCAGGTATGACGATGCTCGTGACCCATATTTCCGCAGCGGTTGCAAGTTTGACCTGGATGACGATTGAATGGTTGAAAACCGGCAAGCCCGGACTCGTTGGAATCGTCACCGGGATGGTTGCCGGTCTGGCGTCCATTACGCCCGCCTCCGGCAACGTCGGTCCTGTAGGTGCCATCATCATCGGTTTCCTCGCCGGATTTATCTGTTACTTTGCCTGTGGATTTGTGAAGCAGGGGCTCAAGATTGATGATTCCCTCGATGTTTTTGCAGTTCACGGCGTGGGCGGTATCATGGGTACCCTCATGGTCGCGGTGCTGGGCACCGCCGCTTTTGGTGGTTTCGGTGTGGAGTCCATCGGGGCGCAACTCGGTACTCAGGCCTTCGCGGTGCTCGCGGTGGTGCTTTGGTCAGGGCTTGCGAGTTATCTCATTATCCTTGTTTGCCGCGTGGTGACGGGGCTTCGCGTTTCCGCTGAGGACGAGACCACCGGGCTCGATCAGGGCGAACATGGCGAAACCGCTTATCACTTCGAGTAGGCATTTCGCAATTGCCTCATTTGATTCAAGTTATAAACTTATAAATACTTAAACAAAATTAATCTATGAAACTCATCAAAGCCATTATCAAACCCTTCAAGCTCGACGAGGTGAAGGACGCCCTCACCGAGCTGGGAGTTACCGGCCTGACCGCGATTGAAGCCAAGGGCTTCGGTCGTCAAAAGGGACACACCGAGATTTACCGCGGCAGTGAATACACCGTGGATTTTCTTCCTAAAACCGTCATCGAAACCGTAGTGGACGATGCGCTCGCCGAGCAAGCGGTCGCTGCGATTGTAAATGCCGCCAAGACTGGAAAAATTGGCGACGGTAAAGTCTTTGTCCTCCCGGTCGAAAGTGCGGTTCGCATCCGCACTGAAGAACAGGGAGGCGAAGCCCTCTAATCGAGGGACTCTATTACCCCATACAAAATCCGCTCTCCATTCGGGGGGCGGATTTTTTTGGCGATCTTGATACTTGCTGAGGTCGGGAATTATCAACTTTGCAAAATCGATATCAATCTCTCCGCAGGGCAAACATCCAGTCATAAAATTCGGCGGTGCCATAAGTGACCCGTCGGGCGTTGTGGCCCTCGTTCGGGTAGCTGCGGAAACGCACCTTTGTCCCGCCCGCTTTACGTATCGCCGCAACCATGCGCTCAGAGCGGTCCGGCGGTACGACTTTATCGAGGGCGCCGACAAAGGCATAGACCGGCACTTTTGCGAGGTTCCCCGCCCATGCCTCGAGGTCTGGAGTGATGTCTTTCGGGCCTCCGTAGCCGATGCCACCCACAATGGGCGCGATCGCCGCAAAATGCTCGGGGTTGTGTCCGCCCCACATCCAACTGCCGAAACCGCCCATACTGTTACCGGTGAGGTAGATGCGGCTTGTGTCGATCGGGAGGGTCGCTTTCAGGTGCGAGAGGAGCAGGTTCAGATCGGTATGGTTCCAGGTCGCCCAACCGCCGTCTTTGCTTTGCCGCAGGCATTGGGGAGCGACGATCAGGCAGGGACCTTTGCGAAAACCTTGAATGCCGTCCGTCAATTGCCGTACCTGGCTCGCGATGCGACGAACCTCATCCCCTTTGCCGCCCCCGCCGTGCAGGTAGATCAGGAGTGGCTGCTTCATTTCCCTTGCCCCGCTGCCGCCACCGCCGACTCGGAAGAGGAGGTATTCCGGGTTCAGCGCATTGGTTTTTTCCTGAAGGGCGGGGTCGAGGCGTTCCACGGTGGGCTCAACCGGTTGGGCGTAGCAGGGTAGTAAGCCGCTGAGGAGGCCGATGAAGAGTAGGGGGTATAGGATTAGAGATTGCATGGGATAAACAGAGGTGGGTTTTGGATAAACGACAGTATGGTAATGCAGGACATACCAAGTTAAATTTTCAAAGCTTCGCGAGTGTCATCAATTCGGATGCACACAGTCGCAAAGCCTTTGCAACGCGAAGTATGTTGAGCAGGGAAAGGTTGCGCTCTCCACGCTCAATTGAACCCATGTAAGTACGGTGTACCCCGCATTTTTCCGCGAGGGCCTCCTGCGAGTAACCGAGTGATATTCTCTGCGCTCGTATGGCGGCACCCAGTTTTCTTTGCGCTGTTTCCAATTTAACTTCCATGGAAACAAGTATTGCAATTTGGATGACTATAAATCTACAGACTATAAGTAGCTTTTGGCTTGCAACGACTTGGGGTTGTGATGACAATAAGTAGCATACGGGCAAGGGTTACGCCGCATATCTCCGTGTTACTCAAATTGTGGGGACGCATTTTTGGTTGGTTTGCAATAAGGATGAAGTAATCACGATTTTTTATTGTGAGCACGGGATTGAATACGTGGAGCAGATGTTTCGCTCAATCTTTGTAGAATGTCCAGAGCGGGAGCCTATTCAGCGCAACTGAGGGCAGGGGTTTTCATCAGCGTTTAGAGAGTTTTGCTTTTACGCAGCCAATGCGCAAGGCGGGGTTGCGTTGGATGTAGTAAGCTGCCAGCAGTTCGACGAGTGGGATGCAGATAAAGAGATAAATGACAATGCCGCTGAGGAGGGAGTGCTTCTGGCTTTCACCGATTTGAAACCCAATAAAAAGACTCAGGCAGGCAAGCAGCAGGTATGCGATGCCAAGGCAGAGGTTTAGCCTATTGGCGGGGAGGACTTTCAGCCGGCGACCACAAAACGGACAACGCAGGCGGTTTGAAGTGAGCGCCCGCATTATCGTGAAAAGAGTAAGCGGGGTCTTGCATACGGGGCAGTACTTCATGCCAGCGCCACCTCCCTAACTGAGAACTTTCCTATTAATGATTTTTTGTCTATCTGCACGGCTACCCCTTCCTCACTCGCTTTCCCATTTTTCGCGGGGGGGGGTAGTGTATAGATGTAAATAAATTAGGCATATAGTTATCTATCGGTGAACTATTAATAATAAATGTAAATTTAAATATACACGAGAACACGAAAATTTTTCAAACGGATATTTAGTCCAAAGGCGAAGGGTTTGACTTCTCGATAATATCGGGGGCGCGGGGGTCGTTGCCGGCGGTTTTGTTTCTCTCGCTAAACTTAATCACTGGAAGTTAGCCCTCCGGGTTCTAGTTCGCGTTCAACCCATTTTAGCTGCAGGGGTTTTCGACCTTTGATTTGTATTTCAATCCAGTCGCCATTTTTTTTGGGGATGACGGCACCTGCTTTTCCATGTTCGGTTAAAATTGAAGATTTAGCGGAACCGAGTTCCGTGAAGCCTAAAAATTGATTACTGATAATTTCAAGGGTGAGGCCTCCGTTTCCCTTTTTGTATTTAATGATGAAGCCAAAAAATAAATGGTCTTCCGGTGGAACTTTGGAAATATGGAGCGGTTCGACGCATGAAATCGTGGCAGAAGGCGCTTCCAGTGACCAATAGCCTTTATGGTTATTGTCGAGGTCTTTAAACTGTAGATATTCAGCGGCATGGAGGCTTATCGCCACCAGTGAAACGATTGTTATAATATGGATGCGGCGTTTCATTGTTTCATGGTCGGCTGTTTTTTCGAGGAAGGGCAATGGCGGTGACGAATGCGAGCAGAATTAAGGTAAATCCAAGGCCGGGCGCGAGCCACATGAGTTGCGAGGGGCCGGGCTCTAAAACACTCATTTGCGGCTTATTAGGACGGTAAAACACGGACACTTGCTTTCCATTTGGATACGATTTGAGCCTAAGTTTTGGCATTATTGGGCTGTCTTTCTGAAAAAAGCGGGCGTCTCCGAAGGCAATCCGACTTCCCCTGTAATTATGGCCTCCCACTTGGTATTCATAGGAAATCACGGCCTTATAGAACGTTTCTTTTTTTATCTGCCAACCATACCACTCGGTCCCTCTTTTTTGTTCCATGCGGGACTCAATGATGTAGCCTTCTGCCTTAGGCCATTTTGAGCTTTCGCTTGCGAGTTTAATCTCTTTTAAACCGTCAACAATCAAGTATGCCCCATAAGCCAAAAGGATTACGCCAAAAATGCGCGAGGTCTTTTGGAAGTACCTCTTGGGGTGGATGATGCCGTTTTGATGCATCTGATTTGAGCCGCTTTATTCTTTAATTATCTGAAAGGAAGTTATGTTGGCTTTCACGCTGTCAAATGTGAACGCTTCCATTTCTTCCGGGTTATCGCTTTTGGGGATACTGCGCTCCTCCTTTACGGAAGTCGCTTCGCCTGGAGCCAGAATTTTTATTCCATGAAGCGATTTGTGCTTTGTGTCGATGAGGATGCCATCTTTGTAGTAATCAAGGTTAAGTTTGATATACTCAATGGGGTAGTCACTCTCATTCTTGAGGGTAAGGATGACGCTTTGCCGCGTTTCCCATTGGGTGGGAATTTCTTTCAAATTTTCGATTTTGATTTGTTTGCGCACCTCAAGAAATGAGAATTTTTTGTCGGACTCCTGAGTGCTGTTCCAACCACTCGAGAACCCAACTTTGATTTGATTGGCTAATTGTTCCGCTAAATCCTGAACGGCCTTGGTTTTTTCGGCATCACTCGTGGCGTCTGCAGCAATCGCAACAAGTGTATCATATGTGGCCTGTATCTCGCCTGCGAGGTGAGCTTTGTTTTGCTTTGCGAGGACGAATGCCGCTACAATAACGATTAAAGTGATGGCGATGGGGCTATTGATGATTTTGTTCATAATATATAATTTTCAATATATAGTACATGGGATTAATTTGTAAATAATATAGGTGCGGATGGACGTTCCTAACTTTTCCGGGGCGTGCTCAGTCTTTTGGCTTCTCGATAATATCGGGGGCGCGGGGGTCGTTGCCGGCGGTTTTGTGGTAGCGTCCGGTGAGTTTGTCCTTCTCGTATTGGGTGAAGCCTTTTTGGGTGAGGTTTTTATTGTCGAGGGCGCGCTGGTTGGCTTTTTCGGAGTAACGGGTGTTGAGGGCGGGGCTGGCGAGCACTTTGCGGATGGGTTTTCCGGTGTGGGGATGCTGGGTGAGGGGCGCGTCGGACATGGCTTGAATGACCTCAAAGCGGGTGCCGGGGTTGCCGTCGGGCAGGATTTCCTCGTAGGTGTAGGTGGGCATGGTGAAGTTCTAAAAGTTGTCTGAAATGGCAGAGTCTTTGCTTATGGCGTTATTGTGATGGGACAAATTCAAATTGTAGCTTGCATGGATTGTGGGGTCTCGTAAGTTACGGCACTTCAAAACAGATGATTCTTGGAATCAAATGAAATCAGAAAACACAACCCTAGGTTACAACAGCAAAGTCGAAGGCGAGGTCGTCGTCACTCAGGCGGACGCTGTTATCAATTGGATACGGAAGCACTCGGTCTGGCCGATGCCGATGGGATTGGCCTGTTGTGCGATTGAGCTGATGGCGGTGGGGGCCTCGCGCTTTGATATTTCCCGTTTTGGAATGGAGGTCATGCGTTTCTCGCCGCGCCAGGCGGATTGTATGATCGTGTCAGGTACGGTGACGTATAAAATGGCAGAGGTGGTACGCCGCATTTATGAACAGATGGCGGAACCGAAGTGGGTGGTTGCGATGGGTGCCTGCGCGAGTACGGGCGGGATGTATCGTTCCTACGCGACCCTGCAGGGGGTGGACCGCATCGTGCCGGTGGATGTTTATGTGAGCGGTTGTCCGCCGCGCCCCGAGGCGCTGCTGGATGCCATGATTAAACTGCAAGACAAGATTGGCCGGGAGCGCTCGGTCAAGAACTTGACTGCACCGAAGGCTGCCGCGGCTGCGCCGGCCCTCGCGGGGAAGGAGGCGTAGCATGAGCGACGCGAATTTCGCATCCCTGAAGGAGCGTTTCGCCTATTTGACCGAGCGGGATTCTGCGGATCACCTCGCGGTGAATTGTCCGGCGGAGCATCTCTTGGAATGCTGCACCGCCTTGCGCGATGATTTCGGCTATGATCTTTTGGTGGATGTGACCGCAATTGATTGGGCTGCCGAGACGAGCCCGCGCTTTACCGGGATTTACCATATTCTTTCAACGACGCACCATGCCTATATTCGGATTGCGTCGGATTGCGTCGATGATGCCGCGCCGAGTCTTCCGAGTCTGGCAGGGATCTTTCCGGCGGCGAACTGGCACGAACGCGAGACCTACGACATGATGGGCATTCGCTACGAGGGTCACCCGGATTTGAAACGGATCCTAATGTGGGAGGACTATCCTTACCACCCCTTGCGGAAGGAATTTCCTCTGGCGGGGATTGAGGTGCCTTTCCCGGCCGCGGATGTGGCGGAAACCGCCAATGCGAAAGTGTTGCCGGCACCCATGATGGGCGGGCCGTTTGTTTCTCCTGCGGATGGAACGATGCGGGAAATTGAACCGCAGGCGAAGGACGAGAGTTGGACGGAAAAGGAGGAGAACCGCTAATGGCCACCACTAAGGAAATTTCGATAGGAGACCTCGGCGCGCGCGCAGGCGTGGCAGAGGAAGAGCTGAAGGGCGAAACCATGGCCCTGAACGTGGGACCGTCTCACCCGACGACTCACGGGGTGTTGCGTCTGTTGACGGAATTGGACGGTGACATCATCACGAAGTGTGAACCGGTGATTGGATATTTGCACCGGGGTGATGAGAAGATCGCGGAGAACATGACCTACAATCAGTTCGTGCCTTACACGGATCGTTTGGACTATCTTGCGCCGCTGGCGAACAATGTGGCGTTTGCAATGGCGGTGGAAAAGTTGGCGGCTTTGGAGGTTCCGGAGCGTTGTCAGGCGATTCGGGTTTTGTGCTGTGAATTGGCACGCATTTCCTCGCATTTGTTGGGGATCGGGGTTTTCGGAATGGATGCGGGTGCTTGGACGGTCTTCATGTACACCTTCACGGAGCGCGAAAAACTTTATACTTTATTTGAGGAATTGACGGGGGCACGTTTCACTACGAGCTACACCCGGATTGGTGGGGTGGCGCGCGACATCCCGGAGGGCTGGCTTGGTCGCGTGACGGATTTTATCAATGGAGTGCTTCCGGTTCTGGATCAAATTGACAAGTTGCTGACCCGCAACCGAATTTTCGTGGATCGCACTCAGGGCATCGGAGTTATCTCGCGCGAGGACGCCATCGCTTATGGTCTGACGGGGCCGAACCTGCGTGCCTCGGGCGTAGATCTCGACCTGCGCAAAGACAAGCCCTATCTCGGTTACGACAAGTATGATTTTGAGGTACCGGTCGGTACAACGGGTGATTGCTACGACCGTTATCTGCTCCGTGCCGAAGAGGTGCGCCAGTCGGTGCGTATTATTCGTCAGGTCATTGATACGATTCCCGACGGCAGTTTTTACGCGGAGGATGCCAAACGTATCTTCTCGCCGCCAAAAGAAAAGGTGCTGACGAGCATGGAGGAGTTGATTCAGAATTTCATGATCACGACCGAGGGGCCGCAGATTCCAGCCGGGGAGGCGTATTTTGAAGCGGAGAATCCGAAAGGGGCGCTTGGTTTTTATTTGGTCTCAAAGGGTGGGGGCGTGCCGTACCGTCTCAAGATTCGCGGTCCTTCTTTCTGCTCGCTCAGTATACTCGACAAACTTGTACCCGGTCATTACATGACGGATATTACCGTGATTTTAGGATCGCTGGATTTTGTGATGGGGGAGTGTGACCGCTAGATTCGAAGCTATGAATTTAAAGCCTGAAACGATTGAAAAAATTGACCGCCTGGTTCCGCGTTATCCGGTCATGCGAAGTGCGGCACTGCCGCTCTGTCACCTCTTGCAGGAAGATCAGGGTTATCTTTCGGACGAAGCGATTGAATGGATCGCGGAGCGCCTTGAGCTGGAACCGATCAATATTGCGGAAATTGTGACTTTTTACCCGATGCTGCGGCGTGAACCAACCGGTCAATACCATGTGCGGGTCTGCCGGACGCTGCCGTGCGCGCTGGGCGGGGCGTATCAAACCTGTCGCCGCCTCGAGGAGGAGTTAAACGTCAAGGTGGGGCACACCAGCGAGGATGGGAAAGTGACGCTTGAATTCGTGGAATGCCACGCCGATTGTGGGAAGGCGCCGGTCGTGATGGTGGGCGAAACGGAATATACCGACGTTGGGCTTGAAGCCGCCAGCGATCTCGCTGAAAAAATCAAACAGGGAACCCTATAAATTCGGAAATCACAAGAATGGCACTTGAAGAACAACGACTGATTTTTAAGCACATCGATGCACCGGGCTACACCCGCGACATTGATTGCTACCTGAAGCATGGTGGCTACGAGCAGTTGAAAAAGGCGGTCACGATGAAGCCGGAGGACATTTGCGCGGAAGTCACCGCCTCGGGCGTGCGGGGTCGCGGAGGAGCGGGTTTCCCCGCCGGCGTAAAATGGAAATTCCTCGACCGCAAGTCCGGCAAACCGATCTATTTGATTTGCAATGCTGACGAGTCGGAACCCGGCACTTTCAAAGACCGTCAGATCATTCACAAGGATCCGCATCAATTGATCGAGGGCATGCTTTGTTCTGCCTTTGCGATTCAAGCGAAGCTCGCCTTCATCTACATCCGGGGGGAATTTTTTGAGGGTTACCGCATTCTGGAGGAAGCGATTGAAGAGGCACGCGCCAAGAATTTGCTCGGAGACAATATTTTGGGTTCCGGTTATTCCTGCGACATCATCGTGCACCGCGGCGCGGGGGCCTATATATGCGGTGAAGAGACCGGCTTGATTGAATCCCTCGAGGGCAACCGCGCCAACCCGCGCATCAAACCGCCGTATTTTCCGGCGGCGCTGGGCCTGTATCAATGTCCCACCATCGTCAACAATGTTGAAACCCTTTGTGATGTGAAACACATCATTGAAATGGGCGGCGAAGCCTTCTCTAAAATTGGCACTCCGGGCAATACCGGCACGCGTATTTGGTGCGTGTCCGGGCACGTCCAAAAACCCGGCTATTACGAATTTCCCTGCGCGGCCCTAACGCTGGGCCAACTCATCAATGATGTGTGCGGCGGTCTCAAGCCTGGCCGTAAATTGAAGGCGGTCATTCCCGGCGGATCCTCTTCAAAAATCCTACGCGCCGACGAACGTTTTACGGGTAAGCTGAAGGATGGCACCGAATTTGATTGGGGCATCGAGGATATCCCGATGGATTTTGACAGCCTTGCAGCGGTCGGTTCGATGTCCGGTTCGGGGGGCGTTATCATTATGGATGATTCCACGGATATGGTGGAGGCGCTTGCCAATATTAACTATTTCTATGCGCACGAAAGCTGCGGGCAATGCACACCCTGCCGTGAAGGGGTCCCCTGGATGCGCAAGGTCACGGCGCGCATGTGCGCGGGTGAAGCACGCGAGGAAGACGCGGATTTATTGAACGACATTGCGGATCAAATTGCCGGTCGTACAATTTGTGCCTTCGGGGAAGCGGCGGCCTGGCCGGTTCAGAGCTTTATTGCAAAATTCAAGGACGAGTTTGTTGAAAAGGCGAAGGAACAGGCGTCTCGCCGGAACGAGGGCAAACCCGCCGCTACGGAGACCACTTTAATTTAAAATGAGCGCAAACGGCACCAGCGAAATGATCACGATCAACCTCGACGGAAACGAGGTGGAGGTTCCCAAGGGCGCCAACGCCATTGAAGCCGCCAAGCTCCATGGAAAAGAGATTCCGCATTATTGTTATCATCCGAAGCTGTCGATTGCGGGTAATTGCCGCATGTGCTTGATCGAGATGGGCATGCCGATGCGTGATCGCGGCACCGGCGAGGCAATCCTCGACGAGAATGGCGTCCAGAAAATCGGCTGGGGCCCCAAGCCCGTAATTGGCTGCGCCACCAATGTAGCGCCCGGGATGCACCTGCGGACCAATTCCGAGACGGTCAAGGAGGCCCGCAACGGCGTCACTGAATTTCTTTTGATCAATCACCCCCTCGATTGCCCGATTTGCGATCAGGCGGGGGAGTGCCGTTTACAGGAATTTTCCGCGGATCACGGGCGCGGCTACAGCCGTTTCATCGAGGACAAAAACGTGAAACCGAAACGCACCGTGCTGGGGCCGCGCGTCACGCTCGACGACGAACGCTGTATTCTTTGTTCGCGCTGTGTGCGTTTCTCGCAGGAGGTCGCCAAAGACGATGTGCTTGGCTTTGTCGATCGCGGCACCTACTCGACCCTGACCTGTTATCCCGGCAAGGAACTGGCGAATAATTACTCTCTCAACACGGTTGATATTTGTCCGGTCGGTGCGCTAACGAGTTCGGACTTCCGATTCAAGATGCGGGTCTGGTTCCTCAAGCGCACCAACAGCATCTGCACCGAGAGCAGCGTAGGCGCCAACACCACCGTTTGGAGTCGCGAAGGGAAGATTTACCGCATCACGCCTCGCCGCAACGATGCGGTGAACGATACCTGGATGACTGACAGCGGTCGCGATTGCTTCAAGCCCTATGAATCGGATGACCGTCTGACGCACTACACTGTTGACGGAGTGCACCAGAGCCCGGAGGTCGCGGCACAGGCCGCCGCCAAACTTTTGGCCGCGGGCTCGGTTGCGGTGGTGGCTTCTGCCCACAGCACCGTTGAGGAACAATTTATTGTACAGGGGATTGCCAAGGAAACCGGCGCCTCGGTTTCGCTGGTGAAGCACGAGGGAGAAGGGGACGGCATCTTGCTTTCCGAGGACCGCAGCCCGAATTTACGGGGCGCTTTATTGAATGGCTTGATTACAGAATTACCGGGGGCGGACTTGAGTTCCTTGTCGGCGCAGGTGGATTCCGGCGCAGTTAAAACCCTCTTGGTTCTGCATGAAGACCTCACGCAACTGGGACTTTCCGAAGCACAATTAAAGACGGTTCAAATCGTTTACCTCGGCGCCTTTGCGAATGCGGTGAGTCAGGTGGCGCAGGTGGTGATTCCCTCCCTGAGCGTATTTGAAAAGGCGGGTAGTTTCGTGAATCAGAACTTCCGCCTGCAGAAATTTGCCCCGGCGGTCCCGGGTCCGCGCGGTTTGGTTGCGGAGCTTGGGGTGCTTGCGATGATGGAGGCGAACTTACTGGGTGAAGGTTCTGCGGCGCCGACGATCGAGCAGGTATGGAGTCGGATGGGCGGAGGCGAGGGAGCCTTTGCGGGCTTGGCTTGGCAAAAGATTCCCGATGAAGGTTTGAAACTCGAGGCCGGTTCGCTCGCGCAACTGGATTTCGTTGAAAGCAAAAATTTGAAATATGACCCTGCCACACCTGAGGCGGTAGAAGCCCTTCCCGCCTGAACTGATTGAATACGATGACGTTATTTGAAGAATGGTTGCCGGTTATCTTGCCCGTTATTTTCGCCTTGGTGATGATTTCGGTCTTCATGGGAATGTGTGCCTATGCCGTTTTGGCGGAACGCAAAATTTGTAGTTACATTCAGGGTCGGGTCGGTCCAAATCGCACCCGTTTGCCTTTGATTGGAAATGTGCCGATTTTGGGTGACTTCCTGACCGGGCTGGGATTATTCCAACCGGCGGCGGATGGCTTGAAGTTTCTCTTTAAGGAAGAGATCACTCCGGGTCATGTGAAGCTCGGCTATTATTACCTTGCCCCGATCATCGCCCTGACGCCCGCGCTGACCACCATGGTGGTGCTGCCTTTTGGTCGATACGTTGACGCCGCTGGAGTGGTGCAACCGCTCGCGCTCGCGAACCTCGATGTCGGCTTCCTCTTTATCCTCGCGATCTCTTCCCTTGGGGTTTACGGCATCGTTCTGGCGGGGTGGGCTTCAAATTCCAAATACCCTTTCCTGGGGGCGATTCGTTCCACCGCGCAAATGATCTCGTACGAACTCGCGCTGGGGGTTTCGATTTTACCGGTTTTCATGTGGTCGGCGGCGCCCGGTTCGGACTACGGCATGAGCCTTTTCGGAGTGGTGCAGTCGCAGGAGACCCTTTGGCTTGGAATCTGGCAACCGCTCTCGGCGCTCATTTTCCTGGTGGCGATTTTTGCAGAAACCAACCGTTTGCCCTTTGATATGGCAGAATCGGAAACCGACCTCGTGGGGGGCTTCCACACCGAATACGGCGCCTTTAAATTTGGCCTCTTCTTTGTGGCGGAATACGCCCACATCATCATGGGCTCGGCAATCTTCGTTCTCCTCTTTGCGGGTGGATGGCATTTCCTTCCCGGTCTTGCCGACCCGTGGCCCGCTGGAGTGACCGGTGCGGTTTGCTCCGCCTTGTGGTTTCTTGCCAAGGTCGGGTTTATGATTTTCTTCTTCATCTGGATCCGCTGGACCCTTCCGCGTTTCCGTTATGACCAGGTGATGTCGCTTGGTTGGAAAATCCTGCTTCCCCTCGCTGTGGGAAATCTTGTTTTCAATACGTTATTGATTGCCCTCATTGATGCCTTATAACCGCTACGACTCATGGCTACCAGCAAAGTAATCGAACGCAAACCATTGACCTTCGCGGAGAAGACCTTTCTCCCGCAGATCGCGACGGGTTTGAAAACGACCTTTGGCAATATGCTGAAGAAACCCATCACCCTTCAGTACCCCGAGGAGCGTCCCGTTATTCCCGATAATTACCGGGGAGTGCCGACCCTCGTGAAGGATCCCAACGGGCGCGAGAAATGCGTTTCCTGTCAGCTCTGTGAATTTGTATGCCCGCCCAAGGCGATTCGGATTACCCCCGGCGAGATCGACGCCGAGGCCGAACCGGACCGCGCCCACGTCGAGAAGGCCCCGCAGGAATTTGAAATCAATATGCTCCGCTGCATCTACTGTGGTTTTTGTCAGGAGGTTTGCCCGGAGGAGGCGATCTATTTGCAGGACGTCTTTTCGCTTTCCGGATACAGTCGCGAGGAGATGATTAACAAAAAGGACAAACTCTATGAATTGGGCGGAACCCTTCCGGATCAACATTTCAAATGGGACAAGAAGAAGGCCGCGGAGTTGAAGGGCAATCCCGGGCACTAGGACGCACGCCATGACTGATATTTTGTTTTATCTTTTTGCCGGCATCACGCTGATTTCAGCCCTCGCAATGGTGCTGCTGCCGAATGCGGTCAACGGCGCGATGTGTATGATCGTTTCCTTTATCGGAACCGCCGCGCTCTTCGTTTTGCTTGAGGCCTACTTCCTCGCGATTTTGCAGGTGCTGGTGTATGCCGGTGCGGTGATGGTGCTCTTCCTTTTCATCATCATGTTGCTCAATGTTGATGAGGACCGCTCCGGTGCCAAGCCCGCCAAGCTGAGCATCTTTGCGGCGCTTGCCGGTTTTGTGATTCTTTCCGGCCTGATCATCAGTCTCTTTACCGATCCGGCGGCGCTTCCGGTGCCGCCCGCGATCGAGGTCGCAGAAAATCCCACCGGGCTCAGTGCGAACAACGGCATCCCGTTTACCACGTCCGCAAAATCCTTTGGCTACAGCCTTTTCACCAAATACATGTTGCCGTTTCAGGTGACCGGATTCCTGCTGCTTGCCGCGATGGTTGGGGTTATCGTCGTCAGTAAACGCGTCACGGAAACCAAGCCTGAATCTGAAACTACCGACGGATAATTCTTTTCATGACCATTGGACTCAACGCCTTTCTCATTGTAGCCGGATTGCTTTTCGCAATTGGTATGCTGGGGGTGACCCTGCGCCGCAATACTCTGGTGATCTTCATGTCGCTTGAATTAATGTTGAATGCGGTGAATCTCGCGTTGGTGTCATTCTCCCGCTACAACGGCACGATGGATGGCAACCTTTTCGTCTTCTTTATCATCACGGTCGCTGCGGCGGAAGTCGCGCTGGGTCTTGCCATCATCGTGGCGCTCTTCAAGCGCCGCCAATCCGTCATGGTCGAACATCTCAACGCACTCAGTCGTTAAATAAAATGTCTCCGCAAACTGCACTTCTCCTCACCTTACTCGCCCCGCTGGCAACCGCCGCCGGGATCGCGTTTTTCCTGCGTCGTCAGGGTGGGCTTGCCGCAGCGTTCTCGGTGGGGGCGGCCTCCGTGCTCTGCGCCTGTGCCTTTATCGCAATCAATGCGCGCGGGGATGGTGCCATAACCGCGAGTTGGGAATGGTTGAGCTTCGGCGAGTTTAAAGTGAGCATGGGTTTCCTCTTTGACGATGTCGCCGCGACCATGCTGGCGATGGTTTCCTTTGTCGGCTTGTTGATTCACATTTTCAGCCTGGGGTATATGAAGACCGACAAATCCCGCGCCCGGTTTTTTGGCGGGCTCTCGATTTTCATGTTTTCCATGACCGGGATCGTCCTTGCGGATAACCTCATCATGATTTTTGTTTTCTGGGAACTGGTGGGCTTCAGTTCGTATATGCTGATCGGGCATTATCTGGAAACAGACGAGGCGAAGGCGGCGTCAAAGAAGGCATTCATCGTAAACCGGATCGGCGACCTGGGCTTCCTTGTTGGAATCGTGACGGCCTATTGGCATTTTGGAACGACGGATCTCGCTGCGATGGAGCAAATCACCAATGCGCATCCCGGCTTAGTGAACGCGACGATCGCCGCCTTCCTGATGTGTGGCTTCATCGGCAAGTCCGCGCAATTCCCGCTGCATGTCTGGTTGCCGGATGCGATGGCGGGCCCGACTCCGGTATCAGCCCTAATTCACGCTGCCACGATGGTGGCGGCCGGCGTATATTTCCTGATTCGCATCGTCTTTCTCTTTCCGGTGGAGGTCTTGGATTTTGTGGCGTGGTTGGGCACTGCGGTGGCGGTTTACGCCGGGTTCTGCGCCTACGCCCAGAATGACATCAAGCGTATCCTCGCTTACTCGACCCTCTCGCAACTGGGTTACATGGCAGCCGCCTTTGGCTTGGGCTACCCCGGGGTCGCGCTCTTCCACCTCATCACGCACGCTTTCTTTAAAGCGCTCCTCTTCCTCGGTGCCGGTTCCGTGATTCACGGCTGCCATCACGAACAGGATATTTTCAAGATGGGCGGTCTGCTCAAGCGCATGCCCGTCACCGCGATTACTTTTGCGATTGGGGTTCTGGCGCTCTGCGGGGTTTACGGCCTCGCCGGTTTTTATTCGAAGGATGCCATCCTGATCGCAGGTGGCCTCGGCAAGACTCCAATTTTTATCCTCCTCACGCTGGGGGCCTTCCTGACCGCCGGTTACATGGGGCGTCTTTTCTGGGTCGCCTTCCTTGGAGAGCCGAAGTCGGATGCGGCTTCCCACGCGAAGGAGAGTCCGCTCACTATGGTCGTGCCGCTCGTGATTTTGGCGGGGCTTTCCATTGTAGGCGGCATGATCCAGCTCTGGCCCGAGTCTCTGGGCGGCTTAATCCGCTACGATTTGGATCATCTGCATCATGCCGAGGGCTACGACGCGATGCATCATGAGGTCTTGATCTTTGGTACCGCCGCCTGGGTGGTGGGTCTGCTCGCCGCGCTCTTCTTCTATGGAGCCGGAGCTAAGGAGGATCGCCTCGCGCACAAAGCGCCTGCGGTCTTTGGCTTCCTGAAGGGGCGACTCTGGTTTGATGAACTCTACGGGTTTTATGTCGCGAAGGTGCAGGATCGCTTTGCGGCGCTCCTTAGTTTCCTAGATATCTTTCTGCTCAAGGGTTTGATCGTGCGCGGTAGTGCGGGTCTGGTTGCCCTTCTGGGCTTGGGAGCCCGCTCGCTGCATGTGGGGAACATTCACGCTTATGTTTATTGGTTCCTTGGAGGACTGCTGCTCTTTTGGGCCTTCGCCGGAGGACTGCTCTAAGATCCCTGTCTGAAATTTGATAACCGCTATGTTCGAAACGCACGCAACTCTCCTCCTGGCAGCCATCCTTGTTCCATTGCTGGCGGGAATCGCCTTGTCTTTTGGTTCCGGGTTTTCAACAGGCTCACGGCGCGCGCTTGCGCTGGTCGGGTTTGGGGTTCCCATGCTCGCCTCACTCCTCTTGGCCTTCCGCTTTGATTCCGCGCTGGTAG
>CBFHKU010000006.1:104281-154993 GCA_965656495.1 Coraliomargaritaceae bacterium
AGGGGCTATAACTTTGAGTCAAAATTTGCGACCGGGCTGGAATCAATCGGGATTTACCTGCACTTGGGCTTGAATGGGATTTCCCTCCCGCTGTTTTTGCTCGCCGGGGTGGTTGGTTTTGCGGCGGGACTCTACGCCATGTTTTCAAATGCCGAGCGCCCGCACCTCTACCTTGCGCTCATGCTCTTCATGCAGGGCGGTCTCATGGGCACCTTTGCCTCGGTTGATATTTTCTTCTTCTATTTCTTCCATGAGTTTGCCCTCATCCCGACCTTTATCATGATCGCGGTTTGGGGTGGAACCGGTCGCCGCAGCGCCGCGATGGAGATGACCATCTACCTCACGCTGGGCGCAATGCTTTCCTTGCTCGGTCTCATCGCGCTTTACGTGACGAGCGGGGCGGAATCCTTCTCCCTTCCCGAATTGCGCGCCTACCTCGCGGCGCAGCCCTTGTCCGAGACCTTGCAGGCCAATATCTTTGCCCTCCTTTTGTTTGGCTTCGGTATTTTGGTTTCGCTGTTCCCCTTTCACAGTTGGGCACCCAAGGGTTACGCCGCCGCGCCGACCGGAGCTGCGATGTTGCACGCCGGGGTCTTGAAGAAGTTCGGGCTATATGGCCTGCTGCAAATTGCGGCTCCGCTCTTGCCTGCGGGACTGGCGCACTGGTTCCCTTGGCTCGCATGGCTCGCTTTGGGCAATATCATAATCATTGGCCTCATCACGATCGCGCAGCGCGACCTCAAGATGATGTTGGGCTACAGTTCGGTCATGCACATGGGTTATGCCTTTCTCGGTATAGCGGCCTTCTCGGTTGTCGGGGTGGGCGGGGCTTTGTTGATGATGGTGGCGCACGGTTTGTCGGTGGCTCTGTTATTCATGCTCTCGACCTGCATTTATCACCGCAGCCTTACTTTTGATTTAAAGACAATGGGTGGACTTGCGACAAAGGCCCCGGTGCTTTGTGCGTTCTTTGTTGCCGCCTCGATGGCAAGTATTGGGCTACCGGGATTTGGAAATTTCTGGGGCGAGTTTACGATTTTCGTCGCCTTGGCGGAAACGGAAGCAACCCGTTGGCTCGTGCTGCCCGCCGCACTCGGCATTATTATTTCCGCGATTTACGGCTTGCGGGCGGTCGCCAATATTTTCTTTGGGAGCCCCCGGGCGGAGTTCGCGGCGCGCCTTGAAAGCGATGCCGTCAAGGATGTGCAGGGATTTGAAAAAGCGCCCGCTCTGGTACTGCTGGCGGCGCTTGTCTTGATTGGAATCTTTCCCCGCTTGATTTCGGATCGGGCGGACGCGGAATTGGCGGGGCTCTATCCGGCGGGGGAGTCTCTGCCGCAATTTGAACCCATAGCCGTTGCACCTGAAAAAGTAGCCAAGGAGGAAACCCATTAATGAACGAAGGATTGGCAGATTTTCTCCGCGGGATCGCGGCGACGAATGAGTGGTGGGTCATCCTGCCAGAGATCTTATTGGCGGTGCTGGCATTGGGCTTGTTGGTACTGGAATTACTTTCGCCCAAAATACGCAAACTAGTTCCGAGGGTAGCGCTTGCCGGACAGGGTCTGGTTCTGGCTTTACTCTTGGTCTTTGGATGTAGTGATTGCGCTGGAGAAATTGGGCAGTCCTACTTTGGGGGGCTTTTGCAGTCCAATGAATGGACGCTGCTTATGCGGGTCTTCTTTTTGTTCAGCGCCCTGATGGTGTCTTATCTGGGGGGGCTCTTTTTGGCGCGGCAAAATTTGGCGCATTCGGAATTCTACCATTTGGTGATTCTGGTTGCGGCGGCGATGATGCTGCTGGTGCAGAGCAACAATTTTGTAATGCTCTTTGTGGCGCTCGAGATGGTTACGGTCGCCTTCTATGTTCTCGTGGCGTATCGCCGGAGCAGTTCGCTCTCTTTGGAGGCGGGTATCAAATACCTGATTATGGGAGCCTTGAGTTCCTCCATTCTTCTTTTTGGTATTGTCCTATTATATGGCGTGGGGGGAAATCCCGCGCTGGCAGGTGCAACCGGCGATTCCCTTAATTTTGATGCCTTGGGCAGCTTCATTGCCTTGAACCCGGACAACCTGCTGGTCTTGATCGGGGCGTTGTTGGTCTTGGCGGGGCTTTGTTTTAAGATTGGCGCGGTTCCGTTTCAGATTTGGGTTCCGGATGTTTATCAGGGTGCGCCGACTCCGATTACGGCTTATCTGGCGGTGGCTTCGAAGGCCGCAGGCTTCATGGTGTTGCTGGTCTTACTGCACGGGCCTTTCATTTCTATACAGGAATTTTTGATTCCGGTGTTGGTCGTCATTGCGGCAGCGTCTATTTTGTTTGGAAACATTGCAGCCGTTACGCAGAGCAACCTTAAAAGACTGCTGGGTCTTTCGGGGGTTGCGCACGCGGGTTACCTCCTGATGGGAGTGGTGGCATCCTGTACGATCGCATGGGCTGAAAGTGCCGTGATCTTTTATTTGATCACCTACCTGCTCGCATCGTTTGCGGTATTCTTGGTCCTCTCACTGAGCGGGGAGGGTGACGACGCAGATTTGAATGTAGAGCACTACCGGAATTTCGCACAGCAACAACCCTTTCTCGGCGGGGTTCTGACCCTCGGTTTGGGCTCGTTGGCAGGTATTCCTCCCTTGGGTGGATTCGTAGCGAAGCTTTTTCTTTTCGTAGCGGCGTTTCAAGCCGGGCTTTACGGCTTGCTGGCGGTGGCGGTGATCGGAGTGGTGATCTCGATTTATTACTACTTCGGCTGGATTCGCGCACTTTATTTTAATGGCGCGGGTAGTGAAGCGATGAATCAAGCAGGTGAATTGCCAACGACTCAAAATCGATGCGTGATGGGTCTGCTGGTTGCCGCAATCATCGTGCTGGGTATTTTCCCGGGCGTGCTGGGCTTTATTTAAGCTGGCTATTCCGTTGGGGTGTCGGCAGCAGCCTCGCGGAGTTGTTGAATCCTTTGGCGGGCTTTTTCTGCCTCAAAGTTCAGGTTTCGAAATACAAGAAATTCGGCAGCATCTTCCAGGAACGCAATATCACTGGTTCCCTCGCGCAGGACTCGGCGATATTCCCGCAAAGCATTGTTCGGTTGGTTGGCCTCCTCCATGGTACGCGCCATTAGTTTACGGATTTCAATAAGCTCCGGTTCTTTTTCAAGCAGGGCTTGCATCATAAGAATGAGCGTATCTTTTTTGATTTCGGTATTTTCTTGGCTGATGATGCTCTCAAGATAGGCGATTTGTGCCTGACTGGATCCGGGCCACTGGTTGGCAATCGACTGCCACATCTTTTGAGGATGGTTAACTTCCAAGGCAAAGGTGAAGCTAAAGATGGAAAGGATGCCTGCTACTGTGTAGAGTGCAAGATTACGCATCATACCCATCATTAGGCCCAGTTTGCTGCACACCTTATCCAGGGCAAAGACACAGGAGACGCAGAGGACTGAGAGTGCCGCATAGTAGGTGAATAATTCATAGGCGGGCGTGCCGTCGATAAAGCTTCCAGTCCCGGAAATCACGGAAATAACGAGCAGGATGTAGGTGATGACCCCAAGTAAGAGGTTGCGTGCCCAATGATGCTTACGGTTTAAAACACCTAATACAATAAATGGCGGGAAGAGTAGAAAAGGAGCAAGATTGATTCCCGTATTCACTGAATAACTCAGGTTTTCCGGAAGCGGCTGGTAGAATATCAGCTCAGCGGGGCTAAAGCTTTGTCTTAATAAATATTGCATGTAATGCCCGCTTTCAAAACTCCACTCGCTTAAGACAAAACGAGTCACTTCCAAGCCATCTTTACTGAACAGCCAGACGCCCACGAATAGATTGATGCAAAGAATCGGCAGGATCCAGTTATACTGATTTAATCTTGTGGGATAATCTTTACTGTAGGTTATTAAGGCAAAAATAAGTGGAAGAAAGAGTAACTGCTTATTAATCAGCAAACCAATCGTCGAGAGCGCGATCATTAGTGAATAGCGCCGGGTGCTCAGCTTGTCTTGCGCAAGATTGAGCACTGCGAGCATGATAATAAAGCCGAGTATGACATGCCGATGACCCGGCCAGAATAGGACCGGTATAATTGCCGGATGCACCGCAAACAGTAGCACTGCCAGCCAAGTCCTCTTCAGGCGCAATTTTCTCAGTAAGGACCAGAGCAGACAAACTGCCAAAAAGTGTAGCGCGAGGTTGATGGCGCGATGCGTAAAGGCCGGGTCGAGGGGGATGTATGATTCCAGAAAATAGGAACTCAGGCTTATAGGGTCATATTTCCGGATCATTTCCGGCGCCCAGGCCTCAGTCCATGAAGTGATTTCGTAAAAGCCGCTCACAGTTGCCGGGGCATTTTTATTCCATAACTCCGATGATAGGAGGAGGGGGCCAAAGGCGAGCAGCACTAAAGCAAAGAGCAGGACATATTGCCGGGGAGTCGCGGATTCTCTTTTGCGCCGGTGTGATTTGGTAGCTTCGGTGGTGGCCGTTTGTGAGTCTGGGATCGCTTCGTGCATTATGAATCAGTGGTGTATATACGATTTAGGATCAAGTCCTCGGGCGGTGAGCGCCTGCGCAAGTGCGTTTAGGTCAATAGAATCGCCGATTTCGATCCCGAGCGCTGCCATTTGTCCCTGCTCAAGCTCAAGGGCAAATTTGATTTCATTACTGCGTGAAAGAACCGGGCGTTCATCGTACGGAAACAAGCGGTGCGATTCAACGAGCCTTCCTTCCGCAGTAAAATAGGCAAGGTCGAGCGGTAGCGGGGTGTTACGCATCCAAAAAGAGCGTTGTTTGGGTTCTGCAAAAATAAAAAGCATCCCATGGCGCGGAGCAAGTGCCTCGCGAAACATCAAACCGCGTGCCTGCTCGTTCGGATGAACCGCCAATTGCAATTCCAGTGGAGCGTCTCCCACCGCGATGGGGAAGCAGTCTTCTGGCCCGGCAGGGGCGGACTCTTGGGGCGTGGGGGAACAAGCCGCTAAGCAGAGCAGGAGCAGCCATTTCGTGAAGGAGATTTGCGATAAAAACTTGCAGGCCATGCGTTAAATCAAGGTAATTCAGTTAATCCTTTTTAACACATAGATGCTTTTTACTAAGAATCAAACGTTATGAGCCGTCAAATATCCAAGGCGCGCTTTCTTTACAGCAGCACCGCGCAATGCGCCGATCTCTTCTATCTGTGCGGGGTTCAGGTGCCGGACGCATTTCTTGCAGGTGTGATACGCGGGGAATCCTTCGCGGTGGTCAATCGCCTGGAGTTTAGCCGGGTTGCTTCAAATGGTTTGTTGGGCGAGGTGCGTTTGCTTGAGACGGAGCAGCGCAAGGCGAGTGAAGTTTTGGGCATGGCGCTCGCTGATGTTGGCCCCTCAGAACTCATTCTCTACTACTTGCGTCGTGCGCGTCTGCGTTCGATCGAGGTTCCATGCGATTTCCCTGCGGCGCTCTACGCGCGACTGGTAGCGGCCGGGATCCGGGTTGAGTTTGGCCCGGAACCTTTTTTCAAGGAGCGCGAATGCAAAACCGAAGCGGAGGCAAAAGCGATCCGCGCCGGGAATGCCGCAAGTGCCGCCGGGATTCGCGCTGCGGAAAAAGTACTCCGGGAAGCGGTCATTGTGGGCAACTATTTGAAATACAAAGGGCGCACCCTGACCTCGGAGGTTTTGCGAGCGGCCGTCGACCGCGCGTGCCTCGAACGCGGGGCGCTTGCGCAAAACACGATTGTGGCAGGCGGCAACCAGGCGTGCGATCCCCACGAGGGCGGGCATGGCCCCTTGCGCCCCCATCAATTGATTATCGTGGATTGTTTTCCCCGTATTCAAGCAACGGGTTATCATGGCGATATGACGCGTACCTTTCTCAAAGGGCGGGCAAACGACGCCCAGCGTGCCTTGGTGGCAGCGGTGCGCGCCGCGCAACTTGCCTCGCTTTCAAAGGTGAAACATGGCGCACGCGGCTCCGCGGTGCACGCCGCAGGGGAGGCCGTTTTTAAAGAACGCGGTTACCGTACCGAGCGTCGCGGGGACGCTTTTGTTGGATTTATTCATTCCACGGGCCATGGCCTCGGCTTGGAGGTGCATGAATGTCCCCGGGTCTCACGCGGAGCGCCTGCCTTAAAAGCCGGGCAGGTCATTACGGTTGAACCGGGACTTTATTATCCCGGCCTCGGAGCCTGTCGCATTGAGGACGTGGTACAGGTGACCCGCAAGGGCTATGAACCCCTTTCCTCCATGCATTACCGTTGGGAGATTCGCTAGTCCGCTGCTAAAATTCGAACTGGTATTTCGCGAGGCGGGTGCCGATCTCCTTGAGAATTGACGCTTCACCTTCCAGACCGTCCGCCGCAAAGGTCACCGAGAAGCGCACAAAATGACCGCAGTCATCCCACGGCACGGTGCTGATCAATTCATTCGTAATGAGCCATTGACTGAAGGCTTCGCCGTTTTCGAAGGTTTCGGTCTCGCCCGCCAGCGTAGCGGATTTTGGAGCGGCAACATAAAGGAAGAAACTCCCCTCCGGTTTGGTGGCGTTGAAGCCACTCGCTCCGAGGATTTCAACCAGATGATCCATGCGGCGGGAATACTTTGCCGCAATGGCCTCGGTTATCTCGGGGTGCTCGAGCGCCGCCGCACCTGCTTTCTGAATCGCGAGGAATTGCCCGGAATCGGAATTGTCCTTCATGTCGCCATATGCCTTCACGATCAGGGGATTGCCCACCACAAAGCCGATGCGCCAGCCCGTCATGTTGTAGCTCTTCGAAAGCGAGTGAAGTTCCACCGCGACATCCTTGGCGCCCTCCACTTGTAGGATGGATTGCGGCTCGCCGTTAAAGATGAGGGAAGCATAGGCGGCGTCCTGCACGATGATGAGGTCATTGGCTTTGGCGAATTCGATAGCCTCGAGGTAGAATTCACGGGTTGCGGATGCCCCGGTCGGGTTGTTCGGGTAATTCAGCACCATCATTTTTGCCTTTGCGCAAATCTCGGATGGCACCGCCTTGAGGTCGGGCAGGAAATTATTGGCAGCCTCGAGCGGCATATTGTAGACCTCGCCTCCGTAGAATTTCGCATGACTGCCAAGGACCGGATAACCCGGCACCGTCATCAGGACAACATCACCCGGATTAATGAAACAGGCGGGCAGCATCGTCAGGGCGGTTTTGGAGCCGATCGAGTGGATGACTTCCGTCTCTGCGTCGATTCCCTTCACCCCAAAGACTTCCTCCATGTAGCGCGCTGCGGCGTGCTTGAAAGCGTCGCCCCCGTTATCGGCGTAGCCCCGGTTCTCCGGTTTGGCGGCTTCCGCCTGTAAGGTCTCCACTACAACCGGAAAGGCCATTTCGTCCGGTTCACCGACGCCCATATCAATGAGGGTGACCTCCGGCTTTGCAGTCATCGCCGCTTTTTTAGCGCGCTTGATCTTCTCAAACTTATAGATTGCGGTAGATTTACCGTATTGATTGCCACCGATGCGTTCGGCGAAGAGTTCCTGAATATATGGATCGCTCATGAATAATGCTTTAGAGGTTACTAATTGGTTACTATAGGGTTGAGATGTTTAAGGTCTCCGTTAAATTTTTGGATTTTCTGATATATGCAAACAATACAATCGATTCATGAGATGCAATCTTCTGCGATCGCTTTGCGTTCAAGCGGGCATTTGATTGCGCTCGTGCCAACAATGGGTTGCTTGCATGAAGGCCATGCAGATTTGATTGATATTGCCCGCGAGAAGGCTGACAAGGTCATAGTCTCAATTTTTGTCAATCCCGCCCAATTTGGTCCCAACGAGGACTTCGCAAAATACCCCCGCGCCTTGGATGCCGATCTGGAGCTCTGTCGCGAGCACGGGGTTGATTTTGTCTTCAACCCGCAGGCCGAGGCGCTCTATCCCGCAGATTTCTCGACCTTTGTCGTAGAGGAAAAACTCAGCGCGGGCCTCTGTGGGATTTCCCGCCCCAATCATTTCCGCGGGGTCGCCACCATCTGCCTGAAGCTCTTCAACATCACCCGCCCGGATGTTGCGGTCTTTGGACAAAAGGATGCCCAACAACTCGCGCTCATCCGCAAAATGACCGCCGACCTCAACCTCCCGCTCGAAATCGTAGCGGGGCCAACCCGCCGCGATCCGGACGGCCTTGCCACCAGTTCCCGCAATCGTTACCTCAGCGACAGCCAACGCGAGGACGCCCTGCGTATACCACGCGCCCTTGAAACCGCCCGCGAACTGGTCGCCTCCGGGGTGCGCCAAGTGGATCGCGTCATCGCCGAGATCACCCATGAACTCACTCAGTCCCGCCGGATTCGCGTGATCTATGTGCAGGTTGTGGACCGTGACACCATGGGACCCGCCCGCGAAATCGTTCCCGGGCGCCACCTCGCAACCGTCGCGGTCTGGGTCGAAGACACCCGTTTGATCGACAATATCGAGCTCTAATCAAGCATGTCGCATCAATATGACGTCGTGGTGGTTGGCAGTGGAATTGCCGGCCTGAGTTTTGCCCTCAAAGTCGCGGCGGCGGGTCAATCTGTTGCGATCATCACCAAAAAAAACTCGGCGGAATCGAACACCAATTACGCCCAGGGTGGAATCGCCGCAGTCACTTCCCGCACCGATGATGTCGAGACCCACGTCGCCGACACGCTCGATGCCGGTGACGGGCTTTGTAATGCCGACGCGGTTCGCGAAATTTTAAAAGACGGCCCCGCCTGTATTGAGGAACTGATTGAATACGGAGTGGCCTTCAGTCAACTGGAAGACGGTCGCGTTTCCCTCGGCAAAGAGGGCGGGCATACCAAGCGCCGCATCCTTCACGTCAAAGACGTCACGGGCAAAGCGATCGAGCAGGCGCTCCTGCAGGCCGTGGCAGACAGCCCCCGGATCCAAACCCTGGAGCACCATTTTGCAATCGAGTTGATCACCACCGCGAAGCTTCGCTGCGCGGGCCCCAATCGGGTCCTCGGGCTTTACGTGCTCGATACTCAGACGGAACGAGTCGAAACCTTCCACGCCGGGGCAGTCTTGCTGGCGACCGGCGGCATTGGGCAGGTCTATGCCTACACCACCAACCCTGCCATTGCGACCGGCGACGGCATTGCGATGGCAGCCCGTGCCGGCGTCGAAATCCGCAATATGGAATTCATCCAATTCCACCCCACCGCTTTTTATTCATCCGACGGCAGCCGTTTCCTAGTCAGTGAAGCGGTTCGCGGCGAGGGCGGGATCCTTCGCAACCTGCAGGGCGAAGCGTTCATGGCACGTTATGACGCCCGCGCCGACCTTGCCCCCCGCGATATCGTGGCACGTGCCATTGATACCGAAATGAAGGAATCCGGTTCCCGACACGTTTGGCTCGACGTGCGCCATCTTCCCGAAGCGACCCTTCGCGAACGCTTCCCGAATATTTATGATTATTGCGCCGGGCAGGGCATTCGCATCGAGGAGGCGATGATCCCGGTGGTTCCCGCCGCGCATTACCTCTGTGGGGGTGTTGCCACCGCGCTCGATGGTGCTACCGATTTACCCGGTCTCTACGCCTGTGGCGAAGTCGCCTGCACCGGTCTGCACGGCGCCAACCGTCTCGCCAGCAATTCCCTCCTCGAAGCGGTCGTGATGGCGCGTCGGGGTTCGGCGGCAGTTTGCGATTACCTTACCCAGGGCAATTTTGAATCTGTCACGATTCCAGATTGGGCGGACGGCGATCTTCGCGATTCCGACGAGCGGGTGGTGCTCACGCACAACCGTGACGAGTTAAAACGCACCCTCTGGGACTATGTCAGTATTGTGCGCACCGATAAACGCCTCGAACGCGCCCGCACCCGCATTCAAGTGCTGGATAAGGAAATCAATGACTATTACTGGAACTTCAAAGTCGATGTGCCGCTCCTTGAACTGCGCAACATGATCCTCGTCGCTTCCTTGGTCATTGATTGCGCCCTCCAGCGCCGCGAGAGCCGCGGCCTCCATTTCACCGCCGACCACCCGGAGCAAACCGACCCCGCAGTCGATAGCTCCATCCGCCTTTCCTGATTCCGCTCCACCTTATGCTCAAAGCAGAACGCGTCGCCCATATTCAAGAGACCCTCGAACGGCTCTACCCGGAGACCCCCGTACCGCTGGACCACCGCGACCCCTACACCCTCCTTGTCGCGGTCCTCCTCTCCGCCCAATGCACGGATGCCCGCGTCAACCAAATCACCCCACTGCTCTTTGCAAAGGCGGATAACCCACACGATATGGTCAAACTTTCTGTTGAGGACATCCACGCCATCATTCGGCCCTGCGGACTCGCCCCCATGAAGTCCAAGGGCATTGCAGGACTCTCGCGCATCCTCGTCGATCAATACGACGGCAAAGTACCGGCAGACATGGCGGCGCTGGAAGCCCTTCCCGCTGTGGGGCACAAGACCGCCTCGGTGGTCATGAGTCAGGCATTTGGGGTGCCCGCCTTTCCGGTCGATACCCATATTCATCGCCTCGCACAACGATGGGGCCTCAGTTCCGGAAAAAACGTCGTGCAGACCGAGAAGGATTTGAAGCGCCTCTTCCCCCGCGAGAAGTGGAACGCCCTGCATTTACAGATTATCTTCTACGGTCGCGAATATTGCACCGCCCGCGGTTGCGACGGCACCGTCTGCCCGCTCTGTCGCGAGCTTTACCCCCAGCGCAAAAAACCGGTCGTCACCCGAAAGGGCTAGGGAAGAAACTTATGCAGGAATCATTAAAACGGCTTTCTATTCAAGAGGCTAAATCCGCCTGAGAAGTCACTTTCAAAACGAATTCAGCAGCGGCAAGACGTTCCAGAACCCCCTCTGATCCTCCGCTCCTCCGCGTTAAAAAAAATAAACGCAGAGTAGCAAAGGAGCTGATGGTAAGAATATTGATTATACAACTTTCAACCAACAACTTACAACGTCCATCCCCATAAAAAAAGCTCCCGTATACGTTTCCCTTAAAATAGCATCACTGGCAGGCATGCTATTGGTTGGCTTGTGAGTTACTTTTTAATTCCAAAGCTTTAGTCAGAGCGTGCGTTTACTCGTAGGAACTGGCCCACGACCTAATGCCTCGCCAACCGCACGCGCTTCCTCATCTGTTGCCGCCCTACGATTTTCAGAACTAGGCCCGCCGCTCTGGTAGCCATCTTTACCGAATAATGACTTCTTACGCTTGATGGGTGCCTTTTTCTTCGTGGAAGTTTTCATAAATTTTAGTCTCTTTTCGCCCGCTTTTTAGGTCTGCGCCGCCGTGATGTGGTGCTTAGAAATTTATCAACCTCTTGCCATTTGGGGTCGTTTGGATCAGCCAACCGTATAGAGTGAACGCCCAGTTCTTTGGCGGCCTCTTTCAATAGTTTATTTTTGCTGCTCATAGTAACTCCGTAATTTCCTATTATCCCCAACAATTATAATTCTAATGCGTTTACCGCGCAAACAAAAAACTATATATAAAAGTTTTCCCGATTGGGATTTTCCAAAAACTGCAGTCCGGACTTCGCCGTCAGCAACCCGGGTTACATCAAATTTTATCTTATCCTTGTCCTTAAAAACTGAGATTGCCGCGCTGAAAGGTGGCCGTCCTAGTTGAATATTTCGGTCGGACTTCCACTTGCTCCAAATAAACTTGCCGGAAATTACGTCTTTCTGCATATCCATCGCTAAAAAGGACACTCGGTTCCGATGCCCAGTCGTTATTCCTTAAAAAAATACTTTTCCAATCGTCCGTCCCGGTGCTGTTTAAATCACCCGGATCTGAAGTTTAGGAAGCTGTCTGGATTTTCAGCATTTATGCGGGTTACAGACCAAAAAGCCCGCTTGGGAATATCTCGGGAATAATTTTAACTCATAAGCCAATGAGAAATTGACTCAAAAAAGCTCCTCTTTTTTGCCCGCTTTTTAGGTCTGCGCCGCCGTAATGGTCTATTAAACTCTTTCCTGATCTTTTGAATAACCGGATCGCTGTCAGATGCTACTTCCCATTGAATGCCGCCGAGATTTTCAGCCTCTTCTTTCAGAATCTTATTAATTTTAACTTTATCGGCTTTGTTCATGATAGATCTTTTTAAGCTTACTATTTTCAAAAACACTAATAATTCGCCTATACTGTTGCTGATAACAATAGACTACAAACAAGCATTTACCGCAAGTGCTTTTCCCGAATACTGCGTAACGCTTTGCACCTTGCCCTTCTTTTGCTTCAACGTCGAAGGCTAGCTTGTCTTTAAAGACTGAGATTGCAGCGCTGAAAGGTGGCCGTCCTAGTTGAATATTTCGGTCGGACTTCCACTTGCTCCAAATAAACTTGCCGGAAATTACGTCTTTCTGCATATCCATCGCTAAAAAGGACACTCGGCCCCGTTGCCCAGTCGTTATTCCTTAAGAAAATACTTTTCCAATCGTCTGTCCCGGCACTGCTGAAATCACCCGGATCTGAAATTTAGGAAGCTTTGGAGCAATCGAACAATTAAGCGGATTAGATCAAGAAAAGCCCGCCTAGGAACAAATCGGGAATAATTTTAATTCCAAAGCTTTAGTTAGAGCGTGCGTTTTGTTGTCGGCTCTGGTCCCCGCCCGAGTGCATCACCAATTAACTTTGCCTCGGCATCCGTCAAAGGTCTTGAGTTGTCAAGATCAGGCCCGCCGCTCTGGTAGCCAGCTTTGCCCAGCACGGGCCTTTTTTGCCTAGTCGCTTTGATCGGACCAAAATCTTTAATTTGTTCGTCAACAGCATCCTTTAAATTTTCCCGTAATTCTTTGACGCTGGTTCCGGAGATATAGGCAACTTGCCTTTTATTGAATATCACACTTGCGCAAAAATGCCCCGCTTCGGAATCATAAGTCGGGAATAATTTAACACCCTTATATTCTATTGCATTCATCGTGATTTAAAAACTCCTCTATTACTAATGATACAGTTGTTAAACAACCCTTGTCAACATCCGGACGGGGGTGCGGAGGGTGCAAACTAATTTTGAAATCCCCGTTTAGGAATTTGCATCCGTTTGCCGTGTTAATTTTTTTGAAACCTAAAGCTTTTAACAAAGCTTCTAAATCTCTGAATTTTAAATTACCTGGCTTAGGGTTGGCTCTTATTCGCGCTAAAGTACGCTGATGTTTTTTAGCTAGTTTCATTTCATAAAAAGGACACTCGGTCCCGATGCCCAGTCGTTATTCCTTAAGAAAATACTTTGCCAATCGTCCGTCCCGGTGCTGCTGAAATCACCCGGATCTGAAATTTAGGAAGCTTTGGAGCAATCGAACAATTAAGCGGATTAGATCAAGAAAAGCCCGCCTAGGAACAAATCGGGAATAATTTTAATTCCAAAGCTTTAGTTAGAGCGTGCGTTTTTTTAAAGTAGGAACTGGCCCACGCCCCAAGGCCTTCCCTATCGCCTTCGCTTCTGCCTCTGTAACGGGTTGCAAATTATCCATATCAGGCCCGCCGCTCTGGTAGCCATCTTTGCCGAATAATGACTTCTTGCGCTTAATGGGTGCCTTTTTCTTTGTGGTAGATTTCATATATTTTTGCCTCTTTTTGCCCGCTTTTTAAGTCTGCTTCTCGGTGATGGAGTGCCTAGAATTTTATCCAACTTTTGCCATTGTGGATCGTTTGGATCAGCAAGCTTCATAGAGTCAAAGCCCATTTCCTTAGCGGCCTCCATCAAGGTTTTATTAATTCTATCTTTTTCAGCTTGGTTCATAGCAGGATTCTTTTCGTTTAATTTATCCGATATTTTATTAATCGCTTTGTCGGGTAATGTTTTAGACATGATTCGGATCGCAGGGGGAAAGTTGAGATATATGAATATAAAACGTTAAATGTAAAGTTTTTAATTTCTGTTCGTTACAGGAGCTAAAAGCGGCCTGTTGCCTGGAGTCTTACTTGCTCCACTCGAGCATACGCTTGATGGGGGCGTAGGCTTTTTGGCGGATGTCTTCGGGCATCTCGATGGCGGGGCCCTGATCGCGAAGGCAGTCGCGCAGTTTTTCGATGGTGTTCATCTTCATGTAGCGACATTCGTTGCAGGCGCAGGTATCGGTGGGGCCCGCGATAAATGTTTTGTTGGGGATTTCGCTCTGGAGGCGATGAATCATTCCGGTCTCAGTAATCACAATAAATTCACGGGCGTCGTCGTCACGGCAATAGTGCACCATTTTCTCGGTGCTGCATACGACGTCGGCATTGTCGCGGACGGTCTCGACGCATTCCGGGTGGGCGACCACTTTGGCGTCGGGAAATTTGAGTTTGAGTCGTTCGATGGCCTGTTGGGTAAAGAGGACGTGGGCGTAACAGGACCCCGGCCAGAGTTGCATGCGGCGGCCGGTTTCTTTGCTGACCCATTGGCCGAGGTTTTGGTCGGGGACAAAGAGGATCTCGCGGTCGGCGGGGATGCGCTCCACGATTTTGGTGGCGTTGCCGCTGGTGCAGATGACATCGCTCAGGGCTTTGACGGCGGCGGAGCAATTGATGTATGCAACGACGTAGGTGTCGGGGTGGGCCTCTTTGTAGGCCGCGAGTTTTTCGGCGGGGCAGGAATCGGAGAGGGAGCAACCTGCGGCGAGGTCGGGCAGATAAACGGGGGTCTGGGGATTGATGATTTTGGCGGTCTCTGCCATGAAGTGGACGCCGCAAAAAACAATGGCATCGCAGTCGGCTGCTTCAGCGTGGTAGGCGAGGCCGAGGGAATCGCCCACGTAATCGGCGACCCGCTGGATCGCTTCGATTTGATAATTGTGGGCGAGGATGACGGCGTTGCGTTCCTTTTTCAGGGCGAGGATTTCTTCCTGAATCGCGGAGAGGGGTGCTTCGTCTCCGGTGCGGGGAGCGAAAACCATCGGTTCGTAGTTAAGCGGAGCGGTAGCCATAGGGGAGCGTCGTTTAGAAAACAGAACGTTCAGACCCCAGGAGGGGAATGTCAAGCGGAGGCTGGAGTTGGGCGGTTGTTATGCTTGGGCGGCCGCTACGATTTTTTCGGCGGTGAGCCCGAGGGTTTCCATGACCTGGCCGCCGGGAGCGGAGAGGCCGAAGCGGTCGATACAGACGGCACGTCCGTCGAGTCCAAGGTATTTGCCCCAAGTAAGGGAGACGCCTGCCTCCACTGCAACGCGGCGGGTGCAGGTGGATGGAAGGACGGATTCGCGATACTCGGCGGGTTGGCGATCAAAGCGCTCGAAGGAGGGCATGGAGACCACGCGGGTGCCGCTGCCGAGGGTTTCGGCGGCTTCGAGGGCGAGGGCCAATTCCGAACCGGATGCCATGAGAATGCATTCCAGGGTGCCGGATTCCGCGCGGGCGATGTAGCCGCCCTTGAGGGTGCCTTCCCGGCGTTCGTTGGCACTGAGGGCATCGTTGGCGGCGACGCCCTGACGGGTGAAGATTAGTGCGGTGGGGCCATCCTGACGCTGCATCGCGGCGGTATAGGCGCCCGCGACTTCTTCCGCATCGGCGGGGCGAATGACGTCGAGGTTTGGAATGACGCGGAGTCCGCTGACGGTTTCAACAGGTTGGTGCGTGGGGCCGTCTTCGCCAACGCCAACGGAGTCGTGGGTGAAGATGTAGGTGACCGGAAGTTTAGCGAGCGCCGCGAGGCGGATGGAGGGGCGCAGGTAGTCAGCGAAGACGAGGAAGGTGGCACCGCTGGCACGGAAGATTCCGTCGTAAGCGATTCCGTTGCAGATTGCGCCCATGGCGTGTTCGCGGATGCCGAACCAGATATTGCGACCGGCGGGATTTGCGGGGCCGAAGTCGCCACCGTCTTTGATGTAATTTTTGGTGGAGCCGTAGAGGTCTGCGGAACCGGTGATGAGTTGCGGGATGGCTTGCGCGACGGCATTGATGACGGTGCCGCCAGTGGCGCGGGTCGCCGCTTTATTACCGGCCTCAAATTCCGGGATGTGGCTGGAAAGATCGGCGGGGATGGCATTGCCGGCGCCGCCTTCGAGTTCAGCGGCGAGTTCGGGGTTGGCGGATTTCCAGGCAGCGTAGGTCGCGTCCCATTCGATGCGGGCGGCTTGGGCGGCTTGGGCGAGGCTTGCAAAATGTGCTCGGACTTCGGGCGAGACGTGGAAGGTTTCGGCGGGGAGCCCGAGGCCGGCGCGGGCGGACTCCGCAAATTTGGCACCGCCTTCACCGTGACCTCCGGCGGTTCCCTCGACTTCGGGGATGCCTTTGGCGATGGTGGTTTTGGCAATCAGGACGGTGGGCTTGCCGTTGTCGTTGGCTTTTGCGGCGGCGAGGGCCTCGGTGAGGGCCTGCAGGTCGTGCCCGTCAAGGGTGACGGCATCCCAGCCCTGTGATTGAAAATAGGCAGCGGGATCCTCGCTTTGGGATTGTTCCGCCATGGCGTCGAGGGTAACGTCATTGGCATCATAGATGAGGATGAGGTTGTCGAGTTTATTGTGACCGGCAAAGGCGATCGCTTCTTTGGCGACGCCTTCCTGGAGGCAACCGTCACCGTGGAGGGCGATGACGTGGTGATCAAAGAGGGTGTGTTCAGCGGTGTTGAACTTCGCGGCGGCGCGTTTACCGGAGAGGGCAAAACCGGCGGCGTTGGCGATGCCCTGACCGAGGGGTCCGGTGGTGGCTTCTACGCCTACGGTGTCGCCGAACTCCGGGTGACCGGGGGTCTCGGAGCCAAGGACGCGGAAGTTTTTGACCTCATCCAGCGAGAGGGCGTATCCGGAAAGGTGTAGCCAGGTGTAGAGGAACATGGAGCCGTGACCACCGGAGAGCACAAAGCGGTCGCGATTGAGCCAGCGGGGAGCGGAGGGATCGTGACGGAGGCCGCCGTTGCCGTAGAGGGCGGCGCCGATTTCGGCACAACCAAGCGGCAGGCCAAGGTGGCCGGAACTGCAGGCGTGTACCGCATCAATGGCGAGGCCGCGGGCTTGCGTGGCGGCGTCCTGAAGAATGGAAAGGGAGGTGGATTGCGAATCGGACATAATAAGTACGTTGTCTATGCGTGGATAATTGCTTTTGAATTACAAGAATTTGCTTATTCAAGCGTTGTTTAGGGTAAGGTGGAAAGGAAAAAGGATGTCTTGGGTTAGAATTTCCGAATTTGTAATAATCCGGACTGGACGTATATCCGGCTTGAAAGTTAGGCTTCAGGGATGTCACACAAGGAAATAGAAGAAGGTAATGAATTCCAAATGGACTTCACGAAGTTGCGGAAGGTTGCGAATTGCGGAACCGATGTGGTGCCTGCGATTGCGCAGGATTCGGCAACGGGGGAGGTCTTGATTGTGGGCTACGCAAATCGCGAGGCTCTGGATACTGCTCTGGAGTGCGGGATGGCTACATTTTGGAGCACGAGCCGCAATGAACTTTGGATCAAGGGGAAGACCAGCGGTGATTATTTGAAGTTGCTGGAGGTACGGGTTAACTGTGAGCAGAATTCCCTCTTGTATTTGGTGGAGCCGGCGGGGCAGGGTGCCTGTCACACGAAGGATGCCTCCGGCGTGGCGCGGAGCGGGTGTTACTATCGCCGTTTGAATGCCGGGGGTAGGCTGGAGTTTGTGGACGGCTCGAAGCGCTAGGTTTTTCTTACCAAACGCCGAGTATTTCATCAGCAATGCTGTTTGCGAGATCTTCGGTCAGGCGCGGTATGGCTTGGTGTTCGGACAGGCTGAAGTTGTCTTCGCCCGTGATGGGATCGCTTGCAAAGGTGCTGGTACTGGCGCTGAGGTCGCGGGCTTTAATGAGGTATTTGGAGGCGCTTTGGTCAAAGAGTGCAATTCGGGCTTCGAGAACGAGATCAAAGCCAATGGCAAGTTCGCTGTCTCGACTGCTGCGAACTGAAGTATTACGGCGGTAATGGGTTAGGTTGACCTGGAGGATGGCCTCCGCCTCGGCGGGCTTGCTCACCAAGCGGAGTCGTCCGTCGCGGATGAGGGCTTGCCTGATTTGGGCGCTAAGGCTGGCTTGTGCCTGTGGCGCGGAGCTGTCGTTGGTTGCCGCTTGGACGAAGATCGTTTTAAAGGGTGGAGCGGGGCGGCTCCATTCATAGTGACTGCACCCATTTAAAAAAAGCAGGGAGAGAATCGCGAGAGAAAGAAGGAAGCTTGAGCGAAGCGAGTGCATATCAACGGGAACAGTTGTTAGTCTGCGAGGAGAAGCTTGCGGAGGAGTTTTGAGCGAGTGACCGGCCGCACGCCGGCCTCGATGTCTTTAATGCGCTGCCGCGCTTCATCGGCGGCCTCGGATTCGGGGGCGATGGTGATGGTCTCGTTGTAGAAGGTAAGGGCGGCGGTGTTGTTGTTGCGGTAGAGGTAGAAGAAATCACCCAACTCCAAGCGGCTCCCCGCGAGCAGATTTTGCATTTGCGCGAGGTTAGCCTCGACTTCGCCAACATTGGAGTTTTCCGGGAAGAGCGCGAGGAAGTCTTCGTAGTAACTGATGGCCTGCCGGGTGGAACCTTGGTCATACTCGTAGCTTTTGACGAGGTCGGCGAAGGTTTTGGCAAGGTGGTAGTAGGCATCCGAGGCGAGCATGCTTTGGGGGTAGTAATTAATGAGGCGGTCGAGGGCGTCGATCGCGAGGTCGGCCTCATTTTGTTTTTCGGCGATGAACGCGATATTCATTAAAGCGAGGGGTGCGTAGTCACCGTAAGGAGCGTTGGCGACGACGAATTCAAATTGTTTAATGGCTTCGCCGTATTGCCGGAAGCCGGGAATGATAAATAGAATCTTTGAACGCGCCCCCTCCATTAAGGTGGTGGCGCATTGAAATTGGGCGCTGATGACGCCCTGAACGTTAGGGTAATCGGGGTTGTTAAAGATTATCTCCTGAAGGAGGGCGTGGGCACGAACAAACTGCCCGCGCTCCATTCGGATCTGAGCATGGAGGAAACGGGCTTCGCCGGCGGCTTGGCTCAGCGGGTATTTTTTGGCAATTTTTTTAAAGCTGCGTCGGGCGCTCCAATAATGCCCCTTCTCAAATTTTTGCCGGCCCTTCTCCAGCAGCTTGTTGGCGGCCTGCTCCAATGCCTGTTTTTCCAAGGCAAGGTCTGCTTGATCCGCCTCAGCGGAACCGGAAAACCAGTTGAGAGGGTTGATAGAAAATTCTGCATGAAGCGAACCTGCACCGAGGAAGGCGGTGAGCAGAACAAATAGAACGGCGCGTGGCATCATTATTGCCATTTGACCATACTGGCACCCCAGGTCAAGCCTGCCCCAAAGGCAACCAGCAGGATTTGGTCGTTGGTTTGGATGCGACTGGCGCGCCGGGCTTCATCGAGGGCGATGCCAACCGAGGCGGCGGAGGTGTTCCCATAATCCTGTAAGTTGATGAAAACCGATTCCGCCGGGACGCCGAGTCGTTTGGTGAGACTGTCAATGATGCGAAGATTTGCCTGATGGGGAATGATGAGGGCGAGGTCTTCGGAATCGATGGCGGTTTTTTCCAAGAGGTCGGTACTGGCTTGACCCATGACGCGGACCGCCTGCTTGAAGATCTCTTTCCCGTTCATTTTGAGGAAATGTTGCCGTTGATCGATGGAGTTGGCGCTGGGTGGGATCGCGGAACCTCCTCCCGGCTGGCAGAGGACTTCCGGGTTGGAGCCGTCGGCGCCGCCGATGCCGCCAATGATCCCCACTCCGGGGGTGTCGCTCCGGCCCAAGACCGCTGCTCCGGCACCATCGCCAAAAAGGACGCAAGTGGTGCGGTCTTCAAAATCGAGGATGCCGCTCAATTTTTCGGCACCGATGACAAGGGCCTTATTGAAATTGCCCGATTGCAGCATGCTGGTGGCAATATTGAGACCATAAACAAAACCGGAACAGGCCGCCTGAATATCGAAGGCGGTGCATTGGGGCAGATTGAGCTGACTTTGAACCAGACATGCGGTGGAGGGGAAGGGCATGTCGGGCGTCATGGTGGCCACGAGAATGAGATCAATTTCCGAGGGGTCGATACCGGCGTCTTCAATGGCACGGCGCGCCGCGGCGGTCGCCATATGGCTGGTGTGTTCGTCCTCCGCGGCAAAGCGGCGTTGACGAATGCCGGTGCGGGTTTGGATCCACTCGTCGGAGGTTTCCACGAGTTGCGCCATGTCGTCATTGGTCACGACTCGCTCGGGCAGGTAGGAGCCGGTTCCGAGGATGACGATCGAAGGTGCGGGTGGGTTCATAGGAAGTCGGGCAAAAACCGAATCACTTATTCGGGCGAGGCGGTTTCTGATGGTTCAAGCAGGGTAGCGTTGGCCTGAAGAATGTCTGACTGAATCGAATCCAACATATCATGGCGAACAATTTCGGTTGCAATCCGTATGGCGTTGGCAATCGCGATGTAATTAGAGGAACCGTGGGATTTGAGGATGTTGCCCTTGAGGCCAAGGAGCGGTGCGCCGGCATGGTGGTCGGGGCTCAGGCGGGTTCGCATGTCACTGAAGGCGGATTTGGCAAGCGCGGCGCCGAGCATACGCTTGGCATTGCGGCGAAGTTCGTCCCGCATGGTTTTACCCACAAACTTGAAGACTGCCTCACTGGACTTTAGGAGAACATTACCCACAAAACCGTCACACACGACAACATCGACCTCTCCCTCAAAAATTTGGAAACCCTCAACCGGACCGACGTAATGGATGATGTCACCGATTTGCTTTAGCTTGGAATGGGTTTCATTAATGAGGCTATTGCCTTTGCCGTCTTCGGTGCCGATGGTGAGCAGGCCGACCCGGGGTTGCTCAAGGTTCAGGGCGGAGCGGGCATAGTTCGTGCCCAGGATGGCGTTGTGGACCAGATTTTGGGAATTGCACTCCGGGTTGGCACCCACGTCGATGAGGACACAGGGGTTTTGCTTGGTTGGGATAATGGTTGCGAGGGCAGGGCGCTCGACCCCTTCCAGCGGGCGGAGGCGGATCGTCCCCGCAGCCATCAAGGCACCGGTGTTGCCGCAACTGACAACCGCACGGGCTTCGCCTTCCTTGACTAAATTTACCGCCTGAAACATGGACGCGTCTTTTTTGCTGCGCATTGCCATGACCGGCTTGTCGTCCATATCGACTACCTCGCTGGCGTGGTGAATGCGAAGCTTGTCCAGCGCGGATTTTGATTTTTGGGCTTTGAGGAGTCGCTCAATGAGTCGTTCTTTTCCGACGAGGATAATTTCGCTGTCGAGCTTGAGTTCCTCGCGGGCATATAAAAGCCCGCGGATAAATTCCGAGGGCCCGAGATCGCTTCCCATCACATCGACCGCGATGGTGCAGGGTGCTGCGCTACCGGTCATGAGTTGAGTATGGGTTTTAACTTGGCAGCGCGCGTTTAAATTTCGACGTCCAGAACCTGGCGCCCGCGATACATGCCGTTGGCGGGGTTGATACGGTGCGGACGGAAGCGGGTGCCGTCTTGGGGATCTTTTGCCAGTTGAGGCAGTTCGAAACGAACGGCGCCACGGCGTTTGCGGCTGCGTTGCTTGGATTGTTTGCGTTTTGGCTGTGCCATGACTATTAAATGCTAAATGAGAGTGTTGCGGTGGGTGTTTTACCCAAGTGAACGGTGGATAAAAACAGTTATAAGAAACGCGTCAAGTATTCTTACGCACAGAGTTCGAGGAGTGAATCAATCATTTTATTAATGCCGGCCTCGGCTTGGAGAAGGGTTTGGGCCTCCATATAGGCGGGTGTTGTGACAATTTTGTTGTCGCGGTCAACAACCGCAGAATCGGCGTCACAGGGGGTATGGATTGCGCCACGGCCTTCGATTTTAGCGGCGGTATCGCGGTCATGCCCGATGGTTACGCGAATCTTTTTTGAGCCGAGGACCGCCGCCGCGAGGACGGGGGCGATGCACATGAACCCGAGCGGTTTGCCCGCGGCGTGCACCTCTTCAATAAGATCGCGCACCATGGGATCCACGTCGAATTCCGCGCCATCCGAGGCGAAGCTGGATAAATTTTTAGCGACGCCAAAGCCGCCAACAAAGACAAGGGCGTCCATATCTTGGGGCCGCAGTTCGCTCAGTTGTTTGATTTCGCCGCGGGCGATGCGGGCAGATTCCTCGAGGACGTTGCGAAATTCATCCTCTTGGGCGGTGCCGCTTTGGTGGTTGATCACTTCACGTTGCGCGATGTCGGGCGCCGCGCATATAGCTTGAGCGCCGGCGCGCTCCAGGGCCAGCAAAGTAAGGACCGCTTCATGGATTTCCGCGCCGTCGTAAACGCCGCAGCCGGATAAAATCACCGCTACTTTTTTCATTTTGCTAAACTACATTTTTTACCGGTGCAGGGCTAGGCAAAAGTTAACAAAACCATCGCGGCAAGGCCAAGGCGATACCAGGCAAAGAGGCCGAGGCCGTGGCGCGTCAGGAAGGAGACCAGCCACTTGACCGCAAGGGCCGCGGAAACGGTGGCGACCGCGATACCGAGCAGGAGGGGTCCGAGCGGAACGGTTTGCAGGATCTGCGGGCCCACGCTCAGGGCTTTATAAGCGGAGGCTGCCGAGAGGGTGACCAAGCCGAGCAGGAAACTGAATTCTGCGGCGCGCACCGGGCTGAGTCCGATGAGGTAACCGCCTACGATGGTCATCATGGAGCGACTGGTTCCGGGCCACATCGCGATGCATTGCAGGCAGCCGACCGTGAGGCATTGGCGGGTGCTGAGTTCATGGAGATCCGGGCCGGTTTGCGAGCTGTCGGGGTTTTTGCGGCGGTGCCAGAAATCCACTGCGAGCATGAGGAGGGAACCCGCCACGAGGGCAATGACAACCGGGATGATGCCAAAGAGGGCGGCCTCGATCCAGTCATCCAGCAAGAGTCCGAACACGGCGGCGGGCAGGAAGGCCACGATAAGATTGCGGAGGAGGCGCAAGCCGTTTGGGTCTTTGCCCAGAACCCCCATAAGGATGGTGAGGAGCCGTTTCCAGTAGAGGATGACGACTGCAAGGATGGCACCAAATTGAATGATGATAGCGTAGGCATCGGCGGCGTTGGACAGAGTAAAGGGGCGTTGTCCGTTTTCGCTTTCAGGATCTTCAACCCAGAGGATGGCGCCATCGCGGTTGAGGAGGGGGGTCTCGGAATCGAGACCCAGCGCGGCGTTCGTCAGGATCAGGTGACCGGTCGAGGAAACCGGTAGGTATTCGGTGATGCCTTCAACGAGCCCGAGGATGGCTGCGTCGGAGTAGGTGAATTGGCGGGTCGAAGCTTCCGGTATATCACTTGCCTGCGCAAGCGATGGCATCGCAGCGGCAAGAAGCGCGAGAAGGCCGAGGAGGAGGGAACGTTGCAGGGATTGAGTCACAGGCATAAGCTGCAGTTTGTTGGCGCGGATTGGAAGCCGTAAAATGCGTCCGCGTTCAAGTTGGTAATTAGGCTTGAGCTTCGGTGCGGATGCGTTTGTTTTGCACCAACCCAATGGCGACACTCGAAGAACTCAGGAAAACGATAACAAACGGCGGGGATCTCGACTGGGAGGCCGCGACACAGGCGGCGTTGGCTTTGGCGAATGAAGACCTTGCGAATCCGGAGAAGGCCGCTTTTTTAGTGGCGCTGGCGGAGAAGGGTGAAACCGCGACCGAGGTGGCGGCGTTTGCGGCGACCTTCCGCAAGTTGGCGGTGGATCCAGAGGTCGGCGAGTGGGCCGCTGATGCGGTGGATGTCTGCGGGACCGGTGGGGACGGATCCGGCACCTTTAATATTTCGACAACGGTTTCTTTTATCGCGGCGACTGCCGGGGTTCCGGTTTTCAAGCATGGCAATCGTTCCATTACCTCAAAATGCGGCAGCGCCGACCTGTTGGAGGCTTTGGGGTTTAAATTGGATGCACCCCTTCCGATCCTGCGGGAATCTTTGAGGGAATTGAATTTTTGCTTCTTTTTTGCGCCGGCGTTTCATCCTGCCTTCAAGGCGATCATGCCGGTGCGAAAGGAATTGGCGGGGCAGGGAGTACGCACTATTTTTAATCTGCTGGGACCATTGATTAATCCCGGTCAACCCGCGCATCAACTCTTGGGGGTCTTCTCGGATGAATGGGTTGCGCCTTTGGCGGAGGCTTTGGGAGCTTTGGATTTAAAGGCGGGTCTGGTGGTGAATGGAAAGCCGGAGGCGGGTCGCGCTTTGGATGAGCTGAGTTGCGCTGGAAGCAATACGGTCGCGGGCTTGGGTGGCTTGGATGCCTTAGCGGGAGCTTTGAACGCCGCCGATGCGGGGCTCATGGAATGCGATTTTGCGGATTTGCGGGGCGGGGATGTCGCGGTGAATATGGAACTGCTGGATGGATTGGTAGGACGTGCCGGGGCGGAGCAGGTGCCGGCGGGTTTGCGTGATACCGTGCTCATGAATGCGGGGGCAGCGCTTTGGGTTGCGGGACGTGCCGGTGATCTGAAGGACGGTGTCGGGCAAGCGAGGGAACTTTTGGAAAGTGGCGCGGTGCGCGAATGGTTGGACAAAGCCCGGAACTTCTATGCGGTGCTTTGATCCGGCAATAATTGGTTATTTGTAATGGGTAAATATTTTGGAACGGATGGAATACGGGGGACCTATGGGGATGCCTGTATTAATACAGATTTTGCTTACCGCATGGGAGTTGCGCTGGGGGCGATGCTTCCCGAGGGGGCACGCGTGATCTTGGGGCGCGACACACGGCAAAGCGGACCGGATTTGTGCGGGGCGCTGGCGGGCGGCCTGCATAGCGAGGGGGTCGCAATTGATGATTTGGGGGTGGTGCCCACGCCGGCGGTGGCGGGCGCAGTCTTGCGAGAGGCGGCTGCCTTGGGCATCGCGGTAACGGCTTCCCACAATCCCGCCTGCGATAACGGGATCAAGTTATTTGACCGCAAGGGTTGTAAGCTGACGCCGCAGGAAGAACTTGAAATCGAAGCGGCGATCGATGCGGTGCCGGCCCCCGGGGGAGCACTGCCGGACGCGGTGATTCATTCGCTGGACGGCACGCAGCAATACATCGACGGGGTGTGCGGTTTGTTTGCGGCGAATCTCTTGCAAGGCTTGAAGGTGGTTTTAGACACTGCCAACGGGGCGACCTTTCAGACGAGCCCGGCGGTTTTAGAAGCGCTCGGCGCGGAGGTCGTTTTGCTGGGCGCCGACCCGGATGGTTTAAATATCAACCTTGGGCTTGGCAGTGAACACCCCGAGAAGCTGGCGGCGGCGGTATTGGAGCACCATGCGGATTACGGCATTGCCCACGATGGTGATGGCGACCGTTTGGTCATTTGTGATCATGCCGGCCTTATCTTGGACGGAGATGTTTTGCTTGGAATCCTGGGTTTGCATGCGCTGGAGACGGGTCGCCTCGGGGCACGTACCTTGGTTGCTACGGTCCAAAGTAACCTTGGCCTGGACCACGCGGTGAAAGCGGCGGGCGGAGTAATTGTTCGCACCGATGTCGGTGACCGCAATGTCGCAAGCCGGATGCGTGAACTCGGTGCAACGGTGGGCGGCGAGAATTCCGGTCATATTATTCTGAGTGATTACGCAAGTACGGGGGATGGTTTATTGGCGGCGCTGGAATTGATGCGGGTCTTGCGTGAGAGCGGTCAATCGCTCGGGGATTGGCGCGGGCGGGTGGAGCTTTTTCCGCAGGCGACCCGCAATCTACGCCTGGAGGAGAAATTGCCATTTGAAAGCCTGATATCCCTGCATGCAGCGCAAAGGACGGTGGAAGCTGAGTTTGGTGATGCCGGTCGGGTTTTGATACGCTATTCCGGTACGGAGCCAAAATTGCGTCTCTTGGTTGAGGGGCGTGACCCCGTAGCGGTGGAAGCGGCGATGGGGACGTTGGAACTCGCGGCACGTGCCGATCTCAAGGTGCTGGATTAGGGCTTTACCAGTAGGCGCTTTGTTTGGCATAATTTAGTTTTTAATTTGTACCAATCACTCCAAGCCAAAGTTTCATGAAAGAAGTTGCCCTCGATAGTCTTGACCCCCGTGAGCAGAAACAGGTGCAGAACGCCATTAAGGCGATCGGCAAAAACCCTGCCTACGCCATTGATATTTTATCCAACATTATCCAGCGCCACCCCGGTTGTCTGGAAGTGCGCCGCAATCTGAGGCAGGCGCAACAACGGGTCACGCAAGGAAAATCAGCGGGCTTGTCGGGCTTGATGTCGAAAGTCAGTGGTCTCGGAATGAGCCTGCGGGCACCGAAGGTGGAGAAGGATCCACAGAAGGCGCTCGAAGCAGCGGAGGAAATGCTGCGTGCAAACTCCGGCAATATCGCGGCGCACCAACTTCTGGGTGAAGCTGCGGGCGCGCTGGAATTAAACGAGACCGCCGCGTTTGCCTACGAGGAAATTTACCGCATCGAACCCGGCAATGCCGGCAATGTCAAAGACCTCATGGAAGCCTATATCTTAATCGGCAAGAATGAGGATGCCATTCGCATCGGGGAGGCGGCTTACCGTGCCAACCCCAATGACGATGCCATTGAGTCGCTGGTAAAGAAGGCCTCGGTTCAGCAAACCGTGAACAAAGGCCGTTGGGAAGAAGAGGAGAGTTTCCGTGATAAACTCAAGGACGAGGAAGAGGCGCAGAAACTCGAACAAGCGAGCCGCGCCAAGACCGGCGAAGCCGGATTGCGCTCCCTTATCGAGGATGCCTTGCAAGCGGTCGAAGCGGAACCCGACAATATCAACCTCTATCGCGACCTCGCGGGTAATTACCGCAAGCTGGGTGAATTTGAAAACGCTCTGGAATGGGTCCAGAAGGCGCGTCAATTAGACGGGGGCAAGGCCGATGTGAATCTGGAGCGTCTGGCTTCCGCGCTGCAGCGCGAGAAAATGCAGGCCGCCATTCAAACGCAGGAAGCGATCCTTGAAAAAGATCCGGACAACGCGGAGGCGAAGGCGGCGCTCGATGCGATCCGTGCCGAGGCGCACACCATGCAGCGCGAGCAAGCGGAGCATCTCGTGCAGCGTTACCCCAACGAATTCAGCTACCGCTTCGAATTGGGCGAACTTTACCTCGAGGACGGCGAAACCGATGCCGCGATCAAGGAACTGCAATTGGCGCAGCGTAGCCCCAAGGTGCGGGTGCAGGCGCTCATCCTCCTCGGAAAGGCCTACAAGACCAAGGGATTCTACGACCTTGCCGTCGAGCAATTCATCAGCGCCAAGGGCGAAATCCCCGGCGTCACCGATATCAAGAAGGACGTCCTCTACGTGCTTGGGGAATGCTACGAGCTTCAGGGTGACATGGAGAAGGCGATGGTCGAATACAAGGCGCTCTATGGGGCCGATATCGCCTTCCGCGACGTTGCTCAAAAGATCGACGACTTCTACTCAAAACAAAACAGTTAGTTCAGCTTGGCAGGATGGCCTCAACTGAGGCTGGACAGTTGGGCACCGAGAGAGCAAATTAGAGGGTATGCAAATAAAACGAGTAGCCTTGACGATGTTCATCGTCGTTCTGTCGTTTTATTTATTGAACCTCGGGCAATCAATACTGCTTCCGCTCGTCATCGCGGGTGCAATCGCGTTTTTGATCAGTGCGCTCGCACACGCGATCGGCTCGATTTCCTGGCGCGGCATACAGTTGCCAAAGATCCTCACCTTCGTGCTCGCGGTCGTTTTGATTCTGGCTTCCCTGAGTTGGGTGATTCAATTGATCACAGACAACGTTGCGCACGTCATTAAACAGACCCCGGTTTATCAGGCCAATCTGGAGGTACGCATCAATACGATTTACGCTATGCTTGGCCTGGAGCAATCCCCCAGCGTGCATGAAATTTTAAAGAGTGCGAATCTCAGCGGGCTCCTCCAGGGCTTCGCTAAAACCGTCAGCGGTCTCGCGGGAAGCACCGGTATCATTTTCGTTTACCTCATCTTTATCATCCTGGAACAACGCACCTTTGAATCAAAGATCCGCGCCCTTTTTCCACAGGTCGAACAACAGGAAGCGGTTTTCAGTCTCATGCAGCGGATCAACCGCGACATCCGCACTTATATTGGAATCAAGGTGCTCACCAGTGCCGCAACCGGACTGCTCAGCTACCTTATCCTGGAGTGGGTTGGGGTGGATTCCGCGAGCTTCTGGGCGGTCCTTATTTTCCTCCTCAACTTTATTCCCACCATCGGTTCTATTATTGCGACCGCCTTTCCCGCGCTCCTGACCTTGGTGCAATTCGAAACCTGGACGCCCTTCATCGTCGTTGTGCTGGTCATTACCGCGATCCAGTTTTGCATCGGGAGTATCGTTGAGCCGCGCCTCATGGGTAGTAAATTGAATTTAAGCCCGCTCATTCTCCTGCTCTCGCTCGCTTTGTGGGGCTCGATTTGGGGCATCCCCGGGATGTTCCTCTGCGTGCCGATTACCGTTATAATCGTTATCATCTGTTCCTATTTCCCGCAGACCCGTGCCCTGGCAGTGATCCTCTCCGGCGATGGCAGTCTATCTGCCGGTTCCGATGCGGAGGCCGCCGGTGATTGATCGCCTGCGACGGCACTGGTTCACCCTCGGCCTGCTGGGGGTAATCGCGCTCGCGCTTTTTGGGTTTAGCTTACCTGCCTCCGAGGTGCTCGTCTCGGTCGGTATATGGATTATTTTCCTTTCGCAGGGGATGGTCATGGGTCAGGGAGCGGCGGAAACGGGCCAAAATTGGCGGGGGACGCTGGCCTTTGTTCTGAGTTGGAACTTCCTGCTTTTCCCGCTCCTAACGGTGGGTCTATTGCTACTCACCGGTCGCTGGGGACAGAGCGAATTCTGTTTTGGTTATTGGCTCCTTGCGTTTCTTCCAACCACCATTGCCTCGGCAGTTGCGATGACTGCCGCGGCTGAGGGTCGGGTGGGGTATGCCTTGCTTGCCACCGTGAGCTCAAATTTGCTCGCCGTCTGGGTGGTTCCGGCTGCGGCGGTCTTTTACCTCGCGATTGAAACACAGATTGAAATTGCCCTCCTCCCGCTCGTGCTACGAATCGCAACCCTCATCGTCCTGCCCCTGATTATCGGCTACGGCCTGCGCCGCATGAAGCTCCCCGGCACGCTTGAGCTGGCAGGGGTCGCCCGCCCGCTGACGCAGGGCGTTTTATTGTTCATTATCTTCGCGAGCTTTTCACGCAGTGTTGCCTCCGGGCAACTGGCGAATCTCGGGCCGGGCTCGATACTCGAATTGCTCCTGGTTTGCGGCGCCTTGCTTTTGCTCGTGAGCATTGCGGTATGGTTCAGTGCCGGCAGGTGTGGCTTTGCCCGCCGCGAACGTGTCGCGGCCTTTTATTGCGCGAGCCAGAAGTCCCTTGCGACCGGAGTCCCCATGATTGGATCCGTCTTGCTTTCGGTCGGACCCGAAAACGCCAGTGCCCTTACCCTCCTGCCCATCCTTTGTTATTCCCCCATGCAACTACTGCTCGGGGGCCTGCTCGTGCCGCACCTGTCTAAAGAGTGAGGTTCGACCCCTTAATCCGCCCGCACTAAAAGGAAGGCGCCGGCGCCATCGTGTCCCGTTTCCCAGGGGTAGCTCAAGCGCTGCTCTTTGAGCTCAAAGGCTTTCCCACTCGGACTTTTAAGAAAGGCGTCCACCACGTCCCGGTTTTCAGCGGCCTCGATACTGCAGGTGCTGTAAACGAGGCGACCGCCGGGTTTTACGAATCGACTGGCGGCGGCGAGCAGTTGCGATTGAAGCTCGGCGCAGGCGCTGAGGTCTTTGGCTTGCAAGCGCCATTTGACGTCGGTGCGGCGCTGAATGACGCCGGTGTTGCTACAGGGGGCGTCGAGGAGAACGGCGTCGAAGGCTTTGGGCAGGTCATGTTTCTCCAGATCGTCTGCTTGCAGGGTGAGGAGGTCATGGGCGAGGCGGGTACAACTGAGCCCGGTACTTTTGAGGCGGGCAAGATTTTGATCGAGGCGTTCCATGCGTTCGCCCGGCAGGTCGAGCGCGACGAGTGAACCATTCCCTTTTAAACCTTGAGCCATTTCATAGGCTTTACCGCCCGGGGCAGCGCAGAGGTCAAGGATTGCCTCGCCGGGTTGGGAATTGAGCAGGGCGGGGGCAAGCCGGGTCGAGGGGTCTTTGACATAGGCACCGCCGCTCTCGAGAAGGGGACGGATTGCTTCGAGCCAGGGCGTATCGGTGGGGGCGCGGTAAAAGCCGGGCCATTGACTGGCTTCGAAAGAGTCGGGCAGGGCTTCCTCGGAACGGATATAGGTGATGGGGATTTGTTGGTTCCAGCGCAGGAGGGCTTCGCAGTCTTCGGTTCCGTAGGCTTGGGTCCAATGCCGGACGAGCCATTCGGGGTGGCTGTGCTTGTTTGCGGCTTGAGTGGTATCGTTTTCGATTTCCGCGAATGCGGCGGGCAGTTTGCGAAGGACGGCATTGATGAGGGCACTCTCGGGTTTACTGACGTGCTTTTTGCTTCCCTGCACCGCGTGGTGGATAATTTTAGGGATTTTTTCTTTATCGGCCTGGAATAATTCGTAGCCGGCGACAAGAAAGATGGCCTCGACCCAGTGGCGCGGGGCTTTGCGCAGGAAGGGTTTTAGGGCGGCGCGGGTGCGATGTCCATGGCGCAGGGCACCGAGAAAAAGTGACTGGCAGCTCTTGCGGCGACCGCCATGAAAACCGCTTGGCAACTGTTCCAGTAGTTGATCTGCCTTCCATCCACCATCGAGATAAGTAGCCGTCAGAAATACTGCGGCATCCCAACCCGAGGCATTTGTTTCAGATAGGTTAAACTTAAGGCTTCTCATAAGCGTAAAAATTGTGCATTGTATTGTGTTTACCTACCTGACTAGCATTCGCAAACAATTATGAACGAAGCGGCCATAGACGCATTAATAGAAAACAATCCCAAGTTGGCGCACGCCCGTGCCAAACTCGAGAGCATGGCGCCCGGCAATTTTTGCCTGCACCGCAGCTGGGGATTTGGGAAAATAGTGGATTTTGATGAGGCGCAAGCCAAGATCGTTATCGATTTTGAGGAGGGTGACAAGACCGGTCATGCCATGGGTATTGCCTTCTGTGTTGATAAATTGGAAATCCTCAAGGCGAATGATATTTTAGTACGTTCACGTACCGAGGCGGATGTGATTGAGGAAATGATCAAGAAGGCGCCGGCTGATTTAATTTGTGAGATTTTGGCGGGAAGCGATGACATGGCGATGATGGCTTCCGAAATTGAGCGCTCGCTGGCTCGCGTGATTGGGCCGGTTAAGTACAAGAAATGGTGGACTGCCACCAAGAAAATACTGGAAAAGGATCCCCGCGTTGGTGTGCCGAATAAAAAGACCGAACCGTTTATCCTGCGTGATGAACCCGTTAAACCGGAGGAGGAAATCCTCGAACAGTTTCACGGCACCCGTAATTCCAAAGAGAAGATCCTGCTCGGAGAGAAACTTTTTGCATTGTCCGAAAATATCTCGGTTATTCGTGAAGAATTGCCGGAGATTCTCGCCGAACTGACCGATGCGATCAAAAATGCGAAGTCTTTGAGTCAGGCGGACCGCCTGCACGGAGTTTGGGTTCGTAATGACCTCGCCCGCGATTTGCACGAAGACGTTGAAACGCTGGAGCCTTCCTCGGCATCGATTCTCGATTCCACCAATGATTATTCGGAACTGGCTTCGGAGCTCCCGGCTAATTTCTACAAGCGTTATCTCGATTTGATTCGCCGCACCTATGAGGACAAATGGCAATCAATGCTGGAAGACCTCCTTCGCAATTCCAGCGGTAAATTCACCAGCGAATGCATCAATTTCATGCTGGAGCATGGGTTCGATGGTCGCATCGCGCACTGCCTGAGTCGCTGGCTCAACGACCAGACCATCAAGGGGCCGCTCCTGCTTTGGGTGGTGAAAAATCGTAACTCCAAGAAATACTCGCCGATTATCGCGCCACTGGTTTCTCCGCGTCTGCTCTCGGCGATGTTCTATGCAATCGATTATGAGGCGCTGCAAAACGCGAGTGCGCGACGCATCCCCCTTGCGGATCTGCTCAGCGAGGACGGTGAATTGATCCCCGACCTATTGGCGGATGCCAATGTTGAGACCGCGCAGGATCTCGCTCAAACCCTCCTCTTGAATCAAGGCTTTGAGGATTTGACAAAAAAATCACTTATTGCCCGCTTCATTAAGAAATTCCCAACCGTGCAGTCCTTGATTGCCGGAGAAGGTTCCGGGGCTTCCGAGGAAGAGGGGCTGATCGTTTCGCAAGCCAGCTTCGATACTGCCAAGGCGGAATACGAAGACCTCATTACAGTTAAGATTCCGGAGAATAAAGAAGCGATCGCCACTGCCCGCGAGCATGGTGACCTTAAGGAAAATTCGGAATACAAGATGGCGCGTCAGGATCAGGACATCCTCCTCTCTCGCAAGAACGAGCTGGAAGTCGATCTTTCCCGCGCCCGCGTGACTGATTTCAGCGAAGTGACGAATGACAATATCGGTATCGGTAGCGTCGTTGAATTAAAGGAAGGCTCCAGCGGCAAGACGCAACGTTATGCCATCCTCGGCGCGTGGGATTCCGACCCGGAAAACGATATTCTTTCCTACAAGACTCCGCTCGCGCAGCAATTGCTGGGTAAGAAGAGTTCGGATTCCGTGACCATCGAGATCGGTGGCAATACGGAGGACTGGACCGTCCTGAAGATCGAGCGCTGGATCGACCAAAAGTAGCCCTCGGGCTTGGGCTTGACCGTCGGGTGTCGGGGTACAGACTGTGAGGTATGAAAATACCTGCAATCTTTACCAAAACCAGCTCCACTCTTGCTTTACTCCCGTTGCGAATTGGAATTGGCATCAGTATGTTCTACCATGGTGCTCAAAAGCTATTTGGTTGGTATGGTGGTAAAGGGCTTGATGCGACTGCTAAAGGTTTTGCTGAGAACCTGGGCTTGGAACCCGGCATCGTTATGGCTTCGCTTGCTGGTGGTGCTGAATTTTTGGGTGGCATTGGTCTGATTATTGGATTTGCTACCCGGCTTTGGGGCGCAGCTATTGCCTTCACTATGGGGGTCGCCATTTATACAGTCCATCTGGACGGCTTTTGGGGCGGAATGGAAAAACCAATGATCTTGCTGCTCGGAAGCCTTACGCTTATGATTGCAGGAGCGGGTCGCCTTTCAGTCGACTACGGTTCTTCTCGCAGTTAATGCTCCCTCAGGCGAATCGTATGCCTTCCTTCGCGGGAACTTGCGAGGTCGAGGTGCCATGCTTCGGGCGGGATCGTCTCTGCGATTCGCTCCGGCCATTCGACCGCGAGGCACCAGGGTGAAGTCAGGAAATCCTCCAGCATGAGGGCGTCGAGATCGGCGCCGGATTCGAGTCGATAGGCATCCAGATGCAGGAGTTTCCGCTCACCATCGTAGAGGGTGTAGAGATTAAAGGTGGGGCTGGTGACGGGTTCGGTGATGCCCCAGGCACGCGCCAGCCCGCGAACAAAAGTGGTTTTACCGGCTCCCAAATCGCCGTGCAGCGCGAGTACTTGATCGGGCGGCAGGCAGTCCGCTAGCGCGAAAGCGACGGCTTCGGTTTCCTCCGCGCTTTCAGTGGTGATGCCCGCGCGCAATTGGTCTAGAATTTCAGCCATCGTTGTTCCAGTGTTCGTAGCCCCGGGTCCAGGGAATGGGATCGCCGCTACCAGCCTCGATAAAAATACCATCGGGATTTGCGGGGATGATTTGCCCGATACGGGTAAGGGGGAGTTCGGGAAAGTCGGCCTGCCAGCGTGTTTCAAAAGCGGAACGATCGGCCTCGCCGGATAGCGCGAGGAGGATTTCGTAATCCTCGCCATCGCAAAAGGCGTGCTCGAGCGCCGATTGACCATCGCGCTTGGCGAGTTCTTTGGCGGCATCGGCAAGCGGAATTTGATCGAGTTCAATCGCAGCGCTGCTTCCCTGCGGCAGGAGGGCCTGCAGGTCTTTGCCGAGTCCATCGGTCAAATCGATCATGGCGCGGCACTCGTTTTGTTGCGCGAGCCACTGCCCCGCTTGGAGCCGTGGCTCAAAGCGATAGTGCTTGCCAAGGATGCTGCCGCCCAGCGTGCCGCTTACATAAAGCGAATCGCCAACCGAGGCGCTCGTCCTGAGCAGGGGGCGCGGACATTGCCCCAAGAGAGTGAGGCTTGCGGAGAAATGCCCCCTTTCAAGAGTGCTGAGATCGCCGCCCACAATCTTTAACTTGTACTGCTCGCAACTGGAACGGACTCCCGCAAAGAAGGCTTGGAGCCATTCAAAGGCAAGGTCCGGGCCGCTCAGGAGGGTAAGTACGGCGCTATGCGGGCTCGCGCCCATCGCGGCGAGGTCGCTGAGATTGCGGTGGATGAGTTTCACTCCGGCTTCAAAGGGCGTCAGGCTCGCGTCGATATGTTGGCCGTATGTGATCGCATCGGTAGTGATGCAGGTCTTCTGTTGGGGATCAAATTCGAGCAGGGCGCAATCATCACCCATCCCGGCGGGAGCGGCGGGGGTGATCGCACCGAGCCAGGTCTGGATGTGTTCCAAGAGCGCGCTTTCCCCCAGCCGCGCGATTTGATGCGCGGGGTCTTTGCTAAATGGAGGGTGATCCGTTTTCATTAATGGGAAAGCGTCAAGCTGACGGGGCAATGGTCTGAGCCTTCAACCTGATCAAGGATCTCAGCTGATTTGAGCTGTGGTATGAGGCCGGGGGAAGTGCAGAAATAATCGATGCGCCAGCCGATGTTGCGTTTGCGGGCTCCGGCGCGGTAGGACCACCAACTGTAACGCTCGGTGGCTTCCGGATAAAAATGGCGAAAGGTGTCGACAAAGCCAGCTTCGAGAATCGCATCAAATCGGGCGCGTTCCTCGTCGGTGAATCCGGCGTTCTTGCGATTGGTTTTTGGATTGGCGAGGTCGATTTCGGTATGGGCGACATTCAGATCGCCGCAGAAAATGACGGGTTTTTCTTTTTCGAGATTTTTGCAATACGCGAGAAAATCGACATCCCACTCGAGGGTGCGGTAATCGAGGCGGCGGGGGCGTTTGTGCTCGTCGTGGTTTTGTGAATTGGGGGTATAGACCGTGACGAGGTAGTAATCGGGGAATTCAGCGGTTAGGACGCGGCCCTCCGTATCATGTTTTTGAATACCGATGCCCTTGGTGACGGAGAGGGGTTCCGAGCGGCAGAGGAGGGCGGTCCCGGAGTAGCCCTTTTTCTCGGCGCAATTCCAATAGAGGTGCGGGTAGTCCGTAAACGCAAAGCCCGAGACCAGATCCTCCGAGATTTTTGTTTCCTGCAGGCAAAGCACCTCGGGTTTTTCATGCGCGAGGAAATCCTCAAAGCCTTTTTTTAGGACGGCTCGGAGGCCATTGACGTTCCAGGAGATAAGTTTGGTTTCGGGCATGGTATTTATCGGTAGAAGCCGCCACCTAAGAGGGTTTTGTCGCGGTAGAGGGCTAGGATTTGTCCGGAGGCGAGGGCGCGTTGGGGTTCGTCAAAGCGGACCCGGGCGGAGTCTGTTCCGGTGGGGGTATAAGTGATCGCCTGCGCGGGGTCGCGGTAACGCGGTTTTGCGAGGAGGCGGCAGCTTTCCGTGACGGGTTTATTGATGAAACTGAGGCCGTAGACTTCCACTTCAGAGGTAAAGAGGCCCGGGGCATCCGGTTCGTCAAAGGCGACGACCAACTCGTTTTGCTCGATATTGAATCCGACCACCACGAAGAATTGATTGTCGGTATTTGAGGGGACGCCGATGCCGCGACGCTGGCCCATCGTGAAACGGTGGAGGCCGCGGTGCTGCCCGAGGATTTTACCTTCGGGGTCGACGATATTACCGGGTTTGTCCTCGATGTAATATTCGAGGAATCGGTTGATATTCATATCGCCGAGAAAACAGATTCCTTGGCTGTCCTTTTTTTCGGCATTCGGTAATTTGAATTTCTGGGCGAGTTCACGAACCTGGGGCTTTTGAAGTTCCCCAACCGGGAAAATTGCAGGGGCAAGCTGTTCCTGACGGAGGAGGGCGAGGAAATAGCTCTGGTCTTTGTTTGGGTCGAGGCCTTCAAGGAGGTCGAAGCTGTTATCCGCCTGCGCGAGCTTGCGAACGTAATGTCCGGTTGCGATCCCATCAAAGCCTTGGGAGCGGGCATAGTTTTCGAAGATCCCGAATTTCATCTCGCGGTTACACATGATATCGGGGTTGGGGGTGATGCCCTTGCGGTAACCTTCGACGAGGTATTGCACCACGTGTTCGCGGTATTCGTTGACGAAGTTGACGATTTCGTAGTCGATCCCGAGGTGCGTCGCGACTGCGCGGGAATCCTCGATGTCTTGCTGGGCGGGGCAGTCCGCGAGCGGCATTTCCTCGTTCATCCAGGTGCGGATATAAGCGGCAGAAACGGCGTAGCCTTGCTCCCGGAGGAGGGCTGCCGCAACGGCGGAATCAACCCCGCCGGAAAGTGCCACTAGAATCTTTTGCATGGACTAAGGAAAGCAGGCGGCGGGAGACAGTCAACAAGCGTTGGCGGGCGTGTCATTTTTTGCTAAAATTTTTCTGGTTTGTGTGAATGGGGATTGCAGGATGGGGGACGAAGTGGCGATACTTGAAGGGTATGTCGAAGGGAACAAAACAGTTGGAGACAGCCTATTGGGAGAACGGAAGCGCGGTTCTGGTCTTTCTGGCGGAGGATCGCGACCTGAGCGCGGGCAACCCGCCACTGAAGCTTGGTCCGAAGGGAACAGGTTTTGCCTCGATTGAGCGATTGTCGCCGGTGGAGGCGGCTCGTTACACGCGTTATTATCGCGAGGAAGACAAGTGGGTTTTTCGATTACAGGCAAAGCGGTACCCTCAATTGCAGAATCCTGAACTGGAGGTCTATCTCGGTGCGGATTTTAATGATTGGGAGATGGCAATTGGCTTGAAGGCTTGGCGTCTGAATCCGCAGGAAATTGATGGCGAGTTGATTTATGAATTGAAGGTCAAGGCGGAGGTGGTTCCGGAAGCGGGTCCTTCGGCGTTCAAATTTGTGACGGCGGAGGGTGAATGGCTGGATGTTCCCGATGGGGCGCCCAATCTCATGCTGACGCATACCGGGGTGCGCAATTTCAAGTTGAACCCGCAGCAAAGCGGGGCACACCTCTATCGCTGTTATTTGCCGCATGAGTACAAGCCCAATGGCGCAGAATCTTTGGTTTGGGAGGATGCCGCGTCGCACGAGGTGCTGGAATTGCCGCACACGCAATTCCTGAGGGAGGCCTCCAGCAATTTGGAATTGGGCGCGCGGGTATTGCATGGGGCGACGCGTTTTTGCCTGTTCGCCCCCCGGGCGCGCGAGGTGTATGTCGTTTTTGGGCAAAGGGCGGATGGTTCGGATGCGCAGACCGTGGCGCTTGAGCGTGCGGATGCCTCGACTTGGGAAGTCCTGGTGGAGGGTGAGTTGGATGGGTGGTTTTACAGCTACCGTGTCGCCGGTGGAAATGATGACGGCACAACGCACTTTGACGCGCATTTCCCGATATTGGATCCCTACGCGCGTGCCTGCCTGAGTGCGCGCGGTCCGGGGATTGTGCTTTCGGATGCGCGCACGGCTCCGGTGGAGCGTCCTTTTGTGCCGCCAAACTGGCATGACCTCGTCATTCTGGAGGGTCATGTTCGCGATCTCGCAGCGCACGCGCCGATCACGCTGAGCCCGCAGGAACGGCACGGTTATGCGGGGTTGCGCAAATGGTTGCGGGCGGAGGGTTCCTATCTGCGCGATTTGGGAATCAATGCCCTCGAACTCCAACCGATACAGGAATTTGATAACGAGTTGCCCTCGGATTACCACTGGGGCTACATGACCGCCAATTATTTTTCACCGGAGAGTAGTTATGCCGCGAATCCGTCTGCCGCATCTCAGGTGGAGGAATTTCGCGGCCTGGTGCAGGATTGTCACGATGCGGGCATGGCGGTTATTTTGGACGTGGTCTACAATCATGTCGGTGAACCGAATCACCTCCTATTTATCGACAAGTATTACTACTTCCACCTGGACAAGGCCAACGATTTGATGAACTGGAGCGGGTGCGGTAACGACTTGCGATGCGATACCCCGATGGGGCGCCGCCTGATCCTCGAGAGCCTCAAGCATTTGATACGCACCTTTGATGTGGACGGATTCCGTTTCGACTTGGCGGAATTAATCGGGATCGAGGTGCTGCGAGCAATTGAGGATGAATTGAAGGCCCTCAAGCCGGGGATTATTCTTATCGCGGAGCCTTGGAGTTTTCGGGGACACATTCAGGATGAATTAAAGGACTCGGGTTTTGCCTCTTGGAACGACGGCTTCCGGGAGGGGATTGCGGACTACGTCTGTGGACATGGAAAGCAGGAATCCATCCAGTATTTCCTTTCGGGTTCGCCCGGAACGAGTCGTTTTGCCGCGCAGAGTATCAACTACACCGAGTCGCACGATGATCACTGCTGGCTGGATCGCATCACGGAACGCGCCGAGCACGATGGTTCGGACCCCACCGTTTTGGATCGTCGCCGAACGCACCTGATGGCCTCCATCCTTTTTGGTTCGCTTGGGGTGCCCATGTTGGCGGCGGGGCAGGATCTCCTGCGTTCAAAATGTGGAGTCGCCAATACCTACCAGCGGGGCGATCTCAACGCCCTGGATTACAATAAACGCTATGTGTATTCCGGGACGCACCAGTATTTCCGCGATTGGATTCGCTTCCGGCGCTCTGATGACGGGAGGGCGCTGCGTTTTGACGGGGGCGTGCCGAAAGGCTATGTCGAATGTTATTTTGCGGAGGGTTCCAGCGCGGTGGTGGCGGTCTTTAACGCCGATCAATCCGTCGCGGCACCCCGCGTGGTGCTCGGCATTAACCCGCATTTGGAATTTGCGGACATCGCAGTTCCGGAGGGGACCATGAAAGGACTGCGACAAGTCGCGGATGCCGAACGTTTTGACGAGCGCGGCCTCGGCCTTGCGGATATCCCGCAATCCGAGGGACAGGTGAGCCTGCCGCCGATCAGTTGTGGCCTCTGGGTGGGCTAGTTGAATCTACCGCTGCGCGGTGCCTGATTACTGCCGGCCCGGCTAGTGGGCGTGGACGATGTCGTACTGCCGAACCGTCGCAGTGGTGAGATCCACCCATTCGCTCCAACTGCGCTTAAGGCCGCGGCGAAGTTCCTTGATCTCGGCTTGAAGGTGGGCGCGTTGTGACTGGCTGACTTCTTTGATTTCGCGGAGCTTATTCATGAGCTCCTGGGTTTTTTCGTCAAAGTGGGCGGCCAATTCTTCAATTTTCGTGCGCAGTTCTTGTGCGGCCTCGTCGACCTCCTCGTTGAGGTGCGCAATGAGGAGTTTCCGGTCTTTCTGGATGAGGGATTTGCGGAGGGTGAGGGTGTTGAGGGAGCGCAGGTTTTTCGTGAGCCCTACTTTTGAGGCGAGCCAGATGGTCCATTTTGTTGGGTCAAAGTGATACCAGCGGATGCCGTTCCGGTAATCTCCGGCAAAGGCGTGGTGGTAATTGTGGTAGCCTTCCCCAAAGGTAAGGAATGCCATAATGGCATTGTCGACCGCGCTGAGTTCGCGGGCGTAGGTTTTGGCGCCCACGGTGTGGCAGAGGGAATTGATGAACCAGGTACAGTGGTGAATGAAGGCCAAGCGCAAGAGAAAGCCCATATAAAAGGAGGCAATTGCGCTGCCGGTGACCCACCAACCGATGAGGAAGACCGCGAAATTCACGCCCAGCAGGAAAAGGCCGTAGTGTTTATGCTGCAGCATGATGCGCGGGTTCTTCTCGAGGTCTGCGACCAGCGTGGCGTCATACTTGCGTTCAAAGTCAAAGAGCCAAAGGATGTGCGCATACCAGAAACCCTTCTTGATAGAGTAGGGGTCTTTCTCAGTATCGCAGTGATTGTGATGCAGGCGGTGGTCGTGGGACCACTTGAGCGCCGACATTTCAAAGGATAGGGCTGAGCTCAAGAGGACAATCCATTCAAAGAGGGGATTGGCGGTGTAGGCGCGGTGCGCATACAGGCGATGATAACCAACTGTAATTGCCATACCGCCCATGATGTAGGTCACCAGGAAAAGCCAAAACGCCGCCCAGGAGAAGTTGGCTATGCATGCGGGAAGGAGGGCCAGCAGCAAAATGTGGTAGCCGAGTACAAAGGCGAACATATCCCAGTGTTTGATTTTCATGATTCTTCGGTGTTGATTGGGGGAGGCGATTGGTTGGATATCAATCATTATGGGCACTGCGGCACGGTTTTACAAAAATGCCACAATTAGGCAGAAGTCAAGGTGATTGCTCAATTCCACTCCTGCGCCTCGGTCAAGGATCGGCTCAAAATGGGCCTAAAAATCGGACTTTTCCCTTTGTTGGGTTGCCTCTGTTGCCGGGCGCCACATAAATTCTTGCTTTGGGTCGCTAAATCGCTTCAAGTGCGCGTTCCCACATTTAATCTAAACTAAAAAATTAACATATAGAAAAATGGCTACAAAAATTGGCATTAATGGATTCGGTCGTATTGGTCGTCTCGTATTTCGTTCACTCGTCGAAAAGGGACTGTTGGGCAGCGATATTGAAGTTGTCGCAATCAATGACTTGGTTCCGGCTTCGAATCTCGCGTATCTCTTGAAATACGACACCACTCAGGGTCGCTTTAAAGGCACGGTCGAAACCAAGGGCGATGATACTTTGGTCGTCAACGGTCATGAAATCAAGACCCTTGCGGTTCGCGAAGGACCTGCCGCACTCCCATGGGGTGAGCTTGGCGTTGATATCGTTATCGAGTCCACCGGTCTTTTCGTACAGGACGAGAAAGCCAAGGGTCACCTCGATGCCGGTGCCAAGAAAGTTATCATTTCTGCTCCCGGTAAAGGGGATGGCGTCAAGACGGTCGTTCTTGGGGTGAACGACGACGAACTCACCGCCGAGCACGACTTGATCTCCAACGCATCCTGCACCACCAATTGCCTGGCTCCGATCACAAAGGTCATGCTTGAGAACTTCGGCATCGTTGAAGGCCTCATGACGACCGTTCACAGCTACACTGCGACTCAAAAGACCGTGGATGGCCCCTCTCCCAAGGACATGAAGGGCGGCCGCACTGCAGCCCTCAATATCATCCCCTCGACTACCGGTGCTGCCAAGGCGGTCGGCCTTGTCCTTCCCGAAGTTCAGGGTAAACTCACCGGGATGGCTTTCCGCGTGCCGACCCCCACCGTTTCGGTGGTTGACCTCACCGTGAAGACTGAAAAGAGCACCTCCTACGAGGAAATTTGCCAAAAGATGAAAGAAGCATCCGAAGGCTCCCTCAACGGCATCCTCGGCTACACCGAAGATCAGGTGGCGTCCTCTGATTTCATTCATGATGAACTCAGCTCTATCTTTGACGCCGGTTCCGGCATCGGATTGAGCGATACCTTCTTCAAGCTCGTTTCCTGGTATGACAACGAATGGGGTTACTCCAACCGCGTCGTTGAACTTGTCCAGAAAGTCGCCAAATTCCTTTAATCTCAACGCGGTTTACCGCACCGGACTTTAGCGGCCGTCGTGGTTGGGTTCCCCAGAGTAACCCCGCCACGGCGGCTTTTTTCCGTTAAAGCCCGCACATATAAATTTTTTCATCCAAAAAAATCATGGCCACTCAAACTATCAAAGACGTCAACCTCGCCGGGCAGCGTGTGCTTGTTCGCTGCGACTTTAATGTTCCCCTGAAGGACGGGGCGGTTTCTGACGATTCCCGAATCGTGGCGGCGCTTCCCACGATTCGCCACCTCGTCGAACAGGGCGCCAAAGTTGTCCTTTGCAGCCACCTCGGTCGACCCAAAGGACAAAAGAATGCCGACTTCAGTCTTTCGCCTGTCGCCGAGGATCTAGCTGCCAAGCTCGGGCAACCGGTTACCTTTATCGAGGACTGCGTTGGTGCGGAGGTTGAAGCGGAGGTCGCGCAACTGGGCGACGGGGACATCGCCCTCCTTGAAAACGTGCGTTTCTACGAAGGCGAGGAGAAGAACGATCCGGAATTTGCGGCGTCCCTGGCGAAGCTCGCGGATGCATTTGTAAACGACGCCTTTGGTACGGCCCACCGCGCACACGCCTCTACCGCAGGCGTTGCCGACCATCTCTCTCCCTGTGTTTGCGGTTTCCTGATCGAAAAAGAACTCGCCTACCTCGGTGAGAAGACTGCCAATCCCGAGCGTCCCTTTACCGTGATTCTCGGTGGTGCAAAGGTCTCTGATAAAATCAAAGTGATTGATGCCCTCCTGGAAAAAGCGGACACCATCATCATCGGTGGTGCGATGGCCTACACCTTCGCGCTTGCGGAAGGCCGGGCGATTGGCGAATCCCTCAGCGAACCGGATCATATCGCAACCGCGCAAGCCGCGCTGGATAAAGCCAAAGCCAAAGGCGTTAAGTTCCTCCTCCCTCTGGATAATCTCGCGGTTAAGGATCTCGACTTTGGTGCCGGCACCGTCGGTGAATCCTCTTTCTTTGAGGGCAACATCGAGGATGGCTGGGAAGGCGTCGACATCGGCCCCAAGAGTATCGAGCTTTTCAAGGCGGAGGTCGCCGGAGCCAAGACCGTCCTCTGGAACGGTCCTATGGGAATCTTTGAAATCGACGCCTGCAACAAGGGCACCTTCGCCATTGCTGAAACCATCGCAGAGTCCGACGGCATCTCCATCATCGGCGGCGGCGACTCCGTCAAAGCCATCAAGATGTCCGGTCACAGTGACAAGGTGACCTTCATGAGCACCGGCGGCGGCGCTTCCCTCGAATTCCTTGAAGGCAAGGAACTGCCCGGCGTTTCCGCCCTCGACCCAGCTTAAAAATACCATACACATAAACTAAAATAATTATGAGCCACTCACGTAAATATCTCATCGCCGGTAACTGGAAGATGAACCTCAATTCCGCCGAAGGCGCCGAGTTAGCGCAGGACGTTGCCGGTCTCGTCGGGCAACAGACCGAGGTCACCGTCTGCCTATGCCCCACCTTTACCACGCTTGAATCCGTTTCCCGCGTCGTTAACGAGTCCAACCTCGCACTCGGTGCGCAAAACATGCACTTCGAAGCCTCCGGTGCCTATACCGGTGAAATCTCCGCCGAGATGCTCCGTCATCTCTTTGCCAGCTTCGTGATCCTCGGGCACTCGGAGCGCCGTGAATATTTTGGAGAAACCGACGCGATTGTGAACAAAAAGACCCTCGTCGCTTTGGAGGCGAACTTAAAGCCGATCGTCTGCGTAGGCGAGACCCTCGAGGAACGCGAGGCGGGCCGCATCTCAGAAGTCATTAAAACGCAAGTCGAGGGTGCTCTCGCCGGGGTCAACGCCGCACAGGCGGAGCACCTCGTGATTGCATACGAGCCCGTCTGGGCGATCGGCACTGGCAAGACCGCCACCCCCGAAATGGCGGAAGCGGTGCATGCCGAGATCCGGGCCCTCTTGACCGCCCTCTTTGGTGCAGAGGCTGCTGAAAAGGTTCGCATCCTCTACGGTGGTTCCATGAAGCCAGAAAATGCGGATGATCTGCTCGCGCAGCCCAATATCGACGGCGGACTCATCGGCGGTGCATCCCTCAAAGCCAGCGCCTTCGCCGGAATCGTCGAAAGCGCCCTCAAGCTTTCCAAGTAGCACCCTCCTAAAATTACCACACCCAAGCCGGTCGGAGCCATCCGCCGGCTTTTTTGTCGCTCGATTTTCTGCGCCCAATAGCATAGTAATAATAGAACTATGGAAAACCAAGCCAGTCCCCATAAAGGCAAACGCGGCCTCAAGCGCATCTTCAACGCCTTCAATTATTCCCTTGAAGGTCTGGGTTCCACCCTGAAGCACGAATGCGCCTTTCGTCAGGAAGTCATCCTCGCGGCCATCCTCCTGCCGCTCTCGCTCGCCTTTAAACTCAGCCTCGTTGAGCACCTCATCCTCGTAGCCAGCCTCATCCTTGTGCTCATCGTGGAACTCATAAACTCCGCGATCGAGGCCGTGGTAGATGATCATTCCTTGCGCGACCGCCCCCTTGCCAAACGCGCCAAAGACATCGGCAGCGCCGCCGTCCTTCTCAGTCTCCTGAATGCCTTCATCTGCTGGGTTGCGGTCCTTGCCGTCAATTGGAAACAACTGTTCTAGTCCCCACACCCTCCATGCTTCACCTGATCCTTTTTAACCCCGAGATCCCACAGAATACCGGCAACATCGGGCGCCTCTGCGCGATCACTCAAAGCCGCCTCCACCTCATTCACCCGCTCGGCTTCAACATCACCGATAAACAAATCCGTCGCAGCGGGATGGACTACTGGCACGACCTCGATATCCATCACCACGATGACTGGAACGCCTTCCGCGCCAGCCCCGGGGGCCCCAAGCGAATCTGGCTTTTCACCACCAAGGCCGAAAACCTGTATTGGGATGTTGAATACACAGATGGCGACGGGCTTCTCTTCGGAAACGAAGGACACGGCGCCCCGGAATGGTTACACCAGGAACTTCAGAGCAACCGCATCACCATCCCACAAGCCAATCCCGAGTTGCGCTCCCTCAACCTTTCCACCGCTGCCGGCATCGCCACTTACGAGGCCCTGCGTCAAATCCGCTGAGAGAGTTGTGGGGGTTGTTCGTTGGGATTACTCTTAATCTTACGCTTAATCGTAATCTTACTCTTAGGAACATCGAACGTTGTGGGGCGAGCACTTCCAACAATCAACTAACAACATTCAACTCCACACTCTTAATCTTTATCTCGTGGAAGCGGCAATCCTGCCGCTTTGGAATCAAGGTTTTGTTTTCACCACCGAGGCGCGGAGAACACGGAGATTAATTGGTGGGAAAGTATGAAAGTTGGAAGGTATGAAAGTTGAAGTTTGGCGTTCGATGTTGGACGTTTTTCCGGTGCTCTGCCCTGAGGCCAGCTTAGCTGGCGACCGCTAATGGGCGCTTATTTTCGCTGATCTTAATAAGAAAAGGGTTGTATCACGTGGAAGCGACAATCTTGTCGCTTTGCTTGGGCGGCTTGGGTTGAAAAGCGACAGGATTGTCGCTTCCACGGCCGGTGGTTGAACATCGAACGTTGAAGGGGATTAATTGGTGTGAAAGTATGAAGGTGTGAAAGTATGAAGGTGTGAAAGTATGAAGGTGTGAAAGTGGGAAGGTGTAGAGGTGTGAAAGTATGAAAGTTGAAGTTCGGCGTTCGATGTTCAGTGTTCGATGTTGGACGTTCTTCCGGTGCGCTCCCATGCCGGCTCTATGGAATTGCATCGCGCTGAGGCACTAACGCAAATCCACCCGGATCCCCTCAGCAATACGCTCGCTGCTGCCGCCATTCCGCGCGTGCCAGGCACGACCCGCCGCGCCCATTTCTGCACGTGCCGCCGGATCGCCCGCCAGTTCCAAAACCGCGTCCCGCAGACCCGCCGCATCATGAATCACCCGCGCCGCACCACATCCCTGCAACACCCGCGCCACATCCTTGAAATTGCTCATCCGGGGCCCAAATAGAATCGGCAGGCCCAGAGCCGCTGATTCAATCGGATTCTGCCCGCCTTCATTGGGATCCAGACTCTTGCCGATAAAGACCAGATCCGCGATCTGGGTCAAACGCGACAACTCACCGGTTGTATCTGCCAGATAAATCAAAGTTCCCGGAGCCGCTTGTCGCTCAAGCGAACGTTGATGCCAGGCAAGCGATTGCCCGTTCAATTCCTTCGCCACACTGCGGCCCCGCTCCGCATGACGCGGCACCAGCAAGAGGCGGCAGTCCACCCCCGTGTCCCTCAAAGCCGCCTGTGCCTCAAGTAAAGCGGTTTCCTCGCCCGGCCAGGTCGAAGAACCCAGCAACACAAAAGCCCCCTCATTATCAAAGCCCAATTCAGTGCGCAGTTCCGCCCGCGCCGCCGCATCCAGTTCCTCCGGGCATGCCGCGTCAAATTTCACATTCCCCGCACAGGTCACCTTCACGGCATCGCCCCCCAATTCAAGAATCCGTTGCTGGTCCCGCTCACTCGAAGTGTAAATATGATCCAGTTGCGCAAAAAGCCATGCCGCCAAATGCCCCACCCGTCCATAACGTGCGAAACTCCGGTCCGACATCCGCGCATTGATCAAAATCGCGGGCACCCCCCGCACCCGCGCCTGATGCAAATGCTCCGGCCACAACTCGCTCTCCATCAGAACCACTGCATCCGGACGAATCCGGCGCCACGCCAGCGCCGCGCACGGCCAAAAATCCAACGGAAAAATCCCCAACTGCGCCACCTTGCCTGCATAGCGTTCACGTGCCGCCGCATAGCCCGTGCTCGTCGTGGTTGTCAAAACAACCTCCACCTGCCCATTCCGCTGCAGCGATTCAACCAAAGGCCCCACCGCCAGCACCTCGCCCACACTCACCGCCTGCAGCCAAACCCGCTTGCACTCCGGCCCCGTGGACTCCAAACGCGGCAAAAACCCCAGGCGATGCTTGAAATCACGCGCATAGCCCCCCCGCCGCCACATTCGCAAGCCATAGTACGGCAAGGCCAGCAAAAGCAGTGGAATAAAAATGAGGCGATAGAGCAGAATCATGAACCCCAACAGATATGAGCAAGCCTCCCCCGTTTTCCAAGGTTCTTTTCTTATTACTCATGACCTGTAGGGGTAAGGTTCGCTCTGCAAACGCTAGCAGACAATGAAGGAAAATCCGTTCAAAGATTTGAATATTAATGCCGTAAACGCCGGAACAAGGTTGGAACTATTGACAGCATCCAGTCGCGTCTGATATCAATTACGCCTCAAACAGTCCGTTACGCCTTCATTTATTATGCACCCCACCAAGCCAAGCTCTCGAAATTCGCAACGCAAACATTCTTCAAAGACCGGGTTCACCTTGATCGAACTCTTAGTGGTCATCGCAGTGGTGGGGGTACTGGTGAGTATCACTTTCGGGGTATCGCGGGGCGTGCAGAGCGCCCGTTCACGTGCCCTCGCAAAAGCGGAGTTATCGGTCCTTGCGCAGGCGCTGGAACAATTCAAGTCGCGTTACGGCGATTACCCCTGGCATGATTCGGGCGCCGGCGACTACCCCACACCCAGCGGGGGTGACGAGAACAATACCATGCTGCTCTATGCCCTGACCGGGCGCATGGAAATGGAACGGGTTACCAACGGTAGCGGTGGAACCAAGGTGGAAATTTCAAAAGTGGATGATAAACTGGATGATGCTACCGTGATCAACCGACCGCAGTTCATTGAGACCAGTAAATTTAAAACCAGCGGCGACCTCAACGAACCCAACCAACTAATCGATCCCTGGGGAAATCCCTACATCTATATGTATAAAACGGAGGGAAGCTCCAATGATTGGGAGGTCTACGGTTACCACCTTTATTCAACCGGACCCAACGGTGCGGAAGCGAATGAAACCATCAAAGCCGAAATCGATGACTCAACCGGAGTGATGGATCCCGATATCAGGGAGACCGCCGATGCGGAGGGTATCATTTTTGCCGGGGAATAGCATCGGGTATTTGAATATTTAAGCCGAGGGCTGCCAAGGCGCCGCATCTATCGCTTCACCAGCTTCGGCCACGAAGTATAACTCTCCAAGCCCGCCGCAAAAGAGTGATGACAGCGTAGCCGATTGTGCATCCCTGGAAAGGATGTGTACCGGAAACGGTGCCGAGCGTGAGGGTTGAGCCCGAGAAAGCAGATTAACTCGGACAAAACTGATTACTGAAACGATCCCTGAGGGATGCGTTCATGTGCATTCTCCGCCCCTTGAGGCGTTTTGATGCTTCCTGAAGGAAGACTTATTGCTTTCTTCTGAATACGACTCGCGCTAAGGCAATCCCACCGCAAAGAAGCACGTAAATTGAGGGTTCGGGCACATTCGTAGCCGTTATCACGTCAGATATGTTCTCAATGCTGCTGTAATCCGAGTACTGGATACTTAATGAATTCGTATTAAAGTAATCATTGTCCGCATAATAATCAGAACCTGTGCTTCCATTGGAAAAGTCAATCGTCGTCGCCAAAGATACGGTTTGTAAAACAAAATTCTCTTCTGGAAGCAGATTGAACTCCAATGCCAAACTGAGCGTCTCGCTGTGCGTGGACAGGTAGATGACGCTGTGCGTGGTGTTCGCATTTGAGTAAGAACTTATTTCAGACCCGTTTATTTTCACATCAATCAAGCCAGCATTGCCTCCATCGGTGAGATCGATCACGGGATTGACGGCCATACCACTTTTGAAACTGCTCAAACGAAAGGAAAGCCCCTTGGCATGGTTTAACTGAATGCCGCCGAAATCATAAACGAACTCCAAGGATGCGGGGTTGCCTTGTCCGTAGCCATTCAGATTAAAACTGATGCCCTCTGACGGCTGGTTGTATTCAATCTTCTTACCGTAAGAATCATAATCCTCTTCAAGAGAAAACAAGTCCGGATTTATAGTGAGTACATTAGACACGGTTAAAGCTTCCAGAGAAAGACTTGCAAGGAGCAGCAGGCCAGCGAGTAGATTTAGATATTTATTTTTCATGAGTTGGTAGTGTTAAGGATTTAGAATCGCTAAAGTTGTGATTCTAAGGGGGATAATCTAATCCGGCCCATTCAATGCAACTGCTATTTCAAACTCACAAAAAATAAGCAAAGGAGGCTTGATACAGGCAAGTTACTTACCCTCACAATCGACAATAAAAGACAAATAGCATCAGCCAGGTCTGCCTTCATTGGTTCGCTGCATTTGCATGAAGTGCCGTTCAAAAATCAAGATACACTTGGTTTTGTTTTGAGTTATACCACCTGGATGTCATTGAGCAGACATGAAATCATTCGGAAATACTCAATCGAGCCAGGCTGTGGATCTCTTTCAATGATCCAATGCATCGAGCATGCAGGTCGATATCTGCAATTATGGCGGCATTACTGATAGGAATTTGCTTTTTGGCGGCGCTAGTCGCCGGGGTTGAGGGTTGGGGATACGGGGCGCATTCAAAGTTTGGCGCGATCAGGACATAGGTAACACTTTAGGTTCAAGACATAGGTAACACTCTGGTAGTTTTCGGTGACACTTTTTGTCAGAAAGCGTTATCGCGGAGCAATGGCGCCGCCACCAATCCCGACCGAACCGCCCCCGCTTCCGACGCTTTATGATTGACCCCCGCAGCCGCGAAGTATGTTTCTAAAACCTCGGCATAGGAGAGATGACAGAGTGGCCGATTGTGCATCCCTGGAAAGGATGTGTACCGGAAACGGTACCGAGGGTTCGAATCCCTCTCTCTCCGCCATTTTAAAGAAAACATAAACCACTGAAAAAGAGAAACTTATAAAAGGTTTCTCTTTTTTGTTTTCAACATCCTATCCCTTGTATTATCCTTTTGGATCATGAGGGAGTTGAAGAAACACACCATCTCCACCGTTGTTAACAAGAACGGGAAAACGTCCTTTCGTATCTACCTGGGTCTTTTCGACGGAAAAAGACGTTACAAACAGTTCATCGACTTCAAAAATGCAGAATCGTTTTGTTCCAAACTTAACCGAGATCTCGAACTGAAGAAAATCGGATATGACAAACAGTTCGGAAAAATGTTGGATCAGAAGAATGAGATTCTCTTCTGTCTCGAAAAGATCGAAGACCTTGGTGTCTCATTGACCGAGGTAGTTCAATTTTACGAGAAATTTGGTGAATGTTCAAAGGGGGATATCTCGATCGAGGATTCGATCAAGTTATTCAGGAAAGAGAAGGAGAAGACTGGAAAGAGTAAGATTTACTTAGATAAATCCATACACAGTTACCTCTCCCCATTTTCAACCCATGTTGGTCGTGAAACTTTGGTGTCTGGAATCAATGAAAAGATGATCGAGGACTACGTTTACAAGACTAGGAAAAATGTTTCCCCCAGAACAAAGGTTAATCTGATCAATCAACTATCGATCCTCTTCAATTTTTTGATCAAGAAGGGTCACCTGAAATTCAATCCGACACAAAATATTGAGAGACCAAAAGTTCTGAAAAAGAAACCGACCATCATTAAAGTCGGTGATCTTCGTAAACTATTGGATCGTGGTCTGAAAGATGGGAAATTCGAAGAAGTGACAATCTTAGTCCTCCAGTGTTTCTGTGGTGTTCGATCTTATGAATCTGGTCGAATGGTGTGGGGAGATATTGATTGGAATCGGAAAGTAGTTCAGGTAAGGTCTGAGGTATCAAAGATGTCGAGTCATCGAATCTGTAAGATTCCTCCCAATTGTTTTGAATTCCTACGAATCGTGAGGGAAAATCTCTTTATTCGAGTCAAAGACAAGGATCGGAGGATCATTAAGAATTTCGAACACCGTATGAGGAAGTTTCGAGGAGGTTTAGGAGTCGATCTTCCAACTAATATTCTCCGACATAGTTTCGGATCCTATCACTTCTCTCGATGGGGAGATTCAAACAAGACCAGGAATCAGATGGGACATCACGAAGGAGAATTCACTTTCCTCAATCATTATCGGGACCTAGTTCACAAGGACATGTCAGTAAAGTATTTTGACATCTATCCCTTCAATACCACCGAGAAAACATTCCGGTATGATCCTGAGAAACACATCGTGACTGGTCCTCGTGATCGAGTTACCCAAACTGGGCCAGAGCTTTCGTTAGTCTGGATGGGTTAATGATGTGTTCTAAGTTGTAGAGTAAGTCAATGCTGGGGCGCAGGGAGGGCGTAGCCCGACCGGAGGCCCAGCATTGGGTTGGTGGTTCTTCTTTGATCTCCTCCTGAGCAAACTCAAGAGGCGTTGATCGAGTTACCCAAACTGGGCCAGAGCTTTCGTTAGTCTGGATGGGTTAATGATGTGTTCTAAGTTGTAGAGTAAGTCAATGCTGGGGCGCAGGGAGGGCGTAGCCCGACCGGAGGCCCAGCATTGGGTTGG
>CBFHKU010000007.1:0-2682 GCA_965656495.1 Coraliomargaritaceae bacterium
TCTTTTTTGGGATCACCGAGGTTTTCAACAAGGCTGTAGCGGGGCGCTTCGGTCTTGGTGAACTGGTGGGTGTCGATGCCTGCCTCCGCGAGATCGCGCAGGAGTTTGGACATTTCAGTGGACTCGAAGATTTCGTGCAGGGAGATGCGCTGTTGGATTTTGAGCCCTTCTTCGTTCTGGATTTCGCGCACCACCGTATCACCGACATTGGCATCGGTCAGTTCAAACTCGTTGTGGAAGGCGGAGCGTTCGTCGTCATTTTTCAGGAAGCGGAAGCTTTCCTCGTTGCCGGTGCGGATGCGTGCCACGTAGCGCGGGAGGTTGTAATTCTCAGCTTCGTGTTGATCCAGGTAGCTGGCGAAGTCGCAACCGTAACGGGTCACGCCGCGACCGACCACTTCGAGGCGGGAGAGGGCCTCGACCAGTTCGTCGATCTGTGCGCCGCTGAGTTGGCGGTCGTCGCGGGTGCGGATGAGGGTGACGTCTTCCGAGCCGAGTTCGAGCAGGATGCGGTTGAGCTGTGGGTCGTTGTCGACGTATTGCTCGCGGCGCTTGCGCTTGATCTTATAAAGGGGCGGTTGCGCGATATAGACGTAACCGGATTCGATGAGGCCGCGCATTTGCCGGAACAGGAAGGTGAGGAGGAGGGTGCGAATGTGCGCGCCGTCCACGTCCGCGTCGGTCATCAGAATGATTTTATGATACCGTGCTTTGGTGGCATCGAAAGCGCCGTCGCCCTCGTGGTCGCCGATGCCGGTGCCGACTGCGGTGATGAGGGTGCGGATTTCGTTATTGTTGAGGACTTTGTCGAGACGGGCCTTTTCAACATTCAGGAGCTTGCCGCGAATCGGGAGGATCGCTTGGGTAGCGCGGTCGCGGCCCTGCTTCGCGGAACCACCGGCGGAATCACCCTCCACGATGTAAAGCTCGGAAATAGAGGGATCCTTGGAGGAACAGTCCGCGAGTTTGCCGGGCAGGCCACCGGAGGAAAGGGCGCCCTTGCGGACCGTTTCGCGCGCCTTGCGGGCGGCCTCACGGGCCCGGGCGGCGTTCAGGCATTTGTCGATCAGTTTTTTGGCAATCTGCGGGTTCGTCTCGAAGTGGTATTTGAGTTCCTCACCGGTGATTTTTTGGACGATGCCGTCGACTTCGCCATTGGAAAGCTTGGTCTTGGTTTGGCCCTCAAAGCGCGGTTCGGGAACCTTTACGGAAATAACAGCAGTGAGGCCTTCGCGGGCATCGTCGCCGGAAAGGGAGGGGTCCTTGTCCTTGAGGAGGCCGTTTTGCTTGGCGTAGTTATTGACGACGCGGGTGAGGGCGGTGCGGAAACCGGAGAGGTGCGTGCCGCCCTCGATGTTGTGAATGGAATTGGCGTACGCGTAGATTTGGTCACTGTAGCCGTCGTTGTATTGGAAGGCGATATCGACCACGATGTTCGCATCGAGGTCGGGATTGGGGGTCGGGGCCTCGCCGTGAAAACTGATGGGCTCCTCGTGCAGGATGTTTTTGTTCTCGTTCAGGAAGGAGACGTATTCCGCGATTCCGTCCTTGAAGAGGAAGTTTTCGGAACGGTTGTCCCGCTCGTCATTGAAGGTTATTTCAATGCCCGGATTGAGGAAGGCGAGTTCCCGGAGCCGCTTGCTGAGGAGTTCAAAGTTGAATTCGCGGGTGGTGAGGAAAATCTCGGGGTCGGGCAGGAAGGCGATGCGGGTACCGGTGCGCTTGGTTTCGCCAATGACTTTCATCTGCTGGGTGGTGAGACCCCGGGAAAATTCCATTTTATGGACTTTCCCGTCGCGGCGCACCTCGACCTCGAACCATTCCGAGACCGCGTTCACGCATTTTGCCCCGACGCCATGGAGACCGCCCGAGACTTGATAGGCGCCCTTGCCGAATTTACCGCCGGCGTGGAGATTGGTCATGACCAACTCGAGGGCGGGGATTTTATACTTGGGGTGGATGTCGACCGGAATACCGCGCCCATCGTCCTCAATCGAGCAGGAACCATCGTTGTGGATGCTCACCGTGATCTTGGAGCAATGCCCCGCAAGGGCCTCGTCGATGGAGTTGTCAACGATCTCAAAGACGCAGTGGTGGAGTCCCCGCTCGTTGGTGTCACCGATATACATATCGGGCCGTTTACGGACACCCTCAAGGCCTTCCAACTTCTGGATTTTTGAGGAATCGTAGACATCGTTTTGGTCTACTTTGGGGTTTTCAGTTTTGCTTGTATTTTCGGGCTTATCTTGTTCGGACATAAGTTAGAAAAACTATGGAGGCTTTTGCTGTGATGCCACTAAAAAGTGGCCTCTGGGTGCATTTTTTATGACTGTTTTATAATTCTTTATATCAACGATTTATGCATTATTTTTTCCTGATTTTGAGGCCTTGGAAAAATAAGTTTACTTATTGAGTCAAAATAGTAGGTTTTGCGCTGGTGAAAGTCTCAAACAAACTGGAATATGCCTGTCGGGTTTTGGCGCAATTAGGGCGCACGCACGGCCAGGGATCGATGGCGCATGTTGAGACGCTGGCGCAGGCGGAGGACGTCCCGGCCAATTATTTGGTACAGATTTTAAATGAACTGCGCACCGCGGGCTTGATCGTCAGCAAGCGCGGAAAACAAGGGGGTTACGCTTTGTCGCGTGCCCCGGAGCGCATTCTTTTGAGTGAGATTGTGCA
>CBFHKU010000007.1:2780-104992 GCA_965656495.1 Coraliomargaritaceae bacterium
AGGCGCTGGATCCGGAATTCCTGGAATCGAATTTCGCGAATGGCGGCCACTCGGGCGAACGGGTGGGTGAAATATGGTCTGCGATTGGCGCAGATGTGCGCAAGCAATTGGACAGCTACACCCTGGAGGCGTTCATCGTGAACGATCCGGGTGAGATGTATTACATCTAATGCCAGTGTCGGGCGGCGGGTCTGCCTTCGCCCCCTAGAATTTCCAGAAGATCGGCACCACCAGTACCGTGACGGCGCAGCAAATGATATTGAGCGGTAGCCCCACGCGGGTGAAGTCGGCGAAGCGGTAACCCCCGACGCCGTAAATATAGGTATTGGTCTGGTATCCAATTGGAGTGGCAAAGCTGGCAGAGGAGGCGATACAGGTGCCGACCACAAAGGGTCGTGCATCCACCCCGAGGGTCAGCGCGACGCCGAGCGCAATCGGTACCATGAGGGCGACCGCGGCGTTGTTGGAGAGGAATTCGGTAAAGGTTGAAGTGATGATGTAAATGAGCAGCAACATCGCGACGTTTTGGAGGTGTGTCGGCACGAGCGCATCGATGAATCCAATCAAATTCTTGGCGATCAGTATGCTGGCGCCGGTGCTATCCATCGCGGTACCGAGGGCGAGCATCCCAAAGATAATGACAAGGATGCTCCACTCGATGGAGGCGTAGGCTTCCTTGGGCTTCATGCAGCCGCTCAGTAGCAGGACCGCGACCCCGAGGCTTGCCGCCGCGAGAATCGGCACGATGTTGAGGGAGGCGAGGGTCACCACGCCCGCGCTGGTCAGGAGCGCGATCGGCATTTTCGCGCGGATGTCCTTGGCGGGAACGCGGGGACGGTCGAGGAGGATGAGTTCCTCGCTGCTGGCGAGGTTTTCGATGGCGTTGTTGGAACCCATCATGAGGAGGGTGTCGCCCGGTTGCAGGCGGAGATCGTTGAGGCGTTCGCGCTGGTTCTGGCCCTTGCGGTGGATCGCGACAACCACCATGCGGAAACGCTGACGGAAGTTGATTTCGCCCAGAGTTTTGCCTGCAATGGTGGCGTTGGGCGAAACCACCGCTTCCACGATCGCGCCCTCATCGGTGGCGATCGTTTCAAGGTCCTCGGAAAGCTCTGCCTGAAGGGCGATGCCTTTCTCCGAGCGGGCCGCCGCGATGCCGGAGGGATGGCAGGACATCACGAGACGATCGCCCGCCTCGAGCGCGACTTTGCTGGGATCATTCTGGACCGCGACCCCGTGGCGCACGATTTCAAGGAGGCGGATGCGGCGCGTTTTCAGGAAGCTGCATTCGGCGGCAGGGGTACCGATGAGATTGGAGTCGGCACGGACAAAAGCCTCTGTGATATATTCCTCGCGCTCTGCTTCGCTGAGGATCGAGGTGAGGGTTTCGCGGCGCGGGAGGAGGCGGTTCCCGAAGAATACGAGATAAAGGGTACCGACCGCAAGAATGGGCAGGCCGACCGCCGCGAGTTCAAACATCCCGATGGGGCGATGCCCGGCGTCCACCAGAATACCGCTGGCGAGGAGATTGGTGCTGGTGCCGAGGAGGGTGCAGGTGCCGCCAAAAATGGAAGCGTAGGAGAGGGGAATCAAGAGTTTGGAGGAGGGGAGCCCCATCTCGCGGGACAAGGTCAGGATCACCGGCATGAGAACAATCACGACGGGGGTGTTGTTCACAAATGCGGAAACCGCCGCGACCCCAAGGATCATGATGAAGAGGAAGCGCCGGTAGGGAAATTGCACCAATTGCCGGAGGTAGCGGGTGATGAGATCAATCGCGCCGGTGCGTTCGAGGGCCGCGCTCACAATGAACATCGCCGCAATCGTGAGGGGCGCGGAATTACTGAAAACCATCAGGAGGCTGTCCAGATCGGGCAATTCCGTGCTGCGGGTGAGCATACTGACAAAGAGCAGGGCAGCAAAGACCGTCAGGGAGGTGAGGTCCGCAGAAATACGCTCCCAAATAAAGCTGACGATCGCGAAGGCGAGCAGCGCAAAGACAAAATAGATTTCCCAGGTCATGCCGTGTAGTAATGCTTAAACCCGAAAAACTGCTGGTTTTGAACGAATAAGACAAGACAGGATTCAAGGGGCAAAAACTTCCCTTGTATGAAATTGATTGCCATCCATAGATCGGGAAAATTAGCTCGCCCTTTTACTTATGAACAAGGAGCTGTTTTATAATCGGTTGTTGGAAACCCTCCGCGAGGAGGTCAAACACGCGGTGGAGGCCTCAAAGGATGCCGCAGAATACGCGACCAATGAGGAATCGCGGGCGGAATCCAAATGGGATACGCAGGGGCTGGAGGCATCCTATCTGGCGGCGGGGCAGGCAGGACAGGCGAAGCAATGGGCAGAAGCGGTGGAGGAACTGCAATCGGAACGGGAAGACCTCATGCGCCCGAATGATCGCGTCTCGCTGGGCGCTTTGTTCCGCTGCGGTTTCGATGCCGGGGAGGAATATTTCTTTTTTGCGGGGGTGGCTGGGGGGCATGTCGTGACGGTCGATACGCGCGAGGTGACCGTCATTACGCCGCAATCGGAGTTGGCACACCGGCTCCTGGGATTGCGCGCCGGTGATACCTTTGCACTGCGCAATGGCCGCGCGGGCCGCATCCTCTCGGTCGAGTAAACGGCGGGATTAATTCCAGAGGTAGCTCTGTCTAACGCCGAGTATTTTGCCGTTCGGGTCCTCGATGGTGAACTTCCATGCGGCGGGAACCCGCTCGCTTTGATAGGGCCAGTCCGAGCCGGTAAGCCCGAAGAGGAGCTGACGGCTGCTGCCGCGTTTGGCGGGCAGTTTCAGTTCAAAGCGCTGCACTTCGGTTTGCTTTGGGGTATAAACTTCCGCAATGACGCGGGTTCCACGGGGGAGATGTTTCGCCTTTTTGTCGAGGCGCAGGGTGAAGTAGAAGCCCCGGCGGTCCTCCGCTTGGGTGCGCACCACGGTACGTTTTCCGTGTTCCTCCACTCCGGTAAGAAATTCATTGATGCGTTTAAAGGCGCTCGCCTCCATGAATTCCGGCTGAATCTCAAGAATTTCCACCGATTCGATCCTGGGGGGCGGCGTGCTGGAACAGGCGGCAAATCCGAGGCAAATGAGGAGGAGGCATACGGCGCGAAGCATGGGCTTTAGCATTTTAAGGAGGGCGGACTTGTCAACGCTTGGTGCGCGCGAAGTGTGATGGTTCTAGTAGGCGCGGGAGGGCGCGACCCGGAGGGTTTCGAAGCGACCGGGGTCAATTTCCTGAATGAAACGGCTCGGGTTCATGCGCATGACGTTCTGGCCGCGCTGGTTGAGCATTGGATAACTGAGGTAGAGTTCCTCCATCGCGCGGGTCACCGCGACGTAAAAGAGGCGGCGCTCCTCCTCGAGGTCGCCGCTGTCGATGGTGCGTTGCAGGGGAAAGAGCCCGTCCGCGAGTCCAATGACAAAGACCACCGGGAATTCCAAACCCTTGGCCTGGTGAATGGTGGTGAGGCGCAGGCAGTTTTTCTGGTCTTCGGCGGAGCGTTCGTTGCTTTCAGAGGCGAGGAGGACCAATTGCGCGAGGAGTTCCTCCATGGTATCATAGCGGTTCGCAAATGCGATGAGGCTTTGGAGGTCGTCTTCGCGATCGTTCCAGTTGGGGTAGATCTCGCGGATGTAGCTGCCATACCAGCCCTGTAGCGCTTGCTCCACCACTTCGCCCGGTGCGTTTTCGGTGAGGGCGGTGTTGATTTCGAGAATGGTGGCGGCGAGGGAGGGCCATTCCTCGCGGGCATTGGCGGGGACCTTTTGAAGGACTTTCTCGTCGGTCAGGGCGTCGCAGAAATCACGGCTTTCCTTTTCGGCGAGTTGACGGGTGAAGGCGTGGATGCGCTCCGCGGTCTTGGGGCCGACCTTGGGCAGGAGGGTCGTGAAGCGGGCAAAGGCGGAGATGTCGGCGGGATTGGAGGCGAAGCGGAGTTGCGCTGTGAAATCCTTGATGTGTGCCTGTTCAAAGAAACGCACCCCGCTCGTGATTTGGTAGTCGATGTTGCGGCGCGAAAGCTCCATCTGCAAATCCATCGCATGAAAATGCGCGCGGTAAAGAACCGCCACTTCCGAGAGGTCGCGGCCCTCGTCGATCAAGCCCTCAATCCGTTGAATGATGAAGTTCGCCTGTCCGCGGGTGTCCATCATCGGAACAAAGTAGGGGAGTTGACCGTTTTCTCGAACGGGGCGCAATTCCTTGTGGTAGCCGCGCCCGGAAGGTTGGTGGGCGAGGATCGCGTTTGCGAATTCAAGGATCTGCGGGGTGCTCCGGTAATTGGTCTCGATCTTGTGCAGGGTGGCGCCGGGGTGACGGTCCTCGAAGCGCATGATGTTGTCGAAGTCCGCGCCGCGCCAGGTATAGATACACTGGGCGTCGTCACCCACCGCCATGATTTGATGGTGCACGCCGAACTGTTCGATGATGTCGGATTGCAGTCGGTTGGTGTCCTGAAATTCATCTACGAGGATGTGCTTGAAGCGTTCCTGATAAATGGCGGCGATGTCGGGATGTTCCCCGAGGAGTTGGAGGAGGTGCTCGAGGAGGTCGTCGTAATCGACCACTTGTTGTTTGAGTTTTTCGGCTTGGTAGGCCTTGTGGAAATCAACCGCCTTGTCGGCGATCCCATCGAGGAGGGGGAAGTATTCGCTCGCTTGCTCGCTGATGGGCGAGCGGGTGTTGCGGGCGAAACTGATCATGTTGGCGATGACCTTGGGCTTGGGGTTGTGCTTGCCTTTGATGAACTTCGAATCGACCGAGTTGATGCAGTTTTTGAGGAGTGATTCCGCCTCGCCCTCGTCGAGGATGGTGTAGTGGCGCTTCAGGCCGATCTTTTCGCCATGGACCCGGAGGATGCGCTGGGCAATACTGTGGAAGGTCCCGCCCCAGAGCTGACGCCGGGAAATCCCGGTGAGATCCTCGACCCGTTCGAGCATTTCGCGGGCGGCTTTATTGGTAAAGGTGAGGAGGAGGATTTCGTGCGGCTGAATACCGGTGTGGAGGAGGTAGGCGACCCGGTAGGTGAGGGTGCGGGTTTTGCCCGATCCCGCGCCCGCCAGCACGAGGGCGGGGCCGGGTTCCGCCGTGACCGCCGCGTATTGCTCCGCATTCAATTCGCCCTTGAAATCAATGGGCGGAAAGCTGGGCATGAGGTGGTCAATCGACTCGGACATCCCCCTATATAAGGGAAGCCTTCCCGCCCGGTGCAAAACAAAAGCACGATTCTCGCCGATTCCGGATCTCTGCAAAGCAGGGTTGCGGTTTTCCGTTAGCTGGTTTGCTTAGTTAGTCCGTGCAAATCATCCCATCCGATAACGTCAGAAAATACCGCAAGGACGACCTGCGGGTTTTTCTCGCGGCGTGTCGCGAAGCGGCGATTGAAAAAGAACACTTCCAATTGGCGAGTATTTCAATGGAGGTGGAATATATTGAACCGCTCGCGGTGCTGGAATCGATCCTGGAAACCGGGGAGCAGCATTTCTATCTGGAATCGCCGTCGCATGGACAGGCATTGGCAGGCGCGGAGGCATTGGTCGAGGGGCATTTCTCCGGGGCGGGGCGTTTTCAGGCGATCAAGGATTTCGCGGAGAACATTCTGGAGCACACCATTGCGGTGGGGGATCTTTCCGCGCCCTTTGCAGGGCCGCATTTTTTTACGGCATTCACCTTTGAGCAAACCGCGACCGAGGGGGCGGATTTCCCGGCGGCGAGTGTCTTCGTGCCGCGTTGGCAGGTCTCCCGTATGGGGGAACGCTTTGGCGCGGTCGCGAATGTGCGGATTGAGCCCGATTGCGATTTGGACCCGCTCGTGGATCGCGTCTGGGCCGCCTATGAAAAATTTTCCGTTTTTAATTACGAGGCGAATCCCGCCGAGGCGGCAGCACGGGAAACGGAACTCGCGGTGGTCGAGGAACGTGAACTCGGAGAGCGACCCTTCGGAGCGTTGGTGGAGGCGGCGCTCAAGGACATCGCCCAGCAACGCTATGATAAAATCGTCCTGTCACGCGTGCGGGAACTGACCGCCAACTCGGACTGGCAACCCTTCGCGGCGCTCAATCGTCTTCGCGCCCGTTTCAATGATTGCCATACTTTCTCCTACGGTAACAACGCGGGCTGCAGTTTTATCGGCGCCAGCCCGGAACGTCTCCTCAAGATCAATGAACAACGCCTACAGACCGAAGCCATCGCCGGTTCGGCACCCCGTGGAACGACCGCCGCAGATGACGCCCGCCTGGCACGTGCCTTGTTAAATAGCGAAAAGGATCTGTGGGAACATTCCTGCGTCCGCGATTCCATCATCCGGCGTCTCTTTGTGCGCGGCATCAACGGACAAGCGATCGGTGGACCCAACCTCTTGCCCCTCGCCAATGTCCAACACCTCCGCACCCCCATCGAAGCGGAAGTCAAACGCGGGGTTCACCTCCTCGATATCGCCGAGGAATTACACCCGACCCCCGCCGTTGGCGGCACCCCCCGCGAGGCCGCCCTCGACGCGCTGCCCGGACTCGAATCCTCCGAACGCGGACTCTACGCCGGCGCCCTCGGTTGGTTCAATCACCTCAACGACGGCGAACTCGTCGTTGGAATCCGCTCCGCCTTGATCAAAGGAAAATCCGCCAAACTCTACTCCGGCGCCGGCGTCGTCGCAGGCTCCACCGCCGAAGGAGAAATCCGCGAGACCGACATGAAACTCCGCGCCCTCTACGAAGCCCTCGTTCCCAAAGGGTAGGGGTGGGTTAAGGTATGCGATTGATCGGCGGTCTTTGGAGGTGTGGAATAGGGCAGGGTTATTTGCTATTTAAATGTTAGCTTCTTTGCCTTTCATTTTTTTATATTAACTTTTTATCTTGTAATGCTGTTGGTAATTTTTACCTAATAAATAAATAATAAATAAGGCTATAGGCTCAAGGAAAACCAGTTCAAAAATTAATATGTACGGAATTTTGCTGTCTAGCCTCTACTCATTGGATAAGGAAGGCCTGTCTCTAACTAATGCAGTAGAAAACGTAGAAGACCATCTAGAGCCTTTGAAGGAGGCTTTATTTCCTCTCAACGAGGATAACATTATCCCAGTTCTCGATGGTGAATGGTTTGAGGGCAACAAAGTGGCTCGCTTCCTCGAGTTTCTTAGATTCACTCTCAGCGAAGATATCCTGCGCGAGAATATCCAGTTCATTGACAAGTCGTGGGGAAGGATCAGCGGGAGTATTTCGTTAGCGATTTCTACAAGGATCACCTCAAGACCTCCAAGAAGTGGCTCATTTATTGGCTCTTCCAAAGTTCGAAGAAGAGCTTCCAAGCACTCGTCTGCCTGCACCGCTACAACCGGGACACAGTTAGCCTGCTACTCAACGACTACCTGCGAGAGTTCCAGAATAAGCTACGTAACAGGAGACAGGACCTCAGCGAAATCCTCGCCAGTGAGTCCACCAGTGCCCGTGACAAAACAGCTTCTAAAAAGAACAGACAAAAATCGAAAAATCCTTCACCGAGCTCGCCGACTGGGAACGCGATTTCATTCTCCCGCTCGCCCAACAGCGCCTTGAAGTCGACTTTGATGACGGTTTCAAAAAGAACTACCCAAAATTTGGAAAAGCCCTAACGAAGGTCGTTGGGCTATCTTAATAAGAACAAATCTTTATCATGTCATTCCAAACACCGATCACAATCAGCGAAGCCATCGAGAACGTTCATGCTGGCAGATATCTTTTGCTGGCGATTCAACGCGAATTTGAATGGGGATCAGACAAAATTGAGTGGCTCTTCGATTCTATCATGCGGGGATATCCGATCAGCTCATTTCTGTTTTGGAATGTTGAAGGAGCGAGCGTTAATGGCTACCGATTCTACTCTTTTCTAAGAAAATATCGGGAGCGCTATAAAACGCATAACGACAATGCCAATGTGGAGGGCTTGGGTAACTTCACCGCAGTGCTGGACGGTCAGCAGCGACTGACTTCACTCTATGTTGGCCTGAAAGGAAGCTATGCCTATAAAGAGCCTCGAAGGCATTGGAATAATGATGAATGGAGTATTCCAACAAGAAGACTTTATTTAAATATCGCCGGCAAGCTTAAGGAAAGCGAGGAAGAGGACGGGAGGGTATATGAGTTTATATTTTTGAAAGACTCAGAGACCAATAAGGAAGATATCCATGATTCCAAATGGTTTAGAGTTGGAAAAATTCTGTCGATCAAAGACATTGCTGATTTCAATGACTATGTGACTGCAAATCAGTTGAGTGCTGTTTCAATGCGAATCCTATCTACGCTCCATTCAATAATATTCACAAAGTTTTTAGTGAACTATTTTTTGGAGAAAGAGCAGGACCTTCAAAAAGCGCTTAACATTTTCATTCGGATTAACAGCGGTGGGCTACCTCTGAATTTCTCGGATCTAATTATGTCCATCGCGATAGCAAACTGGAAGAGAAAAGATGCTCGCCAAGAGATCCACACTTTAGTGGATAGGGTTCGAGATATTGGCTTCTCGATCTCGAAGGAATTTGTCTTCAAAACGTATCTCTATCTCTTTAGTTCGGATATTCGCTTTAAAGTCACGAACTTCACTACGGAGAATGCCCACAACTTTGAGAAAGATTGGGAGAAGATTAGAGACGCCATTGAATGCTCTTTCGATCTACTGAAGAGCTACGGATACAAGGACTTTACGCTGACTTCGAAGAACGCGGTGATCCCCATAATTTACTACCTGTATCATCGTGGGATTTATGCGCACTTCAAGACGCAGAAGCAGTATGAGCAGGATCGAGCCATAACAAAGAAATGGCTTCATGTGATGACGCTTAAGCGCGTCTTCGGTGGGCAGTCTGATGGCACTCTTTCCCAAATCAGGAGAGCATTCACAGAAGATGTGTCTTCAAGCGAGAAGTTGCGTGATGGTATTATCGAGTTTCCGGTAGAATCCATAAATAGTTCGATACGTCGGGATATTAGCGTGGGCGATGAGTTTATCGACGAATTGCTCAAAACTCAGAAGGAAGACCGTTACGCATTTAGTATACTTGCACTCCTAAACCCTCAGTTGGACTACCGAAACAACGATTTTCATAAAGATCATTTGCATCCGATAAGTTCTTTCCGTAAGAAATATATTGAAGCTCTGGAGCTTAATGACGAGGAGACTACCTATTTTATGTCTCCTGATTGGAAAAACAGTATGGTTAACCTCCAGATGCTGGATTCGAACGAGAATATGTCCAAGCAGGACAAATCTCTCGTCAACTGGGTAAGGCATGAAACCGAGCGCAAGGATCGGGATAGCTTCTTGGAACGGTGTGGCATCCCCCTTGATGTAAGCCTTGATTTCAAGGACTTCGCCAAATTCGCTAAACAACGGAAAACCTTGCTGGCGGGGAAACTTAAAACACTTCTCACCTAGGATTTCTCATGGCGAATCAGCAGAATAAGTTTTTAGCGGCGCAACAGGGTCTTGGTTATATTTACCAGATTCGATTTGGGCTACTTAAGATCCTTGAGCTACCAGAAGATACCAAATGCTTCATTGAGAAGGATGATGATCTCGATTTTGATAATGGCGATGAGGGCAAAATTCTCGCCTCATTGAAACATAAGGCACCTGGGGATACTTTGTCCGACCTGTCCATTGATTTCTGGAAATCTGTTCGAATTTGGATCCAGCATTTCAAGGGAGATAGGTCTGCGGATAGCCCTTCAAGGTATTTTCTATTTACCACAGGAAGCGTAGCTAAAGGAAGTTATCTAGAAAACTTCCTAAATGGCGCATCGCTCGACCCCGAAATCGTTAAGCTTTCTGATGAAGTGCTTTCTGGAACAGAATCGCAGATAATTCTCAAGATTAAGAATGAATTCGATGACTTAGACGAAGAAGATAAGGTACTATTCCTTGCTCGAATCGCAATTTTCGATCAGCAAGTTAGAATTGTTGAGATACCTGAAAAAGTGATGAGCCGGTATATGCGCTCAACTCGTCCGAAGTTTCGGAAAGCAGTTTACCAGCGGTTAGAGGGATGGTGGAATGATGTCGCAATCTCATTGATGGACGGAAAGCGAGTAGAACCGGCTTCTGGTATAGAGGTTTCAGAAATGCTTCATCGCTTCTGCGACGAGTTTCGCGATGATAATCTTCCCATTGATTTTCGGCATGCTACGCCTCCAGAGGGCGCAGACCCACACAACGACCCGCGCCTGTTTGTCGAGCAGTTAAGAGTCTTAGGGGTAAATCAGGAGCGGATAAAGCGCGCCATTCTAGATTATTACCGTGCATTCGAGCAGAGAGGCTCATGGGCTCGTGAACATGTTACTATTACGGGCGAAGTTGACGAGTATGATGATAGGCTCGTGGATGAATGGGATCGGATGAAAAACATTCTTTGGGGGAAAGTGGATGACGGCTCTCAGGAAAACGAGTTACAGAATGCAGGAAAAGAGCTGCTTAACTGGTTCGAAACAAACGATCAGGAAAAATTGCGAATCCGTCCTCAAGTTACGGAACAGTATGTCATGATGGGAAGCTACCATATGCTTGCGAATGAAGAGGCACCTCGTATTCACTGGCACCCTCAGTTCCTCTCACGCTTGAGCGAAATTTTAACGAAAGGTTCTGAATGAAACCGTGGAAGCAACGACCTCGCGAGATTCGGAATTTGTTCAATCCATCATTCTGTGGAGTGGTTTTGTCACGTGCGCTTGAAGGCTATGAGTCAGAAGAAGAGGAGGGAATGCCTTTTTCTGTCAGCCTGCTAATCCTCCCTCTTTCTTTGCATAAGGAAACCCGGGAATCCTTCCTTGCTGGAAGCAGGAGCTATTTTGCGAAAATCATAGAAACTAATCCCCAAATCTTAGTTGGCTTTAGCGACAGAGCTAAGGGGTTAATGCCGTATTCATTGGAGGCTCTCGGCTATTTGATGAACTATGGGGCTATCTCAGTGACCGATTCTGGGAACATAAAATTAGTGCCTAAGGGCGTAAGGAAAACTATTACAGGAACTGACGAAAGTAAGGCCTGCCAATCTGTAGCTAAGACAATTGGCAAAAAGCTGGCGGTAATAAACGACAGAGTAACCATTTACACATCATTAGGAGTTCGACCATGAAAATCGCATCCATTCTAATCTACAGCCACGATGCTCAGTTAAGGGAACTGAAGTTTAATACCGGTGGCCTAAACGTGATAACAGGACGTTCATCCACGGGTAAGTCGGCACTATCCACAATTGTCGAATACTGCATGGGAAGGAGTAGTTTCAAAGTGCCTGAGGGAGTTATTCGTGATAAGGTTTCGTGGTATGGGGTTATTTATCAGTTTGATGGGGAGCAGGTTCTGATTGCAAAGCCTCGACCAAGTAAGAACCATTCCAGTTGCTCGACCACAATGCTGCATCGAGGCGCAAAGATTAGCCCACCAGAATATAAGGAGCTCAAGGTCAACAGTGATGATGCGACTGTTGTAGGCCTCTTGTCCGACTTGCTGGGTATTCCTGAGAATAGAACCTCCGTGGAACTGCATCAGAGCCGCAATAGCTATGAAGCTAATGTGAAGCATACTTACTACTACCTATTCCAGAAACAGAGTTTGGTTGCGAATAATGAACAGCTGTTCTACCGACAGAACGAGCCTCAGATGCCTCAGGCAATTAAGGATACACTCCCTATCTTACTCGGTGTAGCGCCTGAGAACAAACTGGAGACTGAGACTAAACTTAGGATCGCGAAACGAGAACTCAAAATTCAGGAGAAGCTGATCTCAGAGGCGAATCAGTTTGCCGAGGAGCTTAATACACGCGGCGTGTCTCTATTGGCTGAGGCTAAACAGGTGGATGTATTGGGAGATTTTGATACACCTGAAACAAATGACGATATCGTCGAATTATTGAAGAGAACTCTTGATTGGAGGCCAAATGCACTGCCTGATGACCAAGCTGGGCGTATTTCAACCTTAGAAGATGAAGTGCGTTTGCTCAGGTCTGAACGGTCGAAGCTTAGAGATAGTTTAAAAGCGGCTAAAAATTTCTCCGACAGAGAAGAAGGCTTCTCTAAAGAGGCATCTGAGCAGAAAGATCGCCTAGAATCTATTAATGCTCTACCGAGGGCTCATGAAACTGGTGAATGGCAATGGCCTTTTTGCGAAGAAAATTTAGGGATGAGGATGCCCATCGCCAGTGTATTACTAGGAGAACTGGAGTCGTTAAATCAAGAGATGATGGAGGTTCTCGGAGAGCGGCCACAACTCCAGGAGTATATGTCTAAACTAGAAGAAGGCATTGAGAAGTTTTCGCTCAAGATTCAGCAGAAAAACGAAGCCTTAGCATCGGCGATTTCAGCCAATGAAGCTATTGCTGAAATGGGAAACATAAATAATGCAGCCGCAAAAACTGTTGGGCGAATCAGTCTTTTTCTGGAGACTTATAGACCCGAGGGGGACTTAGAGAATCTATTGAAGCGACGTGATCAATTGGCTCGAAGAGTTGAGATGCTAGAACACGAGATTGGCGCGGACGATAGCGCTGAGCGACTCGCATCCATCTTAAACATTATGTCGAGCAGGATTGGGGTCTATGCTAAGGAATTAGAAGCTGAGTTTTCCGAGCATCCCTTCCATTTTGATTTCAATAACTTGACTATAGTTGCTGATAGGCCTGACCGAGCTCCTGTCCCAATGGCGAATACAGGAGGAGGCTCTAACCACCTAGCGTATCATCTAGCTACGTTATTAGCTTTGCATCATTTTTCTTTCAAAAACAAGCGACCTATACCCTCGATCTTAATGATCGACCAGCCGACACAAGTCTACTTTCCGTCTGAAGTGTCATATGAGGAGGCTGGAGGTTCAGTCGCTCAGACTGAGAGAGATGCGGATATTGAAAAGGTCAGGACTCTCTTTCAGTTGCTCTACCGCTTTGCATCCGAGGAGTGCCCTGGGTTTCAGATAATCGTAAGTGAACACGCAAACCTAAAGGATCAATGGTATCAGGATTCTCTCGTGGAAGACCCATGGACGAAACCACCGGCACTTGTTCCAGACGAATGGTCGAGTGAAGCATAATTACCAGTCTCATGAGTAGCGTAACGAAAAGTCTAAATGTTATTTTTTAAGAGGCACTGGCTTATTTTCTGGTATGATTTGAGAGACAAAATGCGTGATGAATGCGATACCTACACAGAGAGAGACATTGAGAAAATTGAGGTCAAAAACGATGAGTTTAGCTTGAGGTATTGGTTTATACGTGAAGAGCTTGACTAGGAACTTGTGCCTTGCGTCAAGCTTACCGGTAGCGCCACTTTTAAAGTGTTTGCGCATGACCATATATTTAAAATCGGCAACCCTAGTTTTGTTAAAGAAGCGTAGGCGACCAACTCGAAAGTTCGGGTTATGTAGGTAATCGCAAGCAAGGCAATGATCATTGCCATAAAGAAAGGGAGTAGCAGGAGGATAACCTTGGTAATGGTGGTATGCCCTACGCGCAACCGAGAAAAAGGGGGCGTCAGTTCTGTTTAAGGTTACATCGTAGGCGTTACCAGTGGTGATAAACTGACACTCCTACCATATTATCTGTGTTTTCCCCGAACTAGAGAGAAGTTAAGGCTTTAAGTTACTTATGTTGCCCCAGGTTTTTACGAATTCATCGGCAAGTTTTGAGAAAGCTTCTTTTTCGGTTTCCAGTCTGACTTTGTCAGCCAACTCTCTGGTTCCCCATGCTGAAGAAAGCTTTTTGTCGGATGCAGTTGATTCGTAGGCAGAATAGATATATCCGGTTCGGGTATCAATGAGTAGGGCAGATGCTGTTGTCGTGGCATGTATGCGCTTATTGGGTGAGAAGCCTAGGGTAATCGTAGTCAAGACTCTCGCTTTGTCTTCGTCGAAGAAAACGGTATCGAAAGTATACAGAAGGATCAAATCGCCCTTCAGTTTGGATGCGCTTTCTCTTAGCTGATCCAGTGAATTCAATTGATCCGGGAGGAGCAAGCGATTCAAGGAAATGATTTGATTTACTTTCGGGAGCGATTGGATCTGCTGGAGGGCTTTTTCTTCTTCCACTTCTCTAGTTGGAACAACCGAATATCTCCCGCGCGCAACAACCCCTCCATATTTCCCCAGATTGTAGTTCGTGTAGTTGCCATCTTGAACTCGGATAGCGACTATATTGGCAGGGAAAGGATTGGATGGTTCGCTTAAGAAGCCATCTTTAATGTTCATTGGGGCCAATTCGGCGAGATTCGCTCTCGTACCAGGGGTTTGATAGGTTTGCATGCATCCAGACAGAAGGCAGGCTAGAATGAAGGCTATAATGCTGGATGAATATTTCATATTTGATACCGGTTTTAAATTAATAATAAGGATATAAATCCCATATAATAAAAAATAAACCTAAAAAATAAAAATATAGAGATCAAGCGCAGCTAGAAGTGTGTAGCTAGCTCAACCTTTTGCCTTTGAACACAGGCCATTATGTATGATTCGAAGAGCTCAGATATGGTGCGGTAAGAGAAATTCTGTAATGCGGGGGCGGTCTTCGCAGGAGGGGGAACCTGGCTAGGGGCGGTTTCGCTGATCCTGTTGGTTTGCGGCGCGACTTGTTGTCATGCTAGTCATAATTCTAGTCAGAATTCTATGCAGATATGGATTTTAATAATTTATAAACCATTCTACAATAACATTTAATGGTGCGTTATGTGATTGACAATTCTAGTCAAATATCTAGTCATTTAGTAGGCGATGCGTGAAACAATTGCAGCTATTTTGTCGCAGGGGCCGGCGACCTCGAAGGAAATTCAGGCTCTAACGGGTCTGACTCAGGCAGCGGTGTCTCGTCAGCTTCGCATGATGAGGGATTCGATCATTCGGCGGAAGGCGGGTCGGGTCGTTTATTATGCAATGACACGGAATGCCTTTGGGGGGAGTGACCGCTTTCCCCTTTTTATGGTTGATGCGCATGGAAACAACACTGCGGTCGCGAACCTACGTCCCTTGGCACATGGAGGGTTTTTTGTGCAACCATTGACCGGGGCTTCTGGAGTATTGGCCGGTGAGCGTGGAGATGGCTTTTATGACGATCTCCCTTATTTCTTGTACGATCTTGCTCCGCAGGGATATCTCGGGCGGCATATTGCGGAGGAGATGGCTGCCCAATCGCCGGATTTCCCGAATGATGCGCGTCAATGGAATGTCGATCACATCGGTCGTTACCTTATTTCGAATGGCGATGACTTGCCGGGTAATTTCAAGTTTGGCGAACAGGCGCATTTGCGCGTGCGCAGGAAGCCGCGCGGGGTGACATCAAAGGATTATCCAGAGTTGGCGGATGAAGTAATGCGTGGAATTCTCCCTGGATCTTCGGCGGGGGGTGAACAACCAAAGTTTACCGCTTTTTGCAGTGAGAGAATGTCGCATGTAATCGTGAAGTTTTCGCCAACCGGTGACGACGCGATCGCGCGGCGTTGGCGTGACATTCTCATTGCTGAATTCCATGCAGCGGAGGCCTTACACCATGAATCATGGCCCGCGGCTGAGACGACTTTGATCGAGGCTGGGGGGCGACTGTTTTTAGAGTCTCAACGTTTTGATCGTTCCGGCGAGTATGGTCGGATGTCGATGATTTCAATGCAAGCCATCGACTCTGAGTTTACCGGAATCGGGAATGACTGGTACCGGGTTGCTGAAGCACTCTTTCAGCGTGAGCTTATTTCGTGGCAACATTATCTGGATGTGTTGTCGCTATGGTGTTTCGGAAAGCTGATCAATAATACCGATAAGCACTTGGGTAATCTGAGTCTGGGGATTGACGGAAACGTATTTCGGATCTTACCCGTATACGATATGTGCCCGATGGGCTTTGCGCCTCAGGGAGGTCAAGTGCTTCCGTATGATTTTTCACCCCGCGCACTGACCGACGTGGGTTTCATTGAAGATTGTATGAATGATGCTGTAATGATCGCGCACGACTTCTGGGAGCGTGTAGCTGGAGATGATCGCATATCCAAAGATTTCAGGGAATTTCTTGCCAAGGGAAATCCGATGGATCGGCTCGTTTCGTGATGAATAATAGGGTTGGGTGTGAGTTTATCGCTACCAGCAACACTTCCCGTATGGTCTTTGCCTTTCACCGGAGAAATCCGCGAGACCGCCATGAAACTCCGCGCCCTCTACGAAGCCCTCGTTCCCAAAGGGTAGGGGTGGGTACGATGAGGAGTGCCCGATGCCTAGGCGCAGCCTAGGTGTTGACTGTCTCGACTGGTTCACACCAGAATTCTTTCTTGCGGGGCATAATGTAAACTAGGACGACGATTCCAACTACGGTCCCGATTGGGAATAGCAAAATGACCATAATCGAAAAGAGCGTAAGGAACCAGAAGAACCAAGGGGCTCTATATTGATAAGCGAACAGGGCAATTAATACCATCACTATTCCGGCAAGAGCAGTGAGGATTCCAAGGGCGGAGGTATTCAATGCAAGGCTTATGCTTTCGGCAAGTGCTTCAGTCGAATTCTCTTCTTCTATTTTATGTTCTTTTATTTCCTTAAAGGCACCAAGCATACCAATAACAGTCCCGAGTAGTCCGAAGACTAGGCCGAATTGGAGTAGTGCACCGATTAGTGCGAGTGATTTCCCTTTTTTCATTTCACTTGTGAACGTAGAGGATGAGCGTTGGCGTAGCCGTTGCTCAATCCGTCTGGTTTTCCTTTATTTGATCAAGGAGTGTTGGGTGCTTAATTGCTTCTTCTGCGATTCGATCCTTAAGTTTATTTCTTCCTTCCATAATGAGCTCAGGTGTTCCTTTATCCTCACGGTTGTAATAAGCTACCATACGATCGATGCAGAATTCTTTTACAGCTGCTAGGTCTTCTTTTTCGACCATTCCAAGAATCGCGATACTATATGCCACGCATAATTCTTCATCATGGCGTATGCCGTCCAGTAATGCTTCATTTACTTCTGAGCAGTCTTTGATCCACATGTATAACTGTTCAGGTGAAGCTCCTTCGGCAGTATCGATCAATTGGAGGAATTCATTTTTCTCTTCTTCTGTCCAACCGATTAATTCATCCCATCCGGTAAAGGTAATTAGCGGTGTTTGTAGCTTGTTCCATTTCGTTCCAGCAAAGAATGCGATAGCACAGAGTGCTAATCCGGCGAGTGTTATGGAGGCTTTATTCATTTTTTGAACGTCGAAGACTGTGCGGCGAATGCCGTTGCCACCCTCGTCTGGTTCGGGTTTCATTCTTCGTAGGCTAAGGGTTCTATGATCACCTTGAAAAATGCCAAAGACTCTGACTCAGACAACCGATAAGTCTTAAGAAGTGAAGACACATAACTATTCCCGTGTAGTGAATTCGAACCCGCATCGGCGACTTCAAACCATTGTGACAAATTATAACTCTTCATTAGCTTTTGTGAGTAGCCGGACGTGGCGGAAAAAGATACTTCGATGAATTCATTTCTTTTTTCTATCTGTATTTCCTTATGGTCAAGTGCAGGCGTATATGCCCTATGCTCGAGAACCTTTCCGAAAGTATCATTGCCGATGCCCCATATGCCCCCATACTCCGATGCTGACCAATTTCCTTCTTCTGAGATAGTGAAATCACGATAAAACACCATTCCTCCACCGTAGTCTAAAAGCTTTGATCCATTCCAAAGAGTTTTTTGAAAATCGAAGAGTTCCGATAGAGTCGTCACTGGATCTGTAGAGTCACGTCTCGATACCGAAAAAATGCGATGCCTGTCGAAACTGTGAGATAGCCAACGATCCGTAAAATTAAAGATGCGCAATTCCTGGCTGGGGATGTCGAATATGAAAAAAGCAGGTTCTTCACTCTGAATAGCCACGACAGGGAACACTGCCGAAGTAAAACCGGTTGAGGTGTAATCAAACTGCCCAGTAATTTGATTGGCTTTGAGTGTGCCTACAACTGCGAAGAATAGCAGGGTAAATTTCTTTATTTTATTCATTCTCCAACGTCGAGTGCGGATAATCGTGTGCGCTAGCGCACGGGTTGCCCGTCACGTCTGGTTTGAGTTTTCATTAAGTCAGTTTCGGTTCCTTTGATGCCTGTGTCCTTCATGCTGAAATTTAACTGTGTTGTTTTGAATGTCAGCGATGCCGTCATGGATCTGAATCTATGGGCTGGAGGATTATTGGAAATTGACAAGATAGGGCATAATGTTTCCACCGCAAGCAAAACAATTAAATTGTAAAAAATATATTGCAAGCACACGCAAACCCACGGTTCGTTGAAGCAGGCCCCGGTTCCGGCAGCAAAGCGGCATTGTATGCGGCTCGGCGGGGTGGAGGTCAGAAATGCTGTAATGCGGGGGCGGTCTTCGCAGGGTGAGCCGGGCTAGGGTGGTCGCTGCTCGAACGTTAGAGGTGTATCAAGGAGTGAAGTCAGGCAGCGACCTAACGGAGTTGACACCACCGCCTGGATCGATCACCGAGCCTCCCAGATGACTACAGCCTGTCGGTCTTCAGGCAAAATTATCGTCGAGTGATAGAATCCATAATCTTCCATATAGTCATCCGCTCGTGCTTGGTGATAACCTTTCGAATCAGACCATCGAATCGTTGTGGCTGATTCAGAGAAATTCTTCCTGATTTTGACTGCTCTGAACTGGTTCTCTTTCAGTGATTCCATTTTTGTTTCTGTGGAGCCAAGGATAACCGATATGTCATGGATTGGCTCTCCGGTTCGATTGATAACAGTAATTCTCGGAGAGCCGAAGACCTCTAGAATAGGTGTAGAGAGGACGTAGCCTGCGATACCGAAAATGAAGGCTCCAGAAAAGATCACTCCAGCCGCGATGATTGTTTTCATTTTCATTCTTCTTGTGGCACTCAATCCCTCGTCATTATTCATTTTGACTCTCCGGCGATAGCGGGTAGCCCAGTTGCGTCGTGTTCGCCCCTTTGTTCGCGCACGACCCGGATGATCTCCTCGGCCACAGTGTCTTGAATTCCCATGTCGAGATGACTTGTAAAGCCCACACATGAGCAGTTGATTTCTCCCAGGACGTAGCGATCGGAACCATCCGGCTTGGTGTCGAGCATGAAGTCGGCCGTCCAGATCAGGGGGGTCGGGTGCCCGCCGAGCCGATCGCGGATATATGGAAGTTCACTCAGGAAAAGATCGACGAGATGTTGCCACTTCTCGGGTGGGTCATAGGTGTATTGCGCACCCGAAAACAGTGTCGCTGAAAAGCCCCCCTCAGCAGGCTTTTTATCGACAACGAACACAGGCTTGCTTCCGACAAAAAGGATTCGAACCTCCCCTTCGACAATGCGTGGAAAATACCGCATATCGACGATCATTCCCCCATGGCCGCCGAGATACTGATCACAGTAGCGCATGAATTCCCCAAGCGGCTTTTCCTCGACATGGTTGTCGACTGCTTCGGTGCATCGAACCAAAGTGCTCTCCGGCAAGGCTTCGCCCGGGACCACCTTTTGATGTCCGCTTGGCTCCACCCTCCATATGCCCGAACCGGTCGAACCACGATTTTGCTTGAGCACGCGCACGCCGGTGGAGAGGACTCTGGGGAATTTCTTTCGAAACGACTCCATGTCGTAATAGGCGTATGTGTCATCAGGAACCATTTCAAATTCCGTCAGCTTGACGAGGGCGTCTTTAGCTCCGAAGGCGATCATGGCGTCTGCGGTCGGCAAGCCCAGCATTCCTGCATGAGAGAGCTCTCTGAGAAACTCCAAATACACGGCCTCTCCACCGGGAATATGCCCAGGATTGATACGTGAGATGTAAGCATCGAAGCGGTTCGAGAGAGTCTCCGTCAATTCCACGCGCCGATCATTGGTATAGTAAACGACTTCGGCTTCCCAGCCTCGGTCACGCACGGCATTGACCATTGGCATGGTGTCCTTGCGGTGTCCGTCGCGGCATTTGTCGTTACCGCCTTCTACTTCGAGAAATACTACTGCTTTCTTCATGGTTCAGGTGTCTTGGGATGTTGGTTATTACCGAAAACATGAAGGAGAGGGGCTTGTTGGAGCGGAGCGGAAATTCCCGTGATAATTTGTCTGATTAAGGTTTTTTCGCTTCTTGCGCTGCATTGTCATCTTTCAGAGCAAAGCCTTTACTTCTCTCGCATGCTTCGATGTTCATTTTATGAATACTTGATAAATAAATAGATTAAAATTTACAAATAATACAAACAACCTACACAATCAACAAAAATATATTATATGTTTAGTAAAATGAGCGATAGCCACGAAAAACCCGTTCATTCGCTGAAGCACGCCTCAGTTCCTGCAGCAAAGCGGCATTCTGTGCGGCTCGGCGGGTGAAAGTCAGAAAAATCTGTAATGCTGGGGCGTGGGGAGTGATTTGTTATCTATACATTGCAATGCTTGCAGGCTTTAGGGTCTGCGCCTTTACCCCTCCTACTACTAAATTTCCCTCAAACAGGTTTGTACCTGTGCTTAATTTTCTGCTAAGTTCCCCCTAATCTTATGATATTATTTTTTCCCAATGAGGTCGATGCGTTGGAACAGCGTTGTGCGGCGACGCCGGATTCGGTGCAGCGTCTGCGTGCGCTGGAGGGTGCGCCGGAGGTGCGGGTGGAACGGGGCCTGGGTCTGGGATGTGGATTCCCGGATGCGGCTTTTGAAGCGGCGGGTGCGGTCTTGGTGGATTCGCGGGAGGCGGGTTTGCGGGAGGCGACGCATGTGTTGCGCATCCATGCGCCGAGTGATGCGGCGTTGAAGGAGTATCCGAAGGGCGCGGTGTCGATCAGTCTGTTGGATCCGTTTAACAACCGTGCCTTGTTGGATGCCTTTTCAGGAGCGGGGGTGGACGCGATCAGCTTGGAGATGATTCCGCGGACGACTTTGGCGCAGAAGATGGATGTGTTGAGTTCGCAGGCGAATTTGGCGGGCTATGCGGCGGTGGTTATGGCGTCGCAACTTTTAGGCAAGGTGGTGCCGATGATGATGACGCCTGCCGGAACGATATCGCCCGCACGGGTCTTTGTGATCGGGGTGGGGGTTGCCGGTTTGCAGGCCATCGCAACCGCGAAGCGTTTGGGTGCGCGGGTGGAAGCCTTTGATACGCGCGCGGTGGCGGAGGAACAGGTGAAGTCTCTCGGCGCAAAATTTGTGAAGATCGACCTCGGTGAGACGGGGGAAACGGAGGGCGGTTATGCGAGGGAATTGACGCCCGAGCAGATTGCATTGCAGCAAGCGGGGATGGCAAAGGTCTGTGCCTCGGCGGATATTGTCATCACGACCGCGAAATTGTTTGGGCGTCCTGCGCCGCGCATTGTAACGGCGGAGATGCTCTCCGGGATGCGGGCCGGCGCGGTGGTGGTGGATCTGGCAGCGGAGACCGGCGGCAATGTTGAAGGCACGGTTCCCGGTGAAACGATCACAACCGATGGCGGGGTGAAAGTGGTGGGGACCCGTTGCCTGGAGGGCATGGTTGCCCGTGATGCCTCTGAAATGTTTGCCGCTAATCTATTCGCGCTGGTGGAGCATTTTTACGATACGGAATCCGCGACTCTCGCGCTGGACCGCGAGGATGAAATCCTGAAGGGCTGCGTGATGGTGCGCCAGGGCGCGGTGGTGCATGAACAATTTAAAACCCCTGTTTGATATGGAATTGGTACTCCTGCTTTTCATTTTTGTCCTCGCGGCATTTTTGGGCTTTGAGCTGATCGCGAAGGTGCCGTCGCAATTGCACACCCCTTTGATGTCGGGCTCGAATGCGATTTCCGGTATTACGATTGTGGGTGCGATACTTGCGGCGGGGGCGTTTGAGTCGCCACTGGCGAAGTGGCTCGGTTTGGCGGCTCTGATTCTGGCAACGGTCAATGTGGTCGGCGGTTATCTCGTTACCGATCGAATGCTGGCGATGTTTAAAAAGAAGGGAGACTCGAAGTAATGAATGCGGCTTTGCTCAACATCGCCTACATCGTGGCGGCGATTCTCTTTATTTTCGGGATCAAGATGCTCGGTTCTGCCGAGACCGCCCGGCGGGGGAATTTAATCTCGGCGCTGGGGATGCTCTTGGCGGTGGTGGTGACCTTGCTCAAATCGGGGATGGATTTCCGCTTGATAGGAATCGGTATCGGGGTGGGAACGGTGATCGGGGTAGTCTGGTCGCGGGTGGTCAAGATGACGGGCATGCCGGAACTGGTCGCTTTATTCAACGGCTTTGGTGGCTTGGCATCGGTGCTGGTCGCTTGGGCGGGCTATCAGGAAATCTTTGCAATGGGCGGCATGGACGCCTCGGTGCATCCGTCCTTTACCGCTTCGGTAACCTCCGCCGCGGTCTGGATCGGCGCTTTGACCTTTTCGGGGAGTGTGATCGCCTGGTTGAAACTGTCGGAAAAAATTTCGGGTAGTCCCACGGTCCTGCCGATGCAACGCCTGATCGCGATCGGTTTGCTCTTGCTCTCGGTTGGCTCGGCGCTCGCCTACAGTATTTCTCCCGATGGCGGCTTCGCCTATCAACTCTTTCTGGTCGTCCTCATTGGCGGTATCGGCCTCGGGCTCTTCGTGGTGCTTCCGATTGGTGGCGGTGACATGCCGGTGGTGATTTCCCTCCTGAACAGTCTTTCCGGACTCGCGGCCTCGGCGGCGGGATTTGCCATTCAAAATAATGTCCTGATCGTAGCGGGCTGCCTGGTTGGTTGCTCGGGATTGATCCTGACCGTGATCATGTGCAAAGCCATGAATCGCACCCTCGCGCACGTCCTCTTCAGCGGCTTCGGCGGTCAGAGCGGCGGGGCATCGGAAGCGGTGGAGGGCGAGATGAAAGCGGCCTCGGTCTCGGATGCCTACTACGTGTTGGAGGCGGCCCGCTCGGTCGTGATTATCCCCGGTTACGGAATGGCGGTCGCGCAGGCGCAACACGTCGTCAAGGAACTCGGAGAACTCCTCGAGGAAAACGGCGCGGAGGTCTTTTACGCGATTCACCCCGTCGCCGGTCGGATGCCCGGGCACATGAACGTTCTCCTCGCCGAGTCCGATGTCCCCTACGAACAACTCGTGGAAATGGATTCCATCAACCCCCGCATGCCCTCGGTGGACGTCGCGATTGTGATTGGAGCCAACGACGTCGTGAATCCGGCCGCAAGCGACGATCCCGGAAGCCCGATTTACGGCATGCCGATCATTAAGGCGCATGAAGCCCGCACCGTGTATGCCCTGAAGCGCGGGCAGGGTGCCGGATTCTCCGGACTCATTAACAAACTCTACTTCCTTGAAAAGACCCGCATGCTCTACGGCGATGCCAAAGAGACCGTCGCCGCCCTCGTCAACGAGCTGAAGGGGTAGGGGTAGGGGCCTATCCAGAGATTTTGATGCTACCGTTTGGGTCGCAGCTGGCCATCGGCGGGGCAGGTCTATTCTTCGTTAAGAATAGGATTTAAATTTGCCCGACAAAGGATTGACAAACACTCGTAGGATTGAATTATTTAACGCTTCTTTGCTGCTCAGTAGCTCAGCGGTAGAGCAGGTGACTGTTAATCACTTGGTCGCTGGTTCGATCCCAGCCTGAGCAGCCATTTTCTGCCTTTGGGCGGTTGAGTTCCGACTGAGCGCTTCTTTCTACGATGTATTTAGTTTACGTTTTGGAGAATCAGAAGAGTCGGCTTTACATTGGGCAGACCTCCGATCTAAAGCGTCGTTTAAAGCAGCACAATTAGCCTGGAGGCAAGGAGCATCTCGGGAAGTACACCCATCGTAATGGACGATGGACGTTAGTGGGGTGTGAAACGTATTCGACTAGGTCCGAAGCAATGCTTCGTGAAAAACAGCTGAAGTCATGGAAATCGCCGAAGAAGGTGAGGGCGCTTTTTTAACGGTGCGGTCGAGTCCCGACTGAGTCGGGATTAATCACCGGGTCGGTCGCAGATCCCGGTCGGGAGTTCGATCCCAGCCTTACCGGGGTCCACGGTAGCGGTTTAGCCATGCTGGTGGTAAGGGTTGCATGACATCTGATTAGTAATACTGTTAAAACGCTAGGCGTTTGCGACTTGCACCCGGAATTTCAGTGGGATAGTCTGGAAATCATATAATAATTTGTTGTGTAAAAATAGAATAGAAGCTCGTGGATCGCTTGTATGCATGCCATCATCTCGCGTAAATCTAATGATATGGAACATGAAAAAACAGTAGCAGAATTTTTCGCAGGAATCGGTCTGATGCGTATTGGCCTTGAGAACGCAGGATGGAAAACTGTCTTTGCGAATGACAATGATCCAGACAAAGAAGCTATTTACAGCCACAATTTTGAAGAAGAATATGGTCACTTTGTTTTGGACGACGTCCACAATCTTGTTTCGAAAAATATCCCTCCTGTTGATTTGGCGACAGCTTCCTTCCCATGCACCGACCTATCTCTTGCTGGGGCCAGAAAAGGTTTAGCTGGATCTGGATCAGGTGCTTTTTGGGGGTTTATAGACTGCATAAAGGGAATGGGACGACAGAAGCCCCACTTCATATTGCTTGAAAATGTTACAGGATTTCTCTCGTCGCATAACGGCTCTGATTTTGAATCAGCTTGTGTGGCTCTTAATGAACTGGGGTATTCAGTGGATCCATTCATTATTGATGCGTCCAATTTTGTCCCTCAAAGTCGGCAAAGATTATTTGTCGTGGGGGTTCGGGAGAATCCGATTCCGCACGTGGAAGAGGAGACTACTAGATTTTTTCAAAACTCTTGCCGCCCCGCAGCATTAGCAGATTTTATACTCTGGCATCCCGAAATAAATTGGAACATTCGTCCCCTCCCGGAATTACCCGTGAGCTCAAAAAGGCTGCCGGATATTGTCGAAGAGTTGTCGCCTAATTCCAAACACTGGTGGTCTAAAGAAAGAGCCGATTATCTTCTTAATCAAATGAGTCCCCGACACAGAGCTATTGCGGATGAAATGATTAGTGGAGAAGGCTTTTCTTATGGCACTGTGTTTCGTCGCGTTCGAAATGGAAGGTCGATGGCAGAACTAAGAACGGATGGAATCGCGGGCTGCCTGAGAACGCCACGCGGAGGTAGCGGACGACAAATTTTGTTTGTCGCAGGAAATGGTAAGTTTCAGGTAAGACTTTTAACACCTCGCGAGTGTGCCCGTTTAATGGGCGCTGATGATTATAAGCTGGATTCGGATCTGTCTCTTAATAAGGCACTTTTCGGGTTTGGAGACGCTGTGTGTGTCAGCGTTGTGGAATGGATTGCGAGAAATTATCTCAATCCGATTTGGGAGCAGGAGAAAGAATTTTTAAAAGGTTCAAAGGGAAGAAATCAGTATGGGAAAAGAGTCTAAGAACAATGAGCTTCCAGAAGAAGTATCAGCTATCCGAAGGGAGATCGGGGAATTTTTCGACAAACTTGACGATAAGAAAAGAAGAATTGGTAGTTCTACCCATGGCATCTATGCTTTCTTCGATTACGACGAAGAGCCGATCTACGTTGGGCAAACTTACGAAAATCTCAGGGGGAGGGTTGGTCGCCATCTTACAAACCAGCGCACAGATGCCGTAGCGATGAACGTGCTCGACCCGTTTGAAGTAGCTGAGATTGAAATTTGGCCACTTGACGATGCAGTCAAATCGCTTCCCGCTGATGAAGATAAAAAGAGCTTCCTCAATAAAGCGGAGTATACCGTCTTCCGTAAAGTTTTGAAGAATTCTTCTTTAGGTGCGGTTTTAAATGAGAAGGAAATCATCGAAACTGAAATCATCGATTTGCCAGAGTCTTATAGACAAAAGATCATCCCCGATTCGCTTTATAAGGCGAGGAAGCATCCAGATGTTAGGCTGGCAAGGCGCGCAAATACTATTGCAAACCTAGCAAGAGTTATAAGTGAACGGAGCGTTTCCAAGGGCTTGCGGCGCACACTTTTGACACAAGCACGCAGGCTAGAACTTCTAGCCTCTCGTCGCTTGAAAGAATTGGGAATCGAAGATCCGCGCGAAGAAAGTGAAACACAACAAGACGAGTGAGGACAACGATTTTGGCTGCGCCAAAATCGCGCCTCATCTTGACGTTAGCTAGATAACACAAGGATGACTTGTCAGACAGAAGAAAATGCTTATGCACAATGCGTATTGCAGAAATTCAGGAAATGTCTAACAGGGAGAAACTTACGGCAATGGAGCAACTTTGGGATGCCATTTGCCATGGGAATGAAGAGCCGGAATCTCCATCCTGGCATCGACCTGTTTTAGAATCCAGACGGCAAAAAATGGATTCAATAAATGCGGAATTCGTGACTTTAGAGCAGCTCAAAAAGAGCTAAGCAGTCGCTGGAGGTGACCGTCCTCGTTAACGCAAGTTCGGCACTCCGGCTTTAAGGTTCGAAGATACAATAAATCTCTGGCCACTTGCAGCCATTTTACCGCTAATACGTTTCTGGTTCGTATCTGGTTAACAGGGTGTGTTGTGAGTGTTCTTCGACGGCGGTGGTATTGTGTGTTCTATCCCGCAGGGAGTTCTGAATCAGGGAAGGGCAGGGGGTTCGACCCAAGTGTTAGGATGCGGAGAAGCCTCCTCGTCCGTTCTGCCTAAACCTTCGTCCAATCCACAATCTTCAGCGGTGTCCATCTTTGTTATCTACTCAGGATAGATACCAATGCCGAGCTTTATTAATGATATTGCCGATTGCTTTGCCGGGGAGATCGACGGTGGAAATTTGCGGGGTGGTGTTCGGCGCTGCTGCGTTGCGGATGGCTTATGATGATGGTTGAGCCTTGTGTTTTGCTTTATTTTTAATCGAAAAGCCCTAGCACTAAAAAATAAATTTAATCTTTGCTATAAAGGCTTCTAATAGTTTATTTTGGTTTTTATGACTCATTCCCCCGAAAACTTTGAGAGTGTATCCCACGAAAACCGTAGTTTTGAACCGCCGCAGGCCTTTGCGGAACAAGCCTTGATTGGAAGTGAAGCGGCCTACCGGGAACTCTATGAACGCAGTATCGCGGAGCCGGAGGCCTTTTGGGCGGAAGCGGCGCAGGATTTGCACTGGTTCAAGCCGTGGGACTCTGTTTTGGATGCCAGTGAGGCTCCGTTCTATAAATGGTTTGATGGTGCTCAGACCAATATCAGTTACAATTGTCTGGATCGGCATCTTGATAACGGGCTGGGTGATCGCGTCGCGCTTCACTGGGAGGGTGAACCGGGTGACCAACGGAGCCTGACTTTCCGTGAACTTCATGCGGAGGTGTGTCGTTTCGCCAATGTTCTGAAAAAAATGGGGGTCGAAAAGGGTGACCGCATTGCGGTGTATTTGCCGATGATCCCGGAGTTAGCGATTTCAGTGTTGGCCTGTGCGCGTATTGGGGCGGTGCATTCCGTGATTTTTGGAGGCTTCTCGGCGGATTCGATTCGCGATCGGGTTCTTGATAGTGAGACCCGCATGGTGATTACGGCCGATGGCGGCTATCGTCGGGGCAAGATTCTCGAGCTTAAAAAGATCGTGGATGAGGGCGTGGCGAATTGTGACTGCGTGAAGGATGTATTGGTCATTAAGCGCGGGGGGCACCATGCCATCGACTGTGAGATGGTAGCGGGTCGCGATTCGTGGTATGCGGATGTCGTGAGCGGCGTTGATGCTGATTGCCCGGCGGAACCGATGGAAGCGGAGGACCTGCTCTTTTTGCTCTATACCAGTGGGACAACCGGCAAGCCCAAGGGCATCATGCACACCACTGCAGGGTATCAGGTCTTCACATACCTGACTTCAAAATACGTTTTTGATCTGAAGCCGGACGACATTTATTGGTGTACCGCCGACGTGGGCTGGATCACCGGTCACAGTTATATTGTATACGGGATTCTTCAAAATGGCGTCACGCAGGTCATGTATGAAGGCGCACCGGATTTCCCGGATCAGGGTCGTTTCTGGGAGATCATTGAGCGCTACAAGGTGACGACTTTTTACACCGCTCCGACCGCGATCCGCGCCTTCATGAAATGGGGCGACAACTGGCTGGCGCATAAGGATTTGAGTTCCTTGCGTCTCCTCGGGACGGTCGGTGAACCGATCAATCCGGAAGCGTGGATGTGGTATCATGAAAAAGTGGGTGCCGAACGTTGTCCGATTGTGGACACCTGGTGGCAGACTGAAACCGGCGGGCATATGTTGACGCCGATGCCAGGTGCCATCGCAACGAAGCCCGGCTGCGCAACGGTGCCGTTCTTTGGGATTGAACCAGACATCCTCACGGATGAGGGCGAGTCGGTGGAAGCGGGGATTCTTGCGATCAAAAAACCATGGCCCGGAATGTTGCGGGGGATTTATGGCGACCCGCAGCGCTTCAAGGACACCTACTGGTGCAAATGGGGCGGGCAGTATTATTTCCCCGGTGATGGGGCCCGCCGCGACGAGGACGGTTACTACTGGATTCTGGGTCGGGTCGATGACGTGGTGAACGTTTCCGGTCACCGGATTGGCACGGCGGAACTGGAAAGCGTATTTGTCGAGCACAAGGATGTTGCCGAATCTGCGGTCATTGGGATTCCGCATGAAATAAAAGGGCAGGGCTTGATTGCCTTTGTGACGGTTATCGATGGCCGGGCGCACGATGACCATTTGCGCAAGGAATTGGTGGAGATGATCGACAAGAGCATCGGCAAATTTGCCCGCCCCGAGCGCATCGTCTTTTCGCATGATCTTCCCAAGACCCGTTCCGGTAAAATCATGCGCCGTCTCCTGCGCGATATCGCGGAGGGCCGCGAACTTGGAAATACGACGACCCTTGCGGATCCCGGGGTGGTCGAAAATCTCCAAGTTCAATTTGACAGTTAAAGACATTAACCTGCGACGATCCTGAAAGTCGCAGTGATCCAAGCCCACAATACAAACCATCGTCTGCAATACCTCATGAATGATCAAAACTCCAAATCCCACTGGCGTGCGAGTCTGCGACTCACCGGCATACTTTTAGTATTCTGGTTTATCTTGGGCTACGTCGCGCCGATTCTTTGTCGTGACTGGCTGGACGCGAATTTCCCGGCGGTCGGTACCGCTCCCTTTGGATTCTGGGTGGCGCAGCAGGGTTCCATCATCGGTTTTGTTGTGATTCTCGTAATCTACGCGATTTGCATGAACCGCACCGATAAAAAACACGGATATACCGAGGAGGACTAAACAATGGAAATAGCACAAAGCACTCTGAATCTAATTTTTATCGGCGCCTCGTTCGCGGTTTATATTGTGATCGCAGCGCGTTCGCGGGCGGCCTCAACCAAGGAATATTATGTAGCAGGTGGTGGAGTCTCGCCGTTGGCGAACGGGATGGCGACTGCGGCGGACTGGATGTCGGCAGCGACCTTTATTTCCATGGCGGGAGCGGTTGCAATCAGCGGCTACGATGCCTCCCGTTTCCTGATGGGTTGGACCGGTGGTTTTGTTTTGCTGACGATGCTGATGGTGCCGTTCCTGCGTAAGTTCAACAAGGCGACGGTGCCGGATTTCATCGGGGATCGCTATTACTCACGCACCGCGCGCGCGGTCGCGGTGGTGTGTGCGATCTTTATTTGCATGACCTATATCATGGGCCAAATGCGCGGCGTCGGGGTCGTTTTCTCGCAACTCTTCGGTATCAGCATTCCATCCGGTGTCATCAGCGGAGCCGTCATTGTCTTTATCTATGCCGGACTCGGCGGGATGAAAGGCATCACGTACACGCAAGTTGCGCAGTATTCCGTAATGGCGTTTTCCTACACCATTCCCGCGGTTTTCATTGCGATGGCCTTGACCGGCAATGTCGTGCCACAGCTCGGACTGATCGGGAATTACACCGCAGATGGCACCGCGGTTCCATTTCTGGCGAAATTGAATGCCATCAATGCAGAGCTTGGCTTTGCGGAATACACCTCCGGTAAACTCTCAACCATTAATATGTTTTGCATCACGGCGGCCTTGATGTGCGGCACGGCGGGGTTGCCGCATGTGATCGTCCGCTTCTTTACCGTTAAAGACGTCAAGGCGGTGCGAAAGTCCGCTTGTTGGACCTTGGGTTTTATCGCGGTGATCTATTTGACCGCACCCACCATCGGAGCATTTTCCCGTGTAAACCTCATTGAGAAACTGCACCAAACAACGTACACCGAAGCGCCGTATTGGTTTAAGGAATTTGAGAAAACCGGACAAATGGCTTGGGTGGATAAGAATAATGACGGGCGCATTCAATACTTTGGGCCCGGCAAATCCGAGGCGGGCACCTTCAGCGTTTTTCAGGGGAAAGCTCCCGAATACCCCTTGTACGATGCCCCGGAAGAGCAGCGCATTGGTGTGCACGGGCAACGCCTCCTTGCGAATAAGGCGGATCTTTCCAATCCCAACGAGCTTTACTTCGGCAATGACATCATGGTGATGGCAAATCCCTACATGGCGGGGCTGCCACCGTGGGTGATCGCGCTCTTGATGGCGGGTTGTATCGCGGCGGCACTTTCCACCGCAGCAGGTCTTCTCTTGGTGTTATCCACTTCCATTTCGCACGACTTGATGAAAAAAATCATCAAGCCGGATTTAACTGATAAGGAGGAAGTTAATTTTGCGCGCTTGGCCTCCTTTGCGGCACTGGTCGTGGCCGCCTACTTCGGCGTAAACCCGCCTTCGGCCTTTATCGCTAAAACGGTTGCCTTTGCCTTTGGTCTGGCGGCCTCTTCATTTTTCCCGACGCTGCTGATGGGTATTTTCTCTTCACGCGTCAATCGAGTCGGCGGAATTGCCGGAATGGTTTGCGGTATTTTATTCACGAGTAGTTATATTGTGTATTTCCAGTTTCTTGGAGGTACAAAAGAGCAGCTCCTCTTTGGGATCACGCCAGAGGGCATTGGGTTTGTGGGCATGTTGCTCAATTTCATTGTCGCCTTTGCGGTCAGTAACATGACCAAGCCGCCGCCCGCGTATATCACTGAAATGGTTTCGAATATTCGCACGCCGAGTGGGGTTCGCAAAACGCCGCCCGCAGACTTTGAAATCTAGCGACGGCCTCAGCCTTGTTTCAGCAAGCGCTTGAAGTTCTCTCCCAAGAGCGCTTCAAGCGTCTCCGGATCGAGGTGGGTCTGCTCTTTAATATAGCGGAGGTATTGAGAGAAATTCGCGCGGCTTTGTTCACGGGGAAAGATCCGCAGGGGGTAATCGCTCCCGAATAATATTTTATCCGGCCCGGCAAGACGGAGGGCTTGCTGGAACACCGCAGCGGGGTGAAGGAGGGGACTCGCCGAGCAGTCGAAGTAAACATTGCCCGGAATTTCAAGTGCTGCCTCGCCCTCTTCGGGGAGCAGGAGATCGCCGCCCCAGTGGGCGAGTATGATCGTTGTGTTTGGGGCGCTGGTTGCAAGGGCGAGGACTGCGTCATGCGGCGTGGCGACCGCATCGGGATGTTGTCGCCCCTTCGTGCCGGTAACGTGCAAATTAATGGGCCAGTTGTGCCGGGCGCACCATTCCGCCATTTCATGCCAGCCCGCACTGTCGGCATTGAAGCCCTGCACCCCCTGATGCAATTCACCGACACCCCGGAGCCCAAGTTCCGCAGCCGCTTCAAGTTGCGCGGTGACATTTACCTGCGGTTGAATTGCGGCAAAACCGATGAAGCGATCCGGAGCAGTCTTTACCCAATTTGAAATGACGGTGTTGTGCCAGCGGCAGGTGGTCTCATTTTCCCAATACCAACCCAACAGGACCGCCTGATCCACGCCTGCGGCATCCATGTCTGAAAGCATGCGCTCCGGGGTCGCCCAATCCTGAATCGAGGGTCGCTCGCCCGGCGCCACCAGTTTCGCCCAGTGCGGTTCATTGTGTTTTGTTGCCCACGCGATGGGATCCGCGCTCAGTTCGGGCGGATAGGCATGCGTGTGGCAATCAATGATGACAGGGGGCATGACGGAAAAGGATGCCGCTCCCGCCAAGGCGGGCAATCGCAATTTCAATTAGAGCCGTACCGCGATTCCCGCATCTGCGAGGGATTGCTTGGCTTCTGCGATCGTGTAGGTACCAAAATGAAAAATAGAAGCGGCCAGAACCGCGTTGGCATGACCTTTAGTAAAAGCTTCCTTTAAGTGGTCGAGTGTTCCGGCACCGCCCGAAGCAATGACCGGAATCGTTACTGCCGCGCTCACCGTCCGTGTCAGGGCGAGGTCATAGCCGTCCTTCGTTCCGTCGGCGTCCATGCTCGTTAGCAGGATTTCTCCCGCACCGAGTTCGGTCACGCGTTTCGCCCATTCGACCGCGTCGATCCCGGTGGGGTTGCGCCCGCCGTGGGTGTAAACTTCCCATTTTCCCGGCGCGGTTTGCTTCGCATCAATCGCAACGACAATACATTGATTACCGAATTTTGCGGCGGCATCGGCCACGAGCGAAGGGTCCTTGAGGGCGGCGGTGTTTAAGCTCACTTTGTCCGCGCCGGCATTCAGCATGGATCGGATGTCCTCTACGGTTCGAATTCCGCCGCCCACCGTGAGCGGCATAAAGCACTCCGAGGCGGTGCGCTCCACGACATCGTGCATGATAGCGCGTTCGTCGCTGGATGCGGTAATGTCGAGAAAGACCAATTCATCGGCGCCCTGCGCTTCGTATGCCTTGGCCTGTTCGACCGGATCGCCGGCGTCGATCAAGTTAACAAAGTTTACACCCTTCACTACACGTCCACCGTGCACATCCAAACAGGGAATGATTCGGTTGGAGAGCATAGGGTTGGGTTGGCAGGGGTCGTTCGCTGAGGCTTATTCGTCCGCGAAGCTGATGTCGGGCTCGAAGGAGAGGGCGAGGCGGTATTGCACTCCCGGACGCATGACGAGTTTGTGGTCGCGCTCCAGGATTTGCAGGTAGTGCATATTGCCGTAGTGGGTACGGTATTTTGGATCGTTGGTGACGGTTTCCAATGGTTTCCACTCTGCTTGAAAGTCGTCTTTCAAAACATTGGCACGTTGCCCCTCCGCGCCCAGCGAAAAGGCTGTCCCAACACGGTGGCTGCTGTGGGGGGCGCTGATTGCGAGGATATAGCGCATGCGGTCGAGGGTGACCTGTTGCTTTACGCTGAAGCAATACTCACAGCTGAGCTTGCCCTTGAGGAAGGTCCAGGTGACTTTACAGCTGCCGAGCCCGTTCACAATGGTTTCGTCGGTGGTGATGAGTTCGGGTTGGTCGTATTTGAAAACGAGGGCGTTGCGCAGACCGATGCTGGTGGTGCAGTTTTTTCCGTAGAAGGCAGGGACGATAACCTTGTCACCGAAGGTTAATTCGGGGGTCATGATGGGCAAGTAGGTCTCGGAGGGCCAGTCAAAGATACCGGGCGAGTGGGGGAATGCGAGGGAGGCGGAGCTATTACGCGCCTTGGATATATTACCGGTCAGGGGCAATTGGAAAGCGAGTCCGCTCTCGGGGTCCTGATAAAGGAAGAGGCCTTGTTCTTTGCGGTGTGATTTATCGAAATTGACAAAGCGTGCAACCTTGCGGGAAGGCACCGGACTTGCGGGAGAAGCATCGCCGCCGATTGCGCGGGCAAGGCGTGCCCACTGGCACAGATAGCGCACGGCATCAAAATTCGCCATGCGGGTGGTGTGGTAGTTGACGGTGTCACGTTCGCCATCACGAATGACAAGGTCGCCGTTTTCCTGATCGAGATAAGTCGCAAAGAAGTTAACGAAGAGGCGACGGGCAGTATCGAGATAAAGGTCGCGTTGGTTTGCAGTAATCCAGTCGTCACGCAGAGCCTGCATGATTAGGCTGATGCAATGCATTTGACCATAGGCACCAATGGAGCGGCCATAAGCCCAGCCCACACCATCTTGGCGCACGATATCGGGTAAGAGTTTGAGATATTTTTCGCTGTGGCTCCTCAGGGTGGGAAGCTTGCGATCGCGCAGGTTGATATTGGCGTGTAATTGCAGCGCCTGGCGGATAAATACGAAGGACATGACCCCGTAGATATCAAATGCGCCCCCGATGCTACCGGTGATACCGGCGGCATCGTCCATATAGCCCGCGCTGGAATTGCTTTCAATGCGCTCGGTGAAGCGATCGATGAGCTGCCCGGTCTCGTCTTTTTTGGAAAGCCCGAGGCTGAAACGTGTAACTGCCTTGGCAATGTTGAAACTTTGGAAGTGGTTGTCGAAGTCGCTGCGTTCTAAAAGCTGACGGTCCAACTGTTCGCGAGTCGGGTCCATGAGTCGTTCCCAGACGGCGTTGCGTTCTTTGGAAGGCCCAAAGGAAAGGAGGCCGAGTGCGGCGTATGCCAAGCCGTTTTCCATGGCTTCTTCGGTGAATGCCTGAGCCGTAACGCAACGCGCCACCAAATCGACGAGGTCGGTGCCATCGAGGCTGGTCTCATTGGTTGCACGGTAGTATTCGCCAATCGCGAGGGCGGCATGACCCGGCTCATCGAGGCGGCTTGCTTCACCCGCAACAGGGGTTACAGTGCCCTGTTCGCTAATCGATTGTAAATTGTGACCCAGAATTGAGCGGGCCATATCAAGGCATTGGTCGGCAAAATTTTCCATATATCTACAGCAGCTTTCAGCAGCTACGAACGATTAGAATTGAATTTGGGCGCTTGTTTTGTCAACTGGAATCAAATCTATTTTGTAAAACATTGAAAGTGAGCCTGAAAGGTATCTATAGGGCTAGCACAGAAGCACCCGAATCCACGGATTTTTATTGGTAAACTATCTAAGATGCGGACTAGACAAACCGTTTTCATGCGGCATCATAAAAATCTCTATGAAAATCTACATGAATGACGGATTGGTGGACCGCAAGGATGCCAAGGTATCGGTTTTTGACCACGGTTTACTCTATGGTGATGGCATATTTGAAGGAATCCGCCTGTATGATGGATGTATTTTTAAATTGGATGCGCATCTCGAACGCTTGGAATACTCGGCAAAGGCCATCATGTTGCCCATGCCCTGGAGCCGCGAGGAACTTGCCGCAGCAGTTTGCGAAACCTGCCGTGCCAACGGTTTGAAGGATGGCTACATTCGTCTGGTGGTTACCCGGGGTGAGGGTAGTCTGGGGCTTTCCATTAAGAATTGCGACCAGCCACAACTCATTGTCATTGCGGATTCAATTCAGCTTTACCCGGAGGAATATTACGAAAACGGCCTGAAGATCATCACGGTTCCGACCCGGCGCTGCAATCCCGCCGCGCTGCCGCCCGCCGTCAAGTCCTTGAATTATCTCAATAACATCCTGGCGAAAATTGAGGCGCAGCATCTTGGCTATCACGAGGCGATCATGTTGAATGATCAGGGTTACGTCGCAGAATGTACCGGAGATAATGTTTTTGTGATCCACAAAGGCAAATTGACGACCCCCGCCGCCAGCGCGGGTGCCTTGAAGGGGATCACCCGTGACACTGCGCTTGAACTCGCCGAAAAGCTCGGGATTGAATGGCAGGAGGCGAATTTGACGCGCTATGACATCTGGGTGGCGGATGAACTCTTCCTGACCGGGACCGCGGCTGAAATAATCCCAATTGTGGAAGTCGATGCCCGTCCTATTGGAGATGGAAAACCAGGGCCCATCACGGGGCAATTTCTGGATGCCTTCCACCAAGTGGTCACCAAAGATGGCACGCAGCTCTAGCTAAATAGCCGGAAGGGCATGCTGTGGCATAAGATTGGCACAGTTGATGCAAAAATAAATGCAAGTAACAAATACTTTGCCGCCAAAAGGTGGCAAATATCTCTTTAATTTTTGCCAAATTCGAAATTTTAACCAAACTGTGAGGCATGGGTGATGTTTTAAAATGCAAATTCTGCGATGAGGTTGCCACCGTTCACTTGACGCAGATTATCAACAACAAGATCCACAAGGTGGACCTGTGTGAGACCTGTGCCCAGCAAAAGGGCGTTTCTGACCCGGAGGGTTTCTCCTTGGCGGAGATGTTGATGCAGTCGAATGCCGCGATGGGCAGCGATGAACAACAGCTCCAATGCCCGGCCTGCGGTTGTCGCACAAGTGATTTTCGCCGAACCGGACGCATGGGTTGCGCGGAGTGCTATACCGCTTTTGAGCCCATTCTAGAGCCGATTCTGGAGGATATGCACTCGGGATTGAAGCATACCGGCAAAGTCCCCTCGCACGCCTTGGATCGGCAAAGTTACCATACCCGCCTGCATAATTTAAAGTCCGCGCTGGTCCGCGCCATTGAAGACGAGGCCTATGAGGAAGCCGCGAAATACCGCGACGAAATCCACGCCCTGGAAACTCAGACGAGCGAACCGACTTAAAGTAAGCAAAGCATGATTGAATCCATTATAGATGGCAAAAAAGCCGAGCTCACCCAAAGCTCCAAGCGCACTGCGCCGGTCGTGCTCAGTACCCGCATTCGGCTCGCGCGTAACCTGACCGGCGCCCCTTTTCCGCAGCGTGCCAATCTGTCGCAGCGCCGGGACGTTTTGACCGATTGTGTCTCACAAATCCAACGTCTTGAATCGATGGAATCCGGCACTTTTTTGGAAATTGAACAACTTTCTGAGCTCGAGAAACAGGTTTTATTGGAACGCCACTTGATCAGCAGCGAGTTGATCGAGAGCAGCAAGGGCTGCGGCGTCTATATCAATTCAGAGCAAACTTGTTCCGTCATGATCAATGAAGAGGACCATTTGCGGATCCAGTTTCTCAAAACCGGGTTTAATCTCAAGTCCTTGTGGAAGCGCATCAATTCATTTGATGATGCCATTGATGAATACCTGAATTTGGCATTTTCTGAGGAATTGGGTTATTTGACTGCTTGCCCGACGAATCTAGGGACTGGGATGCGGGCTTCGGTGATGATGCATTTGCCGGGACTAGTCTTGTCTGAGAACATGGAGAAAGTGACCCGCGCGGTTGGTCAGCTTGGCATTGTGGTTCGGGGTCATTTCGGCGAAGGCTCCGATGCATCCGGGCATATTTTCCAGATTTCAAACCAGCAAACCCTTGGCGAGTCGGAGTCTGAAATCATCGAGCGTTTGGGCAATGTCCTGAAAAGCATTATCGATCAGGAGTTAAACGCGCGTTTCAAATATCTGGAGGACAAGCCCGAAATGCTCAGGGATCAAATTGGCCGCGCCTATGGAGTGCTGCAAAATGCGCACGTCCTCACCTCAAACGAAGCGATGCATCTCCTTTCGCTGCTGCGTTTGGCGGTCGATTTCAATTTTCTCCCGGAATCGCGTCGTGCCGAAGTGGACCGGTGCTTCATCGAGTGCCAGCCGGGGCACATCCAATATGATGTTAAATCTGACATTGCTCCGGAGTTGCGCGACACCGCCCGCGCTGCTAAACTGCGCTCGGTTTTCTCAAAACTTCCGCCCTTGTCTTTTGACAGCCTCGAAGAACACGAATAATATATCACTACTATGGAACCACTGAATAATTTTACTCCACGTGCTCAACAGGTACTCGCGCTTTCCCGCAAGGAGGCAGACCGTTTCCACCATAATTACATCGGCACCGAGCACCTCCTCCTGGGCCTCATCAATCTCGGTCAGGGAGTAGCGGTCAATGTATTGCAGAAGATGGGTCTCGATTTGCAAACGGTTCGCACTGCAGTTGAAAAACAGGTGGGTACCGGCCCGGAAAGCAAACCCTCTGGAAACATTCCCTACACCCCACGCGTGAAGAAGGTATTGGCGCTCGCTCGCAAGGAGGCAAAGGGTCTCAATCATTCCTACATTGGAACAGAGCACCTGCTTTTGGGGTTGTTGCGTGAAGGGGAGGGGGTTGCCGCCCGGGTGCTCAAATCCCTCGACGTGGATATTGAACGTTGCCGCAACGAGATTTTATCGGAACTAGACCCGAATTTCACCGGTGAACCTGAGGAAACCGCGGGCGGTGGCTCGGCGGTTCCAACCGAAGAACGCAAGGACTCCAAGACCCCGGCGCTCAAGGCCTTCGGTCGTGATTTGACCGAGTTGGCGCAGGGCGGGGAGATGGATCCCGTGGTTGGGCGCAAAGACGAGATTCGTCGCGTCATTCAAATTCTCTGCCGCCGCACCAAGAACAATCCGGTGCTGATTGGTGAAGCGGGGGTTGGCAAGACCGCTATTGTGGAAGGCTTGGCGCAGGAAATCGCATCGGGCGCGGTGCCGGAGATCCTGCAGGACAAACGTGTGATCACCCTCGATTTGGCGCTCATGGTCGCGGGTACAAAATATCGTGGGCAATTTGAAGAACGCATCAAGGCCGTGATGGATGAAATTCGCCGTGCCAAAAACGTCATCATATTTATTGACGAGCTCCACACCATTGTGGGTGCAGGTGCCGCAGAGGGCGCGATGGATGCTTCCAATATTTTTAAACCTGCCCTGAGTCGGGGCGAGTTGCAGTGCATCGGTGCCACCACGCTCGGCGAATACCGCAAATATATCGAGAAGGACAGTGCCCTTGATCGACGTTTTCAATCGGTGAAAGTGGACGCGCCCTCGGTGGATGATACGATCTTGATCCTGAAGGGCATCCGCAGCAAATACGAGGAGCACCACAAGTGTAAATTCACAGATGAGGCGCTCGAAGCGGCGGCACGGCTTTCGGAACGTTACATCACCTCCCGTTTTCTGCCGGATAAAGCGATCGATGTCATCGATGAGGCGGGCGCGCGGGCGCGGATTGAATCTTTGAAACGTCCCCCGGAAATCGAGGCGATGAATGAAAAGATTGAATCGGTCTGCGAAGAAAAGGAAAACGCGATCGGCAAACAACAATTTGAAGAGGCCGCGAAGTTCCGCGACGAGGAAAAGAAATTGCGTCAGGAACAGAGCGACGCCATCGAGGCGTGGAAGCAGTCGCGCGAGGAGAATCGCCTCACGGTCGGCGCGGATGAACTGCTCCACGTCATTGCGGCATGGACCGGGATTCCGCTCTCACGCATGGAGCAGGAGGAAAGCAAGAAGCTGCTTGAACTGGAAGCGAAATTGCAGAGCGAGGTGATCGGTCAGGGACGCGCTACTGAAGTGATCGCGCGTGCCTTGCGTCGTTCCCGCGCGGATCTCAAGGATCCCAAGCGTCCAATCGGTTCCTTCATGTTCCTTGGACCCACGGGGGTGGGTAAAACACTCTTGGCGAAGGTCTTGGCGGAGGAAATGTTCGGCGAGAAGGATGCCATCATACAAATTGATATGTCGGAATATATGGAGAAATTTGCGGTCTCCAGACTGGTGGGTTCGCCTCCCGGATATGTCGGCTACGAAGAGGGCGGGCAATTGACCGAAGCGGTGCGACGCAAGCCCTACAGCGTGGTGTTATTCGACGAAATTGAGAAAGCGCACCCTGATGTTGTGCAATTACTGCTTCAGGTCCTCGAAGAAGGTCGCTTGACCGATAGTCTCGGTCGCAAGGTCGATTTCCGCAACACCATCCTCATTATGACCTCAAACGTGGGGGCGGAGATTCTTCAACGCAACACCTCCATGGGCTTTGGAATCGAGCGCAGTGCCGAAAATGAGTATGACAAGATTCGGGAAAAAATCATGGATGAGACCAAACGGGTCTTTAAGCCTGAATTCCTCAATCGCCTCAATGAACTGGTGATCTTCAAATCGCTGGGTCGTGAGGATATGGAATCAATCGTAACGCTCGAATTGCGCAACCTCGCGCAACGTCTCAAGGAACGCGAACTCACCTTCAAATTTGAGGACTCTGCCAAAGCATTCCTCATCGAGAAGGGTTACGACGAGAAGTATGGGGCACGTCCGCTGCGACGCGCGGTCGAACGTTACCTGGAGGATTCCCTGGCGGAGGCTATTTTGAATGGCGACATCAAACCGGGCGAAGTCATAACGGTCGCGGCCAATGAGGCGAACGAGGGATTGGTCTTCACGCAGGGTCACGCGGTCGGGTAGGCCGCATCCAGAAGTCGTCTAGTGCTTATTCTTTGGGAAGGAAATAACCTTCCTGCTGCTCGCTGATGTCCATGCCGGTTTTGCGCATGACTTCCAGCATATCCTCCCAAACGTTGCGTTTGGTTTTTACGGTATCGTTGCGGAGCAGGTAGGCGGGGTGAAAGGTTATCATCAGATCGATGCCTGCATATTGATGCCATTTGCCGCGCACCGCGCCCATGCGGCGTTTCGGATCATGCCCCAGGAGACCGGTGACGGCGGTGTTGCCGAGGGCGATGAGCACCTTGGGATTAACGATCTCGATTTGTGCCTTTAGATAGGGCATGCAGAAGTGCATCTCCTCCAAGGTCGGCGGGCGGTTGCCGTAGGGTTTGTCGTGTTCCGGGCGCCATTTCAGGATATTGGCGATGTAGACCGTTTCGCGGCTCAAGCCCATTGCGGTAATAATCTTGGTCAATAATTGGCCCGCCGCGCCTACAAAGGGTTCGCCGGCACGCGCCTCATCCGCACCGGGAGCTTCGCCGCAAAAGAAGATATCGGCATCAACCGAACCGGTGCCAAACACGACTTTATCGTGATCGCCCAAGTGGGCCTTGCAGGTTTCGCATGCTTCCACCATCTGACGCAGGGCGTCCATTTGCTGAGCGCGGTCACCCTCGGGTAATTGAATAACCGGGGCTTCGGGAAAGGCGGGTTCCGGTGGTGTTTCAACTTTGGGCGCTTCCGCTTCGACTGGCTTGGGTTTCTCCGCTTGCGGGGTGCTGGTTTCAGTGCTCGTATCCGCCGGAGCGGGAGTGCCTTGCAGGGCCTTGATCTGCTCAAGGGTTTCCGGGGCTACCGCGACACGTTCCATTCCCGCTTCCTTCAAACGTGACAATTCTTCGTAAACTGCAGCCAATTCCTGCGACATGCACTCAGCATCGGATGCCCGGCGCGGGGGGTCGAGCAGGATTTTATATTTTTCTCAGCTATGCCTGCTCCGCCTCCAATATAAAAGGCGCCACTGCGGATTGAAGCCGCGCGGGGATCGCGCTCACGAGATAAGTGCCCTCGTCACGACTTTCCTCTTTGCGTACAGTACCCTCGCGATGGAGGCGTGCCACGAGGTCATAGCGTTCGTGCGGAATCAGGAGGCGGATTTGTGCAAATTCTGCTTCGATAATCGCCTGCATGCGTTCGAGCAGCGTTGCAACGCCTTCCCCGGTGTGGGCGCTCAGGAATAATGCCTCGGGGTATTGCATTTTTAAATCATCCAACCGTGCAGGATCCCAGAGGTCATCGATTTTATTGAAAACCGTGAGGGTCTGCTTGTCCTTCACCCCGAGTTCACCGAGGACTTTCAGGGTGGTTTCGGCGTGTGCTTCCACTTCGGGGCTGTTGATGTCGAGTACGTGGATTAGGAAATTTGAAACAACCGCTTCCTCAAGGGTCGCCTTGAAGGCATCGACCAGTCGGTGCGGCAGATTTCGCACAAAACCCACCGTGTCGGTCATAACGAGCGCTTGTCCGTTGGGGAGCTCGCAGCGCCGCGAAGTTGGGTCGAGGGTCGCAAAGAGTTTATCCTCCGCGAGGATGTTGGCTTGGGTCAGGTGATTGAGGAGGGAGGATTTTCCGGCGTTGGTATATCCGACGATCGCGCAGGTCGGAACCGGTACCGTCATGCGTTTCTTGCGCTGGAGGTGACGATGCTGAATGACGCTTTCCAGTTCCTTGCGGACGCGGGAAATCTGGGTGCGCACCATGCGTTGGTCCATTTCCAACTGGGTCTCACCCGCATCGCGTTGGATTGCGCCACCGCCCCGTTGCCGGTCGAGGTGGGTCCAGGCGCGCTTCAGGCGGGGGAGGTTGTATTCCAAGCGCGCCAGTTCAACCTGCAGCACCGCTTCCTTTGTGCGGGCGCGGTCTCCGAAGATATCGAGAATGACCTCCTGCCGGTCGATGACGAGGATCTTGTCCTTGGCGGCCTGTTCCCAGTTGCGTTGCTGGGCGGGCGTGAGTTCATTGTCGAAAATAATAACATCGCAATTATGCGCCTGTGCTTCCTCAACCAATTCCTCCGCTTTGCCCGAGCCGACGAGGAGTTTCGCCTGGGGTTTGCGGACCGTGAGCATGCGCTCATGACAAATCCCAATCCCAAGGGTCGTGACCAGTTCGCGCAGTTCATCCAGCAGGCTGCGGGTTTCGGCGACATCCGTGCCCGGCAGGGTGATCCCGATCAACATGGCCCGTTCGACCATTTTTGGTTTTTCTTTTACGTCGTGCACAAAAATTCTGGTATAGAAGCCGATATGAGAACCGGCTAAGCGGATCAGAAGAACAGTTGTCTGCGTGGATGGCAATTTTTGAATGGCGTGTTTTGAAATGTTGGTATTTCTAAGGGGTATGCAGGCGAGTGAATTATTTGAATTTCCGGATTCGCTTCCCTTTGGGGCTTATTTCCCGATGGAGGCGAGTCCCTGGGAATGGGTGCAGGGCATTAAGGCTGCCTTGGCGGATTTCGACTTCACCGCAGCTTTACCGGAGATTCCCGCCGGTTTGCATATCGAAGGCCCGGTCTTTTTGGCGGAGGGTGTGAAACTACCCGCACAGGGAACGATTATAGGCCCCGCTTATATCGGGGAAGGCTGTGAATTGCGCCCGGGGGTTTATATTCGCGGGAATGTCATCGCGGGGGCAGGTTGTGTCTTGGGGAATTCCTGCGAGTTCAAAAACTGTCTTTTGTTGGATGGGGTACAAGTGCCGCATTACAGCTATGTCGGGGATTCGGTGCTGGGTAACAAGGCCCATTTGGGGGCGGGTGCGATTTGCTCGAACCTGCGGCTCGATCAGGCGGGTGTGAGGGTGAAGGATTTTGAAGGTGGAAGCCATGCCACCGGAATGCGCAAACTGGGTGCCTTGATCGGTGATGCCGCCGAAGTCGGTTGCAACGCGGTCCTCAATCCGGGGTCCGTTCTGGGGCAACGTGCGCTGGTTGCGCCTACCTTGTCCTTTAGGGGCACGCTCAAGGCCGGCACGATGGCATTTGGCCCCTCGGCGATAAAGACCGCCCCCCGGATGGACTAGGCCTGAAGGTCGGCGAGAAGGGTGTTCAGGCAAGGGTAGCTGGCGTATGCACCGACCGCCTGGAGTTCTGCTTCACTGTGTGCACCGGTCGCGACGGCATAGCAGGGAATGTCAATCGCTTGCGCGGTGGCGACATCGGTGGGCGAGTCCCCGATCATGATTGCACCGGCGGCTTCAATGCCCAAGCGCTCAAGCACCGTCCGGCCGAGTTCCGGTTCGGGTTTGCTCCATTCCGTATCGCCGTTCCCAAGGCAAACGCTCACGAAGGCATCGAAGCCGCAGTGTTGACTGACCGCTCGGGCGGTTGCGCCGTGTTTATTCGTTAAAATCGCCTGAGGGATGCCGAGACGGGTGAAATATTCCATGCAGGGGAGGGCGCCGGGTAAAATCTCCAGACCATCATACATCATCTCCGGAAAACGTGTCCGGAATTGCTGACAGGCATCTTCGAGTTGAGAATCCTCAACAAAGAGGGCCATCGTGCTTGCCATCGGTCCACCCAGACTGCGGCGAATCGCCTGCGGATTGGGAGCGCGGTGACCCAATCCCGTAATGACCGCTTCATAACAGCGCACAATCGCAACGGTTTGATCGATGAGAGTGCCGTCCATATCCCAAAGGACTGCGAGGGGTTGCGGGTGTGTTGTCATCCGTTCGCAATTAAGGGAATATCCAGATTGAAAACACCGGCGCCCAGTTCAAAGAGATTTTGATATACTTCAACCGCTTGGGTCTCTGATCTGAGCGCCTCTTGGGTGTGCGATCCCGTTGCCACGAGGTAACTCGGAAGGTTTCCGACATCCGCAGCGGCGGCATCAAAGGGGGAATCGCCGATCAGGCAGGTGTTTCGAGGGTCCGCCTTCAGTTGGTCCATGATGTATTGGGTGAATTCCGGCTCGGGTTTACGGTAGGGGCAATCTTCCGTGCCGAGGGTCAGCGTCAGAAAACGGTCGAGCTTCAGGTGCTCCAGCACCGCGCGCGCGTGCTCGCCGTATTTATTGGTAAAGACCGCCAACTGCAGTCCCTTCGCGTGGAGCGTTTCAAGCAACCATGCTGCGCCGGGAAGGATCGCGACATCTTTGAGCATGACCCGATTAAAATGTTCATGAAAATGGGGCAGGGCGGCTTCGACCTTTTCCGTGCCGATTAATTTTCCCATCGTGACGGGCAGCGAACCCCCCACCGTGGCCTTGACAATTTCGTAGCTCGATTCAGGCAAGCCCAGCGCTTTTTGAGCATACGCAATGCTCGAATGAATCGCCGAGAAATGATCGATAAGCGTGCCGTCGAGGTCGAAGAGAACCGTTTGCATAAAACTTGTTTGAACACTCCCCGCCGTTAAGGCAAGGATGTCTCCAGACATTCCGACATGATTTCTATTGGCAAAGTGATTTTAGCCCTCGGCTTGCTTTCGGTCTTGCGACCCGCACTCGCGACGGATGCCGTCCCGCATCCCTGAAAGCCCTGCACCAGAAACCCTGTCGGGCCAATCAACCCCTCGCCCGACGCTATCAGCTTACCCGTAAACCGTAGTTCAAAGGGAGATTGACAACTGAGGACGGATTCGCGAAATTGCTCCGCTTTATGGTGGCTGTAGCTCAGTTGGTTAGAGCACCGGATTGTGATTCCGGGGGTCGCGGGTTCGAGTCCCGTTAGCCACCCCATTTAAATGCATCTTAAAATATGCGGGACGAGAATCCGCGAACAAAGCGGGTTTGACGCAATGTTTTCAGGCACAGAGGTGCCGCCCGGAAAACATGAAGATGGCGCAGCAGTCCCGTTAGCCACCCCATTTTCTTAAAAGCCTCACTTATTCGAGTGAGGCTTTTTTGACAAGTAACCACACAGGCCAGCCATCGCACGGCGTGAGATGCGGTGCCAAAGTTCGTTGAAATTTAACGCGGAAAGCAGCTTCTGGGCTATGAACCAATAGACTTGAGCGAGCATGCTTCTTGATTCAGAGACTGAGCAGAGTTTTGTGACTCAACGGCTCGGAATCATCTTCAAGCCTCATGTAATCTCGCTTTTATTAAGACGTCTTCAAACTTCGCCTACGCTTCGCACACTCAAATGACTAGCCCTCCTCGTGCCACTTGTCCCTGGTCACCTCGTCCGACGCTCTTGCATCTTTCAGCCTACGTGCGAACTAGACTACGGTATGAATGCGACTGCTTATGCTATGTATTGACAAGAATGAGTTGCAGATCAGTTTGAGGGGCAAGAGCTGAGTCCATGAATGAATACAATTATCAACGCCAAGTGATCGCCTATCATGGTTGTGATCGTTCTGTTGCAGATAAAGTATTGCTCAAAGGTTCGGCCCTCGCTCCGAGCGAGAAAAACTACGATTGGCTGGGGAAGGGAATTTACTTTTGGGAACATGGCCCTCAGCGAGCTTTTGATTGGGCAGTGCAGCGTCAGAAAATGGGTAAGATTTCTGAGCCATCGGTGGTTGGCGCAATTATTCAGCTTGGGAACTGTTTCGATTTGTTGGATACTCGTTACACGGAAGCTTTGCAGCGGATGTGGCCATTTTTCGTTGAGGCAAGGGTTCCTGATGCCAAGAGCATCCCTGCAAACCGTTCGTCAAAACAACAACCGGAAGTCGATAAATTGCTTCGTTACCGAGATTGTGCAGTCATTAATTGGACGCTTTCACAACTTGAGGAAAGCGAGCCTGCGTATGATTCGGTCCGTGGTGTGTTCCTAGAGGACAAACCTGTTTACGAAGGATCGGAAATTCGCTTGAAGTCCCATATTCAAATTGCGACCCGCAATCCTGCTTGCATCATCGGATATTTCAGACCATCTTGATTTTTAATGAAGACCAGTAGCCCAGTTTTATCAGCAGATCCTCGTAAGTTGGTGGATCGCTTTGAGCGTCGATTCAAGAGAATGAGCGCAAAAGAAAAAGCGCAGACTCTTGTGGATGCTGGTATCATGACCCCGAAACACCGAATCAAGGCTCCTTATCGTGAGGCGCTTGCTGGAGTCGGTAAGGGATAATTTCTCAGACTGAGTCACTAAGTCCCGAAATATAGCCGAAAAGTTCGAAGAGGGGGCCGTTTGGGCACCACACTCGATAGAATTGGTTCGAAGACGGGTATGCTTGGCACCCCATTTTTGCTCGGGCAAAAATGCATCTTAGAATAGGCGGGACGAGAATCCGCGAACAAAGCGGGTTTGATTCTTTGGTTGTAGGGGTCGGGCTTTTGAGTCCTTATGGCAGAGTTCCTCTGTTACCCGACTATGATTCACCGCATCCCTAATTTTTTCCGTGCGCGACTCGTTACTTGCGCGCTGGCGTTTTTACTTTGCCTGCCTCTGTTCGCCGACAAGCCCAATATCGTTGTTATCTTTGCCGATGACATGGGTTACGGGGATATGAGTAATAACGGGCATCCCACTATCCGGACGCCATTCCTCGACCAAATGGCTTCTGAAGGGCAAAAGTGGACGAGTTTTTATTCGGCCTCGCCGGTCTGCACTCCCAGTCGCGCCGCTTTACTCACCGGGCGCTATGCGGTGCGGAGTGGGATGGAATCGCCGCACAAGGGGGTCCTTTTTCCCGATTCCACCGGCGGACTTCCCGCTGCGGAACTCACGATTCCGGAAATGCTGAAGAGCGCGGGTTACGCCACCGGTATGGTGGGCAAGTGGCATCTTGGGCATTTGCCGGAATTCCTGCCGACACAGCATGGTTTTGATTCATGGTATGGTATTCCCTATAGCAACGACATGGACCTTGATCGCCCAACCGTGACAGCATTGAACGGTGGTCGTCTCGGTGAATGGCACACCGGTATTCACTGGGAGGAACCCAAGTCGGAATACTGGCAGGTGCCACTCATGGAAGGGGAGGCCATCCTCGAGCATGCACCGGATCAAACCTTGCTCACAAAGAATTATACCGCCAAGGCGATTGAATTTATCAAAGCAAACAGGGAACAACCCTTCTTCCTTTACCTCGCCCATAGCATGCCGCACGTGCCACTCTTCCGTTCAGAAAAATTTGAGGGCATCAGTACTGCGGGGCTTTACGGGGATGTCATTGAGGAACTTGATGCTTCGGTCGGGGCGATCCTTCAAACATTGAAGGAACAGGGACTCGCTGAAAATACCCTTGTAGTTTTCACCTCCGACAATGGCCCCTGGTTACAGTTTAAGACGCAGGGCGGGATCGCCGGCCCCCTGCGTGGTGGAAAGTTTGATACGCATGAAGGTGGAATGCGTGAACCGGGGATCTTCTGGTGGCCGGGAAAAATTCAACCCGCCATCATTCACGGAATCGGTTCGACCCTTGATCTTATGGCGACCTTTGCCTCGCTGGCAGGTGTGGAAGTACCGAAAACCGCCGAAGATAGTTATGACCTCACCGCGACCTTAATGAACGGCGCAGACAGCCCCCGCGAGGAACTCTTCTATTATAAAAACGCTCGTGTTGAAGCACTCCGACTCGGGAGCTACAAAGCGTTCTTCACCTTGGAAGGCGACCCCGCTCAGACCGAGATTCAGGCACTCTACAACCTCGACCACGATCCCGGTGAAAACTACGACCTGCGCGAATCAAAACCCGAACGATTACATGATTTTATCGCTCGCTACCACGCGCACCGCGCGACCGTGAAACCGGTGGAAGACCAGCTCATTAAACGTTAGGGAAGGGTAGCAGAAGAATAAGCTTTCCAGGTATTAAAGCTAAACCCTTGTATCTTTATTGACTGATAGCCCTGTCGCTAACCTCTGGCTTGCCGTTGTGCGGGGAGGATTTCCATGACTTCGGCGGGGGGGCGTTGCTGGCGGTAGAGGTCGGCCATGATTTTCATGGCGGGGTCGATGTGACGGAAGAATTGTTTGTAGGCGGGGCAGAGGTAATTGAGTCCCCATTCGCCGTCGGGGGTATAGGTGAAGCGGTGCTTGGGGCATTCGCCGTTGCAGGCGAATCGGACCGAGCAATCGCGGCAATATTTTGGGAGGCGGTCGCGTTTGGCCTCGCCGAAGGCTTTTGCCATGGGGCTGTCAGCGAGCGAACCGAGGCTGGTGTTCATGAGGTTGCCGAGTTTGTATTTGGGGTAAACGTAGTGATCGCAGGTGTAGAGATCGCCATCGTGTTCCATCGCGAGGGCTCTACCGCAGGTCTCTGAAAAGTAGCAAAGTCCGCCGCTGTCGCCGAGCCATTTTCCGAGTGCCACGTCGAAGAGTTGCACGTAAACTTTGCCGACGTCGCGTTTGATCCAGGTGTCGAAGATTTTGCAAAGGAAGTCGCCGTAAGCAGCGGCGGGGACGGCGTGCGCTGACATGCGGGGCGCCTCGCGGTTTGCGGGCGGGGTTTCGAGGTCGGGCGGTGCGGCGAAATCGAGTCCGAGTTTTGCGGCGGCGGTATCGACCTCGCGCTCCACGATGGGGATAAATTGGATGTATTTGGAGCCGATGCTCTTTAGGAATTTATAGATGCGTTTGGGGTGCTGGACCGTGACGCTGTTAACGCAGGTGAGGGTGTTGAATTCAACCTTGTGCTTGCGCAGGATGTTGAGACCGCGAATGACGTCCTTGTAGGAATCACGGCCTTTTTTATCGATGCGATTGGCGTTATGGACGTCTTCCGGGCCATCGATGGACAGCCCGACGAGGAAGTTGTTTTCGGCGAGAAAGGCGCCCCATTCGTCGTTCAGGAGGGTGCCGTTGGTTTGAAAGGCGTTGGCAATAGTTTTGCCTTGTGCGTATTGTTTTTGAAAAGCGACGACCTTGCGGAAGTAGTTGACTCCCAGTAGGGTAGGCTCGCCGCCCTGAAAGGCAAAAGTGACCTCGGGGCCGGGCTGGGCAGCAATATAGTCGCGTACGAAGACCTCCAGTCGTTCGTCCGACATCTTCCATTTTTCGTTCTCCGGGTAGAGCTGTTCCTTCTCGAGGTAGAAACAATATTTACAGTCAAGGTTGCAGATCGGCCCAATCGCCTTCGCCATAACATGGAATGCCTCGGTGGCTGGCTTGGACGTTTCAGGCAACATTGAAAGGGTGGCTTAATCCTTGATTTGCTCAAAACCCCATTCAAGCCAGGGGAGGAGTGCCTCAATATCGGCGGTCTCAACAGTGGCACCTCCCCAGATGCGTATACCGGCGGGGGCATCGCGATAACTGCCAAAGTCATAGCCAACCCCTTCAGCCTCGAGCAGCTTGACCCATTGTTTCGCCTTGGCGGCCTGTGCTTCGGCGGGCAGGGCTTCATACCAATCGGCGGTGATCTTGAGGCAGATGGAAGTGTTGGAACGGGTGGCGGGATCCTCGGCGAGGAAGTCGATCCAGTCGGTTTTTTCAACCCAATCAGCGATCGCCTGCAGGTTGTTGGCAGAACGTTCCAGCAGTGTGGGCAGACCACCGATGGAGGCAGCCCAATTGAGGCCATCGAGGGCATCTTCAATACACAGCATTGAGATGGTATTGATGGTGGCGCCTTCAAAGATGCCCTTGATGAGTTTGCCGCCTTTGGTGAGGCGGAAAATTTTAGGCAGGGGCCAGGCGGGGGTGTAGGCTTCCAGTCGGGCTACAGCGCGGGGACTGAGAACGATCATACCGTGCGCACCTTCGCCGCCCATCACTTTTTGCCAAGACCAGGTAACGACATCCAGTTTCGAATAGTCGAGGTCCATCGCAAAGACTGCGGAGGTGGCGTCGCAAATCGTAAGGCCTTCACGGTCATCCGGAATCCAGTCGAGATGGGGCACGCGCACACCGGAGGTGGTGCCGTTGTAAGTGAAGACGACGTCGTTCGAGAAATTGATCTTGGTGAAATCCGGGAGTTGCCCGTAATCCGCTTCGTGCAGGGTCGCCGGTTCCAGTTTCAATTGCTTGAGGGCATCGGTCACCCAGCCGGAGCCGAAGGATTCCCAGGCGCAGAGTTCAACGCCGCGTTCTCCGAGGAGGGTCCACATTGCCATCTCGACCGCGCCGGTGTCGGAAGCCGGAACAATTCCGCAGAGATAACCCTCCGGTATTCCGAGGATGGTTTTCGATTGCTCGATGACCGCTTGAATTCGCGCCTTGGCGTTTGCGGCGCGGTGCGAGCGCCCTACGAGGGCGTCATTGAGGGCGTCCAGTGTCCAACCCGGGCGCTTGGCACAGGGGCCGGAAGAAAAGAAGGGACGGTTCGGTTTAATTTCTGGTTTCATTGATCCGATAAAAGAGGCGAAAAAGTTCCGCCTTGGCAAATATAAGCGGCGCTTACTTTTTCTTGGCAGCCTTCTTTTTTGGAGCGCGCGGGGCAAACTCAAAACCGATTTCGCCGTTTTCGAAGTCGAGGGTAAGGTGTGCCTTGAAGGGGCGCTTGGTGCGGCGTGAAACAAACCCCTCCAGGAGAGCGGTCTTTCCCTTGGTAAAGAGGTCCACGATTTCTTCCGGTTGAAGCTCCTTTTGCAGGATGGTCTTGCCGAGACGGAAGCCCTCGGGGGCATCCTTGGTCTTGAGGGCAGGGAGGTGGTATGCCTTTTCGGTGGCGTGCAATTCTGCGACGGTGCCGTCCGGCAAGGTGAGCGATTTTAGGCGGGTTTTTTCGTCAAGGGGTTCGTCGAGTTCCAGTTCGTCCTCAAAGACAAATTCGGTTTTCCACTTGCCGATTTTACCGGTTTTACTGACGGATTGCGCAAGTTTGAGTCCTGCAGTGAAGGGACGATTAAAGCGCGAGAGGAAACCCTCCATTTCGGGAAGTGCCTTTTCAGTGAAAAGGGTGATCGCCTCGTCTTCACTCAATTGGCGACCGGCGATATACTTGGAGATCTTAAAGCTACAATCGACATCGCGGCATTCATAGGTCGCGTCGGTTTGCTTGAGGCGGGGCGCCCCACACTCGGGGCAAGGGCATTCGAGGTCGGGGAAAACCCGGTTTACCGCAGCTTGCATGTGGGTACGTGCCTTATCGACAACCTGTATCGTGAAGTCGTTGATCTCCTGCATGAATTGGGAGCGTTCAATCTCACCCTGTTGCATTTTGTTGAGTTTCGCCTCCCAGTCCCCGGTCATGGAGGGCGAGGTCAACGCCTCGAGTTTCATTTCATCGCAGAGTTCAATGAGGCGCAGCCCTTTGCCGGTCACGTTGAGTTCGCGACCTTCGCGCGCAATGTATTTTTGACGGAGGAGACCTTCAATGGTGGCGGCACGGGTCGCAGGGGTACCGAGGCCACGTTCCAGCATCGCTTCGCGCAAGGCCTCGTCTTCAATCAGTTTTCCGGCACCTTCCATCGCAGAGAGGAGGGTTGATTCGGTATAACGCGCCGGCGGCTGGGTTTCCTTGGCGAGGGCATCCACCGCGTCGGCTTGAGCGGTCTCACCGGTCTGCACCGCGACGAGTTCGTCCTTGTCGTTCGCAACACCCGCCTGGCGTCCATAGACTTCCAGCCAGCCGGGCACCACGAGGGTTTTGCCACGGGTCAAGAATTGATCCTGCTCCTCGCCGTGATCAATGGTGGTGATCCGGGTGGTATTTTCAAATTCGGCGTGCGGGTAGAAGACTGCGACAAAACGCTTCAGAATCATGTCGTAGAGCTTCGCCTCGACTTCGCTGAGTTTGACCATGCGCCCGGTGGGAATGATGGCAAAGTGATCCGATACCTTGGCGTTATTAAAGATGCGCTTACTGAATTGGATGAGGCCCATTTCAATGGACTTCGCCGCCCATCGCGCGGTGGGGTGCTTGGAGGCCGCCAATTCGCGGGTGGTTTCGTGGACTTTCGAGAGATAATCCTCCGGCAAGTAGCGCGAATCCGTACGCGGGTAGGTGATCATCTTGTGACGCTCGTAAAGCGATTGCGCGATGGAGAGGGTATTCTTGGCGGTGAAGGGAGCTTCGCGCTGGAGGGTGGTGAGATCGTATAACTGGGGCGCGATCTGTTTAGCGGGTTTCTTTTCTTCGCTAACCTGACCGGTTTTGTCTTTGCAGCGTGCCTCAATCGTCTTTGCGAAAGCCTCATCCCAAATACGCTCAGCGCGGCCGTGCGGCTTGGCGGGATCCTTCTTAAATTCCGGATTGAACCACCGGCTGGAGTAGGAGCCGTTTGTTACCGAGAAATCGGCATGGACCTCCCAGTAATCCTCGGGTTTGAAAGCCTGAATCTCATTTTCGCGGCGTGCCAGGATTGCAAGGGTAGGGGTTTGGACACGTCCCGCCGCGGTGATATTAAAGCCCCCGTGGCGCGAGCGGAAACAAGTGAGGGCGCGGGTGGAATTCAAACCGACCAGCCAGTCGGATTCTGAACGGCATTTGGCGGCATCGGCAAGGTGCGTCATTTTCTCGCCATCGATGAGGTTGCCCCATGCTTCCTGAATCGCGCCCGCCGTCATGGATTGCATCCACAGTCGCTTTACGGGCTTGTTGATCTTTCCAATGTCCATGATGTATTGGAAGATCAATTCCCCCTCACGACCGGCGTCACAGGCATTTACAATGACGTCAAACTCGGACTTTTTGGCAAGCGCGAGCACATGCTTGAGGCGAGCGGCAGTCTGCTCGATCGGTTGCAGTTCAAAGTTTTTGGGAATCGCAGGCAGGACGTCAAATTTCCAAGGCAGGTTTTTACCGTTGGGGCCGGTGGGCATTTTCAACTCTACGAGGTGCCCGACTGCCGAAGTGATCGCCGCGCGCTCGTTCAGGAAATACTGTGCATCCCGCGATTTTCCCTTTTTATCGAATTTACCCAATTCATTGGACAAGGCCTTGGAAAGATCCGTCGCGACAGAGGGTTTCTCAGCAATTATGAGGTATTTCATTTCGATGATTCGTTGAAAAGGCAGGTGATCCGAAAGGAAGTTTAAGGTGATTTGCCAGTGTTAAAAATGTGAAAACTTTCAATCTAGTCAGTATTGAAGACCTCTTGTTCCTTGGGATAGTAATGGAGGCTTGTCAAGGCACGGTCGATATTTGAGCCTCGAATCTGGCTGTGAAAAAGCATTTTTCAGGATAAAAATCGTTCGTAGAGGTGTAATTCAAACTGGCAACCGCTGGCTTTGTGAGCCAAATAAATAGGATTAGCAACGCAGTTTTGAACGCACTAAAGGAAAAGTTGAGCCAGATTCACGAAAACCTAACGGTTTTGGGGAATGCCTTTGCGCAATTTGTGGTGGACGTGGTTTATGACCGCAGGCGGCACGGCCGGGCGGCGGAAACGATGGCGAAGGTGCTCTTTGCGCTTTCACATCTTTTTCACGGAATCGTAAAGGTGCGTAGGTATTTGTATGAAAATCGGATTCTCCGCAACACCCCCCTCGGTTGCCTGGTAGTGGTGGTGGGCAATTTAACGGTGGGTGGCACGGGTAAAACGCCGGTGGTGGAGAAATTCGCACGGACCCTGCGTGACCGCGGTCGCAAGGTCGCGATTTTGAGCCGTGGCTACAAGAGTAAGAACGAGGGACTCCCGCGAAAATTGTGGCGTAAATTCACCCATGGCGAAGAGACGCCCCCGAAGATTGTGAGTGATGGTGAAAGCGTGCTTCTGGATTCCGAGGTGGCGGGTGACGAGCCCTATATGCTGGCGCGTAATTTACCGGGGGTGGTAGTGTTGTGCGATAAAAACCGCGTGAAGGCAGGTTCGTATGCAATCCGGGAATTCGGTTGCGACACTCTCATCCTTGATGATGGTTTTCAATATTTGCCGCTGAAGGGGCGACTCAATCTTTTGCTGGTCGATAAAACCAATCCCTTTGGTAATCAGCACCTCCTTCCACGCGGGATTTTGCGCGAACCGATTCAGCATTTATCGCGCGCAAGCTATATTCTCCTCACGAAATCAGATGGCGTGCGTGACGAAAATCTCCTCGAATTGATTCGAGAGCACAATGCGAATGCCGAAATCATTGAATGCGCGCACAAGCCGCAGTTCTTGCAGGCCTTAGGGTCGGATGAACAACTACCGCTTGAAGCGCTAGAGGGAACGTCTATTGCGGCCTTCAGCGGTATTGCCACCCCGGAAAGCTTCGAAAACATGCTCCGTAAACACGGGGCTCAAATTCAATATAACAAGCGTTTCCTCGACCATCACCGCTTCAGCGATCACGAGATAGAGGCCATTTTCAGGGAGGTCGCTGAACTGAAGGGCGTATCAATGATCGTCACGACCGAGAAGGATGCGGTTCGTTTGGCGGAGGGGGTTAAGCCGCCTGTCCCCATCTATTATCTGCGTTTGGAAATTGATATCCTCTCCGGGCACGAAGATTTCGAGGCGGCGGTGGGGCGGATTTGCTTCCCGCGTCAGGGTTCCGTCAAAAAGAGTGCAGAAAGTGGCGTTTAGGATTTGCACCCCCCATAATTTTATAAGTAATTTCACTGACACATGAAAAATACATTAAATGTAGATCTCCCAAAAAGTGATAATTCCAGCCAAGACCTTGAGGTCAAGGATGGGCAAATTATCTTCAATTCGGTTTGGAACAAACTGGTTGAAGAATTCGGAGAAGAAAACCTGCGTTTCCCCAAGGAAATATTCTGGCTGAATGGTGCGCCGGGTGCAGGTAAGGGGACCAACACCGATTTCATCATGCGTTACCGCGACCTCACCGCACCGCCGCTGGTGGTGAGTTCCGAGTTGCAAAGTCCGGAAGCACGGGCGCGCATCGATGCCGGGCAATTGGTTGGCGACCGCGAGGTTGCGGAAATTATTTTAAGGCGCTTGTTGGATCCGGACTTCGAGTTCGGGGCAGTGGTGGATGGATTTCCCCGTACTAAAGTTCAGGTGGAATGTTTGAAGCACCTGCACCACAAGCTTTCGGAGTTACATTTGAAATACCGTGAATCGCTCTACAGCGATTATTTCAAAAAACCGCATTTCCACATAGTAGTGCTCTTCATCGATGAAAAGGAAAGTGTGCGTCGGCAACTGTATCGCGGCGAGCAGGCACAGGCACACAACGCCGAAGTCGAGGAATCGGGCGTGGGGGAACTCGTCGAAGTACGGCCAACGGATTTGAGCGCGGATGCCGCCCACAATCGTTACCGCACCTTCAAGGAAAAGACCTATGACGCCTTGCAAGATCTGCGGCAGATTTTCTTTTATCACTTCATCAATGCCCACGGATCGATTGAAGAGGTGCGCAAACGGATCTTTGACGAATTGCGTTATCAGGGCTCACTGGAGCTCGACGAGGCGACATTTGACCGCCTCTCGCCCGTTCCGGTCGCCAGCACCCTTTCGCTTCACGCCCGGCAGGATTTAGTCGATCGCCTCGACGCCTATGAAAAACGTGATACCGAACTTTTCAAGGAAGTGGTGGAGGTGATTATTTCAGACTTCATCCCGATCGTGAAACTGCACGCTATTTCAGGGACCGCCGTTATTAATTCCGAGCACCCGGTCTTCACTAAGCCGAAAGCTCTGGAGATGCTGATCGATATCTTCTCCGAACGTGGTTACCACGCCATCGTTGATGTCAACAAACTTGAATTGCCGGACAGCATCGACCCCAAAACTTTCAAAATCAACAATACCATGAAGCGGGTCTTTCGTGTGCGCATTCGCTTCCAAGGTTCAGAGATTCGCCGCGGTCGGTAAATTTGCATGTCTCCGGTTTGCCTGATCTGCCTGGACCCGACCCGCATTGAGGAGAGCGGTTTGTTGGCGCAGGATTTGGGCCTGGAATTTTGCGTGGAATCTTCGGTTGCTGCGGGCACTTCAAAACGGGAGGAGCGACGCTTTTACCAAACCCTGCTCAACAAACGGGCGGGCGTACTTTTATTAAAGCCTGAAGGCCTGGGTCTCCTCGCGGCACCGGAGGATGAAGCATTATGGATCAAGGCAGACTTTTGCGACGCCGGCACGCGCTATCGACTGGCGCAGGGTGGGGGCAATGAAATGATCGCGAAAGCGGTCGGCCTGAAAGGGCAGCCCAAGCCGACCGTGCTGGATTGCACTGCGGGTTTGGGAACGGATGCCTATGTCTTGGCGGCGCTGGGTTGTGAGGTCACACTCCTCGAGCGGAACCCCATCGTTCATGCCCTCCTAAAGGACGGGATAAAAAGAGCGCAAGGCGTGAACGACCCGCTGGTGAATGCGGCGATTGCACGCATGGTGCTCTTGGAGCCCCGAGATGCCGCTGCCTACCTTGAGTCGCGCCAAGGCGATGTCTTGGCATCGGTCCTTTATTTGGACCCGATGTTTCCCTTGCGCAAAAAGTCGGCACAGGTGAAGAAAGCGATGCAAGTCTTTCACGCGATCGTCGGGGATGATGCCGACGCGGGGGCACTACTGCCACTGGCACTGGGAGCGGCAGGGAATCGCGTTGTGGTGAAGCGACCGCGGCATGCGCCCTTTCTCAGTGGTCAGTCCGCGAGCCATTCCGTGGAGGGACAGCGCAACCGTTATGATGTTTATTTGAAGCAGGGATGAACGCCCACGGGTTGACCTAGGCACAAAAATAGTACGCTTTAAGAATAATGGAACCCAACTATACGAAATTAGCCGAACTCTTGACCGGATTTTCCACCGACCTGAAAAAAGGAGAACGAGTCTTGATCGATGCATACGATATTCCGCAGGCAATGACAGTTGCGCTGGTCCGTGCGGCCCGCAAACGGGGCGCGGTGCCCTACGTGCAAGTACAGAATGCCCGGATCGGCAGGGAATTGGTCGCTGGGATCGAAGACGGGCAGTACGAAGCGCAGGCGGAATGGGAACTGGCGCGGATGCAGGCGATGGATGCCTATATCGCGGTGCGTGGTTCCGATAACATATTTGAAATGTCCGGTGTCGCGCCGGAGAAACTATCGCAAGCGATGCGCGCGATGAAGCCCGTACTGGACCACCGCGTTAACAAAACCAAGTGGGTCATTTTGCGCTGGCCGACCGCCGCGATGGCGCAACAAGCGCTCATGAGCACTGAATCGTTTGAGGAATTCTTTTTTCGGGTATGCACACAGGATTATTCGCGCATGAGCGAAGGTATGCTCGCCCTTGAGAAACGAATGCAAGCCGCCGACCAGGTGAAGCTCAGTGGCCCCGGTTGCGATTTGCGCTTTTCAATCAAGGGAATTGGAGCGGTCGCCTGTGGTGGCCGGCACAACATCCCCGATGGCGAGGTCTTTTCCTGCCCCGTGCGCGATTCGGTGGAGGGTGAGATTCACTTCAACGCGCCCACCGTTTATCAGGGGGCTTCCTTTGATCGCGTGCATTTGAAGTTTGAGCGCGGCAGGATCATACACGCTTCGGGCACTAACAACGAACACCTCAACGCGATCCTCGATGCCGATGCCGGCGCCCGTTACATCGGAGAATTCGCCATCGCCTTCAATCCCCACATTTTGGAACCCATGCGGGATATTCTTTTTGATGAAAAAATCGCGGGCTCATTCCACTTTACCCCCGGTCAGGCCTATGAAGAGGCCGACAACGGCAACCGCTCGCAGGTTCACTGGGATATGGTGCATATTCAACGTCCTGAATACGGGGGTGGGGAAATTTATTTTGACGACCAATTGATCCGCAAGGACGGCCTCTTCGTTCCGGAGGATCTTCAAAAACTAAATCCCGAATATCTGCTCGGGGAAAAGGATTGAGCGATGTCACAGGAAGATCCCATTAGTGCACTGCAAGCAAAGCTCACGCACCTTGAACGGCACGTTGAGGAACAGGATGCCGAGCAGTATCGGCTCGCCCAGAAAGTCGAGCAATTGACCAAACTGGTGCAGCGACAGGAAGAGAAGATCAAATCACTGGACGCTTCGGGGGGCTCTATGCCTGCCAATGAAAAACCACCGCACTATTAAATAATTATTGAGATCGTGAAGATTGACTCTGCAGAATTTCGCTTTGGTTGTCCGCACTTTGACGAGATCCCATCTGCAAGCCTTCCTGAGTTTGCGTTTGTCGGTCGTTCCAATGTCGGGAAATCCTCGCTGATCAACATGCTCACGGGGCGCAAGGAACTCGCCCACACTTCCAGCAAGCCCGGCAAAACACGCTGTATTAATATTTTCAGCATCAACAAACAATGGCATTTGGTGGATTTGCCGGGCTATGGCTATGCGAAAGTTTCCAAAGCCAAACAGTTGGACTTCAATCAGGATGTGAGCGCCTACTTGACGGAGCGCTCGACGCTTGAGCAGGTTTTTCTCTTGGTGGATTCTCAATTGGAGCCTTTGGAGCAGGATTTGTATTTTGCGCAGTGGTTGCAGGAATGTGAGGTTCCGTTCTCGCTCATACTCACCAAGACCGACCGCAGTTCCAATACAACCGTGCTCAACCACGCTTCCCAATTTGAGAAAGCCCTCGCTGATTGGAAACTCAAACCCAACCGCATTTTTAATTGCTCCGCAAAAACCGGCAAGGGTAGGGGCGATATCCTGCAATGGATCGAGAGCCGCCTGCCCAAAAAAAGCGGTAAACAGGGCAAAAGCACCAAGATCAACCTGAATTGGATGAAAAAATAATTCGGTAAGGGCTGGAAATTTCAAATATTCCGCCTAACTTATTGCATCGTGTCAGAGCCGAGCAAGAAATCCACCACCGACCATGTTTACGCTTTTTTGGGAGCAATCTTCCCGAATTGCGGCGATGCCCTTCGTTTGGTGGAAATTGGTCAGGAGCGTCCCTTGAAGGTTCACGAACGCCTGGTGCTCGCTTACAACTCGCCGCTTTGCCTGCACTGTAACTGCAAACGCGAGAAGTTTGACAAGGAACGGGAGAAATACCGTACGGTTGAGGCCTCGCGCAAAAGTTAACCTAGCTACAACCGAGGCTGGTGCCGCAATTCAGGCAACAGGCGCAAGTGCCGGTGACTTTGACCTTTCCGCTTCCGCACTCAGGGCAGGTTAAGTTCCCTTCGCTCTGGGTAAGGAACTCCAACTGATCCGGGTCGATTTTGGCAACTTCTTGAGTCGGGATGGTCGAACTGCCCGGATGTTGATCCTCGAAGGCGTCATCATCCTGCGCAAGCGGCGACATCCGTTCCTTGTAACCGGGGATAAATTCCATCCCGAGGAGACGCGCCACATAGTCGATCACGCTCTTTGCAAATGGGATATGTGGATTCTTGGTCATACCCTCTGGCTCAAAGCGCACATGCGAGAATTTCTTAACAAAGGTATCGAGCGGTACCCCGTATTGCAGGCAAAGCGAGACCAGAGTTCCAACGCAGTCCATCAGGCCGTTGATAGTAGAACCTGCCTTTGCCATTTGAATAAAGACCTCGCCCGGTTTGCCGTCGTCGAATTTTCCCACCGTGAGGTAGCCTTCCGTGCCTCCAATCGAGAATTTATGGGTGAGAGAGGAGCGGGTATCAGGCAACTTCCGGCGATACGGTTCGGTGGTTACTTGCACGACCGGTTCCTCTTGCTTATCGTCTTTTTGGGTGCGAACCGGGGCGGATCGTTTCGAGCCATCGCGATAGATCGCTATGCCTTTCACGCCCATTTTCCATGCCTTCACATAGGTTTCCCGTATTTCATTGGCGGAGGCTTCCTTCGGCATGTTTACGGTTTTGGAAATCGCGCCGGAAAGGAAGGGCTGGAGCGCCGACATCATTTTGATGTGTGCCTGATAGGACAGGTAACGCTTCCCCATGCCCGAGCGAAAGGCGGAATCAAAGACCGGGATATCTTCATCCCGAATGCCGGATTCCACGGTGCGCTTGCCCACTTGAACCGATTCAACCGTACCGTATTCTTTAATGTGCGCACAAATTTTATCAATGATCGCAGGTTCGTAGCCGAGCGTTTCAAGGGCGAGGGGAATGGATTTAATGGGCAAGGTCATGACGCCGCCACCGGCGAGGGTCTTGTACGCCACCAGCCCAATCGCAGGCTCGACTCCGGTGGTATCGCAATCCATCAAGAAACCAATCGTCCCGGTGGGAGCAAGTACCGTCACCTGAGCATTGCGATAGCCGAATTCCTCGCCCAGCGTGATCGCTTCATCCCAGACGGATTGTGCGAACGCCACCAAATCCTGCGGTGCGGGATCCTTCAATTCCTGTACTGCCTGCCGGTGCAGTTCAATCACTTCACGCATCGAATCGACATTGTCCGGAGCGGGTGGGTTCGGAACCCCGTAATGCGCGGCGTCGTGATAGCCTGCAAAGGCGCCTTTGACTCCCGCCAATTCTGCGGAGGTGCGGTAGGCGACGCCCGTCATGGTTGCGGTGATGGCTTGCGCCAAGCCAAGCCCTTCTGGTGAGGCGTAGGCGTAACCATTCGACATCAACAAGGCGCCGAGATTTGCAAAACCGAGGCCAAGGGTGCGGAACCAATGGGAATTATAACTGATACCTTCGGTGGGGTAGGAGGAGCGATCCACGATGATATCCTGCGCGATGATGAAAATACGCGCCGCCGCCGCGAAGCGTTCACTGTCGAAGCCAGCGTCGGTCCTGAATTTCATAAGGTTCAGCGAAGCGAGGTTACAGGCAGAATTGTCGAGGAAGAGGTATTCACTGCAGGGGTTCGTGCAGTTCTGGCGACCGGATCCCTTGCAGGTGTGCCATTTGTTGATGGTATCATCAAATTGCATCCCCGGATCACCGCAGATATAGGTACCCTCCGCTATTTTATCCAGCAAGTAGCTGGCATCTTTTTCTTCGCAAGGTTTTCCGTCGGTCACATTGCGCGTCCAGAATTTTTCACCCGCAATTGCCGATTCCATGAATTGATCGGTCGCACGCACTGAGAGGTTTTCGTTCTGGAACTTAATGGAGCCATAGGCCTCGCCGTTAAAGGAAGGGTCAAAGCCTTCTTCGATCAAGGCCCAGGCTTTGCGTTCTTCCAATTGTTTCGCTTCGATGAATTCCTCGATGTCCGGATGCCAATCGCGGAGGGTGTTCATTTTGGCGGCACGGCGGGTTTTGCCGCCACTTTTAACCACCCCCGCGACCGCATCATACACACACAAAAAACTTAACGGACCACTCGGTTTTCCGCCGCCACTCAATTTTTCACGGGATGAGCGAATCGTGGACAAATCGGTACCGCTACCGCTGCCGAATTTGAACAGCATCGCCTCCGAACGTGCAAGCTCCATGATGGATTCCATGCTGTCATCCACATGTTGGATGAAACAGGCGGAGCATTGCGGGTATTCGTATTGGCTGTCCGCACGCATCACGACATCGTGCTTCTGATCCCAGTAGTAATTCCCCTTGCAGGATTCCTTTCCGACCCCGTAGGCGTGATACAGCCCTAAATTAAACCACACGGGCGAATTAAAGGCGCCATATTGATGCACCAGTAACCAAGTAAGCTCTGCTTCAAAGATCGCTGCTTCCTTGGGGTCAGTGAAATATCCATCCTCCAATCCCCATTGGGTGATGGTCTTTGCGACGCGGTCGACCACTTGCTTGAAGGAGTGCTCCCGGCCACCCGTCTTCGGGTCATCGCCTAAATCGATATCGCCATAAAAATATTTTGAGGCCAAGATCTTGGTTGCCAGTTCGGAAAATGCCTTTGGGACTTCGATATTTGACTGCTTGAAAATGCAGTTTCCCGAATCATCTGTTATTTCCGTGCTTTTTACCTCCCAATCCAGGGTATCGTATGGATGGGTGCCGTTCTCGGCGAAGACCCGTTCTATTTTTAGAGATTTCTGGTTGCTTGTGTGGTCGATTTCGGAACTTGTTTTCATTGAGCTTGTTGCGTGGTTATTAACACTAGATGTTGATTAAATTAACATAAGGAGCACTATACCTAGTGTTAAAAGGTGAACTAGCTCAAAATAAATTGCACGAAAAAAATAGATATTGGGGCAATTATTTTTAATTACGCTCCATATAACCCGAATGTTAATTATATGGTAAAATAAAAACTAAGGTATATTTGGTATTTATAAATTATTTCAAAAAGGATCGCGCATTTTGGAAAAGCTTCAGCCAAGGGCCGGCTTCACCGGAAAACTGTCCTTCGGGACAATAACTCATCTGTACCGAGCGGAAACAACGCTCCGGATGGGGCATCATGATCGTGACGCGACCATCGGGTGTTGTAAAAGCGGTTGCTCCTTCAGGTGACCCATTTGGATTGGCGGGGTAGTGCTCCGCCGCTTGACCACTGCCATCGATGTAACGCATGGCGATCAATTCCTTGTTTCGGCAATTTTCAAAGTTACCAGTCTTTGAGAAATCCGCACGCCCTTCGCCGTGTGCCACCGGAATCGGCAAGAGAGAACCCGACATCCCGGAAAGGAAAAGACTCGGCGAATCGACGACCGCGACGTTGGAGTAACGGGCTTCGAATTGCTCTGAGCGATTGCGGGAAAATTGCGGCCAGTCCTCCGCGCCGGGAATGATGTCCTTGAGTTGCGCGAGCATTTGGCAGCCATTGCAAACCCCCAGGCTAAAACTATCGGGTCGTGCGAAGAAGGCCGCAAATTGATCCTTGAGGCTTGCGTTGTAGCGTATGGACTTTGCCCAGCCGGAGCCAGCGCCCAGCACATCCCCATAAGAAAAACCGCCGCAGGCGACGAGACCGGCAAAGCGATCCAGACGCGCGTTGCCGTTGAGCAGGTCGGTCATATGCAGATCCACTGCTTCAAAGCCCGCTCGATCAAAGGCGAATGCCATTTCGTTTTGGCCGTTGGTGCCCTGTTCGCGCAGAATTGCCATGCGGGGCCTGGAACCTGTGATATTAAATCGCGCCAGATGGGCGGCGCGATCTTCCTCGGGATCGTAGGACGGTTTCACGAGGAGACCACCATCGGAAGTATCGAGAAGGGCATCAAAGGCCTCTTGGGCACAGTCCGGATTGTCGCGTTTTGCCTGCATGCGGTAGCTGAGTTCAGACCATGCGCGATTGAGCTCAGGCAGTGGTTTCGAGAAAACCTCGGCGTCGGCTAAATGAATGGCAACGATTTGGGACTCCGTGCTGTGCCCGATGTGATGGCTTACACCCGTCAGTCCATGTGCTTCCAGGATGGATTGAACCGCTGCGAGTTCACTCTCCGCAACTTCGATCACGGCTCCCAATTCCTCCGCAAAGAGCGGCGCGAGTAACTCGCTTTGCTCACCCGAGGGAACGAGGGAATCGAGTGCCAATTTTAAACCTTTGCGTCCGGCAAAAGCCATCTCGGTCACCGTTGCGAGCAGTCCTCCGTCTGAGCGGTCGTGATAGGACAATAATTTTTCCTGCGCCATCATGGCTTGCATGGCGTCAAAGAAACGTCGGAAGAGGGCAGGGTCATCGAGATCGGGTACCGCATCGCCGAGTTGATTATAGACTTGTGCCAACGCGCTGCCCCCCAGTCGGTTTTTGCCACCGCCGAGGTCGATTAAGAGCAGATGGCTGGTAATCGATTTGAGATTCGGGGTGAGAGTCAGGCGCACATCCTGAACGGGAGAGAAGCCCGTAACGAGCAAGCTCAGCGGTGAAACTTGTTTATGGGAAAGGCCCTTGCTGTCCTGCCAGGAACTGCGCATCGACATGGAATCCTTACCGACCGGGATGCAAATGCCCAGCGCGGGACACAATTCCATCCCCACTGCCTTGACGGTGTCGTAGAGATTGGCGTCTTCGCCGCCTTCGCCCGCCGCGACCATCCAGTTCGCAGAAAGCTTGATGTTTCCGATGGCGCCGACATTCGCAGCGGCGAGGTTGGTCAAGCATTCACCGATCGCGATCCGCCCGGAAGCGGGAGCATTGAGCGCGGCGATGGGAGTGCGCTCGCCCATTGCCATGGCTTCTCCCTGATAGCTGTCCATCGAGGCAGTGGTCACCGCAACGTCGGCAACCGGAGTCTGCCAGGGGCCCACCATCTGGTCGCGACTGACCATCCCGGTGATACTGCGGTCCGTGATCGTAATGAGGAAGGTTTTGTCGGCGACTGCGGGGAAACGCAAAACCCGGTCAATGGCGTCATTGAGATCGATGCCCTGTTCGTCTAAAGTGTGACTTGCGACGGGCTGGCGATTGACCTCGCGGAGGAGCTTAGGCGTCTTCCCGAGCAAGACATCCATTGGTAGATTGATCGGGGTATTTTTAAAATGAGCATCATGTAGGGTGAGCTGACCGTCATCGGTTGCCTCGCCAACCACCGCAAAGGGGCAGCGTTCGCGTTGGCAAAGGGATTCAAAGTCGGGGAGCCGGTCGGCATTGACCGCGAGGACGTAACGTTCCTGCGATTCATTGCACCAAATTTCCATGGGGCTCATGCTGCGGTCTTCGTTGTGGATGGCACGCAGATGAAAGCTACCGCCCGTGGCTTCAACCAGTTCCGGCAGACCGTTCGATAGTCCTCCCGCGCCGATATCGTGAATCGAGAGCATCGGGTTTTGATCACCCAGCGCGATACAGGCGTCGATGACTTGTTGGCAACGGCGTTGCATTTCGGGGTTGCCGCGTTGCACGGAATCAAAGTCCAGCGCCTCGGATTGACTCCCCGCCGCAATGGAGGAAGCTGCTCCGCCGCCGAGGCCGATTTTCATCGCAGGCCCACCTAGTTGGATGATTGCGGCGGTAGGGGGGATCGGTTTCTTGGCAACATGTTCGCGCTTGAGATTACCCATACCCCCAGCAGCCATGATGGGTTTGTGGTAACCGCGGTGCAAGTCGTTGTGAACGATTTGGAAAGTGCGGAAAAGGCCACAGAGTTGTGGGCGACCAAATTCATTGCCAAAAGCGGCACCCCCGATTGGACCCTCCAGCATGATATCGAGCGGGCTCGCCATGCGGGAGGGATGTTCCGGAAAGTCCTTCTCCCAGGGCAGGGGATAGCCCGGAATTTGCAGGTGCGAGGTGATGAAAGCAGCAAGCCCGGCTTTGGGGCGTCCGCCGATACCGGTGGCGCCTTCGTCGCGAATTTCACCGCCGACTCCGGTCGCAGCGCCGGGGAAGGGCGAAATGGCAGTGGGGTGGTTGTGGGTCTCGACCTTGCAGAGAATGTCGAGGGTGGTCGCGGTTTTACGGTAGCGATGCTCGCCGGTGGGATCGACTTCCCACCAATCGCCCTCCGTGCCCTCGAGCACCCCGGAATTGTCTGAATACGCAACAAGCACCCCTTCGGGATTCAAGGCATGGGTGTTGCGGATCATTTTGAACAAGGATTGCTCACTGCGCTCACCATCGACGATCCAATCAGCGTTAAAAATCTTATGGCGGCAATGCTCAGAATTTACCTGCGAGAACATTACAAGCTCTGCGTCGGTTGGATCGCGACCGATGCGCTGATATGCGTTTGCAAGGTAATCAATTTCCTCAGCACTCATCGCAAGGCCCCAATCCTTGTTGGCTTGATGCAGGGCTTGCGCACCCTCGGCGAGCAATGGAACGACCCGATGCGCGGCGGGCTCCTGCTCTGCGAAGAAATCAGAAAGATCCGCGTAGACCGCTTCGGTCATGCGGTCATGCAGGACATTGAGTGCCGCCCCAAGCGCCTCCGCAGTTATGACATTGCCCGAGCTGTCGAGGAGGCGGTAATGAATGCCGTGCTCAACGCGTTGGATTCCATCGAGGGCGCAATTGCGGAAAATATCGGTGGCTTTTGTGGACCAGGGAGAGATGGTTCCCTTTCGGGGTGTGACAAAGAAGCCACCCTCGCGCACGAAGGCACCTTCGGCATTCAGGAGCGCCTTGGCGCGTTCCTCGGTTTGCGGGTCGAGTGCTTTGTCTAGCTGAAGGCAATAGATCGCAACCGCATCAATCGATTCAACCCGCGCCGCTGCGCTGTTGTGGTTCTTGCCGCCTTCGTCATTAAGCGCCGCAATGAGTGCCTTGAGGCGAAATTCTGAGAGGATGGGTTGGCCCTGAAATAAAGTTGGTCGCATAGAGTTAGAATCCGTAAAGTTTCAGCTTGGTAGCCTCCTGCTTTCAGAACAACTCAAATTCAACTTAATGCGGGAAATTTTACGGCTTTATGCCTTATTCATCGCGGCAAGCTTGGCGAGGATCGCCTTTTGGGCATGCAGACGGTTCTCCGCCTGATCAAAAATGATACTTTGGCTGGAATCGAGGACCGCCTGGCTGACTTCCTTGCCCGCGTGCGCCGGTAGACAGTGCATGAAATAGGCGTCACTTTTGGCTGCTTGCATGAGATCCGCAGTAACTTGATAAGGCGCCATTTCCTTGAGACGCGCCTCCGCCTCGTCCTCATCGCCCATCGAGACCCACACATCCGTATAAACAACGTCCGCATCGCGCACGGCCTCCGCCGCATCGGTGGTCCAGTGGTAATTGCGCGGAAGGCCATAGGCGTCGAGAGCGTCGTCCAGTTCTTTGCCGGGCGCGTAGCCCTCGGGGCCCGCCAAGGCGATCTCCATCCCAAAATAGGCGGCACTGATGATCCATGAATTTGCCATGTTACAGGCGGTGTCGCCGAGGAAGGCGACCTTTTTGCCATGCAGGCTCGCGATGTCGACTGCCTCAGGCGAATAGCGCTCAAGGAGGGTGAAGAGATCGGAATACAGTTGGCAGGGATGATTGAAATCGGTGAGTCCGTTCACGATGGGCATGGTGGCGTTCGCGGTGAATCCCTCGATGATGGCGTGATCAAAGGTACGAATCACGAGACCGTGCAAATAACGGGACAACACCTTGGCGGAATCCGCGACGCTTTCCCCGCGCCCGATTTGGGTGTTCTGCGCATTCAGGACGATGGGGAATCCACCGAGTTCGTTGATCCCGACCTCAAAGGAGACACGGGTGCGGGTGCTGCTTTTGTAGAAAAGAAGCCCCCAGGACTGCATGTTCAAACTGGCGGGACAATTCAGGCGATCCGCCTTGAAGGCCTGTGTCATTTTAAAGACATCCTGCGCTTCATCCAAAGTGAAGTCGGTTTCTTTAAGGAAATGGTGCATAACAATAAGGTGTTGGAAATCGTGGTTATGATTAAAATTAGGACAGATCGGTGAAAACCTGCTCCAGGATCCGGACACTCTCGCTGAGTTGTTCGGCGGTTGCGATGAGGGGAGGGAGGAGGCGGATGGTTTGATGACCGGCAGGGACAATGAGCAGCCCCTTTTCCCGCGCCGCCGTGACGACCTCGCTCAACTGATCCCTTAAACCCAATCCGACCATGAAGCCCTCGCCGCGCAGCTCCGCGATGAGCTTGGGGAATTTGCTGATTAAAGCGTTTAATTCGAGGTGCCAGGCTTGGGAAACATTCTGAACGTGCTGAAGGAGGTCGTCTTGTTCGATAACATCGAGGACCGCGTGGGCTGCCGCGCATGCCAGCGGGTTCCCGCCAAAGGTTGTCCCGTGAGAGCCCGGTTGAAAAAGCTCGGCGCAGGATTCCGACATCCAAATCGCCCCAATCGGAAAACCGCCGCCCAGGCCTTTTGCCATTCCAATGGCATCGGGCTGCACACCGCTCTTTTCGAAGGCGAAGAAGTGACCGGTCCGTCCAATCCCGCATTGAACTTCATCCAGCATCAGCAGCACGCCGCGTTCGGTGCAGAGTTCGCGCAAGTCTTTCAAAAATTCAGGTTCCGCCGGGAAAACGCCACCTTCGCCCTGTATTGATTCAATGAACACCGCGGCGGTTTGGTCATCCATCGCGGCTTCGAAACTTTCAATCTTGTTGAGTTCGCCAAATTTAAAGCCATCCAGCATGGGCCGGAATCCGCCTTGAATTTTCTCCTGCGGAGTGGCGGCCATCCCGCCAAAGGTGCGGCCGTGAAAAGCATTGTTGGCGCAGACGACTCCGTAGCGCGCCCCGTCTTTTCCGCCGGAGGAGGCGCGACCGTGCAGGCGGGCGAGCTTGATCAAGGCTTCGTTGGATTCGGCGCCGCTGTTGCAGAAAAGAACCCGGCCCGGCCCGGCACGTTCAAGTAGACGGTCGGCAAGCCGCTTTTGCTCGGGTATACCAAAGAGGTTACTGCAATGCACCAAGGCAGCTGCCTGTTCCTGTACGGATTTGACCCAGACGGGGTGACTGTGCCCCAGAGCGTTGACCGCGATCCCGCTGCTGAAATCGAGGTAGCGCTTCCCGGTGGCATCGAACAAATAGACGCCTTCGCCCCGCGCTGCATCAAACGGGGTGGGACCGTAATTCTTGGCAAGACTGGAATGGTGCGACATCGGGTAGGGGATTAACTGTTCACAATTTCAGTTCCAACACCTTCATCGGTGAAGATTTCAAGCAGAAGACTGTGGTTTTGTTGACCATCAATAAAATGGACGCGATGCACGCCGTTGCGCAAAGCTTTTACGGCACTATCTGTCTTGGGAATCATCCCACTGCTAATCGTTCCGTCCGCAACCAGCGCATCGACCGAATCGGCAGAAATGGATGAAATAAGGGAGTCAGGGTCGTTGACATCCCGCATTAGACCCGGAACGTCGCAGAGATAGACCAGACGACGCGCACGCAAGGCACCGGCTACCCGGGCGGCAGCAGCATCGGCATTGGTGTTGTAAATTTGGCCGTCTTCATCGCAAGCAATCGGAGAAATGACGGGGATAAAGCCGTCATCCATCGCCTTCTTGATAATCTTGGTTTTGACGGTATGGGTTTCGCCAACAAAGCCGAGGTCGAGTTCTTCGCCATCCAAAACGATTTTCTTTTTTTCGCAGACCAGCAAGTTGTTGCCGGGAATGCCGAGGGCTCGGGCGTTCTTCCGGGTCAGCAAGTCACAAATATCATAATTGACCGATTTGTTGAGGGTTTGCTCGACCACCTTGATTGTATCGGCATCGGTAACACGTAGGCCGTGCTCGAAACGCGTCTCCACCTGTGCGGCCTCCAACGCGCGGGAGATCGCCTTGCCGCCACCGTGAACCACCACCACCTTGATGCCGGCGGCATGGAGAAAAGCGATGTCGGTGGCGACCCGCGAGCGCACTTCCGGATTCGCGTCGTCCATAAAGGCGCCGCCGTATTTGACTACAAAAATAGCTCCCCGGAAGCGCTGCAAATAAGGCAGGGCTTCGAGCAAAACGGAGGCCTTGGTGGTGATGTCGAGTATATGGACGTCGCTCATTGGGTTAAAGATGGCTCGCTTATTCGCTTTTGTTGAAATCGACGTAAGCTTCGCTGAGATCAGCGCTTAGAAGCCGATAGGATCCGGAGCCGAGATTTAGGTTTATTGTGATCGAGAAACGCGGCTTCGAGACAATCGCCTTCCAATCCGCGATTTTATCATCCTGCGGCACGCCCTTGATAAGTGCCGGGCAATCATCATAGCTGATGTCGAGTTGTTCGACTTTGAGCCCCACCCGGGCGTAACCCGCCGCATCGGCAAGCCGACCCCAGTTAGGATCATTTCCGTACCAGGAAGTCTTAACAAGGAGTGAATTTCCAACCGCCCGCGCGACCTTTTCGGCGTCCGCTTTACTGGGGCAACCCTGCACATTCAATTCCACCAGCTTCGTGACTTTTTCGCCGTCACCTACGATTTTTTCCGCAAGCTGTGAACAAACCCGGAGCACCGCATCCGCAAAAGCAAGCCGCACCGCATCCTCGCTATCAGTGCTGAGGCTAACCCCGCTTTGACCGTTTGCCATAATGAGGACGCTGTCATTGGTGCTCATGTCGCCGTCCACCGAGATGCAATTGAAGCTTTGGTCGCAGGCTTCCTTCAGCACGCTTTTTAAATTGGCAGCGTCCGCCTGTAGGTCCGTGACCAGAAAAGCCAGCATGGTCGCCATGTTGGGTTCAATCATGCCCGCTCCTTTGGCGATGCCTGCTACCGTGATTTTTTTACCCTCCACTTCAAGGGTAGCGGTTGCGCATTTATTGCGGGTGTCGGACGTTAGAATCGCATTTGCGGCATTTTGGGAAGCCGTTGCGTCGGCGGCGAGTTGCTGCGCGGCTTTGCTGATGCCCGCATCAATTCGCATCATCGGCAGCTTTCGTCCGATACGACCCGTTGAGCAAACGAGGAAGGGTGAGCCGACACCGGTTTGAAGTTGCGCCAAGGTCGACATTTGCTTGGCGTCGAGCATGCCCTGTTCACCGGTCGCGGCGTTGGCGTTCCCGCTGTTGACCACAATCCCTGCGATACGCTCGCCACTCTTTTCCAGCATTTCCTTACAAAGTAAAACCGGCGCGGCGCACAGGTCATTGAGCGTAAAGACCCCGGCCGCCGGGCAGGGTGCATCCGCCAGCAGGAGCGCGACATCAAGCCGCTCCTTGTCGCCGTTTTCACGGATGTCAGCTGCGACCCCCGCCATCTTGAAACCCGGGCAGTCAGACAGGCCGTTCGATTCCTTGAGCAATTCAACTGATGGATTTGCACACACGGTTAAAAAAGGAGTCCCTCGGTTTGCTCGAATCCGTATTTGAGATTCATGATCTGCACTGCCTGACCGCTCGCCCCTTTCAGGAGGTTGTCAATCGCGGCGTGCAGGACAAAGTTCCCGGTCCGTGCATCGTAAACCGCTGAGATATCCGCCCGGTTTGTACCGCTGACGTGTTTGGTATCAGGGAAGACACCGCTTTGCAGAATCCCGACAAAGGGTTGTTCCGCATAAGCCTTTTCCCAGCTCGCATAGACTTCCGCCAGAGTACCGTTTGCCTTTGCGACGATTGTGGTGGAAATGCCCCGCGTCATCGGCGCGAGGTGTGGGTTGAACTGAACCACGCAGTCTTTACCGCAAAACGCAGAAAGCTGTTCCTCGATTTCCGACAAGTGCCGGTGCATGGGGGTACCATACGCGACCATGCTTTCGTTGCGCTCAGCATAGATGAACGATTCCGCGACCTTTTTACCCGCTCCGCTAACGCCACTGTAGCTGTTGATGACAATGCCGGAAATATCGATCAAGGCATCCTTCAACAAGGGAACCAGCGGCAACTGCACGCTGGTTGGATAACAACCCGGGCATGCGATCAGGGAAGCATTCTTCCAGTCCCCGTCGGCTAATTCCGGCAAGACATAAGGTGCGGCGGCGAGCAGATCCGGTGCGGGGTGCGCCTTGCCGTAGTAGGTCTCGTAGAGGGCAGGGGAGTTCAGGCGAAAATCGGCGCTGAGATCAATGACCACTTTGCCCGCCTCATGGAGGGGTTTGGCAAATTCACTGGCAACACCGTGCGGGAGCGCCAAAAAGAAGAGGTCGAGATCATCCCGGGCCGCCAGCGCAATGGGGTCCGACCCCTCAAATTTCAAACCACCCAAAAGATGCCGCAGGGCAGGCATGGAATCTGCAACCTTTTCGCCAACGAGGGTGCGCGAAGTCACTGCCGCCAACTCCACTTGAGGGTGAAGGGCGAGGATTTTGACGAGTTCTACCCCCGAATAACCGGAAGCGCCTATGACTGCTGCATTCATGAAAATTTGAATAATGGGGTTGGGATCAGGAAATGGAAAACAAAAAACCCTCCACTGGCACGTAATGAAACGGCCATGGAGGGTTTGCAAATTTGCGTCCTTGAGCCGCGGCGTGATTAACGCTTGGAGAATTGGAAATTTTTGCGGGCGCCCGGTTGACCGGACTTCTTGCGTTCGCGACCACGGGGATCACGCTTCATGTGGCCTTCCTGCTTGAGCGGAACACGGAGTTCTTCGTTCATCTTTTCCAGGGCGCGGGCGATACCGAGGCGAACCGCTCCGGCTTGGCCGTTCAGACCGCCACCTTTGGCGTTTACCGTGATATCGACTTCTTTTTCCATCTCAACCGTAGTGAGCGGCGAAAGCGCGGCGCGGGTGAAGTCCTCCGCCTTGAAATAGTCGGCAGGGGACTTACCGTTGATGAGAATCTTGCCGGTGCCGCTGGTAAGGCGCACACGGGCGCTGGCTGTCTTACGACGACCAACGGTTACAAAGGTGTTTTCTGCAGTTTGGGTCATGGTTTAAATGTGGATTATACCAAGGGCTTGGGTTGCTGTGCCTGGTAGGGATGATCCGGGCCGGTGTGGATCTTGAGCTTTTTAATCATTTGACGGCCTAGTTTGTTGCGTGGAAGCATGCCCTTAACGGCGTGTTCGATGATAAACTCGGGTTTGTTGGCACGCATGTCTTCCATGGTGATGTGCTTGTCGCCGCCCATCCAGCCGGAGTAGAACATATAGCGTTTGTCGGTGTTCTTCTTGCCGGTGACCTGAATCTTCTCGGCATTAACAACCACAACGAAATCGCCGGTATCGGCATGCGGCGTGTAGGTCGGCTTGTGGCGACCACGCAGCACATTGGCGATCTTGACCGAAATACGACCCAGGGTCTCATCGGCGGCGTCCACAATGTACCACGCTTTGGTGTGGTCAGAACTGGTTGAAAGAGTTGTCTTCATTGGTTTTTGGAAAAGCGAAAGAGCAAACTTCCCGCCGCTGCCCCTGTCAATGCGAATTTATCGCTTTTTCAATATACTTTACGCGATCCACCGAAGGCATGCTTTCTTTAATAACCAAAGATCAAGCACTGTGAATCATTATTAAACAGGGCAGGGCCTATCCGGATGAACGCTCCAAAATCGTATTAGACATAATATTTATTGTGCATAATAAAAGGATATGCTCAGCAATGAGCCTAGGATTGACATTGAGCCACAACTACGGATAGCTACTGGCTTGAAATGCTCGGGTGGTGAAATTGGCAGACACGCCAGATTTAGGTTCTGGTGCCGTAAGGCGTGAGGGTTCAAGTCCCTCCCCGAGTACCAATCATTTTATGGCTGGTTCGTCGGTGGTGACGGATGGACCCGAAGAGCGCAAGGATGCCGAGCCATAGGGCAAAGTCCATGAATTCCGGGACTGCATTGGCATCGATATAATCCTGTATTTCAGTATCATAGTTGCCGAGATAGGATTGCCCGTTGATATCGTTACTGCCGTCGTTGCCGATAAACCAGTTGATACCAACCATCGTTAGTCCGCCGTTTCCGTCGTCGATAAACATCGGTGCGCTGGAATCGCCAATGTTGAGCTTGGCTTCGTGGGTCACGTAATTGGTATCACCGTTGTCATTAACCGTCGTAATGGCGGCAAGATCGGTTGTTCCGGAAACCGTTATACTTCCAAAGTTATCGATGACGTTACGGCCTACTGCGAGATCCTGCGAGATGGAAAAGGTGCTGGGTGATCGCCCGAGTATATATGCATTTTGCAGGTAAATGTCCGATTGCGTGAAGGCGTTTGGGTCGATCGAAAACGAATCAATATCCTCAGTGGAAAAGTTGTAGGTCTTGTAAGCGCTGGAAAGCGGCGCATTCAAGATCCCGATTCGTATATCCGTGGTACCGATGCGTTGACTGCTCTGAACCGTGCGTACTGCGCTGCCTCCGGCGGAATCATTTGTCGCGTAAAAAGTTACTGAGCTTCCGTTTGAGGGATAAAAATGATGTGCACTTAAGAAGACATTGTTGCTTACCATCGTCACGAAACGGCCATTATCCGCTATCGCTACGCCAGAGAGATCATATTGGCTCATGATGAACTGCGCATCGTTGGCAAAGCGATCGTTCTTCAGCGTAGTAAAGGCATCAATATTGATCGCCGACCACGATAAGAGCGGTAACGCCACAGATAAACATAAAGCCCTACAGATACTATAAAACATTTACTGTAACAAACATACCGTATCTTAATGGATCAATCAAGTCCAGATCGCTGGATAAAACGATAGTATAACTTTAATTACTTTTGTTCCTTGGATGATGCAGGGCGTGGGTATCGGCGAGTTGTTCCGACCTGAGGGAGGTATAGATTTGGGTGGTGGCGATATCGGCGTGTCCGAGCATTTCCTGTATGGCACGCAGATCGGCGCCGCCCTCCAGTAAATGAGTGGCAAAGGAATGACGCAGAAGGTGCGGTTTTACATCTTTTTTAATCCCGGCAGTTTGGGCGTGGTTTTTTATGAGCACCCAGATCATTTGCCGGGAAAGCGCCCTGCCCCGAATGCTGAGAAAAAATGTACTGCCGGTGCCCCCTTTTACCAAAGCCGGACGGGACAGCGTCAAATAATCGCGGAGGGCTTTGATTGCGGCGGTTCCGATTGGAGCGATGCGTTCTTTACGGCCTTTCCCCAGGACGCGTAAATATCCCTCATCGAGGTGAACATTCTGCAAGTCAAGGCTGCAAAGTTCAGTGACCCGCAGTCCGCTGCTGTAAAAAAGCTCGAGGATGGCCCGGTCTCGAAGCCCCAGCGGGTTGTGCCGCGATGGTGCGTCGAGCAAGGCTTCGACTTCTTTGCGGGTCAGCACGGCCGGTAGTTTTCGTTTATTTTGAGGACCCTTCAGGAGTTCCGCGCAGTTATCGGGACGGACTTGCTCGCGCACCAGATGTTTTGCGAGCATACGGATTGCGCTGATTTTACGCAGTTGGCTACTGCGGGCAAAATCCGCTTTGGCGAGCTCTGCCGAGAATTCGGCGAGCATGGGAGGCGTGACCTCGGTCCATGAATCAACGCCGCGCTTGTGGAGAAATTTTGCGCATTGTCGTAAATCGCGACCATAGGCCTCAATGGTGTTGACTGAGAGCCCGCGCTCCAGATCGAGCCAGGCGAGCAAGCTTTCGATTGGCTCAATCAGGCCGTGTGGCAAAGCGTCACTGCTTTCGGGTTGCATTGCTATAAAATGGCGGGTCTAACATGCGCCTTGCAAGCTCTGCCTTTGCATACATTTAATTATGGTATCACTTCCATGAATCCCGAAATCAACGCCATCACCGCGATTAAGCCGACCGACTTGCGCGGTATTTTGAAATACGTGTCCATGTTCCGCGAGCACGTCTTTGTCATCGCTTTGGACGGCAGCTTGATTGCGCATGTGAATTTTAAGAATGTATTGCTGGATATTGCGGTGCTCCGCTCGCTCCACATTCGCGTCGTGCTCGTTCATGGTATCGGGCAACAGCTCCGCGAATTGGCAGAGTCCAGATCTCTGGAAATCACCAATCCCCACGGCGAGGCGCTGACCGACGCGACCACACTGGCGCTCGCGGGAGAAACGTCTGCCCTGGTGAATCAGGAAATCATGCAGGGGCTCACGCGGATTGGCCTGCGTTGCGTGAATTGCAATGCGGTACGGGCGAAGGCAGCGGGCGTGGTTGGCGGGGTGGATCAACTCTTGAGTGGCGTGGTGGACAAGCTGGATCTGCCGCTCCTGAAGCGTTTGCTGGAAGCCGATACGATCCCGCTCATTGCTCCAATTGCGCAGGATCGAAACGGAGAAAACCTGCGGCTCAACTCTGACATGCTCGCCTCGGAATTGGCTGAAAAACTGGAAGCGACCAAACTGATTTATCTCACCGCGCACGATGGGCTGAAGCTCCAGCAGGATCCCATTAAAAACCTTTCGCTTGAAGAACTGCAGGATCTTTTGGAATCGAATCCCGAATGCATTCCCGATCGTCTGTTGAGCAAATTGAAAAATGCTGCGCAAACCCTGAGGGCGGGAACACCCCGTGCCCACATTCTTGATGGCCGCCAGTTTGGAGCCCTCCTGAATGAGGTCTTCGATAAGGTCGGCATTGGGACGATGGTTTATGGAAACGACTACCAGTCCATCCGCCAAGCGAAGCCCGAAGAAGCGTATTCGATCTACAATATTACGCGAAACGCGGTACGTGCGGAGCATCTGCGTCAGCGGAACCAGGAGGAAATCGAAAACAGTATCAACGACTATCATGTTTATGAAATCGATGGGAGCATCGTGGCTTGTTTGTATTTAAAATTCTGGAAGGAAAGCAAACATGCGGAGTTGGGCAGCGTTTATGTCCTTCCCTTTTATCAGGGCAAAGGCGTGGGGCGTCGCATGGTGCAATACGCCGTCAACCATGCCCGCAAAAACGGGATCCAGCGACTCACCGCGCTCAGCACCCGCGCCGCTCCATTTTTCTCGGACGTCTGTCATTTCGTTGAGGGGCAACTCTCTGACCTACACGAGGAGCAACGGCGGGCATATGAAGACAGCGGTCGCAATTCCAAGATTTTCTACACCGACCTATAATGGGGCTCTATCATACGACCGATCTGGACGGGATTTCCGAACTCAAGCCGGACAAGCAACGCCTGCGCGCCATTCTTGCCAGTCTTGATAGCGAAAATGCCGATGCTGCGAGCCATCCTGATGTTTCACTCGTCAATGATGACAACGGATGGAGCCTCTCCGTCTATCCCAGCGGAATCGTCACTCTGGATCAATTGGACGAACCGGACGAACCCCCGCAATATATGAAAGGCGTGAATCGTGATACTGCGCTGGGCTTATGGCTCGATTTAGCAGCCGGAAGAATGGAGTCCATCAACGCCCTACCCTGGCAGAAGGATTCCGGGGTTTAGGAATCCGGCAAGACGCAGCACAATGAAAGCACCATGTGCTCTGTTTGTGCGAAGCGGAATTTGAAGCGCGAGCCGGGGTTCAATGCAAGCACATCGAGCGATTCGTTCAGGTGCACAAGTTTCGCGATTCCTGCGCTTAAATCCACGTCGAGAGCAATGTCTTGGAAATTCGCCCTGACCCGCCATTTTGGAAACTGTGCCTTATAGAACGCTTCCTTCAGGCTGAAAAGAACCGTGGCTCCCTCGGCATGACCCGACGCAAATACCGCTTCCATCGGATGAACAACGCGCTTTGCTGCTGCTTCACTCAAGCGCCCGGTCTGTTCAAAATCCAAACCCAAACCAGCGTAATTTTCCGCTTGGGCTGCCACGGCTCCACAACAACCACGGGAATGCGTGATGCTGCCAACCGAACCAGCGGGCCATTGGGGTACTCCCTCGGAATCAGCGGCAAGCGGAGAATCCTGGTAGCCCAGCGCCTGCAAGGCTTCGCGGGCGCAGGCACGGCCGCTAAGGAATTCCGCGCGCCGGGCGAGCGCGAAATTTTCACAGGCGGCCATTTCTGCGAGGTCGGATGATTGCATGCAGGGGTCTGCCTCGCGAACTGCGGATTCGATGCCCTTCACGCACAATTGTCCTAAAAGTTCACCGATTTCAAAGGTATGGCTGATGTTCATCCAAGGCTGAGCAAAACGATCTGCCTAGGTTTGACAATAATCAAGGTAAAGAACAGGCGGGTAGATAAATACATTGCCCTCCTCAGTTTTAGCATAAAAAGTATAGAATTATGGAATTAAAGGATTTCAGCCATTATCGCATAACCGCTGAACAGAACAACAAGCTTACAAAGGTTGACTCACATCCTTGGAAGGACATTCCATCGTGCAAAATAAAAGGCAATGAAGAGCTGAGCCACCTACATAAGCGGCTGGCTGATTTGCAACAGCGCTTCTTTGTGGATCGGCGAAAAAAATTTCTGATTGTCCTGCAGGGCATGGACACCAGCGGCAAAAACGGCACGATTCGCCACGTCTTCAGGGGTGTCAACCCGCAGGGAGTACACGTTTCCAGTTTCGACAAACCCACTAGCCATGAATTGGGGCATGACTATTTGTGGCGTGTGCATCGATGCACTCCCGGCGATGGCGAAATCATGATCTTTGATCGGAGCCACTACGAGGATGTCCTGGCGGTTCGCGTTAATGAATTGAAACCTGAATCGGTTTGGCGCAAACGCTACCGGCACATCAATGACTTTGAGCAACTCTTAGTCGATGAAGGCACCATTATCCTCAAGCTTTTCCTGCACATCGATCGTGAAACCCAGCGCCAACGCTTGCAAAATCGCTTGGATGTCCCGATGAAGAACTGGAAATTTGATCCTTCCGATCTAGTGGCACGGGAGAAATGGGAGCTGTACCAGGCGGCTTACGAGGAAGTATTCAAGGAGACCTCCCACCCCCATGCCCCTTGGTATTTGATACCCTCTAATAAAAAATGGGCGCGTAATCTTTTAGTGGCCCGATTGGTTGTGGCTTACCTGGATGACCTCCAATTGAGTTATCCCAAAGTCGACTTTGACCCCTCCACTATCGAGATTATTTAACAAACAGCCACTGAATCGATGCAAGCCTCACCCCACCCTGTTATTCTAGCACCTTCACTATTGGCGGGAGATCACGCTGGGCTGAGGGAGAGCTTGCGAACCGTTGAGGCAGCAGGTCTGGAGTGGGTACACCTCGATATCATGGATGGCCATTTTGTTCCAAATCTCAGTTTCGGCCCCGAGACGGTGGCAGCGCTGCGCCCCCAATCGTCGCTTTTTTTTGATGTGCATCTCATGCTGGATAAACCGCATCAACACCTCGATGCCTTCCTAGGTGCCGGAGCAGATCAAATCACCATCCATCTCGAACCCGATTATCCAGTCGAAGCGACCCTTCAGCGCATCAAAGAAGCCGGAAAAAAATGCGGGGTTGTGATAAATCCCGACACACCCGCCGAAGCGCTGGCGCCGTATTTATCGAGTTGTGACATTATTTTGCTCATGACGGTCGTACCTGGGTTTGGCGGTCAGTCCTTTCGCGAAGATGTCCTTCCAAAGATGGAAGAGCTTGCCCGCTTGCGTGAAGATAGAGGATACGACTTTCGCCTGCAAGTGGATGGGGGGATAACAAGCGAAACCGCCCCAGCCTGTCTCGCGAGAGGGGTCGATACGCTCGTTGCAGGAACCGCTTTTTTTAAGGCTGCTGATCAAGTACAATTCGCAAAAGGAATCGTCGCTCAATAAAGATCCGTTCGCAAATCACGCAGGCAGTGCATGGTTTCCCGCACCCTCTGGATATCTCCTAGGTCAATATCAACTATACCAAGTTCGGATTCTCCCCCCGCTTCAAAAAGTATTTCACCGGAAGGATGCACCACCATGGAATGGCCACAATAATGTGTGCCTTGAGAACCTTGTGCATCGCCCGCAGTTCCGCATTGATTGGTCGCAATGATAAAATTTTGGTTCTCCATTGCGCGGGCTTGTAGGAGTGCCCGCCAATGCGACAACCTTGGATGAGGAAATGCCGCCGGCAGGATTTGTAATTCTGCACCCGCCAGCGCACATTTGCGAAAGAGTTCAGGAAAGCGCAAATCATAACAAATCGAACAACCAATATGGGCATCCAAGCTTTGCGCCGTTAAAACAGCCGCACCCGCCTCCAGATGTAGGTCTTCACCCATTTGCCTGAATAAATGTATTTTATTATAGTGCACCAGGACTGAGCCATCCGATTCAAAATACATAAAAGTATTACTAGGTTTTTCATTAACATTCCTCGTTAAAAAAGAACCAGTTATCGCAATTTTGTTTTGTTGTGCTAAGTTTGAAATCTGTTCTTGGTTTGCTTTGGAATGAATTAAAAGTTCGTCTAATTGACTCCAGGCAAATCCGGTAGTGCACATCTCAGGCAGACAAACTAACTGAGCTCCAAGCTTTGCCGACTCTTCTACCGTATTGGATATGAGCGATAAATTGGAATCTATATTTCCCGTTGAAGGCAAAAACTGTGCTAATACTATTCGCATAAAAATAATTTAAAATTTATAATTATTGCATTGACGCAATATAATATAGAAACAGCTTTTGCTACTTCATTTATTAATAACATCATTATTATGGCTAAACGAACAATCAAAATTAATATCAAACTACCAACAGGCATCACCGCGACACCTGGATTAGAAGCAAAAGCAACCGCTGCCGCTAACGAGGCTGTCAAAGCTGCAGTGAAGGATATGCTCGCACTGCAAAAGATTGCCAAGGATTTATCTAGCAAGGGCTTTGCTATTACTGCGCAGGAACTGCTCGCTCGTAAAAAGAATCTGGGTGGTAAGAAGTCGTCAGTTAAGGCTGTGAAAGCGGCCAATGCGGCACCCCGCAAGCGTGTCGTGTTGACGCCTGCCCAAAAGAAGGCATTGGTTACAGACCTCAAGGCTGGTGCAAAAACAGCGGATGCCGTGAAGAAATACGGCGTCTCGGTAGCGACCGTGATGAACATCAAAGCTGCCGCCAAGCTCACTAAAAAGCGCAAAAAGTAATTCCCTTTTGGCAATTTTTTATTCAAAGCCCGGTTTATTCCGGGCTTTTTTTATACCAGTTCCAGATGCGGTTCGTTGTATTCCATGAACTCAGCATATAATTCTTTGCCCATGTAGCGGGCAATGACACGCGGGTCACTTTTGGTCAAATCAACCACGATTAAACCATCAATTACATCGCTGAAAGCCGGATCGATATTAAAGCTGAGCAAGGAACCATTCAGTTTCAAATAGTGCTTTAATAAGACGGGAATGCCCTTCTCGTCATCTTCGATACCGGATATAATTGCAGAGACCGCATCCACTGTGCGTATCGATTTTGCGATGCTTTTAAGCGAAACGCCAAGAAAGGCATCATTCGCCTTAGGCGGCTTCTTGGCACGCACCCAGCGTGAGAGTTCGTTGTCAAAACTATGCCCCCGAAAAAAATGAACCATCAAATTCTTTGAAATATTACGGTAGCCATCCGCAATACTGACCGGCCCAAAAAGTATTTTATACTTGGGGTGTAGGCCACAAAAGACCGAGAGCCCTTTCAACAGCAAGGGCAAGGAAGCATGCTTTTTTTGATACTTCAGGCTGATAAATGAACGCCCCAATTCAATCGAGGGTCCCAGTTTGCTGAAGAAGCCTGTTCGTAATTTGAACAAGGTAGTGGTGTACAGTCCCTGCTTGCCGTACCGTTCAATAATTTCATCGGCCAAGCCCATGCGATAGGCGCCGACCACCTCGGCATTGGCTGCATCCCAAACAAAAAGATGCAAATAATAGTTATCAAAATCATCCAGATCATAGGCTTTGCCGGTGCCCTCTTGCGCCTCACGAAAGGTTTCTTCGCGCAATCGCCCGATCTCCTTGAGGATTGCCGGGATTTCATCTGCCCTTGCGCAATAAACCTGAAATTCCCCATGATCCAAAATCATGGATGCAGTCGGCAGGGCATTGATTTCTGCTTCCATCCGGGACTTTGGTTGTGACGGAGCGAGGGGAATGGGCACTTTCGTGGCGGAACTGGATCGAAAAGGAAAACGGAGTTTGCGACGTTTGTTGGGTTCTCTCCTGTTCAAGGAATAGGTCTCCATACGCAAATAATCATTTGCGGCATCCAGTGAGGCGAAGCGTTCCAACTCGCTTGCTTTAATCAATTTCCCGACCTTGAGGCGCAGTTCCCTACCCTGTTTATTGCAAAACTCCCGCGCCAGTAAAGCGGTTCGCAGGCGCGGATTTACCATGCCTAAAAGCTGGAAGAGCACACTATTCCGGCCCTCAAAGAAAAGCGGCAGAATTGGTGCTCCGGTTTTTTTCGACAAGCGCGCGACGTGGGCGCTCCAGGATTTGTCTGCAACCGAGCGGCAATTCCATTGAAAATGCGAGACTTCGCCCGCGGGAAATACACCCAGGCAGCCATCGTTCCGCAAATGGCTCAGCGCTTTTCGAATACCCTCCAGGTTGGATTTTGCAGAATCCGCCTGAGCAAATGGATCTACATTAATGATGTTCCCGCGAATCCCTTCCATCCTTGAGAGCAGATAATTCCCCATCAGTTTGCTGTCACTGCGCAAGCCTGCCAGCAATGCACCCAAGACCACGCCGTCGATGCCGCCGAAAGGATGGTTGGCAACGACGATCAAAGGCCCTGATTTCGGAATGCGGGCATAACTTTCGGCATCCAGTTCAAAGTGAACGCCCATCACCCTTAAAGTCTTTTTGAAAAAATCCGGATCATACTCCGAGTCGGTCAACTCAGCCTGAACACTTGCATAAATAGCATTTAAACCATCAATCGCCAACAACTTTGAAATTGCCGGGTTCAACAAACGCAATGGCTTTAGAAAAGCACCGCCCTGATTCAGCAACGAATCCAAATCAATTAACGCCTCCCTACTCTCGATCGACTTGTTCATCTTTTATTTACATCTTCAGGATTCCAGCCTTAAAGGCAATCTAAACAATCATGGCAAATGCAGAAACTTGTAGCCAAAAACGATGGATTGTGAAATTTGACTTGAACTAATCGTGGCAGCAGGTTTTTTTCTACGTTTCTTTAAATGGACGGGTAGCTCAGTTGGTTAGAGCAACTGGTTTACACCCAGTAGGTCGTGGGTTCGAGTCCCTCTCCGTCCACCATTTTAAAACCGCCTCAATTTCACAGCCAACCATTCATCATGCGCCATATTATTTCCATTTTGGTAGAAAATAAGTTTGGCGTGCTCGCGCGCATCGCGGGAATGTTCAGCGGGCGTGGATTCAATATCGAAACCCTCAACGTTGGCCCGATGGTCGATGATCGTTTTTCCCGTATCACCGCCACTATATTAGGGGACGGCGACGCCCTGGATCAGGCGATTAAGCAGGTTTATAAATTGGTCAACGTACTTGAGGTCACGGATTTCTCCAGCTCACAGGCAACCGAGCGCGAATTGATAATGGTCAAACTTACCGCCGCGCCGGATCAACGCTCAGAGGTCATGCAAGTCTGCGACATCTTTCGCGCCAAAATCATCGACGTCGCCCCCGGCTCGCTCAACATTGAGATGACCGGTAATTCAAATAAAGTGCGCGCCTTTTTGAATCTCATTGAGCCCTACGGCATAATAGAGATGGCACGCACCGGTAACCTCGCCCTGAAGCGCGGCTAACTTTTACTCACCATAAAAACCGGGCAACCCGCCCCAACGAATACATATCCATGCCAGCTAAAGTCTATACTGACAAAGACGCGGACCTCAAGGTCCTGAAAAAAAAGACCCTCGCCATCATTGGCTACGGTTCCCAAGGACACGCCCACGCGCAAAACTTAAAGGAAAGCGGCCTCAAGGTCATTATTGGCCTCTACGCCAAGAGTAAATCAGTCGCGGTTGCCAAGAAGCAGGGCTTTGAGGTCTATGAGACCGCAGAGGCCGTCAAAAAGGCCGACGTCATCATGCTTGCAGTGCCGGACATGAAGCAACCGGAGGTTTACGAGAACGACATCAAGCCCAACTTGAGCAAGGGCAAGACCCTCGCATTCACCCACGGGCTCGCGATCCATTACGGTCTTATCGAAGCACCCAAGGGCGTTGATGTTATCATGGTGGCTCCGAAAGGCCCAGGTCATGTTGTTCGCAGTCAATACGTCGAGGGCAAGGGAGTTCCGGCACTAATCGCAATCAACAAGGGATCCTCGCGCAATGCCAAGGCTGTCGCACTTGCATGGGCAAAGGGCGTCGGCGGAACCCGTGCCGGTGTGATTCAAACCACCTTTAAAGAAGAATGTGAAACCGACCTCTTCGGCGAACAAGCAGTGCTTTGTGGCGGTGCCTCCGAATTGGTAATGGCGGGTTTTGAAACCCTCGTCGAGGCTGGCTACCAGCCCGAGATGGCTTACTTTGAATGTCTCCACGAGCTGAAACTCATCGTCGACCTCATGGTTGAGTCGGGGATCTCAGGCATGCGTTTCTCGATCTCTGAAACCGCTGAATGGGGCGACTACATCAGCGGTCCCCGCGTCATCAATGCCGGTTCACGCCGCGCCATGAAGGCCATCCTCAAGGACATTCAGTCCGGCAAGTTCACCAAGAACTGGGTCAAGGAATACAAAGCCGGCCTGCCGCAATACAAGCAATTCATCAAGGACGGACAAAACCACCCCATCGAGAAAACCGGACAACGTCTCCGTTCCCTCATGCCTTGGGTGAAGAAGCGCAACATCAAGGGCGCACAAGCTGCTTACAATTAAGCGAGCATCTTATTTCTCTCAAGCGGTCGGCGGGAAACTTCCCCCGACCGCTTTTCATTTGCACCGGTTCCCGCTTCCTTTTCAATGCATTATCTTTGATGCCCGTCACGATAGCCACCCGTAAAAGCCCTTTGGCCCGCAAGCAAACCGAGCTTGTGGTGGATTGGATTATGGAGCGGTGCCAAGGATGTGAAACCGAAACCCTGCCCTTGAGCACTCAGGTGGATGAGCGTTTGAGTTGGTCGCTCGAAAAGCGAGGCGGTCTGGGTCTATTTACAAAAGAATTGGAAGAGGCTCTCTTGCGGGGTGATGCGGAATTAGCGGTGCACAGCGCCAAGGATCTCCCAACCACCCTTCCCGATGGACTCTGCATCGCCGGTTATTTGCCGCGCGGAAATCCACTGGATATGCTTGTTACGCGTATCGGCGCCGAAGCCAATCCCAAGACCATCGCGACCAGCAGCCCCCGTCGACGCAACCAACTCAAACAACGATTTCCCGATGCTGAATGGACCAGCATCCGCGGCAACGTCGCCACCCGTCTGCGCAAGATTCAAGACGGGCTTGCGGATGCGAGCGTTCTGGCAAGCGCCGGACTGGAGCGGCTCGATATAACTTCCCACGAGGGACTGGTGTTTGAAAGCTTGCCAGTTGAATCAATGGTTCCCGCCCCTGGGCAGGCTGCGATTGCAATTGAATGCAGAGTAGCGGACCTCGCAAAGTATCAAGGGCTTTTCTGCGAGCAAACCCAGCAAGCGGTGGAACTGGAACGCGCTTTTCTGCGGGGCCTTGGCAGTGGTTGCCAAACCCCGTTCGGGGTTTACTTCTCTGAAGGAACGCTACACCTGTATCATCCGAAATGCGGCTATTTAAACCAAGCACTTGAGTTGCCAGCCGACGGAAACCTTGCTCCCTTAGTGGATCAACTTTTGAACGATTTTAATTTATTGGAAGCGAATGAATAAGAATTCCAAAGGTATTGTTTATCTCGTCGGGGCAGGTCCAGGTGATCTCGGCCTTTTGACGGTGCGTGCTCAGGAGCTTATTTCGGAAGCCGACGCAATAGTCTACGACAAGCTCGCCAACCCCGCTCTGCTCGAATGGGCGCGTCCGGATGCCAAAAAAATCTATGTCGGCAAAAGCGCCGGCCAGCATTCCATTCCGCAAAGTGAGATTCAGGCAATCCTCCTTGAAGAGGCGGAAGCCGGACTGAAGGTTGTGCGTTTGAAAGGCGGCGATCCCTTTATTTTCGGTCGGGGGGGCGAAGAAATTGAATTTCTCCACCAGAAGGGCATTGGCTTTGAGATTGTTCCGGGCGTGACCGCAGCGCTTGGAGCGGCGGCCTACGCGGGGATTCCATTATCGCATCGAGAGTTTAGCTCCGCGATCACCTTCCTGACCGGGCATGAAGATCCGGAAAAACAAGCGCTCCAGCTCGATTTCCGCGAGCATGCCCGCAGCGGCTCGACGCTCTGCATCTACATGGGGGTCGGTCAATTGCCGCGCATTGTTTCGGAATTACTTGAGGGGGGTATGGATAAAAGCACTCCGGCTACCATCATCCAATGGGCGACCCTCCCCCAGCAAGCGTCCTTAAACAGTACCCTTGGCAATCTCGTTCAGGACCATCAGGCCAGCGAAATCAGCGCACCTGCAATTATCATCATCGGTCAGGCAGTCTGCTACCCTGCCCGGAACAACTGGTTTGCCGCGCGTCCACTTTTTGGAAAACGCATCGTCGTGACCCGCGCCCGTGAACAGGCGGGTCGTCTCACGCAATTGCTCATCGCGCAGGGGGCCGATGTCATTGAGCTGCCTTTCATTAAAGTCGAAACGAAGTTTGACCCGCAGACCCTCGCGGAGGTTTTTGCGGAATTGGCAGTTTACGAGTGGATAGTTTTCACCAGCGCCAACGGGGTTCGCATTTTCTTTGAACTGCTCCTCAAAGCTTACCCAGACATCCGTTGCCTCGGGCCCATGCGCATTGCAGCGGTCGGACGCGCCACTGCGGAGGCGATTGAAGCCTATAATCTCAAGGTAGATCTAGTGCCGAAAAAAGCGAACGGTGATGCACTCGTTGACGAGCTGATTGAGAACGAAGGCGTAGAAAGCGTAAAAATGTTGGTCGTAACCGGCAACCTCAACCGCAAAACCCTCAGCACCCGCCTCGAAAATGAAGGACGTGCCATCGTGGACACCTTGCAGCTTTATGCCACCCATCGGACCGACCTTTCGGACGACCCGCAGGCAAAGCGTTATCGTGAACAGGGCGCCGACGCCGTACTCTTCACCAGCGCCTCAACGGTTCAATCCTTCATTGAGCAAACAGATGCATTAAAACTGGAGCCCGATGCCAGGCAGCCCGCCCTTGCCAGTATCGGTCCGATGACCACTGCCGCGCTTGAGAAAAATAATCTACCGGTTGATTTTGAGGCACCGCAATCCAACCTCGATCACTACGTGGTAGAAACTATTTCCTATCTAAACCACAATAAAAACAACCAATAGAAAGCATATGCCCAACGTCATCATTGAAACCACGCAAGGCTCGATTGAATTTAAACTATTCGAAGACCGCGCCCCGAAGACATGTGAAAACTTCACAACCCACATCAAGAATGGATATTACAATGGAATCATCTTTCACCGTATTATCGCAGACTTCATGATTCAGGGCGGTGACCCAACCGGCACCGGAATGGGCGGTGAGTCGATCTGGGGTAAGACCTTCGAAGACGAATGCCACCCGGATTTGATATTCGATCGCCCCGGCTTGCTCGCGATGGCAAACGCCGGACCCGGAACCAACGGCAGCCAATTTTTCATTACGACGGTTGCCACGCCCTGGCTCAATATGCGTCACACTATTTTTGGTGAAGTTGTCGAAGGCATGGAGGTCGTTAAAAAACTGGAAGCAGTGGAAAAAGGCCCCGGCGACCGTCCCATCGAAGAACAAAAAATAGAATCGGCACGGGTCGTTGAGTAAAGCGCTTACGATATTTGCCCTTCACGGATTCACCGGAGGGGGCGCGGACTTTGCGGGTTTTGCTCAGCTGGCATTACCCCAAGCTCGTTGGATATGCCCGGATTTACCGGGGCATGGTGCTGCGTCGCACCTACCCTGCGGCCCGGATGCCTCAATCGAAACGATCGAAGCCCATTACGCCGCCGCTCAAACGGATTACCGCGAGGATTTTAAAATCCTGCTGGGCTACTCAATGGGCGGTCGCGCGAGCCTCCTGCATGCTTGCGCGCTTGAGGAAAAATGGGATGCCCTTGTTTTGATCAGTTGTAATCCGGGGATTGAAGCAGAGTCGGAACGAAGCGCCCGACGCGACGCCGACCTGCGGCTCGCCTCGAAAGTCAAAGATATGGGCGTAGACGCCTTCATCCAGGAATGGCAGGAGCAGCCACTCATTCAAAGCCAGCGAAGCATTCGCCCCGATTGGTTTGATGCAATGCAGCAGACCCGTCGCCAGCATTCAGCAGAAGGCCTTGCCGCTAGTTTGATTGAATTTAGCCAGGGAAGCTGCCCGAACCTCTGGCCGAAACTGGCAACTTTGAATCTCCCCGTGCTGCTTATTAGCGGAACCGAGGATAAAAAATACCGGGCGATCTGCGAACGTATGCACGATCAAATGAATAATTCAAAACATACTCCCATCGCCGGAGCGGGACACATGCCCCATCTTGAGCAACCCGAGCAAACTGCCAAAATACTCCGGCAATTCGTTCAGGAAGTGCATCAAAATCATTGAATCGTCTTCAAGTTGGGATCCAACTCGATGCGCTCCGGGAAGGAAATAAGGGCGCCCTCGATTACATCGGATATGATCGCCTCGCGTAGATTTAAAATCTCTACACAGTCGGGCATACTGGAGCGCCAGAAAATACGGTCCTCTTTGGGGTCGTAAAGTTCAACAACAAGACTGCACATTACGCGGGGTCGGACCTCGTCCCGACTAAAGCCCCTAAGCTCGGGTATGTTCTCAAAGCCGTCGTTCTGCATTAAAGCCACTTTGAGGGCCTTCTTCCACTCGGTGCGTATAATGAAATCGGCACTTCTTTCCGAGCGAGCAAAGCCCCGTTTTCTCATTTCCGCATCCAATTTAAACAAAGTATATTCCGTCAAGCTTGCACCGGATGACTCGGTCCAATCCATCCCGCTCAAATGAACCTCCCCTACTTTGAAAGTCTGCAATAAATGAAAATCAGTTGTCTGCACAAAATCACCCGGTTCACGGTCTGGGCTGAGACAACCACCCAAAAGTAAGATCAGCGCAAAACTGATGAAGCGGATATTTCTAAAGTGAATCATGATGCGATAAGAGTACGACTAGGGTTGCGGCTAACTGATACTACCATAAAGTATTAAGCATTATGCGTCTTACGACTCAAGAACGTTATGCCCTCAGCATTCTTATCTTAATTTTTGCTATCGCGCTCATCGGCTGGTGCTTCATTTGAGCCTTCAATTTCAACGAATGCTTACAGAGGGTAATAACTCGATTAAAGTCATCTCCGTCGGGCAATTGAAGCGCATGCGTGGCAGACCACCATATCGATTGGAACCGGCACCCGCCGAGACATTGAGGAGCGGGAGCCCGACGCGAGTCATCCCCCGTGACCATTTGTGTGGTACCTTACTGTCGGTTACGAGGGCGCCCCAAAATGGCAAACGCACCTGACCGCCGTGGGTGTGACCCGCGAGGCATAAATCAATCGGGTGATTGGCGAGCTCCATCGCAAAGTCAGGCGCGTGCCCCATTAATATTTTAAAGGCGGCAGGGTCCGTTTCCTGCGACCAACGATCGATGCCGCGAAGCGCCCATTTGCCATGCTTGGATTCGTATAAACTGAGTCCGTGGATGCTGATCAACCCGCCACTTGTTTCGATTGTGCGTGAGCGGGACGAAAGCATCTCCAAAGGCTTCAATGTATCCACCGGAATACGATATAGGTTTAAATCGGTATCACCAAAGACTCCAAAGCTGCCATAACGAGGTCGCACCCTTTGCATGAGCTCCATCAATTTCGGGAATTCACCCGCAAAGGTAGCGGGCGGAACAACCTGTAGATAATCTCCGGTATTGATGATGATATCCGGCTCTAAGGCCCGAATACGCTCAAACAGCTTCACCTCATAGTCCGTGATCGAACCGGCCTGAATGTCGGAAAGATGCACAATGCGAACCGGCTCCGTTAATTTCGGCGTCAGGATCTGGACCTCCCTCACCTTCAGACGGAAAGGCTCAACTTTCGTCATGTAAAAACGCAACGCCAACAGATCGAATGCCAAAAACAGGAACAAGAGCGATGCCCAACCGGCGCGAGCTCCACCGAATATTTTCAAGCCAAGACCGAGGCAGCCGCACCCGATCAACAAAGCGGGCAGCAGTCCAAAATTAAATTCAAAGGCGCGATGTATGACCGCAAAGTCAGGATCCAGGAGCCCGGATTCATAGAATTCATAGTTTTTAATCAGGGCAAAAATCAGGAGGCTTAAGCCGGGAATCAAAAACCACGCAAAGCGTCCCCCTCCATGCCTTTGCCCTGCACTTTCAACTGTAGCGATTCGTTGGCGAAAAACAGGCATCCCATTCAATTAAATATCAGCCGCAACCTGTGAGCAAGCGGTATGCCTCCAGGTAACGATCCAAAGTCCCCTGCAATACAGATGCCGGCAAGGCCGGTGGAGGTGGGGTTTTATCCCAATCCAGACCATCGAGATAATCCCGCACGTATTGCTTGTCGAAGGAAGCCTGTGCGCGGCCCGGCTCATATTCTGCCAGCGGCCAGTAGCGTGAGGAGTCCGGCGTTAATATTTCATCGATTAAATACAACTCCCCCTGCTCGTCCGTTCCGAATTCAAACTTCGTATCTGCAAGCAGGATGCCGGCTTTCTCCGCCCGCGCCACGCCCATTTGGTAAAGCGCCAGACTGATCGCATGTACCTTATCAAACGATTCCTTGCCGATCAGTTCCGCCGCATCGGCGCAATCAATTGGCATGTCATGTCCGCTCGCCGCCTTAGTGGTGGGGGTAAAGAGGGGCTCGGGCAGTCGGGCACTCTCAAGCATTCCCGCCGGAAGGCTATACTCAAAAAGCCGTCCGGTCCCTTCATATTCTTTCCATCCCGAACCTGCCAGATAACCGCGCACCACCGCCTCAATTGGCAATGGATTGAGCTTTTTTACAATCATACTGCGTCCCTTTAAAAAAGGAAAATCTGCTGCCAATGCTTCCATGCGTTGATCATGATTCTCTGCGAGGTGATGCCGAGTCAGCGTTGCGGCAGCCTCAAACCAGCACAAACTGATCTGGGTCAGAAGAATGCCCTTCCCCGCAAGACCTTCTTGCATAATGACATCAAAGGCCGAAACCCGATCGGTCGCGATCATCAGCAGCGCGTCGCCCAGATCATAAATTTCGCGCACTTTGCCCGATGCAAGGTGTGGATAAGGCAATCCCTCAACTTTCAGCAATGGCGTCTCAGGCAACTCAAACGGGTACTTCATATACAAAAATTGATTCCTGCACCGAATCCTAGCAACTATTTCTTCGCATTTAAGCCCATATAAAATTTGAAGAAAAAACTTGCAGGTCACATAAGGCATCGTAAGTTCTCCTAATTCTTGATGTCCCGTTCGTCTAGCCAGGTCTAGGACACCGGGTTTTCATCCCGGCAACAGGGGTTCGAATCCCCTACGGGATGCCATTTTCTCCAAGGCATCCATGACATCGAGATTTTTTGCTGAAAACGGCTCTTTTCGTGCATTGCCATTGATTCCCGGCAGAGAGCTTATTGAATAGCTTGCATGTCCGACCCTAGACAAGAAATAGCACAGCTGCGTGCAGAAATTGCGGAGCACGACGCCCGCTACTACCAAGCAGCGCAACCTACAATCGATGATCAGGCATACGACCGCCTGAAGTCGCGTCTTCAGGAACTTGAAGCCCGGTACCCCGAACTCGATCGGCCCGATTCCCCCAGTCATGCCGTGGGTGATGACCGCTCAAAAGGTTTTGACAGCTATACCCATCGCAAACCGATGCTGAGCCTCGACAACACTTATAACCATGCTGACTTGCTCGCTTTTGGCCAACGCCTTGAAAAACTTTTTCCCGACCAGGCATTGCACTACATCATCGAGCCGAAAATCGACGGAGTGGCGGTCAGCCTCAGCTACGAGCAGGGTCACTTAGTCCGGGCGGTCACGCGGGGCAATGGAGTTGAGGGCGACGTCATCACCCAAAATTTATCCCACTTGGAGCATTTGCCGACATACCTCGAAGGTGCCCCTGAAATACTCGAGATCCGTGGCGAGATATATATGACCCATCGCGAATTTGAGCGGATCAACAAGGAGCGCGAGCAAAACGGCGAGAGTCTCTATGCAAATCCTCGAAACCTCGCAGCCGGAACCGTGAAGCTGCTTGATCCAAACGAGGCCCGCACGCGCAAACTGGAGATCGTCCTCTACGGCTTGGGCGCCTGCAAGCCCGATAATTTCTTCCGCTCACAATCCGAGGTTCAGGAAAAACTCCGCGCATGGAATTGCCCGGTCCTTGAGAAATTCTGGACCTGTTCCGGGATCGATGCGGTTTGGCCTTGTATCGAAGAACTCGATGAACGACGGCAGGACTTTGCCTATCCCACTGACGGAGCCGTTATCAAGCTGGATTCCATCTCTCAACAGGATGAGGCTGGCAGCACTGCCAAAGCTCCACGCGGCGCGATCGCTTATAAATTTGAGGCCGAACGCGCCGAAACAGTCCTCAGGGAAATTCAAATGCAAATCGGACGCACCGGCACCGTGACACCGGTCGCGATCCTTCAACCCGTTCAATTAGCCGGTACCGTTGTTTCCCGCGCCACCCTCCATAACGAGGACGAAATTCAGCGCAAAGACATACGGCCCGGCGATACCGTTCTTGTTCAAAAAGCCGGTGAAATCATCCCGCAAATCCTTTCAGTCAACCTCGGCAAGCGCCCGGCGGACAGCAAACCCTTCAATTTCGAAGCCCGCCTGCTTGAACTCGGGATTCAAGCGGAGCGACAATCCGGCGGCGCGGCATGGCGGGTGGATGCACGCGACAACCCCGAGCGACAAAGCCGGAGCCTGCGCCATTTCGCGAGTCGCGTTTGCATGGATATTGAGAACCTTGGCACCGCAGTGGTCGAGCAATTGGTTCAACGCGGACTGGCGCGTGACCCGGCGGATCTGTACCAACTCAAGCTGGAGCAATTACTCGAACTGGAAAAATTTGCCGAAAAATCTGCCCGCAATCTGCTTGAAGCGATTGAAGCAAGTAAAAATCAGGCGCTCTGGCAATTGATCCACGGACTGGGGATTCCCAACGTAGGGAAGCAATCCTCCAAAGATCTGGAAATGCATTTGGGATCTATGGATGCCATCGCTGGCGCGGAGGTCGCTCAACTGGAATCGATTGATGGGATTGGCGGCATCATGGCAGAAAGTATCGCGGCGTGGTTCGCGGACGAACAGCACCGTGATTTGATCGAACGCCTTCGCGCCGCCGGGCTGAATTTTGAATCGAAACTCAAGCAAAACCTTGGCGACGGGCCCTTGCACGGTAAAATATTCGTACTGACGGGCACCCTACCCAGCCTGAGCCGCACCGAGGCTACCGAAAAAATCGAAGCGGCAGGAGGCCGCACCAGTTCCAGCGTCAGCGCCAAGACCCATTATTTGCTGGCAGGTGACTCTGCCGGTTCAAAACTGACGAAGGCTGAAAAACTCGGGGTCACGGTTCTGAGCGAAGCAGCATTTCTGGAATTGTTGAATCAATAAGCATGGACTTTCAGGTTTTACACGAACTGCTGCAAAGGCAGCCTCTGCTCACCCTCTTTGCCACCGTCGCGCTCGGTTTACTGCTCGGTCGCATCTCGGTAAAGGGAATCCAATTGGGTAGTTCCGGAGTCCTTTTCATGGCACTCCTCGCGGGTCACCTCGGCTATTCTGTTCCCGGCGGAGTCGGCACCCTGGGCTTGGTGCTGTTTGTTTATTGCGTGGGCATAGGTGCGGGTGGCCGGTTTTTTCCATCGCTCATGCGGGATGGCGCTACCCTCGCCAAGCTTGCCTGCATCATTGTCGCAACCGGCGGCTTTATCGCTTGGGTCGGGGCTCGCTGGATGGAACTCCCGGTGGATTTGGCGGCAGGGATCTTTGCGGGTGCCCTGACCAGCACACCGGCACTTGCCGCTTCGGTAGAGACTTTTTCAGATGCTGCTCCGGGGGTCAGCATCGGCTACGGTATCGCCTACCCGGTCGGCGCGATCGGGGTGGTGCTTTTTGTACAGGTTTTGCCCCGCATCCTGAGATATGACCTCAATGCCATCGCCGCCGCAGAAACGGAAAACTCCGACTTCGGCGATGAAGTTTCAAGTGTCTTGGTTGAGGTGACGAATCAAAACCTCTTCGGCAAGAACATTGCGACTTCGGGCATCACCCACTTCAACGCCTGCCAGATCTCACGCGTTTACCGGGAGGATCAACTCGTTCCGATCAAATACGATGACTGCTATGCCGAGGGGCAACTTTTGCTGCTTGTTGGAAAAAATAGTGAGATTGATTTAGCGATTGATTACCTCGGTGTGCGCAGTGACCGACCGATCCTGTTGGACGCGGAGAATGAGCGACGGAAACTTTTGGTCACCGATCGAGGCGTTGCTGGCAAATCCTTGCAAGACCTCGCTCCCCTTAAAAATTACGGAATCATCATTACCCGGATCACCCGCCTCGGGATCACTTTCGTGCCGGGGAGCCAAACCGTCATTGAGGTAAACGACCAAATCACCGCGGTGGGTCAAAGCGGCGACCTCGAACGATTCGCCAAGGCGGTCGGGCATCGATCCAATGCGATTGATACGACCGATCTGCTCTCGCTCTCCGCCGGACTCAGCATGGGGATTCTGCTCGGTCTCACGCCCTTTGCCTTACCCGGCGGCAGTCCGGTCACCCTCGGTTTGGCGGGCGGTCCCCTCTTGGTGGCGCTCCTGCTTGGGCATTTCGGCAAGGTTGGCAATATCGTGGGCCATATTCCACGACCCACCCGTATGCTCCTGCAAGAATTAGGCTTGGTCTTTTTTCTGGCGCATGCCGGTATTCGGGGAGGATCGGCCTTTGTTGAAACCTTTCAGCAGTATGGCCTTCCCTTGTTGCTGCTCAGCGCCTGTATCACATTTTTGCCGATCTTGTTCGCATGGGTCTTTGCCCGTCGATGGTTTAAGCTCAATCCCCTCCAGTCCTTGGGCGGCATTTGTGGCAGTATGACCTCTACTCCAGCACTCGGTGCCATAACGGAAAAAACGGACTCGCAAATGCCGGTTGTGAGCTACGCCTCCGCCTACCCGATCGCGTTGATTGTGATGATCCTTTTCGCTAAAACTCTTATTGGTCTTTTAGTTTAGGATCATTCAGGGCACGTTCTGCTAAAGCCTGCATGCGGAGCGCCGCGTTCCAGTCATTCAAATAATCAATTAAAGTACGGGTGCGGCGGAAGCCCGGTTCCCCAAATAATATCTGTTCATAAAAACGTCCCAGTGATTGAGCGGTATTATAATAAAGCGGATTGACCCGCAGCATTCCATTGAGAATCACCCGTTGTCGCTGCGCGATGAGGGCTTGCACTTCCGCATCCACCCTTTGCATTCCCAGTTCCCGTAGATTGCGAATATTCAAGGCATCCGGGAACGCCTCCATGCTTGCCAAAGCTTCCAGCCATTGGCGCGACTCCTCCATTGAATCCACCGAACCGCCCGAGCGCCGATGCAGAGCCTCAACCCCGGCTTCCCACCATGCCGCATCCGGATTCGCTGGATTTATTTTGCTTTGACGCAGCTTCAATTCTTTTTCGACCGGCACGCCAACGAGCGCGGCCTCAAGTATTTGCGCCGCCGCTTCATGCTTGGGAATTAAAGTATCTACAGCCTCCACAAGCGCATAAGCGGTGATCAAGTCAAACTCGCTGCCCCGCCTTGCAGGCATCGCCTTTTTTACGTCCGTCGCTTCAAGCGCCTGAAATTGACGCTTGTAAGATTCGATCATTGAGGGTCTCAGTCGGAGAAATAATTTTTCCGCCAATCCCGCAATGACCCAAGCTGACATTTGATCCACCGCAGAACGCCCATATCGATAATACACCGCCCGCACCAACAGTGCTTCAGTCATGACATGACATACGGTACGCAATTCAGTGTCCGTATTCCACTGGATTCGCAGCGTCACAAATCCACCCTCCTCGATAGTCAAATCCGACTCCTCCGCGCCGGGAACTGCCGAATCATTGGGATCCAGCAACACCGTAATTCGTTGCGGGAAATTGGGTGGCAGTAAATCCAAATACTGCTCGCACATGTACACCGCTTCACGTCCCAACTCGCCTACCCGATAGACGGAGGCACGTTCCGTTCCCGCTACTTCAAAATAAGGACTGCTGTCGGTGACAATTCGTTCAGGCGGAATTTGAGCGTCGGATTGAGCGGTTGATGCAGTTGTAAAAGAAGCACCCAGTAAAAACAATGAGACGGTAATTTGCGGGCGCAAAGACATGATAATCGGGGTAAAACTGAAAATGCGCCGTGAATCAGAGGGAGCGGCGACTGCGTTGTTCCAGAGTCCTGAGACACAAGACCGTGTAGCTCAGGATAAGCAGGAATCCGAGGAAAAACGAAAGCCCATAAAGCGGGTAAACCAAAACATAAAATCCGTAAAAAGCCATCAAGGGAAGCACCAGCGGTTTCCAGAGCGCCAATGCCATCCCGAAGACAAGCCTCACCTCTTTCAGTGAGCGAAAATCACTTTGCGTGCGATAGAGCGCACATGAAAACAACAAGGTGAAAGCCAGTGTCGTCACGGTGCTGAATACAGTCCCGACCAAACTCAAACCGGCTTCACCAAGCAATTGACTCAGCAATGCCGCGACAAGTACCGGAGACAGCCAGTAGATGAGCCATGCTATTAAAAACCTCATGCCATCCGCTAATAAACCGCCCCAGTCATCCCAGGCAGGTAATTCCAAATCGCCCGTGGCGCGGATCTGCCGTGTGTATCGATACAGATAACCAAAAGCGAAAAGGTTCAAGCCTGGGATAAATGAGAGCACAACCCCCACGAGTAAACGAGGCCAACTCGCGCGTTCCCCCAAAAGCCGGAAACAAAGTTCTTCGAATAAAGGCTTCCAATTCATGCTATCCATGACTCAACTTAGGACCGTGCAAGCTGCTTTAAAAGAAAAATTAACCGAGTTTCAGCAACGAACCGATCAGGCGATTGATACGCTGTTGCCGCCGGGCAGCACCCGCCCCGCTCGTCTGCATTCTGCCATGCGTTACGCCCTAACGGCAGGCGGCAAACGCATTCGTCCGGTTCTGCTGCTCGCTTCCAGTCGGCTCTTCCCCTCCGTTGCGGATCCCGCCGCCGCCGCAGTTGCGATCGAATGCCTCCATACCTACACCCTGATCCACGATGATTTGCCCTCCATCGACAACAGCGATTTGCGGCGCGGTAAACCTAGCTGTCATAAGAAATTTGACGACGCCACTGCCATTCTGGCGGGCGATGCCCTCCTGACCTTCGCATTTGAGCTCATCAGTCGCGAATACCGCAACCAGCCGGCACTTGCCAACGCCCTTACCGCCGACCTTGCCCAAGCCGCCGGCAGTATGCGCTTGATTGGTGGGCAAATGGAGGACGTCGCCCATGCCGGACAGGATCTCGACCGGGAGACCCTTACCTACATCCACGAAAACAAAACCGCGGCGCTCTTGACCGCAGCCCTCACCATGGGCCTGCGTATGAGCGAGCCGGAGGATGAACAACTCAGCCAAATCGAGCGAGCGGGCTATCATCTCGGGATGACCTTTCAAATCGTCGATGACATCCTCGATACCACCACCACTGCGGAATCAATGGGCAAACCGACCGGTGCCGACGCCGATGCACAAAAGACCACCTACCCCGCTTTATACGGCCTCGAAGGTGCCCGCGAAGAAGCTGCCAAGCATACCGCCGCCGCGATTGAGCACCTGCAGGCGCTGGGTGGAGATAACGAATTTTTGCTCGGACTCGTCAAAGAACTCGAACAGCGCGCGAATTAACGCGGCTTGCGGACATATTCGCATCGATCAAGGCGGTGATTCTGCCTCCAAGAAATAGTGAAAAACTCAGTTGACGCTGTGAGAAGAGAAAGCCTAAATGAGCGCTTCCTGATTTTGGCCGGATAGCTCAGTTGGTAGAGCAGAGGACTGAAAATCCTTGTGTCCCCAGTTCGATTCTGGGTCCGGCCACCATCGGTGAACGCATCGTTGCGGTGCAAACAATCGCCTTTACGCCAACCGGAGTGCCGGCTCGATTCCAAGGGATTGCTCTTTGGATTCCGCAGCGACCCCTGCCGGATCGGCGTAGGCCGCAAATGCGATCATGGCTGCATTGTCACCGGTATGCTCGGGGCGTGCGATCCAACACGGCAGGCGGTTCTTTTTGCCGAGGGTTTCCATCGCCTCACGCAAGGATCGGTTATTGGAAACGCCTCCGGATAGACCCAAGCTGCGGTAGTTGCCCGCTTGTAAGAGGTGTCGGGTCTTCCCGGCGAGTTGTGCGATAACCGCACTTTGATAGGAGGCACAAATATTTCCCTTTGCGGCATCCAGTTGCGCATCCGACATTTTCTCAAGGCGGTAGCGCAGGCTGGTTTTTAGACCGGAAAAACTGAAGCGCTGCTCATTCCTCGGCGCGATCGCTTTCGGGAAATCGTAGGCGGTCGCATCGCCGCCGATCGCGAGTTTCTCGACTTCCGGTCCGCCCGGATAAGGAATGCCCAGCAGTTTGGCTCCCTTGTCCAAGGCCTCGCCCGCAGCATCATCCACGGTCTCCGCCAGAACCCTCAGTTCGCGTGCAGGGTCGATCTCAAACAGGATCGTATTGCCGCCGGAAACAATTAAACCCAGATGCGGGAGGCAGGCTTGGAAGGCGTCATTGAATGCTTCCGGATCCTTGGCGTGCAGATCAATAAACGGAGAAAAAGCATGCCCCCGCAGGTGGTTCACGCCTACCACCGGAATCCCCCATGCCACGCTCAGGCTTTTCGCGAAGGCCAAGCCCAGCGCGAGGCAGCCCGCCAGACCCGGCCCCTGCGTGACCGCGATTCCCGTGATGGCGTCGCGGTGTTCCAGGATCCCGGAGCCCTCAAGCAACGGAATAAAATTATCGAGGTGCTCACGACTCGCCAAATCCGGCACAACCCCGCCGTAGTTTTGATGCAGTTTAATCTGGGAATGCACCCATTCTCCGCGTAAGCCCCGCCCCGGATCAAAGAGCGCGAGCGCCGATTCATCGCAGGAACTTTCAACGGCCAGGAGCATGATATGAGATAAATTAAGTGATACGCCGAGGCTTCGGGCTTGTTGTAACGACAAGGCTGTGCTTGTTGTTACTAAGTTCAATGAAGCAAGAATTACAAAACATCAATGCGATCTTGGCGGATGCCTGCAAGTCAGGACCCATCAGTTATTGCGACTTCATTGAGATTGCGCTCTATCACCCCGAATACGGCTACTATAAAGCTGCCAAAAATCGGGTTGGGCGCAGTGCGGACAGTGATTTTTATACTGCAGAAAGTTTGGGATCGGTCTTTGCCGAACTGGTGGTGGCGGCATCCGAGGAATTACTGGGCTTTGATGCCGCGAGTGCGAGCTTTGTGGAAATTGCCGCTGAACCTGAAACGGCGCTCTTGTCGCAACTGAGTACCCACCCTTTCAAGGATTCGGCAGTGCTCCGCTTGGGTGACCCCATCGATATCAAGGGATCGGTCGTGATTTTCGCCAATGAGTGGCTCGACGCCCTGCCCTTTCACCGATTGCTTTTTAAGGACGGGAAATGGCAGGAACGCGGCGTGAGCATGAGCGACGGCGCTTTGCGGGAGGTGCTCCTCCCGAAATTCACGGAACCCCTTGCCGCGGAATCCCACCGTTTGCCCCGCTCTGCTCCCGAGGGGTATCAATTTGATTGGCCCCTTGCAGCAGAACACGCCCTCTCTGCCCTTCTCAAGCAGGACTGGCACGGAATCCTACTGCTCTTTGATTACGGAAAACCCTGGGAGGAATTACTGCAAAACTGCCCTGCCGGTACCGCCCGTACCTATCATAAACACAAGACCGGCACCGATCTCCTGCAAAATCCGGGGCATGCTGACATCACCTGTGACATCTGCTGGACCCCGCTACAGCAGACCTGTGAGGCCGCCGGACTCGACACTGTCCGCCTCGAAAGTCAGGAGGCTTTTTTTGTCCAACGCGCCGCAAAAGCCGCAGAGGCGATTGTTTGTGAAAGTGCCGGGCAATTCAGTACCCGCCGACAAACCCTCATGGAATTGATACACCCCGCTCATATGGGTCGAAAATTTCAGGTTTTGTCGGCTCACCGTTCAGGCTGAATTCCCCGAAAAAGACTTGCCAAGCACCTCGCACCTGTTTTTCTCAAGCGTTTCCAATTTCAACGAAGGTTTATTATGTCACGTATTTGCGCAATCACAGGCAAGCGCCCCGTAAAAGGCGGTCGCATCATCCGTAAAGGTCTCACCAAAAAGAGCGGCGGTATCGGTACCAGCTTGGTTAAAAATACCAAGCGTCGTTTCCGTCCAAACGTGCAGCGCATTCGCGTCAAGCTCCCGAGCGGCCAAGTGAAACGCATGTGGGTCTCTGTGAAGGCCATCAAAGCCGGCAAAGTGACAAAGGCTTAAACCCCCACCCGCCAATAAATTTCAGCCCCGGTTATCCAGCCGGGGCTTTTTCGTACCCACACATGAGTACGCTTTCAAAGCCTTGACCCTATGCATACCCCACTTCTCACATTCTTTGCTCCTCGAATCCTCTGCGTTTAAAACAACCACCCAAGATAGCTCCTCTAATCCTCTGCGTTTAAAACAACCATCCAAGTAAGCTTCTCTGATCCTCTGCGTTTAAAACAACCACCCAAGTAAGCTTCTCTGATCCTCTGCGCTTAAAACAACCACCCAAGACAGTTCCTCTAATCCTCTGCGTTTAAAAACACCCGCCCCTCCGCGTTTCATTCAGCCTTCGCGGCAGGCATCACAGACACAGACCGCCTCGCCTCCCTCCATGCGGTAACGAAACTCCCGTTCCGGAGCACTGCGATCCGTTGCGCCGCAGCGGGCACAGGTATGTTGAGCCGCCTCGGCGCGTTCCTGAACCGCGTGTGTATGCGCGACCCTCCGCTGCTTTGCCCGCAACGATTCCAGCATCGCGACCCGGAAAAACAAAATGAAATTCAAAACCGGGCCCAGTTCCGCGAGCGCCGCACCCGGTGATCCCGCAAAGAGAATCGTAAAGGCCGTAAAAACACCCGTCAGCATTGCCAGCCATTTCACTTTAACCGGTACCACAAAAAACAGGTAAAACTCCATATTTGGATGCAGGAGCGCAAACGCCCAGAAAATACTCAAATACAAAAAGTCCGGAAAGATGACAATCGGCGCAGCCGGTGAAATCAACTGGCCCACCAGCGAACAGATCACCGTAAAAACGATGCCCGCCAGGAGATAGAGATTAAAACGAAAGGCGCCCCATGCCGCCTCCAGCACCTGACTCATCATCCAGAGAATATACCAGAAAATCGCCAGAAACAGACCGCTCAGAGCGCCCCCTGCGATTTTCGGCGGCGACACAATAAACGTGATCAATCGCCAAAACTCACCCTCTTCCAAAACCCTCGAGGGAATCAAGGGCATTGCCCCAAACGCCAGCGTCCCGGTAAGGATCAAGCCATAGACTGCCAACTGCGCGACAATGAGGCCCAGCATTACATTCGGCACCGCCCAGTGCCCATAGCGCTTTTCAAGTTTATCAAGGAATGACATCCCCTTTAAAGAGGCCCTTTCCTGCACAACTGTCAATCCGCCACCAAAAAACCCGCTGATTCCTCAGCGGGTTAAATGGCAGGCCGATAGGGATTCGAACCCCAAATGACTGGACCAAAACCAGTAGTGTTACCATTACACCATCGGCCTATGAAACCAAAAGAAAATGGATAAAATCCCGCCTCCGTCAAGCATGGATGCGGAATACCAATGCAAAAGGATAAGATGTCTTGTTAAAGCGACGCGCGGCGATCGCTCGCTGAAACAACACTTCAGCGATGTCATTACTATCGATGCCTCAGGTCACGAAAGGGATACGGGCGTTTATCCTGACTGGCATCGTACTTGGGGTTTAGCTGCGGCATATAGTGCGGCTTCACATTTTTCTTCAGCCAGTCCTTTGTCTCTTTGAACATCGACTGGGTGACTTCTGGTAACTGCTGCGAGAGATCCGCTCCCTCGTAGGGATCTTCGACAATGTTATAGAGCTCCAGCTTGCCGTGCCAGTCCCAGATCAGCTTGTAATCGCCCTTCCGCATCGCGGTATGAGGCGTCAGTGGCAGCTTATGATCGGGGTGCATCACTTTTACATTGTACGGGTAGTGCCAGATGATGGTGCGGTCCGCCCCTTTCGCGTTCGGGTCGGCGAGCAGGCCAGTCAAATCCATCCCATCGAGATTCTCCGGGATCGTATTACCGGTGATCGAAGCAAAGGTCGGCAGGTGGTCATACATCGAAACCACAGAATCACACCAAATGCCGCCCTCATATTTGCCCGGCAGATAGTAAACCAGTGGTACACGAACGCCGCCCTCATACATGGTGGCTTTACCGCCTTTAAACGGCGCGTTGTCGGTTGATTTGGTATATTCCGCGCCGCCGTTATCCGAAGCGAATACGATCAGCGTGTTCTGATCCAGCCCCTGCGCTTTAAGCGTCGCCATGATGCGCCCAATCGAATCGTCGAGATGTTTGATCATCGCCGCATAGGTTGCGTTTTTATGACCAAGGGTTCCAATCTGAGGCTTATTGGTAAAACGGGCGATGGATTCTTGGGGTGCCTGCAGCGGGGTGTGCACCGCAAAGTGGCAGAGATAGAGAAAAAACGGTTTTTGAGTTACGCCCTTGTTTCCTTCGGCGCCGTACTTATCGATGAAGCCGACCGCAAGGTCGGTCAAATGATCGGTCAAGTATTCATCCGATCCTTTCTGGAAGTAACGCGCTCCACCGGCATCTTTCGACCAGAGGGTTTCATCAAACCCGTGTGCGGCGGGTTGCAAGGCGGCGACGTTGTGTCCACCCACATGCCATTTTCCGATAAAGACCGAATGATGGCTTTCGAGCACGTTCGGCAAGTTTGCGGGTGACGGTTCAAGGCCGGTATTGGATTTTCCGTTCAGCCATGCCTGTTGTAGATTAATTCTGTCTTTATGCCCAATCGCATCGTGTGGACTGTGACCCTCCGGCACAGGCACCTTTTTATGATGATAAGTCGGTGTGTTCGGCGTCGCGGTCGTGAAACCTGAGCGCGCGGCGTTTTTACCGGTAAGGATCGACGCGCGGGTCGGCGAGCACAGGGGATTGGCATAGGCCTGCGAAAAAGCAATGCCTTGGCTGACCAGCTGGTCGAGATGCGGCGTTTCATAGAAAAGCTCCTCGGTTTTCTTCCCCGTGAAATGACTGGCAAAGGCCGCGACATCATTAATTCCTAGATCATCCGCGAGGATGAAAACAATATTCGGTTTCTCCTGCGCGTTGACGGTTAGGCAACAGCAAGCCAGCAGTGCACTGACTCCAATTTTTATGTCTTTCAAATTCATGACTTCTTTCCTCCTTTTTTCTTTTTCCGATTCGGTTTAGCATTGTGGGTGGCAGGCTCCTCTGGCAGCGGAACGTAATCGCTGCTGCCATCGTCATTGCGAGCAAATTTATAATACTCTTGGTCGCCGGTTGAGTCGCTCCATTGCGCAAGCAGTTGCCGATGTTCCCGCAGCGCCTGCTTGTATTCGGGGTGATCCACCAGGTTTCGCATTTCGCCG
>CBFHKU010000008.1:0-27641 GCA_965656495.1 Coraliomargaritaceae bacterium
TCACGACCATATCGCCTGAGATGGACATGTGATTCCTGCTGTAGGCCGTCCATTCACCAAGGTATTCAGGTGGGATTTCACCGCTTTGGCGTCTCTCATTGCAACCAAGCGAGACTAGCAGAGTTAATAGGATGAGGAAACGGATCATGGCGGTATTTAACTATGTGTCTGTGTTTGCCATGGCTAGTCCAGCGATCCGAGCAGTAGTCCATGCTGATTGGAAATTAAATCCTCCTGTCAGACCGTCGATGTCGATGCACTCGCCAGCAAAATAGAGACCTGGGCAAATTTTACTTTCCATTGTTCGCCAATCAATCTCCTTACGACTTATGCCCCCGCAGAATACAAACTCGGAAGGGACATATTTAGGCAGCCCATTTTTTCTAAGGTAATCCTTGACCTCATCTTTGTTGGTGGTTTTGCCCTCGACTTGATAGGATCCGGCGAGGCATTCGCGGAGCAGGGCGGTTTCGCATTGTTTGCTGAGTTGTGCCCAGGGGCAGTCCTCGGGAATTCCGGCGTGATGCACGAGGCGTTCCCAAAGACGACGGGGCAGGGGCTCGATGGGGGTATTCTTGATGGCTTTGCGGGGGGCGCTTTGCCGTAGTTGCTTGAACGCGGCTTGCAGGTCGGCTTCCCCGCAATCGCCGAGCCAGTTGACCGTGAGGGTGAAGTGGTAATTGGCGGCCTGAATTTCGCGGGCGCCCCAGGCGGAGGCGCGCAGGACCGCAGGGCCGCTGAGTCCGCGGTGCGTGATCAGGAGCGGACCGGATTGCGGTTGATTCGCGGGGAGGGCGGTGACGCGCGCCGTTGGCACGGAGAGGCCCGCGAGTCCATGGAGACGGGCGTCGTTCACGTTGAAGGCAAAAAGGGAGGGCGCCAGTGGTTCAATGTGATGCCCGAGGGCGCGGAGCGCGTCGGGGAGGGCGGAGTTTTTCAAGGAACCGGCAGCGATGCAAAGGGCCTCGACTTCAATGACGTTACCATCGGTAAGGGTGAGCTTGAAGCCGGTGCCGGGGATATGGCTTAGGTTGGCGAGGCCGCATTCCCTGCGGGTTTCGACACCTGACTCGCGCGCGGCTTGGCGCAGGCAATCGATGATGGTTTGCGAATCATCGGTGGTGGGAAACATGCGTCCGTCGGGTTCGCGTTTAATCGGAACCCCGCGCTGGGTGAACCATTCGATGGTGTCACGGGGTTGCCAGCGGTGGAAAGCGGCGCGGAGTTCGCGGGCACCACGGGGATAATGGGATGCCAGTTCGGCGGGATCAAAGCAGCTGTGGGTCACGTTGCAGCGCCCGCCCCCCGAGATCTTAACCTTTTGCAGACAATGTTTTCCCTTCTCGAAGAGCATCACGGTCGCTTCAGGATTCGCCTCGGCGGCGGTCACCGCGGCAAAGAATCCGGCGGCGCCACCGCCGATAATGGCGATCCGGCGCGGGGCTGCATGGGCTTGGGACATTCCGCTACGGTGTTAATTGCGAACTGAAAAGCGATTCTATTTGCACGCGGAGTCGATAAACCCTTATCTCCGTGGCGCTGTAACCGTCCCCGGTTCTGCCTTACTCAAACGAGACTACTATTGTGATTCATCTTATTTACCGAAAATTCGGCAATCGTCTGCATACAAAAGACGATATTCTCTCTGGCCTGACGGTCGCTCTTGCCCTTGTTCCCGAGGCCGTGGCATTTGCCATCATTGCGGGGGTTCCGCCTCTGGTAGGTCTTTATGCCGCCTTTATGGTATGCCTCATCACTGCGGTGGCAGGCGGACGCCCGGGGATGATTTCCGGCGCGACGGGTGCCTTGGCGGTCATCATGGTCGGACTCGTGAAGTTGGGCAATGAGCGGGGTCTGGAACTGGGCTTGGGCGAAAATGCGGGCCTGCAGTATTTATTTGCGGCGGTCATTTTGATGGGGCTCATCCAAGTGGGCTGCGGGGCGATGCGTTTGGGGCGTTTTATTCGACTCATCCCGCAACCGGTGATGTTCGGATTCGTCAATGGATTGGCGATTGTGATTTTTCAGGCACAGTTCCCGATGTTTACCGGCGCGCCGACCGAACCCGGCGCAGCATGGCTGGGCGGTTCCGCGCTTTATCTGATGCTTGGATTGGTCGCGCTCACGATGTTCATTATCCAATTCCTGCCAAAACTGACCACCCAGGTACCGTCTTCGTTGGTGGCGATTGTCACGGTCAGTCTGATTGTGATCGGGTTCAATTTCGACACCCTCGTGGTCGGTAATATGTCCGCGATTGGCGGCGGACTCCCGAGTCTCGTGCAGTTTAATATCCCGCTCGATTGGGACACCTTTCAATTCATTCTTCCATTTTCCATTATTCTCGCGGCGGTTGGTTTGATTGAATCCCTGATGACCTTGACGCTGATTGATGAATTGACCGAAACGCGGGGCAAGAGCAACCGCGAGTGCGTCGGGCAGGGGCTTGCGAATGTGGTGACCGGTTTCTTTGGCGGGATGGGCGGCTGCGCCATGATCGGGCAGAGTATCATCAACATCCGCTCCGGTGGTCGCGGCCGCTTGTCGGGGATCGCCGCAGGTAGTTTCCTCCTCATTTTTATTCTCTTCGCGAGCCCGCTGATCGAACGCATTCCATTGGCGGCGTTGACGGGCGTGATGTTTATGGTGGTGGTTGGCACCTTTGAATGGTCCAGCTTCCGCATTCTTCGCAAGATTCCCAAGACCGATGCCTTTGTGCTGGTGCTGGTTTCCGGTGTAACGGTCGTAACGCACAACCTCGCGCTTGCCGTTATTTCCGGCGTGATTGTCTCGGCACTCGCCTTTGCGTGGAAATCCGCGCACCACATTCACCGCTCCTCCGAAACCCGTAAGGACGGCGTTAAAGTGTACTATTTGCATGGTCCGCTCTTCTTTGGCTCCGCCACCGAGTTCAGTAATGAATTCAAGCCCGCCTCGGATCCGGAGGAGGTTATTATCGATTTCAAAGATTCGCGGGTCTGGGATCACTCCGGCCTCGATGCCATCAGTAAACTCGCAGACCGCTACCGCGCCGCTGGGAAGATCCTGCACTTGCAACATATCAGTCCCAATTGCCGCGAATTGCTCAAAAAAGCCGACAGCATGGTCGATGTCATTCTTTTACCCGATGACCCGACCTACCATGTCGCCAATATCAAGGTGCCGGAATAGGCAATGTGTAGTTCGTGAATAAAGCTTCCCGGGGAGGGAACCACGGAAGGGGTTTAAGGTGGGAAGGTGGGAAAGTGGGAAAGTAGGAAAGTGTGAAGGTGGGATCAGTCTTAATTTTATTCTTAATCCTAATCTTACTCTTGGGAACATCGAACATCCAATTAACAAACCACCAACCTCACAGTCTCTGCGTTAAAATTTCCAAGCTCTGTGCCTTTGCTCCTCAGCGTTTTTACTTCCAACCACACAGCGCGGCCCTGAGGCCAGCATAGCTGGCGACCGCTAATAGGCGCTAATTTTCGCTAATCCTTAAAACAAAACTATTAGTGTTTATAAGCGAGGATTAGTGGTTCCGGCTCTGCCGTATTTTGTAACGCAGAGGAACAGAGGGTGGGATATCGTGGAAGCGGCAATCCTGCCGCTTTGCTTGGGGCTGGAAAGCGACAAGAGTGTCGCTTCCACGCTTTTGCTTGTGGCTGAAACCTTGAAGGTTAATCACGAAATGCACGAAGGGGGTTAAGGTGTGAATGTGTGAAGCTGTGCTGGAGAATATAATCCGTAGAATATCAATGACAAATCTACATCATACCCCTATCCAAAAGTTATGAATTATCAATTAAGCGCAATTCTGGACGAAGCGAAAATCAAACGGGAGGGTCAGCTCAAGACCCTCAATCTGGCCATGCTTGCCTATGCAGGGATTGTAATACTCTTAGCCCTGCCTTCCGCGATTGCTGAAGTAACGGGGGCTTCGCCTGAAGTTCTTTTTGCGACCCAGTTGATTTTTGATTTCTTCCTGTCTCCTTTATTGACCCTGCCGCTTTTGGCAGGGATCTCGTGCCTGGGTCTAGCCCGGGCGCGTGAACAAATGATTCGGGTTGGTTCGATATTCGGGCACTATAATAAAATTTGGCCTTTATTCGGGTATACGGTTTTATGTTGGTTATTCTTTTTTCTCCTTTTGGCGGGTGTCGCGATGATAACAGCCGTATCAGTATTAGCCGGTGATGCGGTTTTTCCTGTTGTCTTAACGGTCAGTGTACTTGCAGTTGTCTTATTCTCGGTTTACGTCGGCATCCTGCTTTCTTTTGCCGTGCTGCTCATCGTTGATCAGGATCTAGGCGTAATAGCCGCAATCAAACGCTCAATCGCGGCGGTTCGGCTCTCGGGTTCCTTCGCGCTGCTTTTCAAATATTACTTCATGTTTTTCCTGTGGCTAATCCTCGGTCTCTTCACTCTGGGTATCGCTTACTTCTGGATCTTTCCAAAATACACCATCGCATACGGCATCATCTACCGCAACCTGTTCGACGGCGATACCGTCATGCCAAAGTCGGTCGACGACCCACACCAAGGCCCCCTCGCGAAATATTCGCAGGCAAATTAATTGAAATCCCTCCGTGTCCTCTGAGTCTTTGTGGTGAACCCGATATGAACTCACCACGGAGAAACAATGCGCACAGAGGAATTGATGAAACTTTGAGCAAATGCATTATTGACAAAATGGTTTAAATAGCCCAAATAAGTAAAATATATGTCAGGTGGTTGTTTTAATGAGCAGGATTCTGTTAATAAGCTTTCCAAAGTTGTTATTGGGGCAGCAATTGAAGTGCATCAAGCTTTGGGACCTGGGTTATTGGAATCCACTTACCAACAATGTCTTAAGCATGAACTAAAGCTCAGGGGGGTATCAGTAAGATCAGAAGTTGAATTAGCGGTTTCTTATAAGGGTATGGCGTTAGACTGCGGTTATCGAATTGATTTTATTGTAGGTGAGTCACTTTTGTTGGAGTTAAAAAGTGTACGCAAAATTGAAGCTATTCACGAAGCCCAAATTTTGACTTACCTAAAGCTTGCTAAAATCAAAACAGGTTTACTTATGAATTTTAACGTCCCTGTTTTGAAGGATGGTATTAAGCGCTTTGTTAATTAGATAATCCCTCCGTGTCCTCTGAGTCTTTGTGGTGAACCAAATATGAACTCACCACGGAGACACAAAGCGCACAGAGAAAGTGTTTATGCTTTGATTCATTAATCAAAAAACCCTCCGTGTCCTTCGTGTCTTTGTGGTGAACCCAATATGAACTCACCTCGGAGACACGAAGCACACAGAGAAAGTGTTTATGCTCTGATTCATTAATCAAAAAAGCCTCCGTGTCCTTAGTGTCTTTGTGGTGAACCCAATATGAACTCACCGCGGAGACACGAAGCACACAGAGAAAGTGTTTATGCTTTGATTCATTAATCAAAAAAGCCTCCGTGTCCTTAGTGTCTTTGTGGTGAACCCAATACGGAGACACGAGGCGCAAAGAGGCGGCAAAGAAAAAACCGCTCCCTGAAGAGGAGCGGTTTCAAAATGGCACACCTGCAGGGACTTGAACCCCGAACCTCCTGATTCGTAGTCAGGCGCTCTATCCAATTGAGCTACAGGTGCATGAAATGGAAGCGATTAATCTGCGTGCTTCGCTTGTTTTAATCAAGGCTAAGTTTTGGAAAATAATTATGCCTTAGAGAAAACGGAACCAGTAGACCGCCGCAATGGCGATGGCGCCGAGGGCGAGGAGGACCCACCAGATCTTGGGAGCGCAGCAGGGTTTGCGGTTGATGGCGACAATCATGCCGCCGAGCGCGACCCAGACCGCGAGTTTGATCCAGATCCAGGTTTCGCTGTAGCTGTAACCTAGCTTTGCGATCAAACCGAAGCCCGCTACGAGGATGAGGAGCAGGCCGATGCCGCTCGTGATGGAGCCCATCTTCTTGAGGCGAGGGCAGTCACTTCCCGCGAGGGCGCGACCGAGGAGGGCGCCGTAACCGAGGAATACCATGAGGATGCCGAGGATGTGTAGGATTTGATAGATTTGGTGTGACATAGGTGATGTAAGAATTGAATTTTGCGGGCAAAATGCAAGCCCGGGTGTCGTTGCCCGGGCCTGCGGTTGTTTGGTTGTCTTGAGTGTGAAGCTGCTTAGACGGCCTTGGGAATAGCGGCGGGGATATCCACTTCGTGGGTATGCTTGCGTTTGACGCGTTCGAGGCGGGAGCGGCGGCGCAGCATGCGGTCGAGTTTTTGCACCATCATGTCGATGGACTTGTAGGTGTCGTCGCTAGCGACCCGCACAATGTGATCATTGCCCCGAACTTCAAGGTGGCCTTTGGCGAGGTATTCTCCCTCGTGAGTCTTATTGTGCGGCGCGTATTCCAATTCCACGCGCATGCGCACGATGTTGTCATCGTGCTCAAAGAGTTTTGTCGCTTTCTCATGAACCATGTTTTTCATCGCATCCGTAAGGGTAATATTGATGCCGGAGATGATGATGTCTTGCTCTTTCATATTTTGCGTCCTTGGTTGTGTGGTTGTGGTTGAATGGGTACTGTGATACCCATTGTTAAATTTATGAAAGTCGCGAAATTGAAAAGTTCCTTGTCCCGCTTGTCGGCACCGTCGCCGCGGGAATACTTGAACCGTGTTTCACTCGTAGTAGTGACAGGGGGTTCTTCGGGAATTGGGAGCGCTCTAATCAAGGCAATTTCAAATATTAAGCCGGGTTTGGAGCTTTGCAATCTTTCTCGGACAAAACCGGCATTTTTTTCGGCGGATTCGTCCGGGCACTACGGGGTGGATTTAAGCGATGGAGCGGCTCTGGCGGGTGCAGCAGAGTGGGCGCAGGGACGCATCGCGGCGGCAGCGCCGGGTGAGGTGCTTTTGATCAACAATAGCGGCTTTGGTGATTACGGGGCGTTTGCGGAGGTGGATGCTGAGAAACAGCTCCGGATGATTGATCTGAACGTGCGTGCAGTGGTGGATTTAACGGCGCGATTGTTGCCGCAGATCTTGGAGCGCGGCGGTGCAGTGGTGAATGTCGCATCGACCGCCGCTTTTCAGGCGACTCCGCAAATGGCGACGTATGGGGCGAGCAAAGCCTTTGTTTTAAACTGGTCACTCGCGCTGAACGACGAATTGCGGGAAACGGAGGTGCATGCATTGGCGGTCTGCCCCGGGCCGACCCGCTCGAATTTCTTTAAGGCAGCGGGGTTTGAGAGCCCGCCGGGCGAGGGTGGTTTGAATCAATGGCTGGATATGACGGCGGAGGAAGTGGCGGCGCAGACACTGCGTGCTCTGGCGCGCCGCAAGGCGGTCGTGGTGACGGGTTGGAAAAATTGTATCATCGCATCCCTGCATCGTTTTGTGAGCAAGGCAGGCAGTGCGCGCATTGCGGGCTGGGCGATGAAAAAGCTGCGCCTGGAGCAATTTCGCGCTGGGAACGCATCTTCTGGGGGTCAAGGCAATGCCTGATTCGGAAATCACGAATCCCGACGCACCCCTCGTCGATCCGCAGGAATTGCCGGAATGGATTCTTCAGGAGGACGATGATCTCTTGATTATCAACAAACCCGGTTGGTTGGTCTGTCACCCTTCCAAGAATGGACCCTGGTCGAGTTTGGTGGGCGCGGTGCGCGAATATCTGCAAGCGGACAAATTACATTTGGTGGCGCGACTGGATCGTGAAACGAGCGGCTTGGTTATTTTCGCGCGTCGTCCGGCGGTGGCGCGGAGGTATCAAATGGCGATTCAGGAACGCCGGGTTCAAAAATCGTATTTGGCGATTCTTGAAGGGGAACTCACCGAGACAGTGACTGCAGACCAAGCAATTGGACGACGCAAGAGCGGCGGCCCTGTGCACGTAAAAAACGAAGTGCGCCTCCATGGTGGTGGTCAGGAGGCGCTGACGGAATTTGAACCGATTGCAAGTGGTGGCGGCTATTCCTTGGTGCGGGTACGACCCCACACGGGGCGCAAGCATCAGATTCGGGTACATGCGAATCACATAGGACATCGGGTGGTGGGCGACAAACTGTACGGCCCCGACGAGCGGCTTTATTTGGAATTTATTGAGCAGGGGTTCACCGAGCGACTGGCGGCGGTGCTACCCTTGTCGCGTCAGGCGCTGCACTGCCATGAATACGTGTTTGATTTTCCAGACGGGGAAATGCGTTTTACTGCGCCGCTGACCGAGGATTTACAGACCTTCATTCGCGACCGCATGCATCTGGAGCCGGACTTGGACTAGAGGCTAACGGCGCCGCTGAAGTAAAGGATGGCGACCTGCACGAGCCCGATCATGAAACCGAGGAGGGCGCCGAGGCGTTCGCAATTACTTCGAGGAAATATTCAGTCCTGGGTTTCTATTCTTTGGGTCTTTAGATAGTTAATAAATCTATCTTTGGGCTTACTGAATAGTTAATTACCAAGAGAATCTTCAGGGCCTACTATTATGGGAAGAGGGCCTACAAAGTAATCGCCGCCGATATATTCATCAATAACACCCGCACTAGGCCGCCACTCATCTTTATAGATTTCTTTGCCTTTGCGATTTCTTTGAACGCCTCGGTGGAAGACACCATGTAATATTCCTTGAAGGATATTGATGGGGTCATCCCATCGGTGGCGTTCTTTAAGTGTTTTTCTACTGCTACTGCTGCTGCCAAAATAATAGCGGAGACCGAGGTAAGCCTGTTCGTAATCTTCTTCAGCATTTTGTACGGAAGCAAAGACACTGACTCCGTTTGCCGGAAGCGCGTATTCGAGATCGTATTGAATCGATTTAATATCATGCTTTGTTTGGGCGGTCAGGGTGAAGCTGAGATCATCGATAGGATAGTAGATACAGTAGAGTCCGCCAGAAAATCCTGTTTGGGAGCTGGATTCAAAGGAGACAGCTTTCTTATATCGGATTTGATTCCAGCCTGCAGTTGAACCAAAGGTAAGGTTTTTGAGATAGTATTCACCTATACAGGATGCCCCATAACTTTTGAGCGCAGCGTCATGAATAAAGCCGCCGTGGATTCCCAGGAGGCCTTTTTTGTGATCCCGCCAAAAAAATTGACTGCCCAAACCTTTAAATTCGTGAGCGTCTGTTTTTTGATACAAACTATCAACCTGAATACCAAAGCTTTCTCCTATTGGAAAAGAAGCGCTGCCATCAATGGAGTACCCTTCATAGCTGTTGTAATTACCGTAAGTGCTGCTAATTTTATAATTTAACTCTGAGACAGCTGTATTTCCAAAACTAAGCGCTTGGCTGAGGGTGATAGATATAACAAATAAAACAAATGCCTTATGCATGAGAGAAAAGAATTAATATGTAAAAATATGTTGTCAATTTCATATTTCAATTGTGCGTCCTTCGCGCATTGAAAATACCTAGCGTATAAGGCAAAAGAGCCCGACCTGCACAAGCCCGATCATGAAACCGAGGAGGGCGCCGAGGCGTTCGATGGTGCGGAATTCGCGTTGTGCGACTTGATTGACGATGCTTTCAAGGCGTTGGAGGTCGAAGGCGGCGATGTTGGCTTCAATCATCTGTTTGAGGTCGACGGAGCCTTCAAAACGAGTGGCGACTTTTTCCATGAGGGGGGCCGCTTCGTTTTTGATTTCAGCGGCGGCGATGACTTCAAATTGCGCGAGGAGGCCGTCGTTGATAAATCCACCGAGGAGGGGGATCGCTTGGAGTTTAGGGCCGATGCGTTCCCAGACGAGGGTTTTGGCGGCGGCTTCGAGGTCGGGGCTGAGATCGATTTTACGGATTTCTCCTTGGATGGTGTGTTGTTGGAGAATTTCGCGCTCGATGATTTCGGCGGCTTCGGCGGCGAGTTGTTGTTGGCGGCGTGGAATCAATCCCTGCCAGGTAAGACCGGCAAAGCGGAGGGGCTGGCGCGGATGGAAGAGCATCTTGATCGCGACCCAGTTGGTGAACCAACCAATTGCAGCGGTGATGAAGGGGGTGAGGCAAAGGAGTAGGGTCGGGTTCATCTGGATGGTTTTGGATACAAAAAAGTCCCCGGATGCAGGGGACTCGCTTGGTCTTTGGCGGGGCTTTACTCCGTGGGGAGGATGATCTCTTTGGCGGAGAGCCCTTGCTTGATCATAGGCAAAACGTGCTCGGTGTAGGGAACTACGATTTCGAGTACATAGGGACCGTCATGCGCAATCATTTCTTCGAGGGCCTCGCGCAGATCTTCGCGTTTGATGACGCGGCGTCCGGCAACCCCGAAGCCTTCCGCGATTTTCACGAAGTCGGGATAGAGGGCGTCGACATTGTCGGGGCCTCCGATGTCATCTTTGTCGCAGAGGATGGTTTGGCCACGGACGCTGTCATACATGAGGTCCTCCCATTGAACCACCATCCCGAGGTGTTGATTGTTGAGGATGATGGACTTCGCGTTGATTTTTTCGATCTTGGCGGTGCCGAGTTCCTGGACGTTCATGAGGAAACAGCCGTCGCCGTCGATGTTGATAACGAGGCGGTCCGGGCAGGCGACTTTTACGCCGAGGGCGGCGGGAAGGCCAAAGCCCATAGTGCCGAGACCGAGGGAACTGATGTAGGTGCGGGGTTCGCGGAATTTAAAGAATTGCGCGGCCCACATTTGGTGCTGCCCCACACCGGTGGTGATGATGGCGTCGCCTTGGGTGATGTCGTAGAGCGTTTCGATGGCCTCCTGTTGCGTGATGTGCTCGCCCTTTTCGTAGCAGAAGGGGTGCTCCGCTTTCCACTGGTCGCAGGTGGCGAGCCATTTGCTGAAGTCGGGTTTCTTGAATTTCGTTTGTTTGGCGATGGCGCTGAGGCGCGCAAGGGCGTGTTTGACGTCCGAGTGAATCGGGAGTGCGACGCGCTTGTTCTTGTTGTGTTCGGAAACATCAATGTCGATGTGGACGATTTTGGCGTCGGGTGCGAATTTATCGACCTTACCGGTGATGCGGTCATCAAAGCGGGCACCGGCGCAAATGAGGAGGTCGCTATCGCAAACCGCCCAGTTGCCGGCGACGGTGCCGTGCATCCCGAACCAATAAAGGGAGAGCGGGTGTTCCGCATCAAAGGCGCCCAGTCCCATGAGGGTGGAGGCCACCGGAATACCGGTGAGCTCGGCAAATTCACGGAGTTCTTTATGGGCTTCACCGGAGATAATGCCGCCGCCCACATAGAGAACGGGACGTTCGGCTTCCTTGATGAGATCCAAGACCGGAGCGAGTACCTCGTCGCTCGCTTGTGGCGCGGTGACGTCCTCGTTGTAGCCGGGAAGCTCGACCTGCGCCGGGAAGGTGGGTTTAAAGACGGCCTGTTGAACATCCTTGGGGATGTCGATCACGACCGGCCCGGGGCGACCGGTGCTGGCGATGTGAAACGCTTCTTTAATGATGCGGGGGAGGTCTTCCTTATCGAGCACGAGGTATGAGTGCTTCACGATCGGGAGCGTCATGCCGTAAAAGTCGGTCTCCTGGAAGGCGGCTTTACCAATGAATTGCTGGTAGACTTGTCCGGTGATCGCAATGAGCGGGATGCTGTCCATGAAAGCGTCAGCGATACAGGTAACGAGATTGGTGGCTCCGGGGCCGCTGGTGGCCATACAGACCGCCGGTTTTCCGGTGACGCGGGCATGTCCGTGCGCCATGAAACCACCACCTTGTTCAAAGCGCGGCAGGATCGTGCGAATTTGTTTACTCTTGGTGAGCGCTTGGTGCAGCTCCAACGAGGCACCTCCGGGATAAGCATACACCACATCCACGCCCTCACGTTCAAGCGCGGCGACCATGACATCGGCGCCCTTCATTTCCGGACCTATTTCGTCCTGCTTTGGGAATGCGATGGCTTTTTCTGTATTTTTCATGTGAATGTGGGTGTCTCGGGAAAACGGCTGACTTGCCGTGAAAATAAAAGAATGTAGGATAAGATAGGATTCAACGGGAAAATCAAGCATGGAAGGGGCTTGCCCGCATAGTTAAAATGAGCAGTTTGAATCATCATGCCAAAAGTATTATTCCTCGGTGACATCGTAGGCCGCCCCGGTCGCAACTTTGTGCAGGCACGTTTGCCCGATCTGCGCGAAGCATGGGACGTGGACTGCGTGATTGCCAATGCTGAAAATGCCGCTGGTGGGGCGGGTCTCACAACCAAGATCGCAGAGGAACTGCTGTCCGCGGGGGTGGACGCTATCACGCTGGGTGATCACGTATGGGACCAGAAGAATTTTGAGAATGAAATCAATGCCTTGGAGCGGGTTTGCCGCCCGGCGAATTTGCCGGAGGCGAACCCGGGGCGCCGCTTTCTTGTGATTGAAAAGGATGGTTTTCGCTTGGGTGTGGCAACGGTGCTCGGGCGAAACTTCATGGGGATCAAGGCGGACGCCTGTCCCTTTAAGACCGCGGATGCCCTCCTGCGTGAACTTAAGGAGGAACAGTCCTGTGATGCGGTCTTTATCGAAGCGCACATGGAGGCCACCTCCGAGAAAATCGCCCTCGGTTGGCATTTGGACGGACGCGCTGCAGCGGTGATTGGGACGCACACCCACGTGCCCACTGCCGACGGGCGGGTTTTGCCCGCCGGTACCGCTTACCTGACTGATGCGGGCATGTGCGGACCCTATGCCTCGGTGCTCGGTCGCGAAGTCGAGAGCGTCAACGCAAGTTTCCTTGATGGGATGAAACGCCGTTTTCCGGTCGCGGAAGGGGACGTGCGCCTCGCCGGAGCGCTGATAGAAATCGAAGCGAGCCGCGGCGTGGCGACTTCCTTTGAGCGCGTGGAAGTTGCCGCAAAAGACTGAAGGCGATTCTAAGCCTCGATGACGACGTCGCCTTCACCGGCGGGTTGACAGCAGCAGAGGAGGGCATGGCCGTCGTCGGGTTCGCCGGTGTGGCCGTTCTCGTACTCGATTTCACCGGAGAGAATTTTGTGCTGACAGGAGGTGCAGTTTCCCATGCGGCATCCGAAGGGGAGGTTGAGTCCGTTGGCTTCAGCCAGTTCCAGGATGTTATCCTCGGAGGGGGTCCACTCCAATTCCATGTTGGAGAGTTTAAAAATGATTTTTGCCATTGCTTGAGAGAAGTGACAAGTTGAGGTTTTGCAACACGAGAAATGAAAGGAACTTCAAAAATTCGCCAGATTGATTATGCGACGCCACGGATGCTGGTGGCGTATTCGGGGAAGCGGGTGGTGCGCCTGACAGGGAAGGAGACCCGTTATAAATTTTCGGGGATTTTGGTTGAGGGCATTGAGGATGATTTTGCTAAAATCGGGGAGGAGCGCGATGATTGGCAAAAGAGTGCCTTTCCGCTGCCGTGGACGGATTCGCCGGAACGGGTGGAGGCCTGCTCCTGAGATAATACCAAGAAGGGCAAACTTTTTTTGATAGGTAGGGTCAATAGATATATTATGAAAAATATACTCTGCGTAATATTTGCGGTCGGTTTGATCCTTGCTTGGGGTGGCTGTGATCATCAGGGCAAGGAGAATGAGAAGCCGGTGTATCAGTTTTATGAGAAGGAGGCGGTTCGTCATTACGCCGCTTATAAAGCAACCGGGGTGTTGCCTGATTTTTCGATGCTTACGGAATCGCGACCGACACGGGATGACGCTTATGTCTTTCAGGAATATTATGCGAAAGCTTTTCTTGCGGATGGCGACCGACTGATTGGCTATAAACTTGGCTTTACGGGTAAGGCGGCACCACCCGGGGCGGCGGCACCGCTATTGGGGCGTATTTTTGAGTCTCAACTGGTGGATGATTCGAGGGCATTTTTCTTATCGGAATTAGGGAATCCGATTGTGGAGATTGAGTTGGCCTTTCGCTTCAAGCAGGATCTGGAACTGGGGGCAGATATGGAAACGATTATTGCGGCGATTGAATCAGTGGCGGGGGCGGTTGAAGTGCCGAATCCAAACTATAAGAAGCCAGAGCATTTTAACGGCTTGAATTTCATTGCGCACAGTGTGGTTTCAAAGCGTTTGTTGTTGGGGGAATGGACTTCCTTCAGCGAGACCCTCGCCTTGAATGAACTGGAGGTGGCCTTAACGAAACCGGATGGGGAACAGATATTTTTTAAGTCTCAAAATGTTCTACCCCACGACAACCGCCACCATTATGCTGCAATTCAATATGCAGTGAATGAATTGGGCAGCCGGAACCAAGGCATCCGGGCGGGAGATATTTTAATCACCGGTTCAATGGGTTATGCGCTTTCCGGGGCGCGCGATGATACCGGAAAGGCTGTTACCGGAACTTACCAAATGATCCAGGGTGATTATGCGGTCGATTTTGGACCCGATCTTGGAGCCCTTGATTTTACGGTCACGGATTAAACGAAATAGTTCGCCTTGGGGCTTCCAAACCGACCTATATCAAGTGAAGGATTGGATGTAGGATTTTCAGGCGTTGATTATTGGTCAGTTCAAAGAGGTCAAAGTTCTTGAGTTCGCGAAGGAGATTATCTTTTTCGGCAAAGATGGGTTTGTTGAAAATCTTTAAGTCAGATGGATTGAATCGTATATTGAAGGGGGCATCGCGATAGTTTGACTGGGTGAGCGCTTTAATATCACCGCCAATCTTTTTTATCTCACGCTGCATTTCTTTAAGCCAGCCCATGGATTTAGCAGTTTCGCTCACTTCTTTTATTTGGTCTTTGTTCAGGCATTCAATATTACGAATTTGTCCGACGTAGCGATAATACGGTCCGGTGCTCTCGCCCCGCGATTCGATGGTATAAAGGATCGAATCGAATTTGCCTTCGCGTGTGTAGGAGCTTTGCTTGAGTTTGTGGACGCCCCGGATGAATCCGTATTGAAAGTTGTCCATGATCCAACTTTTTCTAAAAAGCCACTCGTCAAAGTGGAATCCGTGGCGGGCAAAAAAGCTTCGTTTATTCGTAAGCTTTGCAATACCAGAGGGATGTTCCCAGCCTTGATTGTTTTGTGTGATTCGGGCTACGTAGATGTCCTGCATGACTAATATTGGTTATTGGAAGTAAACAATGAATGGAATAAAACTATTAGAAAAACAAAAACAACCTAAAAATTTATAATAAAAAGTAAAAATTACGAGGAGCGCTTGAAGAATCTTTTTTCTAATTTATCTGCGCTTGGGTTTTTACGGCGTGAGGGTGATAAGTTCGAAAACGTAGTCATTCGATCCTGTGCATCCGCGCTTGACAGTGGGGCGGGGAGTCCTTTTTTTCTCACCTTTTCTCTGATTGCGACAATTGTCGTCCATCCAATAACTTATGGCACTTAAAATTCGTCTCCAACGACATGGCGCAAGCCATCGTCCTTTTTATCGCATGGTTGTAACTGAAGCGGCGGCTCGTCGCGATGGCCGTTTCGTCGAGGTGCTGGGCACTTACGAACCGCAGGCCAGCAAACCAGAAAATGAACTGCTGCTCAAACTTGAGCGTATTGATTACTGGAAATCAGTTGGAGCCAAACCAACCGACACCGCTGCGAGCTTGATTCGTCAAGCACGCCGGGGCCCTGTAACACCTGCGCCCAAGAAGGCAAAGGCAGAGGTCACTGCTGCAGTTGAAGCAGCGGACGCACCTGCTCCCGAAGCGGTTGAGCCCGAAGAAGAGGCTGTAGCTGAGGCTGCGACTGAAGCTGAAGCAGAAGCACCTGCCGCAACAGAGGCAGTAGCCGAGGAAGCACCTGCTGAAGAAGCAGCATCCGGGGAAGCGCCTGCAGAGGAAGCAGAAGCACCTGCTGGCCCTGACTGCGGATGCGGCAAAACCCAAGACCCGAACGGCAAATGTGATGGTTCGCATGCCAAGAAGGATGAGCCGGTTGCCGAAGTCACCGAGGAGCAGGCTGAATCGAAAGAAGAGGAGTCTTAAAGATTTCTCAACTTCCTATGGGTACTCGGCCCGAAGATCATGAAACTCGAGTTTGATATATTGACCCTCTTCCCTGAAATGGTGGAGGGTTTTTTATCGTCCAGTATGATGGGGCGCGCGCAGTCGGCTGGTTTGATACGCGCGGAGGCGCATCAATTGCGCGATTGGGCGGGCGGTAAACACCGAAAGACCGATGAAATTCCCTACGGCGGTGGCGCGGGGATGGTCATGAAACCGGAGCCGATATTTGAGGGGGTCGAAGCTTTGCGTCGCGAGGATTCGAAGGTGATTTATCTCGCGCCGGACGGCGAACCGCTCACGAGTCGATTGGCGAGGGATTTGGCTGAGGAAAAACATTTGATACTATTGAGCGGTCACTACGAGGGGGTTGACCAGCGGGTACGCGATACTCTGGTCGATCGTGAAGTGAGCGTGGGTGATTACGTTTTGACCAATGGAACCCTGGCGGCTGCGATTCTGATTGATTGTGTGAGTCGTTTTGTGCCGGGATTTTTGGGAGACGAAAAATCCTTGACGGAAGAATCCTTCATGGGCAGTTTTCTCGGCTTTCCTCAGTATACGCGTCCACCGGAGTTTCGGGGGATGGTTGTACCGGAGGTGCTCCTCTCGGGAGATCATGCTGCGATTGCAAAATGGCGGCGCGAACAACAAATTTTAAAAACCCGGTCGCTCCGGCCGGATCTATTAGAAAAGGACGAAACATCATGAGCCAAGCAATTCTCGAAGATATTACGAATGAACAGTTGAAGGACGACCGCGCTGATTTCAAAGTGGGTGACGGCGTGCGGGTGCACTTAAAAGTTCAGGAAGGTAACAAGACCCGTATTCAGGTTTTTGCGGGGATCATTATTTGCCGCAAGGGTGCGGGTATCGCCGAAACATTTACAGTGCGTCGTATCGCATCCGGTGTGGGTGTGGAAAAGGTTTTCCCGGTGCACAGCCCAACCATCGAGAAGGTCGAGATTGACCGCGAGTCGGTCACGATGCGTGCGCGGATGTACTACCTGCGTGACCGCATTGGCAAGGCTGCCAATCAGGTGAAGGAAAAACGCTTGGTTGACGCCAAGTAGTTTTTCAACGCAAAGGTCTGCTGCTCTGTTTATTATTAACGCAGAGGAGCGAAGTAACTGAGTCATCCTTTGGTGCTTTGGATCTCTGTGTTTTTAGGAGACTTCCTCAACTGCTACATCTACGGGCTTGCCGTTTATGCGTAGGGCATAGCGTCGCGGGCCAATTTTCTCTTTGGGCGCATCGCTGTTCTCAGGGGTGGCGTCGGGCTTGGTGACGGTAGTTGAGTGACCTTTGCCGGTCAGATGCGCTTCGAGTTGTTGTGGGAACATGGCATGAATGACGCAATGTTCATTGCTGGAGGGCAGGCCTTTTTGATCGAGTTCTTGTTTGAGTGCGTCCATGTGCTTATGTTGCGCTTGTGGTGCATCAACGGGTCGGCAGTGGATGGGCTCTTTGTTAAACTGTTTGGCGGCGAGTGCCTGAACCTTGGGATCGACTGAGGCGGGGCATTGACCGTAATACCCGAGGGCGATGTCGGCAGCCTGCGGGGAGAGTTGTTTCCAGCGGCCAAATTTCACGTTGAGGAATGCCTGCATTCCAACGATTTGTGAGGTGGGCGTTACCAAAGGAATCCAACCAAGGGCTTCGCGCACTACGGGAATTTCCTGAAAGACCGCTTCAAATTTATCCTCCATTTTCTGTTCCTTGAGCTGGGTGCGGAAATTGGAGAGCATGCCACCGGGTACCTGGTATTCGAGGGTATCGACGTCGACAATTTCGTTTTTGCGACTGGTGAAGGCGGAAAGGTCGGCATAGACATCCTCCAAATGTTGGCGGATTGCTTTGAGGGAATGCACTTGCGTGCTGCTTACCTCGGGACAACGGGGATGCCCTTTGAGGAGCGCCAGCATACGGGTCGTGTCGGGTTGGGAGGTTCCGTTGGCGAAGGGCGCGATGGAGAGGTCAACTGCGTCAACTTTGGCATCAATTGCCGCGAGATAGGTGCTGACTCCAAGACCGGCGGTGTCGTGGGTGTGAATCCAGACTGGGATTTTTAATTTTTCCTTGAGGCCCTTGACGATATCGTAGGCTTCCTTGGGTGGGATGAGGCCTGCCATATCCTTAAGGACCACGGCATGGGCGCCCATCTTTTCAATTTTACGCCCCATCTCGATGAACTTGGCGGTGTTGTGGACGGGGCTGGTGGTGTAGCAGATGGTACCGTGAGCCTGCGCCCCGGCAGCACGGGCGGCTTTGATAGCGCACTCCATGTTGCGGGTGTCATTGAGGGCATCAAATATCCGGAAAATATTCATGCCGTGCTCGGCGGAGCAACGGATGAAGGCTTCAACCACATCGTCGGGAAAGTGGGCATATTGCACGATATTTTGCCCCCGGAGGAGCATCATGTGCGGGGTTTTGGGACAGGCTTTTTTAAGCGCGTCCAATCGATCAAAGGGAAACTCATCGAGAAAGCGCAGGCCGGAATCGATGGTGGCGCCTCCCCATGTTTCAAGGGCATTGAAGCCCCAGTTATCCAGTGATTCGCAGACTGGTAGCATTTGCTCGGTACGCATCCGGGTCGCTGCCAGGCTTTGGTGACCATCGCGAAGAACATTGTTATTGAAAAGTACTTGCTTCATATGTCATAGACTAAAAAATACCTTTGTAAACGTTAGTCAACGTTCGAATAGTAACAAAGGACTATTCGTTAGCGTTTAGCTTAAGTACTAACCCTGCCGTGGTGCCTAAAGTTCGCGTGGGGTGTAATATACGCGGGTAACACGTTTTGAAATGGAGCAAAGGGCATCCCATGGAATGGTTTCAGCGTGATCGCTGAAGTCATTTGCGGAGATCTCCTGGGTGCCTTCTTTTCCGATAAAAACGGCGACATCGCCCACTTCCAGCTCGGGGATCGCGCTGACGTCGACAATGGTTTGATCCATCGTGACCCGTCCGAGAATCGGGCAGCGGTGGTCGCGGATGAGCACCTCGCCGGTATTGCCGAGGGAATAGGGCAGGCCATCGGCATAGCCGGCGGTCAGGATTGCAACGGTGGTCTGCTCTTGGAGCTGGTGCGATTGACCGTAGCTGATTCCGGTGCCGGGGGGGAGCGTTTTGATGAGCCCAACCCGGGCCTTGAAATGAAGGACCGGCTCGACCCTCGCGCCTGCGAGTGCGGATTTGGGGTAGGGCGGGATTCCAAATTGCAGGAGCCCGACTCGCACTGCGTTGAACTTTCGGTTCGCGGCAAAGCTATCGAGTCCGGCGGAGTTGTCAGCGTGGATGACGCAGTCATTTGACAGCTCGACCTTATCAAGGATGGCGAGGAAGCGCTCACGCTGTTTTTCGGTAAATGCAGGATCTGAATCGGCGCAGGAGAAATGGGTGTAAATGCCATCCAGTTTAAGGGCGGGCATAGCGCGGATGGCATTATGGAGTTCGACTGCCTGCTCGTGCCAGACCCCGAGGCGTCCCATGCCGGTGTCGATTTTCAGGTGAACTTTAAGGGTGGTGTTTTTTGATTGCGCCAATTCGTTGAGGCGCAGGGCTTCCTGCAGGTCGCTCACGGTAGCGATGAGGTCGTCACGGATTAAATCGGGCGCTTCCTCGGGCAGGACCGGGCCTAGGATAAGGATCGGCCAACCCGCTCCCATCTCGCGAATGATTGCAGCTTCGCGGGTGTTGGCGACCGCGAAGGAATCGACCCCGCTCTGCATGAGGCGGCGGACGATTTGCGGCATGCCGTGGCCGTAGGCATCGGCCTTGACGACCGCGATATAGCGCACCCCCGTGGGGAGGACAGCCTGTATGTGTTTGAGGTTGCGCTCAAAAGCGTCGAGGTGGATTTCGACCCAGCAACGATGTTTGGAATTTTTAGGCATCAGCAGAGGGAGCGCGGTGGCGAGCGGGGATCCATTTTTGAAAATTAGGCGGCGCAGTGGCAAAGGGCTTCGGGCTATTAACCTTTTGAAGCAGGCCGGGTGTATCAATCATTTCGTTGATGCGCTCGGGGGTGTAGTGGAGGGTGGTAGCATGGGGTGGCGGGGATTGCCAGCCTTTGCGCTGCGGAAGGTGATAGCTTGGGCCTTCCCATGCTTCGAGCTCGGCGGCTGTGACGAGTTCACAGGAGGCGATTTTCCCTTGTTCGAGGGTGACGGCATTCCAAGCATCCTTTTTCCAGTCAGCCACCAAGAGGGCGTCGGTCAGGGTAGGCTCGTCACGTAGCAGGCAGTTGGCGGCAAGCCGGAGACTGTTGTAGGCGAGGCAAGGGGGCGGTTCGGGGTGTAGGGCGCGCCAGGTTCGAATCGCCATCGCAGCAAGGCGCAGCCCGAGGGTTGAGCCGGGGCCTTCGCAATACAGGTAACGGTCGATTGCCTCGATATTGATTTTAAGCTCCGTGAGGATTGCCTCAACGGACGGGAAAATAGTTTCGAGTGCCGTGCCTTCGATGGAGCGATGCGCCAACCAGGAGTCGCTCCGGTCGAGCAAGCCGATGAAGCAGGCGGGATTGCTTGCATCCATCACAAGGGTGAACTGAGGCGGCTTATTCGGCATTTCTGGTTGGTATCAGAAGGGAAGCTCGATGCAGAGGCAAGCGGAGAGCGGCGGGCCGGAGGCATTATTCCCCGTCGAGGCGCAATTCAAAACCGGCTGCGGTGAGGATCTCGAGGATGCGCTGGCTATGCTTGAGGAGTTTCCCAAGGTTGGGCAACGTCAGTAATTGAAAGTGCATTTCGGTCTCGGTGACGCTCAGGAGGCAATCGAGCGTCGGGAGTCGCAACTCAAAGCTGGAGGCATCGGGCGGGTAATCAAGGCCTGCGGCGATCTCCGGGATGGCCTCGAGGGCATCAATCTTATGAGCGAGATCGAGATGCTGGCTGAAGTAGATATCGAGCCGGTGGCAGAGCGGACTGAATATTTCTACGAAAACGTCATTTTGAGCGAGATCGGGATCGCGCAGTCGGGTGATGCGGGTCTCGAGTTGATACGCCTTCGGGTCGTCCACGCTTTGATCGATGCGTATTTCCAGGTCAAAACCCGGAGTATTAAGGCAGGCGAGGCCATCTTCATCCCGAAAATCAAATTCATGGCGTTTGTAGCCCAACTCGCGGCGCAGATCGGCGTGAATCGCTTGCGCGAGGGCGCGTACCTCCTCTGCACCGGCACGCCGCACGAAGGCATTGGCGGCCTCATGCTGGGCATCCGGAACATGGTGACCGGATTTAAAGCCGGACAGTTTGCGAATTCGGCCGGTGGTAAATCCTGAAAGTTGAACTGTATCGTTTGCTGTGATGTCTTTTGTTTGAAAGAATGTGTGCAGAGGTCAAGCCGCCTGTTCCCCTTGAAGGCTTCGTTATTTAAGCGAGGGCTTTAGTTTAGGCTTTACAGGCACGTCTGAAAGCTATGTTGTCTGCCTCTTTTCCAGAGATTTTCATGCAAAAGACACGCAAATCCATCGCCAAACGTTTTAAGAAGACCGGTACCGGTAAACTCCTGCGTCGCACGCCGGGGCACCGTCACCTGCTTCGCAACAAAAGCGTGAAGCAACGCCGCCGTGCGGGGAGCAGCAAGCTCGTCGCGGACGGTCAGCGCGCAAACCTCATTCGTGGTTTGCCCTTCGCCTAAGCTTATACCTGAAACGTTTGCAAAATTAACTCACGCCAGAGGGGTAACATGAAAATGGGCGACCCTGCGGCGAACTAAAACGAGAGAAACAAAAACATGCCTAGAGCCACCAATGGACCCGCGACCCTCGCACGTCGCAAAAAAGTACTGAAAAAAGCCAAAGGCTATTTCGGTAATAAATCCCGTCTTTTCCGTTATGCGAAAGACGCCGTCGATCGCGCGGAGGTTTATGCCTACCGTGACCGTCGCAAGAAAAAGAGTGAATTCCGTCAACTGTGGATTGTTCGCATCAATGCGATCTGCCGCGCCAACGGAATCAACTACAGTCGTTTCATGCACGGCCTCAGCGCTGCCGGTATTGAAATGGATCGCAAGCAACTTTCCGAGTTGGCGATTCATGACGAAGCAGCCTTCCTTTTGCTGATTGAAAAGGCGAAAGAAGCGAACGCCGCCGCCTAATAATTCTTAGAATTTTGTTCGAAGCCGTACTCTTTGGGGTACGGCTTTTTTGTTTTAACGCGGAGGGGTGGAGGAATATTTTAACGCAGAGGAGCGGAGAAGCGGAGTTTTGTGGGGTTGTTTTATTGAAACGCGGAGGAGCGGAGTAGCGGAGGGGGTATTTTAACGCAGAGGAGCGGAGTAACGGAGTTTGGAGGGGGTTGTTTTTATTATAATGCAGAGAAGAAGAGAATTTAAGGTAATTTTATTTTACTGCATTAACGCCCAATAAAAATCTCTGCTCCTCCGCTCCTCTGCGTTAAAATATCCCTCCACCCCTCTGCGTTAACCCCCAAATAAAAAACCTCTGCTCCTCCGCTCCTCTGCGTTAAAATATCCCTCCACCCCTCTGCGTTAAAACCCAAATAAAAAATCTCCGTTCCTCCGCTTCTCTGCGTTTAAAAATAACTTAATTTCTCTGCGTTAAAAGATAATCAGGCAAGGTGCTCAAGGATCTCGACTTCGTAGCCATCGGGGTCGGTGATGAAGGCCATCTTTTTTCCGTCCACGAATTTCTCGCGCCAGTTGGCGGGCCAGAGTTGAACTGAGAGTCCTGCGGTCTCCAAGCCTTCGAGCATTTCGCAATAGGCGTTGAGGTCATCGACGCGGATGCAGGTATGGACGAGGTCTTCGGGAAATTTAACTTCGAAGTCGGGGGAGTAGGTAAGCTCGAGTTTATGGTCGCTGCCGGGAATCGCGAGGTGGGCAAGTTGATTGCCGCTGGGCGATTTGTCGGTGCGACGCAGGACTTCAAAGCCGCAGGTGCGGCAATACCAGTCGATGGACTCTTCAAGGTTGGAAACGCGGATGCGGGTGTGGTCAAATGTAATGTGCATGGGGCAGTTTTGCCCGAACACCTGCACGGAATCAATCCGCAACTACAAACTTCTCACGACCGCCTTGGCGACACCCTGCACCGCCAGTTCGGCGACGGGGTAGAGCTCCGGGTAGAATTTATTCTCGGCCTTGAGGTAGGGTGGTTCACCGGGTTTCTGGATGTAACGCTTAAGGGTGGTTTCGCCATCGATGAGGGCGGCCACGATATCGCCGTCGCGGGCTTCGCGGGGTTCGACGATGACCATGTCGCCGTCATAGATTTCTGCATCAATCATACTTTCGCCGCGAACCTGTAGGGCGAAGCTCTTGCGGCGGCTGTCAAAGCTCGCGCTCTGGATATCGACCTGCAGGCGTCCAATTTCTCCACCGGATTCGACGCGGTCGGGATAACCGGCGGCAATCGCGCCATAGACCGGAATATCAACCACTTCGCTGGCATCGTGGGGGATGGACTCGGGTTCCTCGTCTCCGGGTCGATTGATACGGAAGGTGCGGGCTTGACCGGCGATGCGGTGGATGGCGCCTTTTTTCTCAAGGGCGCGGAGGTGGCCCATCACGGCGTTGGTGCTCTTGAATTGGAATTGCTCCTGAATTTCGCGTATGCTGGGCCAGAAGCCGTTGCGCCACTCGTATTGGCTGATGAATTTAAGAATTTCCTCTTGGCGTTGGGTTAGTTCTTTCATGGTGAACAAATGTTTAGGTGAACGCTTGTCTAGTGTCAAGGCCTTGTTTTTAGGAATGTGAATAAGGATTGAACAATTCTCGGGTCGCTTTTTCGTAGGGTTTGGATGTTTGATTTTAAGCGTAAGGTCTGTGGATGGATACTGGCGGTGCTGCTGGTGGCGGGTTGTGGTAAGCAGCCGGATGCGGAGCGCTCGTTTAAACAGGCGCCGATTCCGGTGGACGCGGAGGTCGTGGATTTCCCGCAGGGGAATTTTGGTGGCCGGATCGTTGAGACGATGGCGGGGGACATTGCGACCTTGAATCCGCTTTTGATTGAATCCGTGGCGGGGTCAACCGTGATGGGTCGGATTCTGGACAGTTTGGTGACGCTGGATCCCGAGACGGGCGAGGTCATTCCGGGTCTGGCGAAATCGTGGGAGATTTCTGAGGATAATTTGGAATACACTTTTCATTTGCGGCGGGGGGTGCACTGGAGCGATGGTGAACCGTTCACCGCGGCGGACGTGCTGTTTACCTGGAAGACTTTTTTTGCAAAGGAGCGCGATGGCGCAACGGGTGCGCTTGTGACCGATGCGGAGGGTCGCCCAAAGTATCGCTACCCCTCGCGTTCGACCTTCACGCAGTTGATCAATGGCAAGGAGCCCAAAGTAGAGGCACTGGATGCGCACACCGTCCGTTTTACTACGCCCGAAGTCTATGCGCCATTTTTACTCTTCGGCGGCGGTGAGGAGATTTTACCGGAGCATGTCCTGGGGGCGGCATTTGAAAACGGAACTTTGCTGGAGGCGTGGAATCTGGAGACCGCGATTCAACGACCGGAAGCGATTGTCGGGCTGAATATGTTTGTATTGGAATCCTATCGTCCGGGGGAACGCCTGGTCTTTGCCCGCAACCCGAATTATTGGAAGGTCAATCCGGCGGGTGAACGCTTGCCCTATGTGGAACGTCTGATCACGAAGATTGTGCCGGATGCGAATAGCAGCAATGTGGCCTTTGCGCAGGGCAAGACCGACTTCGAGGGAATTGGCCCGGACAATGTTGCCTGGGTCAAGCGCGGCGAGGAGCGGCACGATTACACGGTGCTGGATATGGGGCCCTCCAACACAACCAATTTCGTTTGGTTCAACCTGAACCCTGGGAAGGATGAAAACGGGAAGGCCTACGTCGCACCGCATAAATTGGAATGGTTTCAGGATAAACGTTTCCGGCAGGCGGTTTCCTATGGGATCAATCGCGAGGGGATCGTGCGGGGGGTCTTCTTTGGGCGGGCGCAAGTGCTGCATGGTTACGTTTCACCGAAGCGGAAGTTTTGGTATAACGACGCGATTCGGAAATATCCCTATGATACGGAACGCTCGAAGGCGCTCTTTCTGGAAATGGGTTTTCGCTACGTGAATGAACGACTCCATGACGCGGAGGGTCGCCCGGTGGGGTTTACCCTGATGACCAATTCCAGTAACGGTCTGCGGGTGGAAATGGCGACGGTCTTTAAAGAGAATATGGCGGATTTGGGAATCGAGGTGGAACTGCAGTTCCTCGATTTTAATACCATCATTACCAAGACTTCTTCTTCCTTTGATTACGAAGCCTGTATGCTCGGACTGGGGGGCGGTGCTCCCGATCCCTATGCGGGCAAGGACATTCTTATGAGCGGGGGGCGTCTGCATCAATGGCACCCCCAGCAGGTGGAACCGGCGACCGAATGGGAGGCGCGGATCGACGCGCTCATGCTGGAACTGGGGCGGCATACCGATGTGGAAAAACGGAAGGCGTTCTATTTTGAGGTGCAGGAAATTCTCGCGGAGCAACAACCCATGATCTTTCTCGTGAGCGCGAAGGATTATGTCGGGCACCGGAATCGCTGGCAAAATTTACAACCGACCTCGCTCGGGGGGCTCACCTGGAATATGGAATCCCTGTGGACGGAGCCGAAGCCATGATCGCTTATTTATTCAGACGCTTGCTTGCCTTGATCCCGCTCCTCCTCGGGATCACGGGATTGGTGTTCCTGCTAATGAGCCTTGCACCGGGTGATTTCTTGACGCCGGTGCGGGTGCAACGGGATGTTTCACCGGAGCTGATTCAGTCAATCGAGCAACAGTTTGGGCTGAATCAGCCCTGGTATGTGCAGTATGTGAAATGGTTGGGCAATGTCGTGACCGGTAACCTCGGGCACTCGTGGGCGTATAAGATGCCGGTGGTGGATCTGATTGGACAGCGCATGCTCGCGACTTTTCTGCTTTCGGTTTCGGCGCTGGTGATCGCCTGGGGTATTGCGATTCCCCTCGGCGTACTCGCGGCGATGTATAAGGATTCGATCTTCGACCGCATTTCCTCCTTCCTTGCCTACGCGGCGCTCTCGCTACCGGAGTTTTTTCTGGCGCTCTTGTTTATGTTTTTTGCGGCGCAGAGCGGGTGGTTCCCGATGGGCGGGGCGACTTCCATTGATTATGAATTCATGGGCGCGGGCGGTAAGATTCTGGATCGCGCCCACCACCTTGTTTTGCCGGCGCTCGCCCTTGGGATTGGTTCGGTGGCGAGCATCATGCGTATCATGCGCGCCAATTTCCTCGACGCGATTCGGGCGGATTATGTGAAGACCGCGCGGGCGAAGGGTCTGCGGGAACGGCGTGTGATGTTTATGCACGCCCTGCGCAATGCCATTAATCCGCTGGTGAGCGCCTTTGGTTTCGCGTTCTCGGGGCTCTTGAGCGGGGCGTTGATCGTTGAAATCGTGCTACAATATCCGGGTCTGGGTCAACTGATGTATCAATCCATTTTGCGGGAGGATCAATTCGTGGTGCTCGCCTCGGTCATGCTGGGTTGCACCATGTTGGTGGCGGGCAACCTCCTCGCAGACCTGCTGTTGGCATGGTCGGATCCCCGCATTCGCACCTTACGAAAAACAAGATGACGGGCTTGGGTGACATATTTAAGGCAAGTTTCCGGCGACCTCTGGGGGCGCTGTCGGGAGGGTTGTTGCTGGCGCTTTATATGACCGCAATTTTTGCGGATCTCATCGCCCCCGCTACGACGAATGAACAGGATTTGGATCGTACCTATCATCCGCCCACGAAGATTATTTGGAGCGAGGGCGGTCTTCGGGTACAGGCCTATGCCCTGACGGACCCCTCGACTGCCGGTTATGAGGCGGTGCCGGGAAAAAGCTACGCGCTTAAATTCTTGGGTCGCGGGTTTGAATACCGTCTCTTGGGAATCTTCAAGACCGACCGCCACCTCTTGGTGTGCGATGATCCCGAAGGTGCGTTTTATTTGCTCGGCAGTGACTCGACGGGGCGGGATGTTTTTTCGCGCCTGGTGTTTGGTTCGCGGGTCTCGCTTTTTATCGGTCTGCTGGGTATTACGATAACGATGGTCTTGGGCTTTCTGGTCGGGGGCCTGAGTGGGTACTTCGGCGGGCGTACCGATTTTGTGGCGATGCGGATTGTGGAGTTTATGATGGCGGTGCCGGGGCTCTATTTGTTGCTGGCGCTTCGGGCAGCACTCGCACCGCATTTCGCATCGGATCAAATGTTCTTTGTGATCGTGATCATTCTAGCTTTTATCGGCTGGGCGGGTACGGCGCGTATTTTGCGGGGGATGGCGCTTTCCATCCGGCAACAGGCTTTTGTGATGGCGGCAGAGAGTATGGGGCAGGGGCCCTTGACGATTTTGCGGAAACACGTCCTGCCAAACCTGCTGAGCTATCTTTTGGTAGCGGCGACGCTCTCGATTCCGGGTTACGTCTTGGGTGAAGCGGCGCTTTCGTTTTTGGGACTGGGTATTCAGGAACCTTCGGCTTCGTGGGGTTTGATGCTATCGGAGGCGCAGAACGTGAAGGTGTTCTATCTAAACTTTTGGTGGTTGCTGACTCCGGGTCTTGCGATCTTTTTGACGGTGATTGCTTATAACGTCTTTGGGGATGTCCTGCGGGATGTGGTTGACCCGCGCTCGCAGACCAAACGCGGAGGATAGAAGTGGTTGGTTTAACGCGGAGGAGCAGAGGAGCGGAGTGGTTATTTTGTTTGAAACGCGGAGGAGCAGAGAAGCGGAGTGGTTATTTTGTTTGAAACGCGGAGGAGCAGAGGAGCGGAGTGGTTATTTTGTTTGAAACGCGGAGGAGCAGAGGAGCGGAGTG
>CBFHKU010000008.1:27738-82603 GCA_965656495.1 Coraliomargaritaceae bacterium
TATTTTGTTTGAAACGCGGAGGAGCAGAGGAGCGGAGTGGTTATTTTGTTTGAAACGCGGAGGAGCAGAGAAGCGGAGGGATTTTATTGTTTGAAACGCGAAGTAGCAGAGGGATAAAAATATTTTCAGCTTTTTGTGTTAACCCTAAAAAAACTCCGCTCCTCTGCTCCTCCGCGTTCCAATAATCTTTTACTACTCTGAGTTAAAAAACCTAAAAAATCCTCCGCTCCTTCGTTCCTCTGCGTTACAAAAACAATCTCCGTTCCTCCGCTCCTCTGAGTTAAAAAAGATCTCCGCTCCTCTGCGTTTAAAAAAGTATTACTGGGGAAGGATTTTTAGCTTGTATTTGAGTTTTAAATTTTAACAAAATAGATATTTGCAACTATAAAAATTAATCAAATGATCACGGATATTAGCAAAGAAAACAAGCTGAGTGAGGCGGTCATTGGGGCGGCAATCGAAGTACACCAGGAGCTGGGAGGGCCGGGAATGTTGGAGCGGGTTTACGAAGAAGCGCTGATGCATGAGCTAAAAGAAAGGGGGATCAATTATACGAATCAGTTGAGTATTCCGGTGAATTACAAAACAAAGACACTGGCAAATCCGTTTTACTTAGACCTATTAATCGAAAAAAGTTTGATTGTAGAAGTGAAAGCTGTGTCAGAGATGAATGCGATATTTCAGGCACAGGTACTGACCTACTTACGTTTATGTAATTTAAAAGTGGGGCTGGTAATAAATTTTGGGCTTCCTCGTTTGATCGACGGAGTGAATCGAGTGATCAACAACAAGTACAAGCCTTAGGTCCGGGCGGAGACTGATTTTGGTGGATTGGGGGACGATTCGTCCTTGTAGTTCAGGCAGGGAGGGCTTGTTTTATTTTGCAGGCTTATAGAGAATAGTAGAGTCAATGGTATGTCTGATTTATTAGAGGTAGAAAATCTTCGCATTGCGTTTTTAAATGAAGGTACGACCAAGGAGGTGGTACACGGAATTGATTTCACGGTGGCGGCGGGCGGTGAGACGGTAGCGCTGCTCGGGGAGAGTGGAAGTGGCAAGAGTGTGACTTGTTTGGCGCTCACGCGGCTTTTGCCGGAGGGGGGTGCCTGTCGCTTGAACGGTCGTATACGTTTCGAGGGGCAGGAGGTGCTGGAGATGGATAATGCCAAATTGCAGGCCTTACGTGGGGCGGGGATCGCCTATATCTTTCAAGAACCGTCTGCTTCACTGAATCCGGTTTTTACGGTGGGCTATCAGATCGCGGAAGCGGTGAAGCTACACCGTCCCGATATAGATGACGTGACGGCACGGGTGGTGGAACTGTTGGAATTGGTTGGCATCCGCGACGCAGAAAAACGGCGCAAGGCTTACCCGCACGAAATGAGCGGGGGGATGCAGCAACGGGTGATGATTGCAATGGCGCTCGCCTGTGAACCCAAACTTTTGGTGGCGGATGAACCGACCACCGCGCTCGATGTGACGATTCAGGCTCAGATCATGGAGCTGCTACGGGAACTGCGCAGCAAGCTCGGGATGAGCATTGTTTTAATCACGCACAACTTCGGGATCGTGAAAGGTTTCGCGGACGAAGTGATGGTGATGTATCAGGGAGAAATCGTGGAGCGCGGCGCGGTGGATACTGTTTTGGAAAATCCGCAACATCCTTACACGCGCGCCTTGATTGCCTGCATTCCCAAACTCGGCGCGAAGCGCGAGCGGCTAAGCACGATTGGAGATGCGATGGCGCAGGACTAGGGGGCTTGGGTTTCAGCCCAGTCGCAATAGATTGCGGTATTCAATTTTTTGATTTGCTTGGACTTATTTTCAATTGTGGCACTTTTCACGACGAGGGATACTTTCCAGTCGGGAATTTCACAATTGGGTTCAATGATAATAACTTGCTCGTCAGGGCGACGATGCGCGTTTTTGCTAACTTCAATTATTTCTGAGATCTTTGTTTCAAGATTGAGTGAGGCTAAGGTTTTTTTATTGAGATAGAGATGAAGCCATTGACCATCTGGCTTGGATGAGAATTCTATCTTTATACTTCCATGAGGAGATGGAAAGATGCGCGTTTGTGGCTCGTCGATAAAATTATAAACATAAAAATCAGCCAGACGATACGCATGGCCGAGGGTTGGTTCTGGTCCTGAAAATTTAAATTTTGTAAGGTTCAAGTCGTCGCCATTTATCTTAAGATATTCAAAAAGAAGGGAATATTTATTCCATTTTCGTGATTCTTTAAAATCATCGCCCTGAGGCGATGCGTAGAATCCGGTCAGTTCTTTGGTGAGGTTTGCCTCGCCAAAGGCTTCGATAATGTATCGAAGGCTGCTCTTTAGTTGTTCGGCATTTTCCGAGTCAAATTCTGTTTCAGCTGGCTGCAGGATTCCGTTTTCGATCATCCCCAATTTCTCAGACAGTATATGGACGCGCTCGATTTGAGCACGTTCGCTCCAGCTGAAAACACTGAATGGGCCGGCACAAAGGGCAAATAATGTGACCGCGAGCAGAGAAGCGGGGATGCAGGCGGGGTGCAAGCGATGGCGTAAGATATGGATGAGGCTCAGTGCTAGAAGCCAGAGTGCCAGAGCAATGCCAAAATAGCGATTAATGGTTAATCCATAGTTATTGAGGCGAATCTGTAGCGCCAGAAAAAGGACGATGGATAAGGGGAAGATGAGGCGAAAAATCCAACGATGGTAGAGTTTTGCCCAAGGGGTTCGCTCGGTTAGCGGTTCTGAAAGCAGGTATGTAAACAGGCTTATTAGTGCGAGAATTAATATTGGCATCGCAACCCAGCCATTGGGCCAACTCCATTGAAGGAGTATTTTAGAGACATAGAGATAGAGGATAAGGAGATAGGTAGTGCTAAGCGGTAAAGCAATGAATCGTAGGGAAAAGTGGAGGGCTTTGGGGCAGGCAATCTCTTTTTGTGGATCATTGGCTTTGGGTACGCCCCCTAAGAAGAGAAGTGGGTGGACTAGGAACGCGCAGGCAATCCAGAGCTTTAGGTATAAGTCTTCTTCGAGATCTAAGCCAAAGAGTTTTTCCACACTTAAGAGGGCAATCGCCAGACCAATAAAAAGCACCGCTGCATTGATGCTGCTAAAGAAAAACTGCAAAAATAGCTTAAGGTTAAAAGACCAGAGTCTTTCTTTACTGGATGTTGCCAGGAGGGGCGTAAGCGCAATTCCTAGGTGTGTGACCAGTAGGATGAGGATGGTGCGATACCAGTAGGTAGAATTTAGGTGGTACGCTTCGGTGGGCGTGTAATAAAAACCATAAGCGGCAAGAGCCAACCCCGCAATGACTGAAAGGCAGAGAGCAATGTTCGAGTTAAGCTTACGAAATTCGGCGCATAGTTTGAGCAGAATTAAGAATGGAAAAGCTATCCCGGCTCCAACAGCTATGCGATAGAAGACAAAACTTTCACTGAATTCAACGGATAGAATTAGGCATGCAGTGACAACGACGGAAGCAATGAATGGAAGGGTAAAGCGATGGATGCTTGATAGCGCGCTGCTTAGGGTAGTTGTGATAAATTTTTTCATATGATGCTTTATGCGCGGTTTAGGTGCTACTGCGGAGTGATGATTTAGCGAAACTGATTTTGTTCCGGTTGGTAGTGGTAGTCAGCGGATTTGAGGCGCTCGATGAGTTCGGCGGGATCGAGATCATGAGTGCGGCAAAAATCCTCAAAGGAATCGCAGTGATTGCGGAGGGCGGTATTGACGAGACCGACAAGTAAATGGGGATCCATGGTGTCGTAGTTGGGAAAATCCATTTTCAAATATTAGGGTCGGGGGTATGTTTGTGCCAAGTGGATTTTTCAGCCTTATGGTGTTGAAGGCGCTTTAAAAATCGCTGAGGCTGTCTGGAAATGGAAGGTGATTCACCAGTAAGCAAAGCAGCGAACCCGCTTCTCAAGATTGAGGGGTTGAAGGTGCATTTTCCGGTGCGTGCGGGGATTTTGCAACGGGTGGTGGACCATGTCAAAGCGGTGGATGGAGTTTCGTTCGAGGTGCCTCGCGGCACGACAGTTGGTTTGGTGGGCGAGAGCGGGAGCGGCAAGACCACTACGGGGCGTGCGATCGCGCGTTTGGTGCCGGTAACGGCGGGCAGCATACACTATGACGGCAGGGAACTGGTCGGGCTGAGTAACCGTGAATTTTTCCCATACCGGAAAAAAATCCAGGTCATTTTTCAGGATCCCTTTGGGTCATTAAATCCCCGGATGTCGGTTTACAGCATTATAGCGGAACCTTTGGAGATTCATTTCAAGGAATGGAGTCGCTCGCAACGCGAGGATCGTGTTGCGGATCTGCTGCGAAAGGTGGGCCTTGATCCGGAGGCGATGCGGCGCTACCCGCACCAGTTCAGCGGGGGGCAGCGTCAACGCATTGGGATCGCGCGCGCGCTGGCGGTGGAGCCGGAATGCATCATCTGCGATGAACCGGTGAGTGCGCTGGATGTCTCGGTGCAGGCGCAGATCGTGAATCTCCTGCAGGATTTACAGGATGAACTGGGCCTTACCTATCTGTTTATCGCGCACGACCTCGCGGTGGTGGAGCATATCAGCGACGAGGTGCTCGTTATGACGGGCGGCAAAATCGTGGAGCAAGCCAGCGCCGAGGCGATTTACCGCAATCCCCAGCATCCCTACACCAAGGAATTGCTTGCGGCGATACCGGAACTCTAAATCTAGTCATACCAGCCATGAAAAACCCACTGCTTACAAGCCTACTGCTAGCGACGCTGCTTATCTTTACGGCGTGTTCGACCACCACTCAAGGGAGCGCCTCGGTGGTGCTTATCTTTGTGGAGGCCGCCGTGGAAATCGTGAATCCTTTTTAGCGCACGCGAATCGGGATAACAATTTCCGCTTGGTCGGGCGTTTGAACAAAGAGTTTACCGAAACCGGGGGCATCGCCTTGCAGGCTGAGACTGAGGGTGCGTGCTCCGGCGGGGAAGCGGGCTTCCGGCATGATCACGCTTTGCGGTACATCGGTGGTAACACGGATGGGCAGACCACCGGCGGGCGCGGGCTGCGCGAGTTCAAAGGCGATGGTCTGGCCTTGGCCTGAGCGCAGGTCGATGCTGGATGGAATGACCCGCAAGAATGCGCTGTTCTTGTTGTTGGAGGCTGCTTGCGGCGCAAGCACCCGCAAGGTTTGCACTTCGGTCTGCGCCTTTTGAATTTCGTCGGGCGTATTATCCCTGAGGAGCTGGTATTGCATCTCAAAGTAATAGAGCGCCTCGGAACGGTTCGCAGGCAGGCTGTATTCGTATTCGTAGAAGCCGCCGCCGTCGGGGTGGGGCTGCATGCGATGGGTTTTGCCGTCAATGACGACATAGGTTTCCAGGGAATCGCGGTTTACGAGCGCATCGGTCAAGGCAACCCGCGCGCTAAGGGTATAGAGTCCGGACGCCGAACGCGGGAGGGTTTCGGGCGTGTTGTTGAGGATCGCGACGGAGCAGCCGCTGAAAAAAAGCGACGCGATTGAGGCGAGTAGAGTAAAAATGCGCTTGGCTTTCATGTACGTGGATGAAGATATGGTTTTGTCTATGTTATCGCAAGGAAAAGAGTCGGGACCTCTGGGTCTATATGTGCATGTGCCTTTCTGCGCCTCCACCTGTGACTTCTGTGCTTTTTATCAGGAGAAACCCCGGCGGGGGGATCTCGACCGTTACCTTGCAGCGATGGAGCTTGAATTTTCCAAGCTGCCGCAGGATCGGATTGTAGAGACGGTCTTTTGGGGTGGGGGGACGCCGGGCTTGCTGGCTGCCAAAGACCTTGAGCGACTTGGCAGGGCGCAACTCCAGCGCCTCGGGGCTGCGCCGGCTGAATGGACCATTGAAATGGCTCCCTCCACTGTGAAACCCGACAAACTCGCGGTGCTTCGCGATCTCGGGGTCACCCGTATTTCGATGGGCGTTCAAAGCTTCGATGCCAAGCTCCTTGACTCGCTGGGTCGCCTGCATCAACCCAAGCAAATCTATCAAGCTTGGGAGCGCATTCAGGCGGCGGGCTTTGCGCACACGAACCTCGATCTTATTTTTGCGATTCCCAATCAAACCCAGGCACAATGGGAATCCGATTTGCGCGAGGCCGCCCGCCTTGCGCCCGACCATATTTCCACTTATTGCCTGACTTTCGAGGAAGACACCGCCCTCTATGTAAAACTCTCGCAGGGCAAAGTTCGCATAGACGACGAGCGCGACGCGCAGTTCTACGAACGCGGATGGGACTTGCTCGCGGAACTCGGCTACGCGCAATACGAGATTTCCAACTTCTCAAAACCCGGCGGGGAATGCCGTCATAATCTCAACACCTGGCGCATGCATGAATGGATCGGCTGTGGCCCCTCCGCCGCCAGTCAATACGCCGGTCGGCGCTATCAACGCCCCGCCAACCTCGATCAATGGCTCGCCGGGACGGAGTCGGGAGTGCCGCCCCGGGAGGACGAAGTGGTTTTAAACGATCGCCTCCTCTTAACCGATGCGGTGGTGTTTGGACTGCGGATGAACGCCGGCATCGACCTCGGCGAGCTCAAGCATCGTTTTCCGGCTGCGGGGGAACTCAGTTCACTGCGTGCACCATTGCAAAAATACCTCGATGAAGGCCTTTTGAATGTGGTGGGTCAGGAATATAGCCTCACACGACGCGGGCGTCTCCTCGCGGACGCGATCGGGAGCGATATTTTGCAGCAAATCAATTAGGTTTATTTTTGTAAGGTCTGAAGACGAGGAACGTATAGTCTAAGCTATGCGTTACCTAACTATTCTACTCTTTTCTCAATTCCTGAGTTTCACTGCGGCATTCGCGGTGATTGATATATATCTCGAGAACGTTGGTTCTTCGTCTCCCTATTATAAATTCTATTCCGATTCCAACAAAACCATTGAATATGACTTCTTGGGTGGGTCGGATACCTTAAACGTCAATCAAAGCTATCGGTTCTTCCGCGAAAGCACTGCAACGGGACATCCTTTTTTCATCAGTGATGATCACGCCAATGCCTCAAATTTAACCAATGGTAGCGGACCGAGTAGTGACATCAGTCTCACTGGCAATGGCAGCTACACCAGCGGAATCGGAGCCAATCAGGCACTGACCCTCAGTTTCAACAGCGGTTTCGACGTGGGCAGCGACAAACTTTATTATTATTGCACTGCGCATCCGTCCATGGTCGGACAATTCACAGTTGTGCCCGAACCGTCCACCTACGCACTGCTTGCTGGGGGCATGGCGATTGGGGTCGCGATCTATCGCCGGCGCAAATAGCGCTTACCTTTCGTTAAAATTTTCAAGCCCGCGTCCTGCGGGCTTTTTTTTTGGGCGTTGGGGTTTAAACCGCAGATGGGCGCAGATGAGCGCAGATGTTTTTTGGGTGGGGTAGATGCGGAGATGGGCGCTATGGTTTGGGGTTGTTGATGTAACGTTTGTATTCGAGGCGAGGGGATCCGAAGTTTATGAGGAGGGCGCGACGGAAGCCGGTTGCCTTTAGGTAGTGGAGCACTTGAGCGGTTTCGATATCGCCGAGTGCCTTGATGGTCTTCAATTCGACAATGATGTCTTCGTAACAGACAAAGTCAGCGCGGTAGGGCGTATTCAAGCTTCGCCCCTTGTAGTGGATAGGAATGGGGTATTCCCTGATTGAAGGAATGGCCCGTTCCGTCAGCTCCAGCTCGATGGCGTCCTGATAGACGGCTTCGAGGAAACCAGACCCGAGCTCCCGGTGCACCTCCATAGCTGCGCCGATAATGGCATAAGTCTCGGGGTCTTTCTTTGAATCTGCGTTCATCTGCGACATCTGTGGTTCTACTCCTAAAGGTATTAGCTAAGATAGCTTAGGAACAGGGGTCGCTGGGGCGGTGCGGCTATCGAAGGAACCTTGCACCTGCCAAGGAATTTGCAATTAAAAATTCTTAAAGTGAGTTTAAGGCCCTCAATAATAAATAGTTTTTGAGGCAGCGGCTTGAAGCTTTAATCGTAGCGGCGGCGGAGGTTGGTGGCGAGGATGCCGAGGGCTTCGCGGTATTTTGCGACGGTGCGGCGGGCGATTTTGATGTCTTTTTCCTGCAATAGATTAACAATGGCCTGGTCGCTGAGGGGTTTGGCGGGGTCCTCGTCTTCGATCAACTGGGCGATCATATCCTGCACGGATTTGTTGGAGACGGCGTCTCCGGTGGCGGATTTGTAGCCGGTGGTGAAGAAGTATTTGAAGGGGAAGGTGCCGTGGGGGGTGCGGATGTATTTGTTGGCGGTGGCGCGGCTGATGGTGGTCTCGTGAACGCCGACGACTTGCGCGACGGTGTTCATGGTGAGGGGTCGGAGTTTTGCGATGCCTTCTTCGAAAAATTCGCGCTGATGGATGAGGAGTTCGCGGGTGATGCGTTCGATGGTTTGTTGGCGTTGCTCAATGGAATTGATCAGGAATTTTCCGGAGCGGAGGCGTTCGAGGAGAAATTCCTTTTCGGATTTACTGAGGGTGCTTTTGGCGAGCATGGCCTTGTAGGTGCTGTTGATCCGGAGCTTGGGGATGTAATCGTTGTGGAGGTGCACTTGCCATTGGTCGTATTCGTCGAGGAAGACGGTGACATCGGGGTCGACGACGGTGTTGCTGTCGGGAGCGAAGCGTTTGCCGGGGGCGGGGTCGAGCCGTCCGATTTGAGTGATGGCGTCCTGGATTTCATCGGGTTTAGCGCCGGTGAAGCGGGCGAGTTCGGGGATGCGGCGCCGTACAAGGAGTTTAAAGTGTTCGCGCAGGATGCGGCGGGGGAGGCTTGCTTCGTTGTGACCGAGGCGGGTGAGCTGGGTATCGAGGCAATCCCGGAGGTCTGCGGTTCCGATTCCGGCGGGGTCAAAGGACTTGAGGCGTTCGGAGGCCGCCTGCATGAGTCCGAGGGGGAGGCGTGACTGGAGGGCGCAGTTGGAAAGGCTTTCGGTGAGGAAACCGTGATCGTCGAGGCTTCCGATGAGGTAGAGGAGTGCTTCGCGCTCGCTTTCGGTGCAGTTGGTGAGTTCCGCTTGTTGGATGAGGTGCTGCTGGAGGGAGGTACCGAGCACGAGGGAATTGAGGAAGTGTTCACGGCGCGCCTCGTCTTCGCTGTTGTAGCTTTGGCCGCTGTTTTCTTCGGCGAATTGTTGACGGATGTCTTCGTTGAGGCGATCGAGGGTTGAGAAATCCTCGGCGTCGAAGTTGAGTTCGTCGCTTTCGCCGCTGCGGTCTTCGTCTTTGTTTTGGCTCAAGTCCTCAACGCTAATGCTGTCGAGGGGCAGTTCCTCGAGTAGGGGATTGTTTTGAAGTTCTTCGAGGATGGAGGTGCGTAATTCTGTCGCGGGTGCCTGCAGGATTTTGAGGGAATTGCGCAACTGTGGCGCAAGTACCTGTGATTGCGTCTGTTTTTGGCTTTGTTGGAATTCCTGTGCACACATGTTGGTCAGGATACAAAAACAATTTTTTATAAGAAAAACAAGTAGATTTGCGATTCTAGCACGAAAATTGCTGTAGCTTTTGTGTTTGTTGACAAGCTGCAAAATCCGCAGTTCATTATTGTTATGTTGACTTTAACGGAAGCAGCGGCGGCACAGATAGGTCGTCTCCAGGCAGAGCAAGCGGATGGAACGCAACGTTTGCGCATTTTCGTAGATGCGGGGGGCTGCTCGGGTTTTGAGTATGGGATGTCCTTCGACTCGAAGAAGGAGGGCGATCATGAGTTTGAGGACAAGGGAGTCTCCTTTTTCATGGATGCTGCCAGTCTGGAGTATATGAAGGGCAGCGTGGTGGAATTTGATGACAGCCTGCACGGCAAGGGTTTTCAGATAAAAAATCCGAACGCAACGAACACCTGCGGTTGCGGTCGCTCTTTCAATTAGACCACCTAGTGCGTTTCGCAAATCGCGGCGGGAAACATTTTATGTTTTCCAATTAGACCCTTCTTGGTTAAGTGTTTTGGTATGTCTCAAAAAGCACCACCGTTTCACTACGAAAAACCATTTCCGCTTGGGGATGATGGCACGGAATACACTTTGTTAACGGACGGCTTTGTCGAAGCGGAAGTATTTGAAGGTCGCAGTATATTGAAGGTCGACCCGGCGGGTTTGACCTATCTTGCCGAGACGGCGATGCGTGAGATCGCTTTCAAATTGCGAAGGGCGCATTTGGAACAAGTGGCAGCGATTCTGGAGGATCCCGAGGCGACTGAAAATGACCGGACGATTGCCTTGACGCTCCTGCGCAATGCGGAGGTTTCGGCGCATGGGGTTTTGCCGTTTTGTCAGGACACCGGAACGGCGATCATCCTCGGGAAGAAAGGGCAGGCTATCTGGACCGGTGGCGGTGATGCCGCCGCGCTGGCGGAAGGAGTCTACAACACCTACACCAAGGAGAATTTGCGATACTCGCAAACCGCGCCCCTGAGCATGTATGAAGAGGTGAACACCGGTTGTAATCTGCCGGCGCAGATTGATCTGCTCGCGACTGACGGCGAGGCGTATGAGTTTTTGTTTGTGGCAAAAGGCGGGGGTTCTGCGAACAAGAGTTTCCTGTTTCAGGAAACGAAGGCGCTCTTGAATCCGGCGAATCTGGAAAAATTTTGTATTGAAAAAATGGGTACGCTCGGGACTTCGGCTTGCCCGCCGTATCACATTGCGATCGTGATTGGGGGGACCTCTGCGGAGACGACCATGAAGACCGTAAAGCTGGCTTCGACGAAATATTACGATTCGTTACCAAAGAGCGGGAACAAACATGGGCGGGCGTTCCGCGACAAGGCGTTGGAATCAAAGCTTTTAGACTACACGCGGGAGATGGGTTACGGTGCGCAGTTTGGCGGTAAATACTTCGCACTGGATATTCGGGTGATTCGGTTGCCGCGCCACGGGGCGTCTTGTCCGGTGGGGCTGGGGGTATCGTGTTCGGCGGACCGCAACGTGCGAGCGCGGATCGATAAGGACGGTATTTGGCTGGAGACTTTGGAGTCCAACCCCGGGCGTTTCCTGCCTGCGGAGGGTGAGATTGAAAAACCCAAGGATCCGGTTGCGGTGGACCTCAATCGTCCGATGCAGGTGATTTTGGAGGAATTGAGCCAATACCCGGTGGCGACGCCCCTGTCGTTGACGGGAACGATTGTGGTGGCGCGTGACATGGCGCACGCTAAATTAAAGGAACGGCTGGATCGCGGGGAGGGACTGCCGGAATATTTCAAGAATCACCCGGTTTATTATGCTGGACCGGCGAAAACGCCGGAGGGGAAGCCCTCGGGTTCATTTGGTCCGACCACTGCGGGTCGGATGGATGCGTACGTTGAGCCGTTTCAGGCGGCTGGGGGTTCGATGATAATGCTGGCAAAGGGAAACCGTTCTGCTGCGGTAACGGATGCGTGTAAAGCGCACGGCGGCTTTTATCTGGGTTCGATTGGGGGTCCGGCGGCGCTCTTGGCGGAGCATAACATTAAGAAGATCGAAGTGCTGGAGTATGAGGAACTCGGAATGGAGGCCATTTGGAAGATCGAAGTGGAGGACTTCCCAGCTTACATTTTGGTGGACGACAAGGGGAATGACTTTTTCTCCGGGGTGCGTGAGGCTTGCGACAAGTGTGCAATGAAGGCCTTTGAAGCAGCAAAAGCGAGCACGGCATAAATGGATATTATAAGCTATGTCCGAGAGCCGATATCTTTTGATTGATGCGTATAATGTCATCCACGCCACAGAGTCGCTGCGTAAATTGATGGCGGGTCAATTGGATTTGGCGCGCGATCAATTGGCGGAAATGGTGCGCCCGATTCATGATGCGGAGGCGATCCGAGTGGCGTTGATTCTGGATAGCCGCAAGGAAAGCCTGGAGGTGGAGTATCCATTTGGGGCACGGACCTTTGAATACCTCTACGCACCGGCGGCATTGACGGCGGACGGGGTGATTGAGCGCATCGTGAAGCGTGTTCGTGAACCTTCGGGTGTGAGTGTGGTGAGCAATGACAACATGGTACGGGAAGCAACGCGGGCGAGTGGGGCGATGGCATTGCGACCGGAAGAACTCTTTAGTTGGGCGCAAGCCTGTGAAAAGCGACTGCAACAGGACACGCGCCGTCACAATAAGAAGAACCAGCAAATTTTTCGGAACGGTCTGGATATAGATCTGCAACTTTGAATTTGGTGTACAATGAGCGAGACGAGACAAGTAGAGGAGCTGCATGGATTATATGGCGCTTTTACGATGTCGGAGCGGGTCTTGCAGCAGATTTGGTTGAGGCAGGATTTCGAATGCTTGGATCTCAGGACCGCTTCGGGTGAGTCGCTGGAGATCGTCGATCCCGGGAGCTGGAATCATGGAGGCGGACCGGATTTCCTGAATGCAGTACTACGCATTGCGGGCGAATTGCGAACGGGGGATGTGGAGGTTCATTTTTATGAGACGGATTGGCAGGCGCATGGGCACGATCGAAATTCAAATTTTAACAAAGTTGTGCTGCATGTGGTTTTGTTTGAACCGAGGTCATTGGATCGCGACATCAGGCCTGCAAAAACAGCAGCAGGTCAGGTCTTGGAGGTTTTTTATTTGATGCCCAAGTTGCACTGCGATTTGGAGTCGTATGCTGAGGCGGCGGCCTTGCGTGAAATGGAGACGGTCGATCATTTGGAATGGGTAAACGCTTTTATGGCTTTGGACGAGGCAAGGCGGCGGGCAATTTTGAAGTGGGCGGGACAACAGCGTTGGAAACAGAAGGTTGTTTATGCGAAGCAACGGTTGGAGTCGGCAGGGTGGCGCAAGGCATGTCATTGTTATCTGCTGGAGGTGTTGGGTTATGCGCGCAACCGTTTGCCCATGGCGCGTATCGCGGAGCGCTACCCGCTGGAATGGTGGGAATCGGGCGCGTTTGAGGTCGAGGCGGCACATGCATCGGAGCAGGAGAATTGGGCGCGGGGCGGCCAACGACCTGCAAACAATCCCCGGCGACGCCTGATGGATTACATGCGTCTGGCGCAGGCGGTGCCGGATTGGCCGGGCAAATTGCGGGCGGCATTACAAGGTTTGCCCGGTGTGTCTGAGGAAGGATCAACGGCGGCATTTCGGCGGCGCGTTGGGATGCCCATGCTGCAAGCAGAATTCCACTGCAATCATCTGGGTAAGGTTGCGGGGCTTACGCGTTGTAATACCGCGATGGTCGATGCTTTTTTGCCGATGGCGCAGGCGGAGGGTCTGCTCGATTCATTTTGGTATTGGTGGCATTGGCCGGCGGGGGATCGGCCGGACCGGCAGTATCAGTTCTTGAAAAAAGTCGGTCTGTGCAATCGAAGTAATCCCTTGTGCAATGGCTGGGTGCAGGGAGTTTTGCAGCTTTTTATTGAAGGCGGGTGGCAGGGTGATTGCATTGACCTGCCCTGAGTTTGCGCTATTGAATAGTGGCGATGGCGGGATTTGATGAAAATATAGTACGCGAGTATTTTGAGGTGAATGGATTTTTCGTCCGGCAGCTTCGGAAATACTCGGTGCAATCACGGAAGAAACGGGCGGATGAGGAGATCGATATGGTCGTCTTTAATCCGGCGGTGTCGGGCGATACCGGAGAGGGGTCGAGCTTTCAGCTTTTTTCGGGCGACGTTGCGCGTATTCGTCGGGCGGTGGTGGTGGTGAAGGGATGGCATACCTCGCGCTTCACGCCCGCAATGTTGCGCAGCAGTAGCAAGATTTTTGATTTTCTCAAAAAGGATGTTCTCAATAAAGCGGAGTCTTATTTTAGATTTGATGAACCCGGCATTGATGCAACGGTGGCAGCGGAGGCCGCTTCCTTTTCCAAGATTTTAGTTTTACCGGGTCTCCCGACTGCGGATCCGCAGCGCAGTGAAAGTATCGAACTCCTCAAGGAGCGGGGGATCGATGGAATCATCGCCTTCAGCACGATTCTCGAAAATCTCTTGCGTCATGTGGAGGTAAACCACAGTTACCAGAAGTCGGATTTGTTGCAATTGCTACGAATTCTGAAACTCTACGATATGGTGAAAACACCGCAGATGACCCTGTTTAACTAAGACCCAAAAGATGAAAATACATTCTACCGCCGTTGTCGATGAGGGGGCTGTCCTGGGAGCCGGCTGTAGCGTTGGGCCGTATGCGATCATTGAAGGGGGCGTTCAACTCGGGGAAGGTTGTGAGATCGCCTCGCACGTGGTGCTGCGCGCGGGCACGCGTCTCGGAGATGAAGTGCGGGTAGATTCGTTCTCGGTATTGGGTGGCGAGCCGCAATCAATCGGCTTCGATGCTTCAATTGAGAGCGGGGTGCATGTCGGTGACCGGGTGGTTTTCCGCGAGGGGTGTACGGTGCACCGATCGATGTATGCGGGGAAAGCGACGACGATTGGGAGTGATTGTTTTTTTATGGCGCAGGCACATGTCGCGCACGACTGTGAGTTGGGTGACGCGGTGATTGTGGCGAATGCGGTATTGCTTGCCGGGCACGTACAGGTGGGCGAGCGTTGTTTCTTAGGTGGTGGAAGTGGGGTGCATCAGTTTTGTCGCATTGGTGCCTACACCATCCTTGCGGGGCATGCCTTGATGACGGTTGATGTGCCGCCCGCCTGTATGGCGGCGGGCCGGAATGCGGTGCATGGTTTGAACCTGGTCGGCCTGCGCCGTGCCAAGATCGACCCGGAAGTGGTTCAGGATTTAAAGGCGTGTTTTCATGCGGTTTATAAGGGCGGCGGTAACTACAAGGCAAAGGCAAGGGCCGCCCTGGAGGAGGGAAGTTTGGGCTTGTCACCGATGGGGCAGGCTTTTCTTGGATTTTTTGAAATGGGGAAACGTGGTTTTGCCAGTCCGCAGAATAATGAGGGATAAAACAGAAGAGCCGCCTTTGGCGTTGACTTGCGGGGATCCTTCGGGGGTGGGTCCGGAGGTGATTGCCGGGGCGCTGGAGCAGGATCGGAATCAAGGTGGGGATTGCTTCTTACTTGGGCCGGAGGCATGGGCGAAGCCTTTGGCGGCGCGTTTTGGAATCGGCTATGAATCGGTGGGTGCGGTTGATTTTGAAATGAGACCCGGTGAACCGTCCGAGGCAGCGGCGACGGTGGCTCTGGCGGCACTGGAGACAGGGGCGGCGGGTTGCGCCTCGGGACGTTTTCGTGCGGTGGTCACAGGGCCGGTCAGTAAGGCTTGGCTGCAAAAGGTCGGGTTCGAGCACCCCGGGCAAACCGAATTCTTCGCCGCCAAATGGGGCGGAGAGCCCACGATGGCTTTTGTGGGTCAATCCTTGCGGGTGGTTTTGGCAACCTGGCATATTCCACTGGCGCAGGTTCCGGCGGCACTGACCGCGACGAGTTTGAGGCGTGCGGTTGAGCGCGCGGACGGATTGGCGCGTCGCTTGGGTATTTCGGAGCCTCGAATCGGGGTTTGCGGGCTGAACCCTCACGCGGGAGAGGGCGGACTTTTGGGGCATGAAGAGGAGGAGATTTTGAATCCTGTCCTGCGTGAGTTGCGGGGGCAGTACCCCGGGGTATCGGAATGCCTGCCCGGGGATACGGTATTCAACCGACAAAAAAAGGGTGACTTTGATGTGGTGGTTGCGGCGTACCACGATCAGGGTTTGGCGGCGGTCAAAACGCTCGAGTTTGATACCGCCGTCAATGTCACGCTCGGTCTGCCGCACTTGCGAACCAGCCCGGATCACGGGACTGCGTATGCGCTCGCGGGAAAAGGGAGCGCAGATAGCGGTAGTTTTTTATCGGCTTTACAGTTGGCGCGAGAGTTGACCGCTTGGCGCAGATGAGTTTGTTTGAAGTGATGTCGATGACGAATGTATTGCCCGAGGGGGTGCGTGAGGGGAACGAAAAGCTGCTGGAGGTGACTGCTGAAGCCGGCGAAAAGTTAGTTCAACTGCTCGCACGCGAAGAAAAGGGTGAATTTCTGCGGGTGAAAATAACGGGGGGCGGTTGCAATGGTCTGGTTTACAATATGAAATTTGTGGAGGAGGCGAAACGTGGGGACATTTTGGTGCGTGCATTTGGTGCGGCGATTCTGGTGGATTCCCGCAGTGCGCTTTACCTCAAGGGCACAAAACTGGACTATTCCAGCAAGCTTGTGGGGGGTGGCTTCAAGTTCACCAACCCCAATGCCACCGCAAATTGTAGCTGTGGAGAAAGTTTCAGCATCTGATTTTCTTTTGGGTTGAATAAAAAAAAGCAATCACTACTAAGTTATATAAAGAATTCCTACTTTGTTAATTAAATCGAATATCGTCACACCCAAGCAATGCGTACTAGCGGGGCCAATCGCTCCACCTTTCGAGCCGGTTTTATTCTGAAAACCGCTGTAGGATTCTTCACTGATAAAAATACTTAATGGCAAAATATCCTCACTCCCGCGGTCGTTACCCGAACCGCAACCGTGGCCCGAAGGGCTTAAGAAGAAATGACCGTATTCGCGCTACCGAAGTGCGCGTGATTGGACCGGAGGGCACCAACCTTGGTGTGATGACTTCCAAGAAGGCGCTGGAATTGGCCAAAAAGGTCGGACTCGACCTGATTGAAATTTCCCCCGGAGCTCGTCCGCCGGTTTGTAGAATTCTGGATTTCGGTAAGTTTCTTTACGAAGAAAGTAAGAAGCAAAAGGACAGCAAACAGGGTAAGTCCAGTGTGAAGATGAAGGAAGTGAAGTTCCGGGTCTCCATTGATCAGCATGACTTTGAGACGAAGTTGCGCCGCGCGGAAGGATTTCTCTACAGCGGAAACAAGGTCAAGCTCACGTTGCAATTCCGTGGACGTGAGATGGAGCACACCGAACTGGGAGTTGAACGGGTCAATCTCGCCCGCGATGAACTGGCTGGAGTATCGAGCGCAGACATGGAAGCACGTCGGGTGGGTCGACAGGTCACGATGGTTTTATCTCCGCTTCCCGAGAGCAAACGTCGCTTGAAATTCAATGAAACCGAGGCTGATTTCGATCCCAATGATGAAGGGGATGCGCACGAAGATGCGGATCAGGAATCAGACGAGCAGGCGGAGTCGTAGGCTCGTTTAATGTGCCTACCAGTCGATGTTGGCATAAGTTGTATTTGGGGCATCGACAATTTCAAATTTATGGGCAATGCTTCAGGGTTATATGGGTATTGTTAAAAAGATTCGTTGCTTATTCCTTTTAGTGCCGTTCTTGGCAAGTGGAGCAGGAGAGGTTGAACGCTTAATTATTTTAGCAAATAGTTCGTCTAAAGATTCGATGGCTCTGGCGCGTTACTATGCGGAGATGCGATCTATTCCTGAGGGCAATATCATCGCGTTGCCCTTACCGGAAAAAGAGACCATCAGCATTAGGGAATATGTTGATACTTTGCATAATCCTCTGCTTGAGGCGTTGTTGGATCGCCGTTTGATAATTGGTGCGAAGGCGGGTGTAGCCGATGCCCATGGACGTAAATGGCTGGTCGCGGGACTTCATGATATCAGTTATCTGGTACCGGTGTACGGCGTGCCGCTCAGAATCAGTAATGATGCCGAAGCGATCGCGCCAAATAACGGACAAATTCCTGAAAACTTCAGATACAACCGTGCTTCAGTGGATTCAGAGTTGGCGCTGCTGGCGATGCCGGGTCGGCGCTCCATGACGGCATTTAATACGAACCCGTTCTTTGGTAATAAGGAGCCGTCCTCGCACATCCTACAAACGGCATTGCGGGTGAGTCGGCTTGATGGGCCGGATGTCAGGACGGTTCGTTCTTTGATTGAGCGCACTTTAGAGGGCGAGCGCAAGGGGCTGCAGGGGCGTGCCTATTTTGATCTCGGGGGACCCCATGCATCGGGGGATGAATGGTTTCGGGAGGCGAGCGAAATGGCATTAGCCGCTTATTTTGACACTACGATTGAATCAAGCAAGCGACTTTTGGATGAGCGGGATCGCTTCGATGCGCCGGCCATCTACATGGGATGGTATCGACACGATGCCTACGGAAATTTCAAAATTGCGAACTGGGACGTTCCCCCCGGTGCGCTGGCGCTTCACTTGCACAGTTTTTCAGCGACTTCCTTGCGCACTACAAACCGATATTGGCTCGGTGCCTTGGTTAAGATGGGGTTCTGTGCGACGCTTGGAAATGTCTACGAGCCCTACCTGCAAATGACCCACCATCCGCACCGGCTTCTGGAGTCTTTGCTTGAAGGCGGCACTTGGGGAGCAGCGGCGGCTTACAGTTTGCCTAGCTTCAGTTGGATGGGAGTTGCAATTGGTGATCCGCTTTATCGACCCTTTCAAAAAAAACTTGGGGCGCAGTTGGGGGCAGCGGATGTGCCCTATGCAGTGCTGCGCGAAGTCAATCGCATTGATTTAAATGGCAGTGCGTCAACTGCTACGACCTACCTGCGCGGGGAGTTTCAGCGCGCGCCCTCGCTGCCTCTGGCGTTTAAACTTGCCTCCCGCTATGCCGATTCAGGGGAAAGCGATAAAGCGATGGAGGTTTTGCGTGTAATGCAGTATATTACGGTCTATGCCAAGGAGGACAAGGTGTTGGTTCAGAAATTGGCAGATTTGATGGCACGATTGGATCACGAAGAACAAGCATTGGTGATTTATGAAAGGCTGCTCGGCGAGGAAGGTATCGCCAAGCCCTACAGGATAAAATTGCTTACCAAGGGTTCGGAATTGGCGACCGGGGTAGGACGGACGCGCTTGGCGGACGTTTGGTCTCAAGAATGCCTCATGCTTAAGACGCCCAAAGCGGATGGAGCCAAGTAATGCGTTCGGCTTCTTAATATTATTTCTTGACTAATTAACTAATATTTAGACCCTTCATCATTCAAGATTCTGCAATAACTATCAATGAGGGCAAACATACATACCGAGTTTCACCGGATGCTGGGACGCGAGGCGAAAGAGGCACAGCTATCGCAGCGGGGTCATGTCTTTTGGCTTTATGGCTTGTCGGGCTCGGGGAAAAGCACCCTGGCGGTTGCCCTGGAGCGCGCTTTGGCAGAGGCGGGAATTTTCACGAAGCTGCTCGACGGGGATAATATTCGAAGTCGGCTCAATCAGGATCTCGGATTTTCGGATGAGGATCGCGTGGAAAATATTCGCCGTATTTCGGAAGTGGCACGGCTCTTTGTTGAGTCGGGCGTGGTTGTTTTTGCCTCCTTCATAACCCCGACCCGCGCCTTGCGTGAGAACGTCGCTGATATTGTCGGTGCGGATGATTGCACCCGGGTTTATGTCAAGGCGAGTTATGAAACCTGCGCCAAGCGTGATGTGAAAGGACTCTACGCGAAGGCAGCGGCGGGCACGGTTAAAGACTTTACCGGTAAGGATTCCGGATTTGAGCCACCGCAGAGCGAAGATCCCGATTGGATAATTGATACCGATGCTTTGAGTGAAGCGGATGCGGTTCAGCAATTACTCGATTTAATGCTTCCCATGATCAAAGTTTAGTAATCATTTCATAAGCGACCAACGAATTAACAATGCACCAAGATTATTCCATCACGCACCTCAAACAGCTCGAGTCTGAGGCGATCTATATTTTGCGCGAAACCGCTGCCCAATTTGAAAAGCCGGTTCTTCTCTTTTCTGGAGGGAAGGATTCCATCGTCATGGCGCATCTGGCAAAAAAAGCATTTTATCCCGCTCGTTTGCCGTTCCCGCTGATGCACGTGGACACCGGTCACAATTTCCCTGAAACGATGGAGTATCGGGATCGCTTTATTGCGGAACTGGGTGCGGAATTAGTCGTGGCTTCGGTACAGGAGGCCATTGACGCCGGCAAGGTGAAGGAGGAGACCGGTCCCCATGCCAGCCGCAATGGATTGCAGACCGTTGCTTTACTTGAAGGGCTTGAGGCCGGTAATTACGATGCCGCACTTGGTGGCGGGCGGCGCGATGAAGAAAAGGCGCGCGCCAAAGAACGGTTTTTCTCCCATCGGGATGCGTTCGGGCAATGGGACCCCAAGAATCAACGCCCGGAGTTGTGGAACATTTTCAACGGCCGTAAGCATCACGGTGAACACTTTCGTGTATTTCCGCTGAGCAATTGGACGGAAATGGACATCTGGCAATACATCAAGCTGGAGGAGATTGATTTACCCAGCCTGTATTTTTCGCATAAGCGCCCCTGTTTTGTACGGAACGGGGTTATTATGGCGGTGACTGATTTCATTGAGCTCCTTCCGGATGAAGCAGCTCAAGTAAAAGACATGCAGATTCGTTTTCGCACAATCGGGGACGCAACTTGCACGGGGGCAGCACTTTCCGATGCCTCGGACCTGGATGCCATTATTGGAGAAGTTGCGGCGGCGCGACAAACCGAGCGTGGCACGCGGGCGGATGACAAACGCTCCGAGACTGCGATGGAAGACCGCAAAAAGGAGGGATACTTCTAAGCCCTGCGAAGCGAATTCTTATACCTACAATTCAAACATTTCTTTTTTAATAGTATGACTGAAACGAATACAGCCGCCGGCTACCTCGATATGGACCTTCTTCGCTTTACGACCGCCGGTTCGGTGGACGATGGCAAAAGCACCCTCATTGGTCGTCTTCTCTACGATAGCAAAGCTATTTTTGAAGACCAGCTTGAGGCGGTTGAGAAGAGCTCAAAATCACGGGGCGATGAAAATGTGAATCTCGCACTCCTGACGGATGGCTTGCGCTCGGAACGGGAGCAGGGGATAACGATCGACGTGGCGTATCGTTATTTTGCGACGCCGAAGCGTAAGTTCATCATCGCAGACACTCCGGGGCACACGCAATACACCCGCAATATGGTTACGGGGGCATCGACCGCGAATCTGGCTATTTTATTAGTGGATGCCCGCAAGGGTATCATCGAGCAGACTTGCCGCCATGCGTTCATCGCAAATCTTTTACGCATCCAGCACGTGGTTGTCTGCGTCAATAAAATGGATTTGGTCGACTGGGATGAGGGTACGTATAATGCGATCGTAGAGGATTTTAAGAAGTTCGCTTCGCGCCTCGATAATATTGTGGAGGTTACCTTTATTCCGGCGAGCGCGCTTTTGGGTGACAACATCGTCGATAAATCTTCCAACATGCCTTGGTATCAGGGTCCAACCCTGCTCTATCATTTGGAGACGGTCTATATTGGCGGCGACGAGAACCACATCGACGCCCGTTTTCCAGTACAATGGGTGATACGTCCGCACTCGGACAAATGGCATGATTTTCGCGGTTTTGCGGGGCGGATTGCCGGCGGTGTCTACAAGCCCGGCGATAAGGTAAAAGTTTTACCCTCCGGTTTTGAATCTACGATCAAGGGAATCCACACCATGGATGGTGAGTTGGAGGAAGCTTTTGCGCCGATGTCGGTCGCGCTGACGCTGGAGGACGAGATCGATATCTCGCGGGGTGATATGCTAGTGAAGCTGAATAATCCGCCTGAGCCGAAACAGGATATTGAAGCGATGATCTGCTGGTTTTCTGCGGACAAAAAGCTCGCGGGACGCGGTAAATATATTTTACGCCACACTGAAAAAGAGGTTAAGGCCTTGGTTCAGGAGGTGCGTTATAAGGTGAACATCAACACTTTGCATAAAATAGAGGACGACTTGGTCTTCAGTCACAACGACATCGGCCGTATTTCGATCCGCACATCGGCACCACTGATAGCTGACAGCTATCGCCGGAATCGCATCACCGGCAGTTTCGTTCTGATTGACGAACAAACCAACGAGACGGTTGCGGCTGGAATGATCATTTGAATCCGGGGCGAAAGTGGCTCTGCGCTTGAGGGTTGCCAGCAGCCGGATTCGAGCTACATATCTAGACCCAATGAATACATTTTCCAAGATCCGCTGCGGGGTAGTCGGAACCGGTTATTTGGGCCAGCACCACGCGCGCATCTATGAGGCGCTCGAAGACTGTGAGTTTGTCGGGATTGTTGAATCCAATGATGCCCGTGCCGCAGAAATCTGCGAGCGCCATCAATGCAAACGGTTTGATTCGCTTGAAGCGTTGGCGGATGCCTGTGATGCCGTTAGTATTGTAGTGCCGACGGACAAACACAGTGAGGTGGCGCTGCCGCTTCTGGCGGGCGGTTGCCATTTGTTAATTGAGAAGCCGCTCTGCGCGAGTATGAAGGAGGCGGAGGAGATTTTATCGGCAGCAAAGACGGCGGGCTGTATTGTGCAGGTGGGTCATATCGAGCATTACAATCCGGTGATGGGTTATTTGGAAAAGGCAGTGACCGCGCCGCAATACATCACTGCAGACCGTTTGGCACCCTATAATCCCCGGGGCACGGAGGTCGGCGTGGTGTTGGATTTAATGATCCACGACCTCGGTGTAATTCTTGCATTGGTTCGCTCGCCGGTTGCTTCGGTTGAGGCGGTTGGTGTGAATGTGCTTTCGAACAGTGAGGATATTGCGAATGCGCGCATTGTTTTTGAGAATGGCTGTGTGGCTAATATTAATACCAGCCGGGTCAGCATGAAGAAAGTGCGTGAAATCCGTGTCTTTCAGTCGGCAAACTACCTGTCGTTGGATTTCATGAATCAAACCGGTCACTTCCTGAAGAAGGAAGGGGAGGAATTGATACGTGAGAATATTCCCATTGAAAAAGAAGAACCACTGAAATTGGAACTGGCTTCTTTCGTGAAGGTGGTAAGGGAAGCGGGCGAACCGAAAGTCGGTGCGGATCTTGGGCGATCAGCCTTGGAGTTGGCGATTCAGGTGAGCGAACTTGTCTCGAAATCTTAGTCTGATTGCCTGCAATGAATGCACCGCTTCAAACTCCGGCCGCTTTTGAAGGGCCGCGTGTCTCAAGGGTAGACCTGTTGATTGTATGTGGGGAGCATTCGGGTGATGAACATGCCGCGGAGATGCTGGCTCAGTTGCGTTTGGAAAAGCCTGATTTAAAAGTCGCTTGCTTGGGAGGGCCAAGACTGGCGGCTGCAGGGGCGCAGTTGCTCTATGACCTCACGGCGGTCTCGGTGGTCGGTTTCATCGAAGTGGTGCGGCATTATTCATTTTTTAAAGGTCTGTTTGACTGCACGCTCGACTGGATTGAGCAATACGAACCGAAGCATATCTGTTTTGTTGACTATCCCGGTTTTAATTTGCGCTTGGCGAAGGAGCTGCACAAACGGGGTCTGAGTCGAAAAGGTGGGGGAAGGATTGGCCTGAATTATTACATCGGCCCTCAGATTTGGGCATGGAAGGCGAAGCGACGTTTCCAGATGGCGGAGTTAATTGACCGCTTGAGCGTGATTTTTCCTTTTGAGGTCGAATGCTATAAGGATACGGACTTGCCAGTGGAATACGTGGTGCACCCCTTTGCGCGCGAAGGTCACCGGTTTCCGTTTTATTATGAGTCCACCGGCCCGGTATTATTGCTTCCCGGCAGCCGGACCGCCGCATGTGAACGCATCTTTCCTGTATTGCTAGCGGGTTTCAGCAGGGCCCGCAAAGTGAAACCGAAACTGCGCGCGCAGGTTATTTATCCCAGCGAGCGCATTCGCGAAGTTTTGGAAACCATCTTGCAGGATTTTCCCGAAATGAAAGATGGGGTAGAATTGATCGAAAAATCGGACGAGCGCATCGGAGTACAGGCAGCCTTGATGAGTTCGGGAACGATGTCGCTGGCCGTTGCAATGAGCGGTATTCCGGGGGCGATTGCTTACCGCATGAACGCATGGAGTTATCGTTTGAGTCGTTTATTGGTGAAGATTCCCTTTATCGGGATTTCAAACTTGCTTTTGAATCGTCCGTTGCATCCCGAATTTATTCAAGGTGCTGCAAGCGCGGAAAATCTTAGCGCCGCTTTGCTGGAAGCTTGCACGGCGGAATCTGTAGCGGAGGCGGAGGCGGGTTCCGATGCTTTGAAAGCGGCCCTGCATCCGAAAGGCGCGTCTCAAGCGGAAGCCTGGTTGCTGCGCGGGCTGGATTAAATTTTTGCGGCAATTGCAGCTTCCAGGCAGTAGCTGAGCGAAATTCCGTTTCGGTAGTTCGACATGATTTCGAAGCCCGGGTAGCGGGTTTCAGCATCCGTAATGGTTTTTAAATAATGCCCATAGCCAATTTTATATTGTGGAATGGCGCGCGGCCAATGCGCCAAGTGCCGCATCACGGGCGCTTCTTTTATGCCCAGCAATTCAGTTAGATCCGGCATCACCCTTTGTTCTAAAAGCGAAGCATCGCTGCAGCTCAGGTGGGGCTGGCGATCGCCCCCAACAAATACGGTTAGCAGGACCGAGCCTTCGGGCGCGCGGCCTTCAAAAAAACTTGAGGGGAACAGTGCCCCAAGGATGGAGCGTTGTTCACACTCCGGCACAAGGACGCCAAAGCCGTCCAGCAAATGATCCACCGCATTGCGACTAAAGCCCAAACTTAAAACGGATACAGGCGGGTATTCAATTGCGGCAAGTGGGGCAAGCGCTTCCTGTAAATCGTCTGGTAGGGGAAGTTCGCTGAGGGCATAGGCGGGAGTGGTGATAATGACGCGGTCATAGCGTTCAGGCTTACCATTCCACTCGACGGTCCAGTCGGTATCATTGCGTTTAATGCCCTCGATCCGGACGCCGGTTTGCACGCTGGCACCAAGGGCTTTGGAGAGGTATTGCGGCAGGGACTCCAGACCATCTTTAAAGCTGATAATGCTTTTCTTGAACCGGGGCTGTCCTCGTTTTGTTGAGGCACGCATATTAGCCAGAGCGCCACGGATCAAGCCACCATGCTGCGCTTCGAGGGCATACAACTTTGGGAATCCATAGCGCAGGGAAAGTGCTTCGGGTTTGCCGGCGTAGATGCCACCGACCAGTGGATTGATGGCGTAGCGGTAGAGTTCGCTCCCCAATCGACGGCAAACGAAGTCCGCCACACTCTCCTCGCTTGTGTCCTCGCGGCGGGGGATGAAGGGTTCTTTGAGTACGCGCAGTTTTGCGGGTAGGGACCAAAGTGGGGTAGTGAGGGCTTGGAGCGGGCCCATCGGCACCGGATGAACACGTCCGTTGCGCACGAGGAAGCGCTTGTTTGCCGCAGTGTTAGCAGTGATCTGTTGGTCCTCCAAGCCGGGAATGGAACTGAGAAAAGCGGCGACTTCCGGGTTGCTTATTTGGAGAGAATTCGGGCCGGCCTCGGCGAGAAAGCCATCAATCCGTTCACTTCTTATCGCACCGCCAAGGCGCTGTGTCTTTTCCAGTATAATACAATCGGCACCTTGCTGTTTTAATTTCCAGGCGGCTGCCAAGCCGCTGATTCCGGCGCCGATGATGCATATTTTAGGCATGATTCCATTGGGTGACGCTGTCCAGCAATGCTTCGACACATTCAATCTTTGCATGAGGCAGCATGCCGTGTCCGAGATTGAAGATATGGCCCGGGAAGTGGGCCGTTTCTTTTAAGATCGTGACTGCTTCCTGGCGGGTGAGCTCGGGGGTCGTAGTCAATATTGCGGGATCGAGGTTTCCTTGTAGTGCAATGGGAGCATCAAGGGTCGCATGAATTTTTGAGAGGGGCAGGGTCCAGTCGAGGCTCAGGGCTTTGGCGCCGGTCGCGGCGAGTTGAGCGGCATGGTGGCCCATGCCTTTAGCGTATAGTATAACCGGGACTTCAGAATCAAGCGCGTTGATAATGTCTTGGATCCATTTTAGCGACCACTTCTGGTAGTGACTGTGCGGACAGAGCGCGGCCCATGAATCGAAAATTTGAACCGCATCGACGCCCGCCTTGATTTGCATTTTTAAATAATCGATGCAGGCTTCGCTGATTTTCTGCATGAGTTGCTCAAATTGTTTTGGTTCACGCAGGGCGAGATATTTAATTTTTGAGAAATCTTTGCTGGAACCGCCTTCGACCATATAAGTCGCCAAGGTCCAGGGCGAGCCGCAGAAACCCAGGAGCGCGCGGGAAGTTCCCAATTCTTTTCGCGTCATTTCGAGGGCTTCACCTACATAACCGAGTCGGTCTTCGATACCGGAGCTGTTGAGCGCCGCAATTTTTTCCGGTGCATCCAAGGCATAATTCATCGCGATGCCTCCGGATTCACGAAAATGATAACCTTGTCCCAGCGCTTCAGGGATAACAAGAATATCGGAGAAGATTATGGCGGCATCGAGGGGGAAGCGTTGCATCGGCTGAAGCGTAACTTCTGTTGCAAGCTCGGGGGTTTGAACCAGCGTGAGGAAGTCGTAACGTTGCTTGAGGCTACGGTATTCCGGCAGGTAACGCCCGGCTTGGCGCATCAACCAAATCGGGGGGCGATCAAGCGGGGTGCAGTTGGCCGCTGCTAGAAAGCGTTCACGTGATGTCATTGTTTGTAAAAAGTCTTGGTTTTTGGGAACCTGTCTTCATTTTCGTTTTAAAGAAATAGAGATTGATGTGCAGGGCAAATATCCGCAAGAGTTCAATTCTGATTATATGAAGAGAGAGGTGAGTCAGAACGCCAAGAATAAAGCGGATGCGGTATTTATTGCCGGCTGTGGTTATGTAGGCTCCGCGCTGGCAGAGCAGCTTAAGAAAAAGGGTGTTAAGGTCGGAGCACTGACGCGGAATGAGGAACGGGCCGCAGAGCTGCGTGAACTCGGCTTGGATGAGGTAGTAGTCGCCGATTTGGATAGTCGAGAATGGCACGATAAACTTAATCTTAAATACAGAGCAGTTGTAAATTGTGTGAGTTCTGCGGGCGGTGGGCTTGCAGGTTATCAAAAGTCATATGTTGAAGGGCAGCGCTCACTCCTTGAGTGGGCACAGGTCGCGCAACCGGAAATCATTTGCTATACCAGCAGCACTTCGGTCTACCCGCAAAGCGATGGGGTCTGGGTGGACGAAACCGCATCGACTGAACCTAGTACGGAAACCTCGGCTCTATTGCTTGAGGCGGAACAAATGCTGCTGCAATCTGAGTCTTTTCCAGGAAAGGCCTTTGTATTGCGCTTGGCTGGAATTTACGGCCCCGGTCGGCATTACCTTATTGACCAGATTAAGGGCGGAGAAACGGTATTAGCGGGCGAGGGACGACATCACTTGAACCTTATTCATCGAGATGATGCCGTCAGCGGAATTATGGCGGTCATCGAATCTAAGCAAGATTTCGCTGGGGGAATCTATAACCTATGCGACGGTCAGCCATACATTCAGTCGGATATAGTGCGCTGGGTGGCAGCTTCGTTGAGTGTAAATTGTCCGAGCTTCGATCCGGAAATGAAAACAGCGCGGATGCTTCGCAGGAAAGGGAAGTCACCCGATCGTAAAATCAGCAATAAGAAATTAATCGAGACCACCTCATGGCGCGCAAAATTCCCCAATTTCAAGGCTGGTTATAAAGCTTTACTTGAAGATGAGTGTAAATAAATTTGACAGAATCAGAAATATTAGCAACGTAGTTGGGTATATTAAACGTAATTTAAAATATATATACTGTAAATAAACACTTAGAGACCATGTCACTTTTTAAAAAGGCCAACAAAATAACAAAAGATAAGTTTCGAAAGGGTGAAATCATTTTCCAGATGGGTGAATACGGCGAATATGCTTACCGAATCTTGGAGGGTGAAGTTGAGATTCTGATTAGTGATGATGAGCAGGAAGTAACGCTTGCACAATTGGGTGCTGGCGAAGTTTTCGGTGAAATGGGAATGATTGGGCGTTCTCCGCGCTCGGCGACAGCGAGAGCGATGAGCGCCCTGAAGGTTGAGGTTATGAGCGAAGAAGAGTTTAACCAAAGACTCTTAAAAAACACTGATGCGCTGATACCCTATCTTTCCTCGATTTTCAATCGTACCCGTTCTTTGAATCACCAAATACAGGAACTTCAACTGAAGGGTGCCAGCTATAAGAAAAAAGAAAGTAAACCCATACTCGGAGAAGAATTAGGAATAAAATCGATTTATTTAACTGGAGATTCTGAGTTTTTAAAAAGACAAGGTTCATTAAAAAATCGCGAGGTGGATGAGTTTCCCTTTTATATTGGTCGCAGGAGAGAAACTGCGGCAGTGGATGTTTTTCAGAAAAATCAATTGGCGATATATGATGAGCAGCCTTATAGCATCTCCCGCAATCACTGTGCTATTGAGATGATAGATGGCTCTGTTTATGTTCGTGATAGGGGTAGTTACGCTGGGACGATAGTGAACGGCAAGCGCATCAATGGTAATGGAACAAGTGTTGATCGCGTCGAGCTGAATGCTGGAGAAAACAGCCTGATTCTGGGTGGAGCGGAGAGCAGAATTCGCCTCAAGCTTGTCATTGAGTCGCATTAATTCCCCTTACGATAGTCCGGTGCCTTACAATCGGCTTGACCGAAGGTGGGGGCGGGTTGACTCTGTGCTGTATTGTTTAACATCTATTAGGAGGTATATTTATGGCAGGAGTAGGAAAACTTTTGAAGCAGGCGCAGAAGATGCAGCGTCAAATGCAGGCGATACAAGAGGAGCTTGCAGAGAAGGAACTTGAGGTATCGAGCGGTGGGGGTGCAGTGCACATCAAAATTTCGGGACAAGGGGAATTCCGTGAACTGAAAATAGATCCTGAATTTTTGAAAGAGGATGGTGAATTTATCGAGGAAACTTTATTAAATGCCATCCGGGAGGCCGCTGAAAAAGCAAAAGCGGTCAGCGAAGAATCAATGAGCGCTGCAACCGGCGGAATGGGTGGCTTCCCCGGATTGATGTAAGGTGACACCCGCGTTTGAACAATTACTGCAGGCCCTGAAGCAATTACCGGGATTGGGTTTTCGCTCAGCTGAGCGCATTGCCCTGCATCTCTTGGTTGAGCACCCGGAAGCGGGTGAGGAATTGAGGGCTTGCCTGGAAAGGGCGGCGGGGTCGGTGCAAAAGTGCTCCATCTGTGGACATTTATCTGAGTCTGAAAAGTGTGAAATCTGCATGGACGAAAAGCGTGATAATTCGCGACTTTGTGTCGTGGAGCATGTGCCGGATCTTTTCTCGCTGGAGCGATCCGGTGCGTGGACGGGAGGCTATCATGTGCTGCACGGTAAATTGTCGCCTATCCATGGCGTGGGTCCGGAACAACTCAATATGGCTGCTCTGAGAAGCCGCATTGAGAGCGGGGCGGTTAAGGAGTTGGTTTTAGCGCTGAGTAATGACATCGAAGGTCAGGCGACGTGCCATTATATTCAGGAGGAAATTGTCGCTAGTCTTGAGGTTGAGATTACGCGGATTGGGTTTGGGCTGCCAAGTGGCGGCGGAGTGACCTTCGCCGATTCAGTGACCTTGAGGAGCGCGTTGGATAGTCGGCGCACCTACCAATGAGTGGACACAAAAAAACCGAACAAATTCGTCCGGTTAATTTGGTGGTCAAGGCGGGACTTGAACCCGCACGCCGTTTAAAGCACAAGATCCTTAATCTTGCGTGTCTACCAATTCCACCACTCGACCAAGTGTTGTGTTTGGATCACAATTAAGAGTTAGAGAAAAACGCCTGCTTTTTCTCAAATCAACACCAAAGTCAAAAAATCTTGTTGCAAAAAAATAACGTGAGGGAAGCTTGAAATTTTACCAGTGAGCCCGTAAAACTTACGCTTCTTTTATTTACAACTACACCGCATCTTGAAATGCGTTATTACACATGAGCGACGAAACCCTTAATGATTCGCCTAAAAAGGTAGAAGAGCCTTTGGATTTAAACTCTCTGTCCAATTTGGATTTTGGCCCCTCATGGGCTGGCGACACGTCAGGTTCTTCGGCGGGAAACCGTCATAAGAATTACAAAGTCGAGAAGAACAGCGGGCACGATAGAAAAAGAAGTTCGGGCAGTCGCGACCGCCGGCCTTCGCGTCCGTCTAGGGACGGAAATAGCTCTGGTAGTGATGGCAACCGTACCGGCAAAAGAGGCACGGAGCATCGCGGTCGTCCAAGAGGGGGAAACAGTCGTGGTCAGAACAGCGATCACAAACGGAATATTTTTGAGCCAACCGTTAAGATTGATATCTACCCGCAGGATGAGGCTTTTGACGCTTTGGTTAAGCGCCTGCAGTCTACGGCTCGCACCTATCAATTATTTGAGATAACGAAATTACTGCTCGAAAAATACGAACGCTTCATCGTGGTGGTGTCGCCCAAAACCAAGGATGAGGCTGCGTCAAAGCTCTATTATTCAGTGCCGGGGCATCTGCCATTTGAAACCGAGGAGGCCGCCATCAATCATGTGCTGGCGAATCACTTGGAATTATTTTTTGAGGCAGAGACGGTTGAAGTTGAGGCGCCCAAAGGAAATTTCCTGATGGTGAATCGTTGCCCGTTCACTCAAGAACTGCTGGGTCCACCCAACTACCACCGTTACTCCGAGTTCGTTCAACGGCATTTTGCAAACCGTATAACTGGTATGAGCTTGGAGCGATACCTTGAGAAGATTGAGACAGTCAAAGAACAGGAAGTGATTGATGCATGGGTGAACTCAATGAAAGAGAGTGTTCGTTACACGGTTAAAGAACCGGCTGATGGTGAGCCTACGGTGCTGGAAACATTGGAGGCGGCGCGTTTGTTTCTGCTGCAATATCGCAAGGCGGCCGTGGTTGGCTCAGGTGAATCCGTGCGTTTTGCAGGACGTGATTTGGAACGTTTGCCAGCCGGTGATCTCCGCCGCTCAGTCGAAAGCTATGTGGAACAACAACGATATTTTCCGCTGGAAACAGCTAACAATATTCGGGGGCGTCTGCGTCGTCACAACTTTACCATTTATAAAAAAGGCGCAAAGAACGCTTCGTTTGTATGCGCAGTCAAACGCAAATTCCGTGATACGAACTCCGTATTTACCGATTCGATCCAAAGCTTAATCGATTTTATTGAAACGCATCCCGAGATTAAGGCTGCGGATTTGGCAAATTCCTATTTAGGGATTCAGATTCCGGAAAAGCAACCGGGCGAGCTCAAACTCGCGGAGCAAGACGCTGCAAGCAAGGAGGATTCTGAGGTAGAGAAGGGCGATGCCGAGTCGGGCACCCAGGAAGCGGCAAAGGAGGTGGAGCAAGCTGATGCCGCGAACCTCGCTGAAGCTGAATCGGCGCCTGAGGAAGGGGATGCTAATGCCAGAATTGATGCCAAGCCTGCCCTGACAGAAGCTCAGGAATCGGAATTGAAGCAATTAAAGATGGATCTACGTTGGCTTGTTACCGAGGGCTATGTCACCGAATACGGTGATGGACGTCTCTTTGCGCCATTGCCGATGCCACCTGCGAGCCCCAAGAGCAAGGATGCCAAGGCAGATGAGGCTGGTGTCGCAAATGGAATTGAAGCACCGATTCCCGTTGCGGAGGAGGCACCTGCTACGGCGAAGGTATCGACTGATGCGGTAGAAAGTGAAACTCCGGAGCCAGTCTCTCAGCAGGCTACAAGCGAAGTGGATGTCCCCGCCGAGGAGTCAACGCTTGCTGAAAGTGCGCCGGAAGCTCATGAACCGCAACAGTCGGCGGAAGCGCCGGTGCCATCTCAGGAATGCGACGCGGATAGCGCCGCAAATCCTAAGGACTAGGCCGCCAGAATAGATTCAGGCCAACTAGTCTTGCCCCTTTGTTTCGCTAAGAGCCCGCAGGTAAATCGCACGGCTAATAAAGGCGTCGGTGGCGGCATATTTGATTTGCTTTTGATCCAATTGATCGCGTGCCCAGTTTGAGACCTGCGCGGCTTTACTGATTCTGCCTCCCAAGAGTAAGCCTGCGAGGGCGCGAAGCCCCCGGTTTTCATAGCCTAGCTCCAGTGTTAATTTGCTGATTTCTAAAAATCCACCGGCTTTAAAGTCTGAAAATTTTTGCAGTTGCTTGACGTCATCATGAATTCCGACTCCGCACTTGGTTACATCCGGCGACTCGAGGATCGGAATAAGTGGATCAAGGCTTTTGGTTTTTGAAATTCTAAAGAGAAAGACTTTATCAGCGGTCGCCATCTGAATTAAGGCGGGCGGGTAAAATTCACCGCGTTTAAAGGATGGGCGTGTCTCGGTGTCAAAACCAAGCAACTGCTCTCCTGAAAGTTGCTTGGCGGCTATTTCCATTTGAGCAATGCTTTCGATCAATTCAATGGGACCTTCCCATGCAAGCAGTGGGAGTTCGTTGATCTCCGCTTTTGAAATCTTTCTTTTTTCTGTAGGTTCCATTCTTTGGTGCTGGCTGACGGGTTTGTTATTCATGGCTGCACCGTCAGTCCATCATAAGCGAGGTGTATTTGCATTGGATAGTGTTCTTTGCCACTGGAGTCAGCATTCAGTTTAGTGCGATGTTTTTCAGCTGAGTTAAGGAGTGCATGTATCATGGCGTCATTATTTGCGGGCTCATGGTGCGTGATGATCAGGTTTTTGACTTTAGCGCGGGATGCCAATTCAACCGCAGTAAGGACATCAGAGTGACCCCATTTTCTGTTTTCCTGACTAATTTGATGGAGCGCGTATTGTGCATCAAAGATTAGAATATCTGCCTCATTGAAAAATTCCAAAAAGGGGTAGTCGGATTTATCTGCGGCCTTGTGAGGGTGCTGGGAGTCCGTTGAAACAACAACCGATTCGCCGGCTTCCTCAAAACGAAAAGCCCATGAATGGTCGGGATGATCCTGTTTCAGGGTTTTGACGGCAAGGTTTCCTAGTTGGAAGTCCCTGTTTTCGTTTGTTATATCAAACTCGATATCCGCTGGCAAGGAATCGAAATCAATCGGGAAATATGGGGATTTCAGTAAATTACGCAGGGCATCTTCTGCTGCGTTGTGAAGGGAATGGATAATAATTTTGTTCCCGCTTTGGTAGGCTGGCTTAAAAAAGGGAAAGCCCTGAATATGATCCCAGTGCAAGTGCGTTAAAAACAAGTGGTAGGTATTTTCGGGGCAGTCATCGGGCAATGCGTCTGAGAAAGCTCTTAGACCGCTGCCGGCATCACAAAGTATTGCCATATTCTCGGAATTATGGATTTCGATACAACTGGTATTACCCTTGTATGTTCCGCGCAATGGAAAGGGAAGATGTGCGACAAAGTCATGAACGGCCTGCCGGTTGCCAAAGTTCATATCTTTGGCCTGCCACAGAACTTCTGTAAGTTTTTTATCTAATTGATTGGTGTTTAAGGGGGCAGGTATGGAACCCGTGCATCCCCAAAAGCTGGCTTTTAGTGACATCGTATATAGGTTATGAAGTCTGGGTGTAACATTTTTTGGGTAGGGCTGAATTGCTTAGACGGGATCCGGCAGGCGTTTGCTGTGCGCGTAGGCGCGATGTGCCTTTACCTGTACAAACGTCTGCTCCTCAATAATATATGCAGTAAGTTTTCCTCCGTAAACGCAGCCGGTGTCAATCCCCAGTGAATTCTTTTCTTTGAAAACCTTGGGTCTGGGAGTGTGGCCGTAAATGACGAATGGCGGGCCCTTCCACTGTTTGGCCCACGTGGAGGCTTCAGGCGCATCCGAACGCTTGGCGGCCTTGCCGTGTTGGTCGATTACTTGAATATTGACCGCGACTTCTATCGGTTGGGCATACCAAGGCGAGTTTGGTAAAAAGCCTCCGTGGACAAAGACAATGTCGCGATTCCCATCAAACTTAAATTTGGGTAGGCGTTCCAGATAATCCCAGTCCTCGGTATGCAACTGCCGAATGGTTTCGAGGTCGTAATCCTTAAGGATTTCTGGGCGGCTCTCCCTGAGGGCGGTTAAGAGCCGTAGCTCGTGGTTGCCGAGGATGGACTCTATCTTGTAGGCTCTGGCCAGTTCAATAACGCGCCGACTTTGCGGTCCACGGTTTACCAAATCCCCCAACTGTATCACTCGGTCGCCTGATTTTAGGTTGAGCGCTTCGAGCAGCTCTTCCAGCTCATCGGCGCAGCCGTGGACGTCTCCGATCGCAATTGTTCTAGGCATATCGCTTGCTGACTTGATGGAATTTGCTGGATTGCATCTGATTAAGCTATTTGATGCGAACAAAGAAGGAGCTTGTGGAATAACTCACAATAAACGAACATTAACATCTTTCATGGATTGGCAAATCAAAACAATGGCAGGTAAGTCCTCAGCAACATCTGCTGAATTCAAGCCGGGTGATACGGTACTCAGTTTGATTTACAAAGATACGAGCGATGACCTCTTGGCGCGGGTTGACTTGCTGGAGGGTGAGGTAGAGGGATTTGAATTACCGGGAGTGCCGCTTGGCCGCTGGAAACGTATAATCAAGGAAGACGGTTCTCAGGAATTAAACCCGCAGGAGCGAATGCTTGCGGCGGAGGATTTTTTCTTGTCGCTTTTTGAGGAAAGCAAAGCGGACGAAGCAGAAGCCGGCGAGGAAGAGCTTGAAGCCTTGAAGCATTTGCTGGCGCTCCTGCTTGAGCGCAAACGAGTTTTGCGGGCAGTGGGTTCGCGCGCCACAGAAGGTATGCAGTTATACCGGCACCCAAAGCTGGAGCGGGAGTTCGAAATCAAGGTAATGACGGTCTATCCAGAACTGATGCAAAGGATAATGGACACGATGGGGGACGTTTTTCTGCAATCATGAAAATTGAAATGCGATTCAAATTTATAATTGTTCTGGTGATGCCGCTGCTGATTTTATGCGGCTGCCGAAAAGAAACTGCGCCTGAAAATTTGAGGGCACCGCGCCTTTATCTGGAGGGGCGTACGATGAACTATGGGGCTATGACACCCGCAAGAATTGTCATGCCCAAGAGCGGGACCATGATTGAGGTGATGAAGGAGCCGCTTGTGAATGAGTTTGAGATCGTTAATGCGGAATTGGTGAAGGTCGAATTGGGGATGGCACTTTTGCTTCAATTATCGGATCGCGGCGCTCGCAGTCTCTATCGTGCCTCAGTTACAAATACCGGAGGACGGGTCGTTTTAACCATAAACGGCAATCCAGTCGGTTTTCGTCGTTTGGATGGAGCCATTAATGATGGAAATTTCTATTGTTTTGTAGAGATGAAGGATTCCGCTCTCGAGGAACTCGTTGTGGATCTAAAGGAGAGCCTTGCATATCTTAGGACGCAATCTGAGCGTTAAATGTAAGGACCAAGGGCGCTATACAAAAAGTGATGCGGTTGAAACTTTGCTACGTATTTTTCCTTGTGCCACTTCAAAGCGCTTTGCTGTTGGCAGAGCTTGTTTGGCCTACGCCCAATCAGGCCTTTTTGAAAGGCGAGCCGATTGAAGCCTTTGTGCAGGCAACAGCCTCAGGTAAAATCGAGTCGGGGCTTTTTGGATGCGTGCGTGAAGGGGGGCGGCGATTTCATGAAGGTTTGGATTTGTTTCCGATTGAACTCGATGCACGGGGTGAGGCCAAGGATTTGATTTTTTCAGTCTTACCGGGTCGGGTGGTTCATGTAAACGATCGGCCCGGATGGAGCAGTTATGGTCGCTACGTCGTTGTGCGCCATGAGGGTGAAAGTCCTGCTTTTCACAGCTTATATTCCCACCTGGCATCGGTTGACGTTGGTATAAAGGAAGGAGCGCGGGTCAAAGCGGGCACAGTTTTGGGCGTTATGGGCCGCTCGGCGGGTGGTTATGCCATCCCAAAATCAAGGGCACATTTGCATTTTGAAATAGGCTTAATGCTAAGTGATAACTTTGAGAGCTGGTTTAAGCGTCAAAATTTCAAAACCCCGAATCGCCACGGCCGGTGGAACGGGATGAATCTTGTGAGCGTTGACCCGCTTGGTTTTTATCAGGCGGTTCGCGCTGGAAATGTTCGCGATTTCGATGCTTATCTGCATGCCTTGCCGGTTGCGGCACGGCTGCGGGTCTTTTTTGGCGAAACTCCCGCATTCGTACATAATTATCCATGCTTAGTATCCGGTAAACTGCGGGAGGGGAAATTGGTGGCATGGGATATCGCGTTTACCGACTTTGGAGTCCCTAAATCGTGGACCCCCCGATATGAAGCGGAGGGCATTCGGGGGAATCCCGGCGAAGTTCGAATTTTGAGTTATGCACCGGATCGCCTAAAACGGCAGCCTTGCCAGCGCGTTTTGGATTTCAAAGGGGAGGGTGTCGTACTCTCGAAGCAGACGAAAACCGCGCTGGAGTTATTATTCGGCTTTCAATAAATCCGCGGAGTTTGCAGGAAAGTCCCGCTTGGCCGCCTTGAGTAAGGAACTGACTTGTGTGACGTTAAGACGGCACGCTCCGGCACGAATCAACGCGATGCAATCATTGATGCTACTGCCGGTGTAATGCGCAGTGATCGCGGTCTTTTTGGAGTAATGCTCATAACTGAGTTTAAGATCCTCAAAAGTGGAATCTTTTTCGCCAAGTGAGCATGCTATTTGAAGGAAATTTGCCCTTGCCGCTTCGATTAAACTAATGGCCTTGAGCTTTTGTTTTTTTGCCAGATAAGATGTTTCAAGGATTAGCTTGGAACGAAGTTTGTGTTTTTCGGCAGCAGCAACCAAACAGGCGGCCTCTTCTGCAAAAAGGCTTTTTTCTCCAGCTCGGAGGGCGGCAAAGTTCATGACAACAGCGACCTCGGTTGCTCCGTTTTCAGCGGCGTTTTTGATCGCACTTTTTTTTGCTTCGATACAAGAGCGCCCATGCGGGTAATCAATAACCGCGCAGATGGCGACTTCAGTATTGTAGAGGATGCTTGCGCAAAGGCTTACATTGTAAGGGTATACGCTGACCGACGCAAAGCCGGACTCTGCCGCCTGATCTGATAGCGCGCACAGATCGGCTTCCGTGGAATCCAATTGGAGGTTCGTTGCATCAAAATGTGCAAAAAGCTCTTTTAGGGACATTTAGCGAAGGGATGGGTGAGGTTTAAATAAATGAAGTTTTGTGACATCAATGCAAACTTTTTGTCAGGACCGAGTGGATTCTTTTGCCTTTGCGGAGCGCTTTTCGCTTGTTTCATGAGCGGATGCTGTTTTGCTTTCGCGTTTTATGAAGCGTACTCATCATTGTTCACAGCTCACCAAAGAGGATGCTGGTAAGTCGGTCCAACTCTGTGGTTGGGTCGATTCCGTGCGTGATCACGGCGGTATTTTGTTTATTGATTTGCGCGACCGTGAAGGTCTCACGCAGATTGTGCTCGACCCTGCAAACAAGGAACTGGAGGCGAAGTTTGCCTCAATCAAGCCTGAATCCGTGATTGCGGTGAGCGGTGTCGTTAATGAACGTCTGGGTGATACGATCAATGAAGCGCTTGCGACGGGCGCGATTGAGGTACATGCCGAAACACTGGAAATCCTGAATATTTCCAAGACGCCTCCGTTTCCGATGGATGACTCTGCCGACAAGGTCGGGGAGGATCTGCGAATGACTTATCGCTATTTGGACTTACGGCGCAGTCGCAATTTGGAAATCCTGCGGCTCCGGCATCGGACCAGTCAGGCGATCCGCAATTTTATGGATGAGGCTGCGTTTATCGAGGTCGAGACGCCCATGCTTTTCAAAAGTACGCCTGAGGGGGCGCGGGAATTTCTGGTGCCGAGCCGGATGAATCCGGGATCCTTCTACGCCTTGCCGCAATCACCCCAGCAATATAAGCAAATGCTGATGGTCGCCGGGGTGGAGCGTTATTACCAATTGGCGCGTTGCTTCAGGGACGAGGACTTGCGCTCGGACCGCCAGCCTGAATTCACGCAGCTCGACATTGAATTATCCTTCATTGATCGCGAGGACATGTATGCCCTGATCGAGGGCCTCATGAAACGCGTATGGCAGGATGTGCTTGGGGTCGAACTGGAGACGCCGTTTTTGCGGATGAGTTATTTTGACGCCATGAACCGCTTCGGGATTGATAAGCCCGATATGCGCTTTGGCATGGAGTTGCAGGATTGCGCGGAGGTTTTTGCAAATTCTGAATTCAAAGTTTTTGCCGGGGCGCTCAAGGCGGGCGGGGCGGTCAAGGCCTTTAATGCGAAAGGTTTGGCAGACCTCACACAGGGCGAACTTCGCAGTTTGGAAGATGCCGCCAAATCGCACGGCGCCAAAGGTTTGGCGTTTATTAAATGTGAGGGCGGCGAATGGAAATCGCCCATTCTCAAGTTCCTCTCGGAGGATGAAAAGGAGGGTCTGCGTAGCCTGCTGAATATTGAAGACGGCGACATCGTCTTTTTTGCGGCGACTGAATGGGAACAAGCGTGCACGATTCTGGGACGCGTACGGCTTGATGCGGCGCAATTGCTCATCAAGCGCGGACTTTTAGAGTTGGATCCTGCGGATTATAAGTTCCTGTGGGTCATTGAGTTTCCGCTCATGCTATTTGATGAGGAGGCGAATCGTTTTGTAGCCTCGCACCACCCGTTTACCGCACCGGTTGAGGAGGATGTACCTTTGCTGGACAGCGATCCCAAGAAAGTCCGTGGCCAGCATTACGATCTGGTTCTCAACGGCGTGGAGCTTGGTGGCGGGTCGATTCGGATACACCAGCCACAAGTGCAGAAGAAGGTATTTGAAGAGGTTCTAAATATTGATCCGGAGGTGGTTGAAAGCCGCTTCGGCTACATGCTGAAGGCCTTTGAGTATGGCGCACCGCCACATGGTGGTATCGCCTTCGGGCTTGACCGGATGGTGACGATTCTCGCTCAACGGCAAAGTATTCGTGACGTAATCGCCTTCCCGAAAAACCAGAAGGGGCAGGAGATGATGACCGCGAGTCCGGGCACTGCGACGGATAAACAATTGCGCGACTTACACATTCGCTCGGTTCCACCCAAGGACTGAGCTACCCGGTGCGGGTTTAGTCTTTAAGCTCTCCGGTGCCGTGTAGCACGTATTTGTAGGTACACAATTCGTTGAGCCCCATTGGGCCACGTGCATGCAGGCGGTCGGTGGAAATCCCGATTTCAGCGCCAAGACCAAACTCGAATCCATCGGAGAAGCGCGTGCTGGCATTGTGGAAGACAGCAGCGGAATCAACCCCATTTAGAAACGCGCGGGCGGTTGCTGCATCGTGTGTTACGATGGTATCGGTATGCCCGGAGCCATTGGCATTGATTAAATCAATCGCGGCCTGCGCATCCGGCACGACTCCAATGGAGATGATGAGGTCGGTGTATTCGGTGGCAAAATCTTCTTGGGAGGCATCGACCAATGGCAAGCCCGTTCCGGTGAGCAAGGCTTTGGCGGCGTGATCTACACGAAGTTCCACCCCGGCCTCGTGCAGTGCCTTGGCGAGCCCGGGAAGCTGGGCGGCGGCATCCTGGTGGATGAGTAAATTCTCGGCGGCATTGCAAACACTCGGACGCTGCGTTTTGGAATTAATGACAATGGACTTCGCGAGCTCTGGATCGGAGTCGGCATCAACATATACCGAGCAAACGCCGGTGTAGTGCTTGATGACCGGAATGCGGCTGTTTTCTACGGTGAAGCGGATGAGCCCTTCGCCGCCGCGCGGAATGATGCAATGAATCGTATCATCCTGTTTCAGGAGAACGTTCAGGGCGGCACGGTCGGTGGTGGGAACGACCTGAACCGCGTCGGCATTGATCCCCGAAGCAGTGAGCGTTGTTTGAATCAGCTCCGCCAACTTCATGTTTGAATGAAATGCCTCTTTTCCGCCGCGAAGGATGGATGCGTTGCCCGATTTCAAGCAAAGGATTGCGCAATCAACCGTAACGTTTGGCCGTGATTCATAGATGATACCGATGACTCCCATGGGGACGCGGAGTTTACGAAGATCAAAGCCACGCGGTGGTTGCATCCGTTCGATTTCCTCACCCACGGGGTCGGGTAGGGAGGCGACTTGTCGCACACCCTCAGCCATTTTCAAAATCCGCTCCGGCGTAAAGGTCAGGCGCTCAATCATCGGTTCCGATAAGCCGTTTTCCTCGGCAGCCGCCAGATCCTTGGCGTTCGCTGTTATGATGGCGTCTGTTTCAGCAACGAGTGTCTCGGCGAGTTGCTCGAGAAAGGCATTTTTTTTGTGGGTCTCAAGGGTGGCGAGTTCCAGCGAGGCCGCGCGCGCGCGTTGCGCGATATCAACAATAAGAGTTTCGATTGAATCCATGCTCATGTACTAAGCATTGATGGCTTGAAGCAGTTCTGTCCAGACTGCATCGGGAAGGACGCTACCTTGTTGCTGTACGACGGCGGCACCCAGGAGTGAACCAAAGTGCGCGCATTCAGGGGCGGGGCGACCCTCCAGCCAGCCATACAGGAAGCCTGCTGCCCATAAATCTCCTGCCGCAGTTGTATCGATAACGGTCTGCGCCCGAATAGGCTCAATGCTGTGAATCGAGTTTTGCTGCGCGATGAGTGAACCACGGGCCCCTAGTTTGACTGCGGCGATATCACAATGTTTTTGCAGTGCTTGAGCCATCATTTCGTAGTCATTTTCAATGCCGGTAAAGGCGGCGGCTTCTTCTTCGTTGGCAAAGACAATATCGATGTATTGGTCCAGGATTTCCGGAAGGATGGCCTTTGCGGCCTGAACAACTTCGAAGGATGCCAGATCCAGGCTTATGGTACATCCCGCGGATTTTGCGGCTTCGAGCACTGTGCGCATGAGAGCTTCATTAAAGAGGAGGTAGCCCTCTAAGTGGGCAAAATCGTAAGCTTCGAAATCGGCCGCGCTGATTTCTTCAGGAGCGAGGGTCATCGCGGCACCGAGATGGGTGCGCATGGTGCGTTCTCCGTCCGGAGTGACCAGAGAAAGGCAATGCCCATTTGGAATGGTGCCGTGTTTAAAGCTACCCACGTGGCCACCATGCCGTTCAAATTGCTCAAGATAGAATTGCGCCATCTGGCAATTGCCCAGCTTGCCGAGGATAGCGGCAGGCATTCCCATGCGGGCGAGCGCAAAGAGAGTATTTCCGGCAGAACCGCCCGGAGCGCGGGTGTTTTCTGCGGGAAGGTCACTCAAGAGGGCATCCAGTTCCGAAGCCTCGACCAGAAGCATGCCACCTTTCTCCCCGGCGACATGCTCAAGGAATTTATCCTCCACCAGAGCGATCGTATCAACGACCGGACTTCCAACACCGATAATCTTCTTTTTCATCAATATAATTGTAGCTCAGGGATCAACTTGGGTCATAAAAAAACCGCCAATGCTGTGGATTGACGGTTTTTAATATATTTTTTTAAAAAGCTTATAGTGCGTCGCGAATGCGAGCGTAGAGCACCTGTGATTCCGCAAGGTTACCCAAGTCGCCCACTCGAATACGAAGTTCGGTCTGTCCTTCGCCATCCATTATGTTGCGAATCCGAACACTCACGAGTTGGTCACCGACTTTACGTGCGTAAATTTTAATGGACTCCTTGCCGTGGCGTTCGCCGGTGCGGAAATAACCCATATCATCCATTTCGCGAATAGCGGCTCGGAAGATTTCGCTAACCGAAGCATCAAGAGGCGCGTAGAAATATCCTGCGGTGTAGGACGCCGATTGTTCAAGACCGGTCTGAGGATCAATGGCGACTTGGGTGGTGCAGCCTGTGAAGAGCAGCACGATAATGGAGATAATGGAGAAAAAAGCTTTTGCATTCATATTTTTGATAAAAGAGGACTTTTTGAAGCAGTGCAATGCGAAGCTTCAATAAATGTGAGATTTTTCCAAAGGCTGTTATGCGTCGAATCCAGGCGCATTCATCTGTGAAAATTCTTTAAAAAGAAAGCGACCCGCCTCAAAAAGAAACGGATCGCTTATGAACACATACCCCTAACTAACTCACTAAATAACAAATTATCTTGAATAATGAGTCATTAGATCTGTTCTCAGGTTCCAGAAATTTATTATTTTTTAGCTTTATTTTGTGGGGTTTTATCTGGGGTCAGGGTGAGCGAGCCATCATGGAAGCGCGCCTTGATACGCGCGGCGCTTTGTGCGGAACCGGCGGAGGTGAGGATGCTGCCATCTTCTTTTTCCAAGATGGCAAAGCCCCGCTTCAGGGCGGATTGAATATTGGTGTTCTCGAGGCGCTTTTGGATGGCGGTGAGTTTTGCATTGGAAGCCTGCAGGCCTTTGGTGGAGGCAAACTCCAATCGATGCTTGCAGGCGCTTAAGTTCTGGTAAGCCAGATCGAGACGGCGTTTCGGGTTGTGCTTGATCAGCCGATTCGAGAGATGCTGCATGGTTTCCCTGTTTGCGGCGATGTTTTCCCTTAAGGCCTGAGTCAGGCGAATCTGGGTATCGTCGATCCTCAAAGCGTGGTAGGCGAGCTGTCGTTGCGGGGACAGGAGGCGAAAGCGAGTTTGTGCCGCTTCCAGTCGTTGTTGGATCCGGAGGGGAAGCTGGGTGGTAAGTCGCCTTAAGGATTGGCTTACCTCATGGAATTTTTGTCGTGTTTCCAGTGATTTTGACGAAATCAGCTCCGCCGCGGCAGAGGGTGTCTCCGCCCGGATATCAGCGGAATAATCCGTTAGCACCTGGTCGATCTCATGGCCGACCGCTGAAATGGTGAGTGTTGCGGATGCCGCAACGGCACGAGCGAGGGACTCATGGTTAAACGGCCAAAGGTCTTCAATGCTGCCGCCACCTCGCGTTAAAACGATACAGTCAAATCCAGGACTGAAGGCATTGGCGTATGCAAGGGCTTGCTCAATTTCTGCAGCGGCTTCCTTGCCTTGGACGCGCACTGGAAAGACAACAACGGAGCCATCAAAATTACGGCGCTGGAGGATGCGCAGGAAATCACGGAGTGCCGCACCGGTTGGTGAGGTGATGACTGCAATGCGGCGGGGCAGGGCGGTGAGCGTTCTTTTGCGCTCCGCCTCAAAGAGTCCTTCCGCTGCCAGCGCGCGTTTCAAGCGCTCGAATTCAATCTGTAAACGCCCCTCGCCGCTGTGGAGGGCAATCTTTACAATTAATTGATAGCGTCCGTGCGGGGCATAGACCGCAAGATCACCAAACAAGGTAACCGCTTCACCGTCCTTTAGTTCAAAATCCTGCCGGGCGGCATCACGCGCAAAGAGCACGCAGGGGATTTGACTGCCTTTGTCTTTAAGCGAGAAATAAACATGTCCGGTGCTTTGTTTACGGCAATTGGAGATTTCGCCACGCACCCATACGCGGGTGAAGCTACCCTCCAGGAGCCGTTTGATTTGCTGGGTGAGGGCGCTGACCTCCAGTACTGCTTCTGCATCTGGTTGGAAATTCAAATCGGGCATATGGGATATTTGCACCGTATCGTTCAAAATGGCAACTCCATGTCCACTTCCTGAGATGTAAACTTGCCAGCACGTAAAAGGGGCCTAGCTTGCTGGTATGGAAGCGGATCAAAATCATACAAATACAAACTTGTTGCCACTTGCGCTGGCGCTGCTGGCGGTTGTTCTGGGTGGGGCAGGCCTCTACTTTGGGCTAACGGCAAACAATACCCTGCAGCCGATCGTGGAATCCATGGACGCCAGTGAAAGCAGCTTGAGTGAATCTGCGGAAGAGGTGGCGAGCCTGAAAAAAGCGGTGCAGGCTTTGTCGGAACAGAACAAAGATTTAGAGAGTGCCCTTTCCCGTCTTCGTGCCTACGGCAATGAGCGGGATAAGCGCCTTAAGGAACTGACCCTCGAACTCAATAAACAAGGGGAACGTTTGGCGAACCAAGCAGCGCCTGTGACTACCTCTGCCGCAACCAAGCCGGCGGCAGTCGGGACGGGTGCGATTGCGGAAGGTGGATATGTCATTAAATCCGGCGACACGTTTGCGCGCATCGCGACCGAAGCGGGAGTGCCGCTGCAGGCTCTGCTGGATGCCAATCCCGGAGTCGACCCGCGCCGTTTGCGCATTGGTCAATCAATCATTATCCCGGCTCAGTAATGGCTAAGCTTGCTCCGCCTGACAACCTGCAGGAACCGTTGCGCTGGGAGCTGCTCAGTGATCAGCTGAATTTCTCCTGCCGGGTTTGGGAATTGCGGACCCGGCGTTACCGACATCCTACGAATGCAAAAGAGGGAGATTTCTATTATTTAAACTCTCGCGATTGGGTCATCGTGGTGGCGCGCACCATCGATGGGGATTTAATCATGGTGCGCCAGTTTCGCTGGGGATCCGACGCGCTTTCATGGGAGTTGCCCGGTGGAATCATTGATTCCGGGGAGGATCCGGTGCAGGCGGGTTTGCGGGAACTCAAGGAGGAGACCGGTTATGTTGCGGAAAAGGGCGTGGTATTGGGTCAGTGCAGTCCTAACCCCGCTATCCTTAACAATCAATGCCATGTTGTTTTTGCGGATCAATGCCAGCTATCGCAGGACGGCACCAATTGGGACGAGCACGAAGAAATGGAAGTCCGCTCGCTGCCGGAAGCAGAGGTCATGCAATGGGTATCCGAGTGTAAGATCGGCCACGCCCTCGCGCTGGTGGGGATTTTATTTTACCGCACAAAGGTGACCGAGCAGGAGCAGGCTACCAAGTGTAATTGAGTGTCGCGCCAAATTGCTGAGGGTCGGCCGGGTTTTCGTAGCGCGTCTCACCTGCGCCGTTGTCGAAGAAAAAGACGCGTTTTTCATATTTTGTGTCAAAAAGATTTCGGCCCCAGAAGGTAAGGGTCCAGTTATCAATGCGATAGCCCAAGGCGGCATTCACTACAGTAAAGGCACTGCGCTTCTCGTCGTGGCTGTTGGATTCATAATAGGAATCGCTGCCGCTGATTTCGCCGTTGGCAAAAAAGCCGGTGTTGGGATTGTAAGCGAGTCTCGCACGATAAGTGTACGTCGGTATATTAGACAAGCCACGTGCTTCGATTGTAAGCGCAGCATTACTCGGATCGGTATAGGCGTCGCGATGCGCATCGAGGAGGCCTAGAGAACCTTTAAATGACCAGTTCGGTAGAAAATACCAAGTAGTCTCTCCCTCGAGCCCCAGATGGCGTGCTCCCTCGCCGTTGGTTGTGAAATAGGTAAAGGAAACCCTATCTCCGGCAGAGTCGCGCAACTGCGCCTTATCACGATCCAGATAAAACAAGGTCAGTTGGGAAACTAATTTTCCGTCCTCGGATTTTGCTCGGAGTCCTAATTCATAGTTCCAGAGTGTCTCGCTGTCATATTTTACCGGAAGTGAAGCAATGAGATTAGGAAAGATATTGGCACCTCCCGCTTTGTAGCCACGTCCCAGCGAAGCAAACAAGGTTTGGTGCTCGCTTAACATATGCTCGAAAGTAAGTTTGCCGCCGTAAAGGAGTTCGTTAAAGCGGACGTCCTCGCGAATTTCTATATCGGTATCGAGATCGAAATATTCGGCGCGTAAACCTAGAGTCAGCTTGCTTTTTTCGCTTAGGAGATGGGTGGCCTGTCCGTAAATGCTGGTCGCTTTACTCTCATATCTTGTTTTAAAATCACCCCAGTCACCGCCAAACTGCGAGTCTTCTTCGAGGTTCTCGAAATAAAGCCCCAGCGTCCATCGATCAATCAGGCCAAGGGCATCCTCGCGCTTGGCGGAGTCAATACGGATTTCCTCACTCCAACGTTCGCGCTCACGGAGAAGGAAGACAAAGGCTGACCATCCAGCAGTCGCCTGATTACTCCAATCGCCGTCATAGCTGTAAAGTGAATCGGTCGCAGTATAAGTTGAGATCGTGCTTAGCTTCGCGTCGGGCAATCCATCCCAAGTGCCGCGTATGCTGGCGGCTTTGGATTCCTGTTCATCGCGACCGGGTTCGTCGGAAAAAACGGTGAATGCGGTATTGTCGAGTGACCATTCATCATAACCGTTGTTGGTGTTTGCGTAGAATAGAGTACTGTCCCAAGTCCAATCACTAGCGGGTTTCCAGCTTAGTTTTAGACGGGTGTTGAACTCGTCGCGCTCATTGGTGTCGTCTCGGTTGAGATGCTTGTTTTTGCGGAAGCCATCACTGTTTTGTTGGTAGAGTGAGTAGCGGAAAGTAAGGGACTCGGGGTTATCTTTGAGGACCGGGCCGCCGAAGGCGAGACCGCCCCCACGGAGATTATCTTGTCCGATTGTGCCCTCGGCCTGTCCGCTCCAGTATGGGGTGGGCTCGTTACTGACGAGCTTGATGAGACCGCCGGCGGCATTCACGCCAAATGCCCCCGCCTGCGGGCCCCGGAGGACTTCGACCTGTTGCATATCAAAAAGGTTGCCGATTGAGCCGAGCCCGGTGAAGTCGAGGTCGTCGATCAGGAAGCGCACCGTGGAATCGGGGGTTTCGCCCTCGAACTGGGAGTTTTCGCCGATGCCTCGGATTTGGAAATATCGGGGACGGGAAGTGCCGCCGGTCCAGGTAAGGTTTGGGATGACCTCGATGAGATCCTGAAAGTGAAGGCTGCCGTTGGATTCCAACTCGCTGGAATCGATCGCAGTGGTGCTGTTGGTGGTCCGCAGAAGATCGGTCTCCCAGAGGCTGGCGGTCACGACTAATTCAGGGAGTTCGTGAATCGGCGCATTTTCTTGGGCTGTCTCGTTGGCAAAAACGGCAGTGCCCAGTGAGAAAAGGAGGGTGCATGCGATGGTGGCTTTCATTTGGATCTCGATTTATTATTTAGGTTGAGACCCGGCTGCTTCGGCAGAGAAGCGAAAGCGTACGCGCTGGCACGATTACCTTTCCCTACGCCGGTATGAGCCGGATCAGGTTCGAAGGGATCGCTTTGTGCTAGTGCAGGAAGCTGTCTCAGACCCATGCCAGGTCACCCCTAAGGAAGTGATGAACATCATGCGCATACTTTAATGAGTCAACCAAGAAGCGCGGAATTCTTTAAGAAAGACAGAAAAAGGTGGTCAATTAGGCAGACTTCACAAACATGCTTTCATGCCTCGTATATATTTGTCACCCCCAGATTTGAGTGAGTTGGATCACGCTGCGGTTGCGGCGGCGCTTGCTTCGAATTGGGTGGCACCGGTCGGGCCGGAGTTGGACGCATTTGAGGCCGAGGTTTGCGCGCACAGCAAACGGACGGCGGGCTTGGCAGTAAACTCCGGGACCGCCGCGTTGCATTTGGCATTAAAGGTACTGGGTATTGGTAAGGGGGATCTCGTTTTGTGCCCGTCCTTTACGTTTGCTGCGAGCGCCAACCCGATTGTTTATTGTGGCGCCGTCCCGGTTTTTGTCGGAAGCGAGCCGCGCACGTGGAATATGGATCCGGAGGCGCTTCGTGAGGCTTTTGAGGCACTCGCAGGCGAGGGGAAAAAACCGAAGGCTGTGATTGTTGTACAACTGTATGGTCAGTGTGCCGATATGGCTGCGATTGAAAAGGTTTGCGCGGAATATGCGGTGCCGCTCATTGAGGATGCCGCTGAAGCGCTGGGGGCGTCCCATCAGGGACGACCGGCGGGCTCTTTTGGGGCGTTTTCTTTTTTCTCTTTCAACGGAAATAAAATCATTACGACTTCAGGAGGCGGGATGCTGCTTTCAGATGCGGTTGAGGCGTTGGAAGCGGCGCGATCACTCTCCATGCAGGCACGGGAGCCCGTTATCCACTATGAACATCGCCAAATCGGCTACAATTATCGTATGAGCAATGTACTGGCGGCCCTTGGGAGGAGCCAATTGTCGGATCTCGCGCGGCGGATTCACGCACGAAAAGCGCATTTTGAGGCATATAAGGCGGAGTTGGATTCATTGCCCGGAGTTGAATTCATGCCGATTGTGGAACCCGATGCGGTTAATTATTGGCTTACATGCCTGACGATTGATTCGAGTGAGTCGATGGCGGATGCTGCGAGCGTGATAAAAGCACTTGAAGCTGCGGATATTGAAGCGAGGCCGCTTTGGAAGCCCTTGCATTTGCAGCCGGTCTATAAAGAATGCCGTTATTATGGAAGTGGTATTGAGGAAAAGCTTTTTTTTGATGGACTGTGTTTGCCAAGTGGTTCCGGCCTCACCGAGGAAGAACGTGGAAAAGTCATTGCGAAGGTGCGTTCAAGCATAGAGTAAGGTTTGGGATATTTATGAACCGAAATTGGTTACCTCGAATTTTTAATCTGCCGACGATTGGGCTTTTGCTGGCTTATTTGCTAATCCTATCTGCAAGTTATTGGATCGCCTTTGAATTGCGCTTTGATTTCTCCGTCACGGAGTATTACGAGGTGGTTCGGATCCAGACTCTTTGGTGGGTACTGTTGTTAAAAATCGCGCTTTTGCTGGCATTCGGGCAATTTGAAACAGTTCTTGCCTATTTTCGCCTGCCGGATGCGCTGCGTCTGTTGACGGCGTTATCGATTGTCGCAGTGGTTTTGGTCCTCACTTGGTATCAATTTGACGGAAAGGAAATCGCGCCGCGCTCGGTCATTCTTTCAGATCTGCAGCTTTCATTTTTGGGGCTGACGCTTTTCCGATTATTGTTTCGTATCAAGGCGAGCAAGGATCTTAGCGATTGGCTATCAGTTCAGGAAACTGAACGTGTGATTATTGTTGGCGCGGGTGAAGTGGGGGCAGGTCTGGCGGCAGACTTAATGAGTAAGGGCCGACTGGGGATGCGACCGGTTGCATTTCTTGATGATGACACCAATAAAGTGGGTCGCTATGTGCACAATGTTATGGTGGTAGGCCGTGTGGATGAATTGGCTAGCGTGGCGAGTCGTTATAAAGCGACAAAAGTGGTGGTGGCGTTTCCGTCGGCCCCAATGAAACGTATTAAGGCAGTCGTGGACTGTGCTCGCGAGGCCGGTTTGAAGGTGGATCGAGTGCCGGCTCTAATAGATCTTGTGAGCGGAAAAGCTCAGGTCTCGCAACTACGTCCCATTGAAATGGAGGACTTACTTGGTCGGGAAGCGGTGGACTTGAATGATGATGCCATTCAGGCATTGTTGGCGGGCAAGCGTGTTCTGGTTACGGGCGCGGGCGGCAGCATCGGAATGGAATTAGTTCAACAAGTATTGGAACGGTCTCCGGATAAACTGCTTTGTCTCGATCACTCGGAATTGGCTATTTTTAAGTTAAAACAGCGGATTTCAAAGTTTGAGAAAGCTGGTTCGATAATCGATAGCAAGGTACTTGATATTTGTGATACTCGAAGCCTCAAACTGCTCTTAGAGGAATTTAAACCTGAAGTGATTTTTCATGCCGCTGCGCACAAGCATGTCAACCTCATGGAAGACCAACCCGAGCAAGCGCTTAAAAACAACACCTTGGGAACCTTGGACCTCGCCCGAATCGCCTCACGCATTGGAGTTGAGCATTTTGTACTAATTTCCACCGACAAGGCGATCAATCCTACCAGCGTAATGGGCGCAAGCAAGCGACTTGCCGAACTTGCAATCGTAAACCAGCAAGCGGAAAGCGCGAACCAGACCCGCTTTATTTCGGTTCGATTTGGGAATGTGCTCGGTTCATCCGGCAGTGTGATTCCTATATTTCGCCAACAACTTGCAGAGGGTGGTCCCTTGACGGTCACGGATCCGGAGGTCACGCGTTTCTTCATGACGGTTCAGGAAGCGGTCGGCCTCGTCCTACAGAGCGCCACGCAGGGCGAGGGCGGAGAAATCTTCGTTCTCGATATGGGGAAACCAATCAAAATTTTGGATGTGGCTCGCCAAATGATAGCATTGGCAGGCATGCGCGAAGGGGTGGACATCGAAATAAAATTCATTGGTTTGCATCCGGGTGAAAAACGCTACGAGGAGGTGCAGCACTTGAGCGAAACGCTCCATGCCACCAAGCATCCCCGGATCATGCGCTTTACGGGCTCTAAGGAATCAATCGAAGCCGCGCATGACTTGGAATCCCGCATCCGGGAGCAATTGGCGGAGGGTGATTCGGTTCAGGTCAGGGAGCTGATGCATGCGATGCTTCCTGAATATCGCCGCTATTCAAGCACTTGATTCAGTGGTGCGTTTCGCGGGGGTCGAGGGCGTCGCGTAAGCCATCACCTAAAAAATTCAGGGAGAAGATTGTAAGCGAGAAAAGGACGGCGGGTCCGATTAGCAACCAGGGATAAATGTCGAGTTTGTCAGCCCCCTCGTTAATTAAGGTGCCCCATGAACTGTGAGGCGGTTGCACTCCAAGCCCCAGGAAACTGAGGATCGACTCAAGTAAAATTACGGCGGGTATGGTAAGGGTGCCGTAAACAATGACTGCACCGAGCAGATTCGGCAGTAAATGATCACGCAAAATTCGCCAGTGGCTTGCTCCGCTTGCGCGAGCCGCTTCGACATAGCTCAAGGTCCGCAGGCTCCTTGCTTGCGCACGCACGATTCGCGCCATCGTAAGCCATTCAACTGCACCGATCGCGAGGAAAATCAAGAAGATGCTTTTGCGATCAAAAGTAACAGTGAGGACCACCACCAGCATCGTAAAGGGGAGGGCATAAACCACATCCACAAAGCGCATCATGAGCGTATCGATTCGACGGCCACAGTAACCCGCGATTGCTCCGTAGCTAACCCCAATGAGCAGTGCGACAAAGGTTGCCGCAAATCCCACTCCGATTGAGATACGCCCACCGGTCAGGACGCGCTCCAGGAGATCCCGCCCCAATTCATCCGTGCCCAGCCAATGTTCCCATGAAGGTGGCTCGGCACCGCGTGCCAAATCCTGTGTTGCAAAATCCTGACCGCTCAAAAGCGGCCCGATCAGGCATGCCGTTAAAATCGCGAGAAAAAGGAAACCGCCAATACGCGCCATGGGGTTGCGGCAAAGGCGTCCCCAGGCAACCCGCCCAGGGGATTTTTGGATGCAATTCAGCACCTTTTGTTCTCGTTTTTCCTTAGTCATGTCGGGAACGTGGCTGCAGCCACATCTGGATAAGATCTACGATAAGGTTAAAGCTGATGATCAGGACGGCGTAAAAGAGCACCGTTCCCATTACGAGGGTATAGTCGCGATTGAGGGCGGCATTTACAAAGAACGGTCCGAGGCCCGGAATGAAGAATAGCGTCTCAACCACGAAGGAACCACTGATGAGTCCCGCCGCCGCAGGTCCGAGAAATGAGATCACCGGTTGCATCGCTGAACGCATGGCATGACGCCGGATCACGGTCCAGGCAGACAGTCCCTTTGCGCGGGCGCTGCGAATCCAGTCGTTTTGTAAAACTTCCAACATGCCGCCCCGGGCGAGGCGCGCGATGTAGGCGGCGTACATGAGCCCGAGGGTTAGGGCGGGCAGGATGCGATCACTGGAAAAATTCCACCCAAGGGGATTGAACCAATCGAGAGTCAGGGCAAAGGCGAGGATCAGGATGGGACCAATCACGAATGAGGGCAGGCAGATCCCGAGGGTGGCGATTGCCATTAAGACGGATTCAGCGGCCTGATTGTGCCGCAGGGCTGCCAAAACGCCGAGCGGGATCCCGATCGCAAGGGCGATCAGCAATGCCCAAAGACCCAGTTCAAGCGAGACCGGAAAGGCCTGCGCAATAACTTCCTGCACCTCCCAACCTGCGTATTGATAGGACGGCCCAAGGTCGCCACGCAATAGATTGCCCAGAAAATGGAGGTATTGGACGTGAAGCGGATCGTCCAGACCGTAGTGCGCCTCGATTTGTAGTTTGATTTCATCAGACACCGGTTTTTCAGAATCAAAGGGACCGCCCGGGGCAAGACGTAGCAGCACAAAGGTGGCGGTGGCGATAACCCAAAGCGTGGGGATTGCCTGCAGCAGGCGTCTTGCGATCAGGGATAACATTTTTAAGGTTCGAGACGCACGGCCTGATAGGGGTGGTTGTCAAGAATGCTCGGGTACCAGCCCTTGACGGAGGGATGAATCAAGCGACTGGTCACATAAAAATAAATAGGAATCACCGGCAGCGCATCGATCAGGATTTCCTCTGCTTCTTGAAACAAGGCATGACGTGCCTCGGGATTGGTCTCGCGTGCTGCTTGCGCAATGAGGGCGTCATAACGCGGGTCATGCCAATTGGTGTGGTTGTTGCCGTTGTCGCTCTCCCCGAGGCTCAGGAAGGTGTTGGGATCGTCGTAATCACCATACCATGCCGCGCGCAGGATGTCGAAGTCACCGCTTTCGCGGGTCGCGAGATAGGCTTTCCATTCTTGATTGTGCAACTCGATTTCGATGCCGAGTTCCTTTTTCCACATTTCCTGAATGGCGACTGCGAGGGTGCGGTGCGATTCGCTGGTGTTGAAGAGCAGTTGCAGCTTGGGGAAACCCTTGCCTCCGGGGTAGCCGGCTTCCGCCAGGCGTTGGCGCGCGAGGTCGGGATCAAAGGGCAGGCGGGCCCTCGCATGATAGCCGCCGGTGTTGGGCGGGGTAAAATGAAAGGCCGGTTTTTGCCCAGCTTTCAGGACGTGTTCGGTCAATTGCGCCCGGTCAATCGCATACGCCAGCGCTTGTCGGACCTTTGGTTCATTGAGGGGGCGCCGCTCGGTGTTGAGCATATAATAATAGACCCCCAGCGCCGTGTCGAATCGGAGTCGTTCAGGCTGGTTTTCCCGATACCAATCAATGCGGTGGATGGGCACGGAACTGGTGAGATGGAGATGGCCGGCGCGAAAGGCGCGTTCCTCGCTCTGTACTGCGATGGGTAAGAAATGGAGACCGTTGAGCGCTACCTTTGAATGCTCGCGGTAGTGCGGATTGCGTACCGCATGAATACCGTTATTCAAACGCCAGCGTTTGAGAATGAAGGGGCCATTGCCGACGAAATTCCCGGGCTTGGTCCACTTTGAAATGCGATCAGTCATGCCGCCATGCTCCAGAATGGTGGGGGGATGCACCGGCCACCAGGTATTGTGAGCGAGCATACTGAGGAAATAAGGAGTGGGGGACTCCAGCTCAATGACGAGGGTGTGCGCATCCGGCGCGCTCACTCCGACGCTTGCGAAATCAGAGTTCTGTCCGCGATGAAAGGCTTCCGCGCCGCGCATTGGATAGAGCATGTAGGCATACGGAGCGCCGAGGGTAGGTGATAGGATGCGTTCAAAGGAAAAGATGAAATCCTGGGGCGTTACGCGGTCCCCGTTGGACCAGCGCGCCTCGGGGTCAAAATAAAAGGTATAGCGCAAACGGTCATCCGATACAGTCCATGAGCGTGCCACGCCTGCCTCGACTGCCATGGTCTCGGGATTGAGGGTGGTCAGTCCCTCGAGTAGCGCGAGCATCACGGAATACTCGGTGAGACCGGTCGTCAGGTGTGGGTCCAGGGCGGCGGGTTCAGCTCCGATTCCCAAATAGAGTTCCCCGTTCTCATTCCCGCGCTCCACATTGGTTTGATGCTTGGAGCACGCACACACAGCCACCAGCAATAGACAGCTAATACATTTAAGGATTCGGCGACAGGAAAACACGCGACAGAGCATTTATCGGTCATCCAAGAAATGCAAGTATGCGTGATACCGCTCCCAACTAATAAAGAGTCAAAAATATAAACACAGCGTTCCATCGCCCCTCTGATCCTCCGCTCCTCTGCTCCTCTGCTCCTCCGCGTTATAAGATAAAACACATAGCCCCTCCGATCCTCCGATTCTCCGCGTTAAACCGTAAAATACAGAGCACCAAGAACCCCTCCCTGTCTACAAAAGTGGTTCGATCAGGCGCACAAAACAAGCCGCGGCTCGGTTGGGGAGAAAGCCTTTTTCTTTTATGGCTGCCTCATAATCAATACTCTGTGCATTTATGGAATCAGCCCATGTAGTCAGGGCGGTGATGTCGGATTTGGCGTGGTGGAGCAGCCCGATTTCAAAATTGAGGAAGAGGGACCGCATATCGATGTTGGCGGATCCCAGGAGGGCGTGGCTTTCATCGGCAATGATGAGTTTGGCGTGCAGCATACGCTCGGTGAAAAAGCGAATTTCAACCCCCGCCTCGTGGAGCAATTGAAGGTAATTATGACGCGCGATGTCAGTAATGCTATGATTCGACTGCAGGGGGAGGATCAAGCGGATCTGTTTCTTGCTTCGCGCCTGAACGATCAAGGACTGAAAGATCACTTCATCCGGGATGAAATAGGGGGTGATAATCGTCAGTTGTTCTTCAAAGGTATTTATAAGGAGGAGTATCTGCTCCCAAAGCGGGTCATTGGGAACATCGGGTCCGCTGGCAATGACATTGATTGCGCTCTTTCCCTGTTCCTCAGGCTGGAATTCGAGGGTCGGCTTGAATGCCGCCGGATTGTGCCGAGTGGCAAAGGCCCAGTCTGCTATAAAGGTTCGACTGAGATGGGCTACTGCGGGGCCGGTAATGACAACACTCAGGTCCACAAAGCGAGCCGGATCATGCTTTGGCCCGATGAAGCGCCGGTCGATATTGTGCCCGCCCACCAAGGCGCGGCGGTGGTCAAAAATTGCCAGCTTGCGGTGGTTGCGTAAATTGGCATTGGAATGCGTTTGAAAGGGGATGACCGGCATGAACATCGCCACTTCGACCCCCGCACTGCGTAAGCGGCGACGCAATCCACGGGTGGTGTTCCAGCACCCAAGGGAGTCCAGCAGCAGACGAACCGTGAGACCATTCCGCGCTTGCTGCGCCAGGAGCTCCGCGATCTGTGCGGCAGGCGCGTCTTTCCCAAAGATGTAGGTTGCAATATGGATGGCAGTTTTTGCCTCCTTGATTTCGTGACAGATGCGTTCATAGAAGGCTTCGCCGTCGGGCAAAAGCGTTACCTCGTTACCGGTTGTTTTATTGATGGCGACTACCTCAGAGTCACGGGTGCCGGACCCGCTCAAGGCGAGTGCCTCCTTGGTCACCCGGCGTTTGATTTGGGTGGTTTTTCGGCTCTTTCGCCCTCCGAAGATCAAATATAATGGCCCGGCGATGAGCGGAACAGAAAGCACGAAAAAAAACCAGGCGAAGAAATTACCCGGCCTCCTCTTTTCCCTGAAGGCCCGACTGATAACGAGAAGCGCCAAGATGAAGCCCAAAACCGCGGTGGCATGGGTAAGGATCAGTTGCGCCCCATTACTAAGAATTTCAATCATACACCCTAAGCGTAAAATATATTTTGTAGTTCAATATGCCAACTTTATTTTAAAACTGAACCGTTTACCGGTTGTCTCAGTCCAAGATAGGCCCTTAACTTACACTGTATTCTTAGAATTAACAAAATGATCCAAAATAACAATAATCAGGGCGGCAAACGGGAGATCAACCTGCAGCAGCTAGCACAGAATTTTATGAGCGGGATGCAGCGTCATTTTGACATGCTCGCTTTCAACCTCGCCTCGCGGGAAACGGTCACGGAAGCA
>CBFHKU010000009.1:0-82097 GCA_965656495.1 Coraliomargaritaceae bacterium
CCGCATCGTTGCCGTCTCCCAGGACATAGGCTTGCTTTGTTTTGGACATATACCGAGTAATGCAGGATAAAGCCCCAAAGTAAACAAAGTATATTACACCTAATGTAAAATATTAGGCTTTGAGTGCAGGTGAGCTGCGCCGTGGGCGGAAACTACTCGCTGTTGTCGGTGGGGATGGTGTTGGGCGTGGCGACCGCGAGGATGGGGGTCTTGGTTTTTACCCAGAGGTTCTCCTCTTTCATGAATTTGGGCCCGACCACTTCGCAGGCTTCACCGATGGTCTTGACCGGGAGGCGTCGTCCTTTGGGGGTCGCGTTGTAATTATAGGTGGCGCGAATGATGCGCTCGCTGGTGGTGACGGGGGAATCGTCTTCGGGGATTTGGAGAATCCAACCGGTGATATCCTTTTCGGCGAGGGCACCATCGGCGTCAGCAAGGAGCACCACAAATTGTTTTTTAACGGGGGGCGGTCGATTGGCGCGCTCCTCTTCCTCGATTTGGATTTGGAGTTTCAGGTCGTCAATGATGGCATTGAGCTTCTGGATATCGGTATTGTTTTGTTCAAGGACGCGCTGGACGGTATCGAGGTCAATTTTAGGCATAGTTCAAGAGATTCACGCAGGCGGGTGAGCTGCGCAAGCGGGAATTGCGGGGCGGCTAAAAATTTAGGGCAGGGAACCCGCCGCAACATCGACGAGGGCCTCGGGGTCGAGGTATTTACGGATCGCGGCATTGACCTGCTCCGCCGTAATTCCAGCAAGTTTCTTTGGATGGGTGTCAATATACTGCGCGGGGTAGCCGCGTTTCAGGAAGCTGTGGATTTGACCGGCAACCGCAGAGGTGGTGGATAGGCCGACGAGGTATTTCCCGTTGAGGGTCGTGCAGGCCGCTTCGACCTCCGCTTGAGTTACCCCTTCCTGCGCCCATTGGCGAAGGACATCGAGGGTGGCGGCGCGTCCCGTCTCAAGGGTTTCAGGGGCAAAACTGGCGCTGAGGGACCAGTGGCCGGGGGTCAGTATATCGCCGGTATGGCCTGAATGAATGCTGTAAGTGAGCCCTTGTTTGACGCGGATTTCCGTCATGAGTCGGGAATGAAAACTGCCGCCGAGGATGTAGTTGCCGACCGCGAAGGGGAGGTAGTCGGGATCGGTGCGCTGCAGCCCGGTAAATTGACCGAGGGAAAGGGAAACGCTGGTTTTATCGGGGATTTGAATGTTGAGATTTTGTGCTGCGACGGCCTGCACGGGCGGCGTATTTTCGGGGTAGGGGCTGCCGCCCTGCCAATCATCGAATGAAGCCGCGATGGCGGCCGAGAGTTGATCAAAATCAATATCGCCCGCAAAGACGAGGGTCATGGATGCGGGGCCGTAGTAGTCTTTGTGAAACTTACGGAGATCTTCAACGGTGGTGTTTTCGAGGACTTCCAGTTGTAGTTCGAGCGGGCTGCTGTAATTCGGGTGATTCTCGGGGTAGAGGAGGCGGCTGAGAGCGGAGCCCGCGCGAAAATCGGGGTTATGGGTGGCGCGCAGGATGTTGGCGCGGGTGCGTTCTTTGAGGTTGTCGAAGACTTCTTTTTCAAAGGCGGGTAGGCGGAGTTGTTCGGCGAGGAGGTCGATGACAAAACCGGCGTCGTTGCGGAGGAATTTTCCGCTGAAGCTGAGGCTGTGCGCCCCTGCTTGGAAACCGAGTTCGGCGCCGAGGGTATCGAGGCTTTCGGCAAGGGCAAAGCGGTCATTGCGTTCGGTGCCCTGGTCGAGCATCTGGGCGGTGAGGCTTGCGAGGAGTGGATTTTCGGCGGGATTGCGGGCGTTTCCGGCGGCAAAGCTGCCGACAAAAGCGACCACTTTATCGACTGGCATATCGACCGTCACGAGGCGAATTGGGCCGATTTTGGCTTCGCGGATAGCCGGGGTAAAGTTGACGGTGGCGGCGGGTGTGGGGCCTGTTTCGCTGGGCGCGTCGGCGGGTTGGTTCCCGAGCGCGGGGTCGCGGAAGTAGTTCGGAGTGGGGAGGCTGGCGGAGATGGGCCGCTCATTTTTTTGAGGGATAAACCAACCGGTGGTGCGGGTTTGTTGAATCAGGTATTTTTCAGCGGTGCGTTGAATTTCGGCGGGGGTCACTTTTTGGATGGCCTCGGGGAGGGTGAGGTAGGTGCTCCAATCGCCGAGGGCGATGCATTCGTTGATGGCACTGGCAATCGCGTAGGGGCCGTCGCGGTCGTAAACGGTTTGGGCTTCGATCACGGATTTCGCGCGCTGTAATTCTTCCTCGCTCACGCCGCCCGCAATGAGGTTTTCAATTTCCTGAATAATGAGGGCTTCCGCCTCCGCATGGGTGGAATCCGGGGTCAGGAAGGCGCCCAGAAAAAAGAGGCTGGGGTCGTGTAATTGAGGTGCGAAGGAGAAGGTTTGGCTGGCTTTTCCCTTGTCGTCCAGTGAGCGGTAGAGACGCCCGGTTTGGTTGGCTCCGAGGATTTGCTCAATGAGGCGAAGGGCCGCCCAGTCGCGGTGGGTGCCCTCGGGGACTTTGTGCGCGAGTGCCACGACGCCGACTTCACCGGCGCGTTCAATGGAAAGGCGGCGCTCCCCGCGTTGCTCCGGTTCAAGGGTGTCGACGGTCGGGATTGGTTCGGGTGCTTTGGGGATCGCTCCGTAATATTTGAGAATGGCCGCGAGGGTGGCGTTGCGTTCGAAGCCGCCGATGATGGTAAGGGTCGTGTTTTCCGGCCAATAGAAGGTGTCGTAGAATTGGCGCAGTTTTTCGGGACTGGTGTTTTCGATGTCGGAGCGCCAGCCGATGACGGGATGGCTGTAGGGGTGCGCCATGAAAGCGGTCGCGTAGATTTCCTTGATAAGGGTGCGAACGGGGTTGTTCTCGCCGCGTTCATACTCGTTGCGCACCACCGTCATTTCAGACTCGAGGTCCTCGGCTCGGATGCGGAGGTTGCGCATGCGGTCGGCTTCGAGTTCGATGGCGAGGGGTACAAATTCGCTGGGCAGGACGGCGTAGTAATTGGTGCGGTCGTAGTAGGTGGTGGCATTGGAGCGCGCGCCAACGCGTTCCATGGTCGGGGAGTAGCTTGCCTCGCCCGTGAAATTTTCAGTGCCTTTAAACATCATGTGCTCAAGGATGTGGGTTGCACCGGTGGTGCCGGTAACTTCGTGGCGTCCGCCTACGCCGTAGGTCACCATCACCGCCGCAACGGGAGTCTGGGCATCCGGCATAAGGAGCACGCGCAGTCCGTTATCGTTGAGGGTGTAGGACTCGATCCCGCCGCGGGTTTCGAGATGGGTGAAGCCCGTGAGGGCATCCTGAGCTTGAAGCGGTTGATGCGAGCACATGGTTGCGATAAGGAAAGCGGTGAGTCGGATGATGGCGTTATTGCTCATGACTAAGAAGAGTCAGTTGGAGGAGGCTGAAGTTCCGCCTGTGAATGTTTTAAGGGTAGTCCTTGGGAGGGTTTTAGGCGTGGGATTGCGTGGTGAGCAATTCGATAAGTTTTTTCATTGCGGGAGTGAGGACGCGACCCTTGCGGTGGATGAGGGCGAGGGGGCGGCGGAAGCTATGTTTTTTAAAGGGAATGACTTTGAGGAGGTTTTGTGCTTCTTCGCGGGTGACGGTTGTTTGGGGTAGGATCGCGAGCCCCGCGTTGATTTCAACGGCGCGTTTTACGGTTTCAACGTTATCGAATTCCATGACGAGTTCGGAATCGATGTTGAATTCACGGAAGATGCGGTCGGTGGCTTTGCGGGTTGGGATATCCGGTTCAAAGCCGATAAATTTGTGGCCATTCAGTTCGGAGATATCGATCGTGGATTTCTTGGCAAAGGGATGTTCGGGGCTGGCGACCAGAATGAGGGTGTCGTCATGAAAGGGATGGACCTCGAGCTGTTTGTGTTTTTCCGGGTAGGCGATGAGGCCGAGGTCGATGGAATTATTCAGGATGTCTTCATAGACCATGTTGGCGCGGCGGTATTCTACGCGGATATTGACCTCCGGGTAGTCTGCCAGAAAGATTTTGATGTAGGGGGGCAGTTCATGGAGACCGATGCTGTAAACCGTGGAAATATGGATGGTGCCGCTGATTTCCTTCCGCATTTCCTGAAGCTCACTGTTCAGGGTCTCGTAGAGTCGCAGCATTTCCTTGGCGGATCCGTAGAGTTTTTTACCCTCGTTGGTGAGCCGGAACTGCTTCTGACTGCGGTCCACAATCAAGACCTTGAAGTGCTTTTCCATGCCCCGCAGTTGTTGACTGACCGCTGATTGGGTGATGCCATTCAATTTAGCCGCCCGCGAAAAACTCTCGCTTTCAACTAGATCCGCAAAGACTTTGAAATTTTCCACGTGCATTATAAGTTTACACTATAAAGTTCTCTAATAAGAAAAACAAACAAAGAATCAGAAAAACTTATGTTGTTTTTCGCGATAAATAAAACTACTAACCTGTACTATGATTGGGGCTGAGGCATTTAATTCAAATTTAGCGGTTTTGCAGAGGCGGATTGCGGCAGCCTGCGCGGCATCGGGTCGAGACCTCAGCTCGGTACAATTATTGCCGGTGACCAAAAATCACGGGGTGGAAGCGGTGCAATATGCGAACGAGGCGGGGCTGCGGGCAGTTGGAGAGAACCGCGTGCAGGAGGCCGCGAGCAAGCGCGCCGCCGCGGCGGATTTGAATCTGCGCTGGGAATTGATCGGGCATTTGCAGTCCAACAAAGCCAAGGAAGCGGTGGCGGTCTTCGACCGCATTCAATCCGTCGATTCCCTCAAACTCCTCGAGCGTCTGGATCGCCTCGCGGGAGAGGCGGGCAAAACCCTACCGATTTTGTTGCAGTGCAACGCCGGGGCGGATCCCCGCAAATACGGATTTATGGTCGATGCGATGGAGGGAGCTATGGAGCGCGCCCTCGCAGCGGAGCATTTAAAGGTCGAGGGCCTTATGACGATTGCGCCGCTTGACGATGCCCCTGAGGTGGCGGCGCAATGCTTTGAACGATTGCGCGACTTGCGCGACGAATTGTCGGCGCGTTACGGGGTGGAACTCCGGGAATTATCGATGGGGATGACCGACGACCTCGAGGCGGCGATTGCGGCGGGCTCAACTCAGATTCGGGTCGGGACTGCCCTGTATGGTTCGCGTGCCGCGGCCGCGGATTCGCAATAATTGACTTCCAAAAAGAGCAAGTGAGGGGCAAGCTTGCGGTGTCGGTCTTAAATTCGACGCGTCACAGCCCAGCCCAATGGATACAGAAAAAACCTATACGCTCGAGGATCTCGACCGCTTGGAATTTCCAGGTACGGCGTTGGCGGTGCTGGGGGATCCGGTACGCCACTCCCTGAGTCCCGCCATGCACAACGCCGCCTTGGCGGTGCTTGCCGATTCCGATGCGCGCTTTGCGGACTGGGCGTATTACCGCTTTGAAGTGCCCGCTTCGGAACTTGCCGCCGCCCTGCCTCGTTTTCACGCGAGAGGATTTGCGGGCTTGAATTTAACGGTGCCGCACAAAGTGTTGGCGCTGGAAACCGTAAGAGAACTTTCCGTCGACGCCCTTGCGATGGGCGCGGTCAATACCCTGAAACGTGCCGAATCGGGCTGGGTCGGCTACAATACCGATGGCTACGGTCTCGAGCGTGGAGTGGAATCGATGCTGGACCTGCGCCTCGAGGGCTCGGTGGTCATGCTGGCGGGATCTGGAGGGGCGGCACGCGCCGCGGCGGTGCAATGCCTCCGCTCCGGATGTTCGAAATTATATCTCGGGAACCGCAGCCCGGAACGCCTGGCGGGGCTCTGTGAAATCTTGGCAGCCATGGAGGCGCAATCGGCGGTCGAAACCTTTTCGCTGCAGGTGCTGCCGGCGGATCTGCCCGCGAACGGGATTTTCATCAATGCCACTTCCCTGGGTTTGCGCCGCGAGGATCCATCCCCGGTCGATGTGGGGGCGTTGCCCTCGGCTTGGTCGGTCTACGACATGGTTTACAATCCCCCGGAAACGCGATTGCTCGCTACGGCAAAGGCGCGTGGCATGAACTGCGCGAACGGGCTCTCGATGCTGGTACATCAGGGGGCGCGCGCCCTCGAAATTTGGACCGATTGCCCGGTCGATGCCGCAGTCATGCAGTCCGCGGCGGAAGCGGCGATCGCAGGAAATACAGGAGGTGAGCCGGATGCTTGAAAACTATGAAATGATACGTGCGGAGTTGCCGTGGTTCTTTCCGCTCCTCGCCTTTGTCTTTGGCGCGGTGGTGGGCAGTTTTTTGAATGTATGCATCTACCGCATCCCCAAGGATGAATCCGTCATAAGTCCGCCCTCGACCTGTGCCTGCGGCGTTCGCATACCCTGGTATTTTAACCTTCCGATTCTGAGCTGGTTGATGCTCCGTGGTCGCGCCGCCTGTTGCGGACAAGCATTCAGCCTCCGCTATCCGATAGTGGAACTCCTCACGGGATTGATTTTCCTGGCCTGTTGGCTGCAGTTTCCCCCGCTGCTTGCGGTGACGGGGATGTTCTTTGCCGCTCTCCTGCTCGTGGCAACCTTCGTTGACCTTGATCATATGATTATCCCCGACCGGTGCTCGATCGGCGGCATGTGCGGCGGGGTGATCCTTTCCTTTTTAATACCCGGCCTCCACGGCCTTGAGGGAACCGGAGTCGGCGCACACCTTGAATCCGGAGTGACCGCTATCATTGGAGCGATTGTCGGCGCGGGCCTCGTTTATTGGCTCGCGGTGCTCGGAGAGGTGATTCTTCGTAAACCCGCGATGGGGGAGGGAGACGTGAAATTCCTCGGGTGCATCGGCGCCTTTTGCGGATGGCAGGGCGCGCTTTTTGGATTGTTCGGCGGCGCGGTGATCGGGAGCGCGATACTGCTTCCGCTTATGCTTCTGGGGCGGATCTTCGGTTGGAAGCAAACCATCATCGACGAGGAAGCAGGCACCGAAGAAGTGGTCACCTTCGGGTCGTGCGTTCCCTTTGGCCCCATGTTGGCGGTTGCGGGCCTCCTTTATTTCCTCGGTTTCAATACCTACGTGGATGCCTATCTAAACGAAGCGCTCGCGCTCTTCCGCGCTTTTTAAGGATCGCCGCGCCGTAGAATTTCATAAAAAAAACTTGGCATGCGTGGCCACTACGCTAATTTCCACCGTTTCAGTCTATGGACGGTGGGATATGCAAGTGGCTAAAGCACGCAGACTGTAAATCTGTTCTCGTATGAGTTCGCTGGTTCGAATCCGGCTCCCACCACCATTTTAAAACCCGATCGCAGGATTGGGTTTTTTTGGGCCGGATGAGAACCCAAACCAATAAATTCGTGTGATCCGAGTGATTCGTAGTTCTTGTTTTCATGGTTCCTATTTCTATTACGAAAGACACCAAAAATGCGACGGCCTGCGCCCTGTGGCCAGATATGCCGTATTTTGTAACGCAGAGGAATTGAGAATGGTTTTTGATTGAAACGCAGAGAAGCGGAGAAATGGAGAATGGTCTTTTGATTGAAACGCAGAGAAGCGGAGAAATGGAGAATGGTCTTTTGATTGAAACGCAGAGAAGCGGAGAAATGGAGAATGGTCTTTTGATTGAAACGCAGAGAAGCGGAGAAATAGAGAATGGTCTTTTGAGTGAAACGCAGAGAAGCGGAGGAGCAGAGGAAAGGAGGGATTAATCGCTCCACTCCTTTCAAGGGGAGGTCACCTGCCCCGGTTGGAGCTATTCTCCGAAGAGCTTCATGAGTTGGTTGGCGGCGCGGTCGATGACTTGTTCTTTGGTGGTATCGAGAGCGCCCTTGCCGGTATTGCCGAGGAATTCGGTGGAATTCTGGAGGGCGGGGCCGACGACGTTTAGGATTTCCTGAATGATCTGGTCACCGAGCTCGGCAAAGGAGGGGCCGTCATCTGCGCCGATGTTTTCAAAGGAAAGAGCGGGTAACGGGACTTCGAGGCCCATGCCCATGAGTCCGGCATAAACGGTGCCGCCTTTGACTTGAAAGTCTTCAATGATGACTTTTTTGGCGGGTTTGTCGGAAGCGGGTTCGCTCGGGGTGCCTTCTATGTTTTCTCCACCGGCACCGGGTAGGTTTTGGACGAAGGCTTTAATATTGTTTTGAAGGTCTTTGAGGTTGGAGCCCTTGAGGGTTTTCTCGTAGCTGATCTTGGGGCCGTTGATATGCACTTTTTCAACGACGATGGTGTCGCTGGTAAGGCTGGTGGGTTTAACGTCGACTTCGATTTCACCGAGTTCAAAGATATTTTCGCTTTTATAGCCTTCGGGGTTGCCGACCTTGAGTCCGGTGATAGTCCCACTGCCGGAGGTGAGTGAGAGGTCGACCGCTTCAACACTGACGGGTGTTTGGGTGACTTTTGGACCGACGGTATTGATGGTGGTGGTGACGCCTTTGTTTAGGAGGCCGGAACCGAAGAAGAAGAGGCCAATGAGGCAAAGTGCGAAGAGGCCGAGAAGGAAAAAGAATATTTTTTTGAGCATAATTTAAGAAATGTTAAAATATATGGGGATGGCGGTATGGCGAGCTAAAAAAGTGGGCTGCTAATTGCTTTACCTTTGTATCAAAGGGGCTAGTTTCCGTTCATGAGCAGTAATGTATCAGACAGCCTTGAGATAGCACGGGCGGCGATGCGGGCGGAGGCGGCGGCGATTGAAGCGTCGGCGGGTCGCCTGAGTGCTGCGTTTGAAAAGGCGGTCGAGATTTTACAGGCGGCGGGATCGAAGGTCGTAGTCTGCGGGATCGGGAAGTCGGGTCATATCGGATCGAAATTGGCGGCGACGCTTTCCAGTAGTGGCACCCCGGCGGTTTTTCTGCACGCTGCGGAAGCGATCCATGGGGATCTGGGGCTTTATCAAGCGGGGGATCCGACGATCCTGCTTTCAAAGAGCGGGAGCACCGAGGAATTGCTGCGCTTGTTGCCTTTTTTCCGGAAACAGGAATCGCCGATCATCGCAATCGTGGGCAATACGGAATCGCCTCTTGCGGAGGCGGCGGACGCGGTATTGGACGCGAGCGTTGAACGGGAAGCGGATCCTTTAAATTTGATGCCGACCGCGAGTTCGACGGTGAGTCTGGCGCTGGGGGATGCCTTGGCCTCGGCGCTGGTGAAGGCGCGCGGTTTTACGGCGGAGGAATTTGCAGGTTTCCATCCGGGTGGTCAGTTGGGTCGTAATCTTTTATTAACGGTGGGGGATGTAATGCACCCGCTGGAACGGGTGGCACGGGTCGCGGAATCTGCAAGCCTGCGGGAAGTGGTCATTGAGATGTCGCGTTGTGCGCTGGGTGCGGCTTGTATGGTGGATGACAAAGGTGCATTGGTGGGGCTCCTGACGGATGGTGATGTGCGGCGATTGCTGACGGAGGAGGATCTGGATTTGAGCAAGGCGGTGGGCGAATGCATGACGCGGAATCCCATCGCGATATCGAAAGCCATCACCTTGGGGGAGGCGGTTCGTTTGATGGAAACGCGCCGTTCTCAAATTTCAGTATTACCGGTGACGGAGCCGGAGACGGGGGTTTTGCTGGGGCTCTTCCGCCTGCACGACGCCTACCAGCCGAATTTTTCCTGATTTTATGATTTCGCGAACGCCAGTAGCCCTGCGCGAGTGGATCGTCCTTGTATGCGGCGGTTTGACGATGGTCTTTACCGCCTGGGCTTTTTCGGGGATGCCGAACTGGTCGATTGTCACCTTGATGGTAGGTGGTGTATCGACTTTGTTGGCGGCGGTGGTGCCGATGCCGGATCGTTGGAATGGATTGGATGGGCAGCATGGAAATCGTGAGAATGTGCTCCGTTTGCTGCGCTTTCCCTTCTTTTGGCTGAGTCTTTTATTTTTGGTCTACATCAGCATACAGGGTCTGAATCCCCAATGGGAACAGAAGTATGTGGGGTCAGCCTGGTATATGGAGCATTCCCCGGAGGGCAGTTATGTTGACTGGTTGCCCACCGGGGTGGATACGGACTACAAACCGGTTAGCGCCCTGCGTGTATTTAATTATTACTCGGCAGCCTTTGCTTTGAGTTGGGGGTTTTGGGTGGGCTTGCGTCGCAGAAAAACGGTATTGATGGCGCTGTGGGCATTTACGCTGAGCGGGGTCTCGATGTCGGCGGTGGCGATCGCGCAGAAATACATGGATGCGCCAAAGGTGCTGTGGTTGATCGAATCCGCGAATCCTAATTTTTGGGGATCTTTCTTTTACCGCAATCATGGAGTGGCCTTTCTCATCCTAATCCTCATCGCCTGTGCCTTTCTGTATTTTTACCATTATAACAAGAGCCAGCGGCACATGCAGAAAGGGGGGCCGTATTTGCTCTTGTTGTTGTTCGTCTTTCTTGTGGCGCTCTCGATTGCCTTGGCGCTTTCGCGCGGCGGTATTCTCTTTGGGGCGGCATTTGTATGTTTCTTCTTATTGTTAGCCGTTTTGCGCAGTGTTTTCTCGCATTCTTTTAGGGCGGCAATTCTCGCCTCGCTCATCATATTTTGTTTTCTCGCGGGGGCGGGGTATTCAATCCTGCGGCACATCGACGTGGATGCGATTGTCGAGCGCTTTGGCGACATTGAGGCTACGATTGAAAATATGGACACTGATAATCGTGTAATGTGCACGAAGATTACCTGGAAGATGGCGAAGCAACGCCCGGTATATGGCTGGGGTGCCGGGAGCTGGAGCTACATCTTCCCCATGTACCAAAAAAGTTATCCCAAGTTATTTTACCGGGGTTACCATTGGAAGCGTGGTTGGTGGGGGCGTAACTTCTACGTGTATGCGCACAATGACTTGGCGCAATTTATGGCGGAATATGGAATTGTGGGCTGTAGCATGGTGGTCCTTGGGGGCGCATACTGGGGTTTTCTGGCTTTGTTTCGCTCGAAGGGGAATCGCATGGCAGCCTTAATGCTCTTTGGGGGCGTGGCGGTTATTTTAAGCCATGCCTTTGTGGAGTTTATTTTTCAAAGTCCGGCCTACTGGGTGGCATTGAATGGATTTGCCTGCCTGAGTTGCAAATTGCTGGTGCTGCACCGCACGCGCATACAGCATTAACCAGCTTAGCTTAAGAAAGGTAGCGAGCGCTGAGTTGCGCGGTGATGTATTCCAGGGCCTCGTCAACGCTGTCGACGACCCGGATCAACTCCAGATCCTCGGGCGAAATCGTACCCCATTCAACGAGCGCTTCGAAATTGACGATCTGTTCCCAGAATTCGCGCCCGTAGAGGACGATCGGGGGTACTTTTTCGGTTTTCTTGGTTTGGATCAGGGTGAGGGTTTCGAAGAGTTCATCGAGTGTGCCAAAACCACCGGGAAAGGCGACCAGTGCCTTTGCCATTGAAACAAACCAGTATTTGCGGACGAAGAAGTAATGGAATTCAAAACTCAGCGCTTCCGGGATGTAGGGGTTCATGGACTGCTCAAAGGGAAGGCTGATCCCGAGCCCGATTGACTGGGCACCGGCGTTTTTGGCGCCGCGATTGGCGGCTTCCATGATACCCGGTCCCCCTCCGGAGCAAATTGTGAAACGGCCAGAATCCTCGCCCGGCAATTTCAGGGACCAGTCGGCGAGTGCTTCGGAAAGCTCCATCGCGGCCTGGTAGTAGGGCGCGGAACGCAGCATCGCCTTGGCTTGATGCAACTGCCGGTGCAAATCCGCGCCGGGTTCGGCAGTCGCTTGAATGGTGGCTTTGACTTGGTCGAGCTCTTCGGCGGCGGCTTGCGGATCAACCAGCCGCGCGGAGCCGAAGAGGACGAGGGTGTCGCGAATCCCGGCGCTTTCGAGGCGGATGCCGGGCTCGATCATTTCACAGAGAATCCGGATTTGGCGGGCGGAATCGGAATTTAAAAAGTCGAGGTTTTTGTAGGCTTTAAGGGGCCATTCCTGTTCTGGAGTGCTTTTTGAGGTGGTCATATGCGGCAGTTAAAAGGCTTGTGGATAAGCTGTTTGAAACGGGGCGGTTCGACAACAATAACCCGCAGATAATTTTTGTAGTTGCGGGTAGGGGTAGCACTGTTTGTTTTAATCCTTTAACGCAAGCAATACAACTACCCGAATCATACCCACATGCATCTAAAAGAAATTTCCATCAGTGGATTTAAAAGTTTTGCGGATCGCACCCGTCTCGATTTGCGACCCGGCGTGACAGCAGTGGTGGGCCCGAATGGTTGCGGCAAAAGTAATATTGTGGATGCGATACGCTGGGTTCTGGGTGAGCAAAGCGCCAAGGCGCTGCGGGGCGCGTCCATGCAGGACGTTATTTTTGAGGGCAGCGAGAAACGGCGCTCCCTGCCGTTTTGTGAAGTGGCGTTGACCTTTACCGATTGCGAGGCGGAGCTGGGGACGGCCTTCAACGAAGTCGAGGTCTCGCGGCGGGTGAACCGCGAGGGTGGTAGCGAATACGCCATCAACGGCAAGACTTCCCGGCTCAAGGACATCCAGCGTCTCTTCGCCAACACCGGGGTGGGGCGGGTCTCCTATTCCTTTATGCTGCAGGGTCAAATCGACCAAATCCTCTCGACCAACCCTGCGGAACGACGGGTCATCTTCGAGGAAGCGGCCGGCATCACGCTTTACAAAGCCCAACGCAAAGAAGCGCTCAACAAACTCGCCTTGGTCGATGCCAACCTCGCTCGCGTCACCGACGTGATCGAGGAAGTAAGCCGCCAGATCGGGTCTCTGAAGCGTCAGGCCAGCAAGGCGCTTCGTTATCAACGCCTGCAGCATCGTTACGCGCACCTTGATCTCGCATACGGAGCGTATCGCCATGCGAACCTGCGCGAGTCCATCGAACAGGTTGCCACTCGCGCCAAGGCCTTGCAGGAAACCCTCAAGGCGCACCGCGAAAGCCTGGTGGGGGAAGAGACCGCCCTCGCGGAGCAAAAAAATGCCCGCGCGGAAAAATTTGAAACGATGCAGGAATTGCAGCAACGTGTTTACAACCTGCGTTCCGAAAAAGAAAACGCCGATAACCAATCCGAGTTTGCCGGAATCCGCACCAAGGATTTGCAGGGCCGCATCGAAGAATTTAAAGCGGAGATCGCAGGCCTCGAGGAACAAAAGGCCGCCCTGGCTTCCCGCGCGCAGGATGCCACTCAAAACAAACAAATGCAGCTGGACGTGGTGGATGATTCCGACCGCATTTTCCAGGATCACAGCAATGCCTTGGTGAAGGCTCAGGAAGCCTTGGGAGAACTGGAGGCCGAACTGCAACAGAGCCGTCAAAACGTCTTGCACGCCGAAAACCGCCTCAACCGTGCGCGTTCCTCCTGCACCACTCTCGAAGTCGATCTCAAAACCTATCAGGTCAAGCACGCAGCCCTCAATGAAGCGCAGTTGGAATTAAAGGCGCAATCCGAGGAATTGGAAAAGGGTCGCGGGGAATTGGACACCCTTTTGGCAAAACGCAAAACGGAGGTCGCCCACAGCCAGACCTCCTTTGACTCCGCCCGCGAACGCGCATCCGCCTCACTCGCGAACTTCCGTTCCATTCAGGAAAAGATTCAGGAGCAGGATCGCGGGATCGCCCGCAAGGCCGCGCAGCTCCACATCCTCGAAGGCCTGCAGGCAAAATTTGAGGGCTTCGGGGAAGGCGCGAAAGCGATTCTGGAAGACCGCCTCGGTGAAACCCTCTCGAAAGACAGTGTTTCCATTCTCTCCAAAGCGCTGAAGGTGCAGCCCGAATATACGAAGGCGCTGGAGGCCCTGCTCGGATCCGCAATGGAAGCCCTTTTTGTGGGCGATTCCACCAAAGCCCTCTCCGTGATCGGCAAACTCGACGCCGAGTCGCTGGGACGCGCCTGCCTGCAAATTGACGTGGAGGCCGCCGGAATCGCTCCGCGTGTTGAACTGCCGGGACACATCCGACCCGCTGCCTCGGTGATCAGTGTCCGGGACGATGCCCTTTACGCGCCGGCGCAGCGTCTCCTGGCGGGGTGCTACTTCGTTGAAAAACTCTCGGACGCGGTGGAATTCTGGAAAGCGCATCCCGATTTTAATTTCCTCATGGTTTCGACCGCGCAGGGTGAGATCCTCGATTGCCGCGGCTTGATTCACGGTGGGCGGGCCTCCGGTCAGCAATCCTCCAGCGTGCTCGAACGCGAGGTGGAAATACGCCGCCTGCGCGGAGAAATCGAAATGGAGCGCAAGGAACTCAACCAATTGCGCGAACAGGCTGCGCGGGTCGAGGAGGAACGCGAATCCGCCGAGGCGAACGTGGAAACCTCGCGCCAACGCCTGACGGAACTCTCCAATGAACTCTCCGCCATGACGGCAGACGCCCGCGGACAGCTTGATAAAATTGAACAAAACAAACTGAGCCGCAGTTCGGGCGAGGCGGAAATCAAAGCCCTCGACGTGCATCACAGTGAGGCCATCAAGGCGCTCGATGGAGCCAAGGAAGAATTGCAGGCCGCCGAAAAAGGACTCGAGGAAAGTCGCGGGGGCGTGGACACCATCGAAGCTGCGATCGCCAAGGCCCGAGAAAACCGTGAGTCGAAACGCGAGGCGCTCGCGGATGTGCGGCTCGAGTTGGCGGAGAAAAAGCAACGCCTCGAAACTTTGGATCGTTCGCTGGGCGAGGTGCAGCGCGAATCGGCTGATTTGCAGGAACGCATCCTGCGCCGCAATCAGGAGATCGACACCCTCAACGAACAGATTTCGAAATTGACCGGTACGGTGGCATCCGAGCAGGAAAAGAGCGCGGAATTGAACCGCACGCTGGAAGTGGCGATTGCGCAACTGGACAGCGACCGCGAAGCCATGAAGGCGCTGGATGCCGAGCTGGTGCAACGCGAAAGCGCCCTCGCGGAGCGCCGGGAAGCCAGTCGCGGTGAAGAACAGGAATTGAGCAAATTGGAAGTGCGACTCGCGGAGGAGCGTTCACAAATCGGATTTATCGAGGAAAATTCCCGCGATGCCCACCAAGCCGAACTTGGCAGCATCGATTGGAAAATGGAACTCTGGGAAGCGGCAGTTGAATTTGAGAAGCGCGTCAATCTCGACGAGATGGACGACCCCGATAAACTGGCGGTGCAACCCAAATCCGAGCGGCGCGAGCCCACCGAGGAAGAGCTCGCCGAGATGGACCAGACCGACTGGAGCAGCATCGAGGAGGAGGTCCGCGAACTCAAGGGACGCCTCGCCAACATGGGGCCCGTCAATCTCGAGGCGATTGGCGAATATACCGACCTCAAGGAGCGCCACGATTTCCTGAAGCATCAAAGCGAGGATCTCTGGAATTCCAAAAATGCGCTGGTGCAATCCATTGATTCCATTAACGAGACCTCCCAGACCCTCTTCCGGGACACCTTTGAACAGGTGCGCAAGAATTTTGCCTTCACCTACGACAAACTCTCCGGCGGGGGTTCGGCGGATTTGAAATTGATCGATGCCGATGACCCGCTTGAATCCGGGATCGAAATCATCGCGCGCCCCCCGGGAACGCGTTTAAAGAGCGTCACCCTTCTTTCCGGCGGGCAACGTACCATGGCGGCGGTCGCGCTTCTCTTTGCCATTTATTTGGTCAAACCCAGTCCTTTCTGCGTGCTCGATGAAATTGATGCCGCCCTTGATGATGCCAACATCGGGCGTTTCTGCGAGACCCTCCACGGGTTCACTGACAAGTCGCAGTTCCTCATCATCACCCACAACAAGCGCACTATTTCGAATGCCGACACGGTTTTCGGGGTCACCATGCCCGAGAAGGGCGTTTCCACTCTTATCTCGATGCGCTTCAACAAAGAGTCCAACCGCCAGGAACCCGTTGGCGCTTAAATCTGTAACCGCTCAACCCGCCAGTGATATATCCCGGGCTCGATATTATTTTTCTTTTTCTCCTGACCGCCGGGATCGTTTTCTTGATAGGCTTGTGGATTTACTATGACCGGCGTGACAGCCAGCGCGAAACCGAGGGCCGCCACGACGTCATTTATCACTGTATCAAATGCAGTCATATCTACACCGGTGTTCACGGAAGCGAAGAATGCGATTGCCCCAAGTGCGGCTTTTGTAATGGTCGCTTACAATTCTGATAATCTTTTAGCACAGTCCTTGCTTATTTAAAACGCATCATCCAATCCATCCATGGCAGAACATATTGCAGTCCTCGACTTCGGTTCCCAATACACACAGGTCATCGCCCGCCGTATTCGTGAACTGAAGGTCTTATCACGCATTTACCCCTACAACACCAAGGTGGCGGAGCTCAAACGCGCGGGGGTGAAGGGGATCATTCTATCGGGCGGCCCGTCATCGGTCCTTTCAAAAGGCTCCCCGCGCCCCGACCGCAAAATCTTCGAGATGGGTCTTCCCATCCTCGGCATTTGCTACGGCGAGCAACTCATGGCGCACCTCTTGGGCGGCAAGGTTGCCAAGAGCACCCACCGCGAATTCGGACACGGCACCCTTACCATCAAAAAGAAAGGTAAACTATTTGCAGGCTTGCCAAAAAACCTCCGCGTCTGGAATTCCCACGGGGATCGCCTCGAAAAACTCCCCTCCGGATTCGAGGCGATTGCCTCCACCGAAAATTCCCCCTACGCCACCATTCAGGATCCCAAGCGCAATTTCTTCGGCATGCAGTTTCACCCGGAGGTCGCGCATTCTGAAATGGGGATGGAAGTCCTCGGCAATTTCATCCTGAAGATCTGCAAATGCGACCACAACTGGTCGATGGCGAACTACATCGAACATTCCATCAAGCAGATTCGGGAAACGGTCGGCGATCAGCGTGTCATTCTCGGCCTCAGTGGCGGGGTTGATTCTTCGGTTGCCGCCGCGCTCATCCACCGCGCCATTGGCAAACAGCTCACCTGCGTCTTTGTCGACAATGGCCTCCTGCGCCTCCACGAGCGCGAACAGGTTGAAAAACTCTACGGTGACCACTTCAACCTCGACCTTCGCGTCGCCCGCAAAAGCAAGCTCTTCCTCGACCGCCTCAAGGGCGTCGCCGACCCCGAGCGCAAACGCAAGATCATCGGCAACACCTTTGTCGAAGTCTTCGACGAAGCCGTTACCAAACTTAAAAAACGCGGCAACTACGCCTTCCTCGCACAGGGTACCCTCTATCCCGACGTCATCGAATCCGTGGCGATCGACGGCAACCCCGCCGCCCTCATCAAGAGTCACCACAACGTCGGCGGTCTGCCCAAACGCATGAAGCTCAAACTCCTCGAGCCCCTCCGCGAACTCTTTAAGGATGAAGTCCGCGAACTCGGCACCGAGCTGGGCCTCCCCAAGGAGGTCGTTTGGCGCCAACCCTTCCCGGGACCCGGACTGGGCGTCCGCGTGATGGGCCCCATTCGCAAGGCCGACCTCGATGTCCTACGCAAAGCCGACGCGATCCTGCACGAGGAAATGATGGCAAGTGATCTTTACTACAAAGTCTGGCAATCCTTTTGCGTCTTTCTGCCGGTTAAAACGGTGGGCGTCATGGGAGACGAGCGCACATATGAAAATGTCGTAGCGCTCCGCATCGTGGAAAGCGTGGATGCCATGACCGCCGACTGGTCACGCGTTCCATACGAAGTCCTCCGAACCATCTCCAACCGCATCATCAACGAAGTCTCCGGTTGTAACCGGGTCGTCTTCGATATCAGTTCCAAGCCCCCCGGTACGATTGAGTGGGAATAATTATTTGAAAAAAGCCGAACCTAGCGCCCGTTTTTGAGTCTACATCATTTAAGGATGTATCGTTTTTGTATCGCATTTAGCCTTGCCGCCGCCTCGATGCTTCCCGCGCAGACCCCCACCGCCGGAAGCATCATTCAGCGCGCGCGGACCATGGTCGGGCCGGAGCCCGCCCTGGGGGATATCGTCACGCTCCGCATCGAAGGCCGGGTGCAACCGCAGGACTCAAAACTCATGCCCGCAAAAGTAGTCCTGACCGCGCGCAAACCCTGTTCCCAGCGTCTTGAAATATATGTCGATGACATTGTCGAAACAACGATCCTGCATGGCGGAGAGGCCGTGGTGATTCGTGCGCATGAAAAAGAGGGGCTCGGTCAGATGCGCCCGCTTTCTCAGGCCGAGCGCGAATGCCTCGAGCATAGCACCCGCAATTTATTCAATTTCTACACCCCCGACAACAAACACGGCGAAAATGCAAGCTATGCCGGAATCGCCAAGCATCGCGGGCAAATCTGCGATGTCATCGTTTATAACCGCCCCGGAAGAACCAAAACCCTCCGCTATTTCTCGCGCAAAGAAGCAAAACTCGTTGCGACCATCCAGGAAGTGTCCGGTGAACAGGTCGAAGTGGTCGAGGACGGCGACCTTTACGTGGACGGGATTCGCTTCCCGAGGGCGCAGCTTTATTTTCAGGACAAGCAGCCCCTCCACCGCATGGAAGTGGATAAAGTCCTCGTAAATTCGGTCCTCGAGGAGGGAATCTTTGATATTCCCGAACAAAAGAAATAATTCTACCCTGTCTTGCACGCAGGGCGGCGAAGTGTTTGCTTAGGGGCATCATGCAAAAGCTGGAGTTTTCCGACACCCCGAAATTTAAAACCTCCCTGCGTCGTTTCTGCGCCAAAGCGAACGTCACGGGTGACCTTGCCCAAGTCGTCAGTGGCATCCTTCAAGAGGTCAGCGCCAAGGGTGACCGCGCCGTCCTCGCCGCCACCGAACGCTTTGACGGCGCGCGATTGACCGCCCCCGCGATGCGAGTCGCACCGGCTGAACTCAAGGCCGCCCTCAAAAGCCTCTCCGCCACCGAGCGCAAAGCGATCCGCGAATCGATTGCGATGGTCAAAGATTTTCACCGCAAAACCCTCCCCAAAAACTGGCAGGCTAAAAATGCCCACGGCGCGACCGTCGGCGAGCGTTTCTATCCCATTCAGCGCGTAGGCCTTTACATCCCCGGCGGCAACGTCCCGCTGGTCTCCACCGTCATCATGACCGCGGTACTCGCCAAACTGGTGCGTTGTCCGGAAGTCGCGGTCTGCACCCCGCCGCGCCCCGATGGCAGCATTGCCCCCGGCATGCTCGCCGCGCTCGCGATGGTTGGCATTGAGGAAGTTTACAAAGTCGGAGGCGTGCAGGCAATCGGCGCGCTGGCATACGGCACCAAGACCATCGCCCCCGTCGATAAAATCTTCGGTCCGGGTAATGCCTACGTGATGGAAGCAAAACGCCAGGTACTCGGCACGGTCGGTATCGATCTCCTCCCCGGGCCCAGCGAAGTCATGCTCATTGCAGACGGCGGCGCGAACCCCCGTCACCTCGCCGCCGATCTCCTCGCGCAGGCGGAACACGGCAGCGGCAAGGAAATCCTTTATTACGCCACCACCAGCAAAGCGCAGGTCGCAAAAGTCGAACGCGCCATCGCGGCGCAATTGCCCGCGCTCTGCCACGGAGAAAAATGCGCGGCGATCCTCAAGGATCGTTGCCTCGCGATCATTTGCCGCAATCTCCCGCAGACCGCCGAGGTCGCCAACTACATCGCTCCCGAGCACCTCGAGCTACAGGTCGCCGACAAAGCCTTACCCGCGCTCAATCAAGCCATCACCACCGCCGGCGCGATCCTGCAGGGCTATTACACCCCCACCGTCCTCGGTGACTTCACCGCCGGGCCCAGTCATACCCTTCCCACCGGACGCGCCGGGCGGTTCTTCAGCGGGCTTCAGGCAACCGACTTTCTGCGCCGTTCCAGCACCGTCCGTTACGATGCCCGCAGCCTCGCCAAAGCCGCCCCGGTGGTTGAAACCTTCGCCCGCCTCGAGGAACTCGACGCCCACGGCAATTCCCTCAAGATCCGCCTTTAGGAGCACCCATGAAAAAATCCTTTGAGGCTCAAGCGCTGGCGCAGGCGCATATTCAGGCATTGCACGCTTACGTGCCGGGTGAACAACCGCAGGGTGGGGGCTGGACGAAGCTCAACACCAATGAAAATCCTTATCCGCCCTCGGCGGCGGTGGCTCCGGCGGTCGCAGCAGAGGCGGCGAAATTGCAGTTTTATCCGGAACCGACCAGTGCGGCGCTGCGCGCTGCAATCGGCGAGTCCTTTGGCCTCAGCTCCGCGCATGTCATCATCGGGAATGGTTCGGACAACATCCTGGATTTGATCACCCGTTGTTTCGGGCAGACGCCGGGGGTGGGGCATACTGTGCCGAGTTATTCGCTCTATCCGGTGGTGGCGGGGATGTCGGGTCAGGAATTATTGGAAGTGCCCTTTGATCGTTCGATGCGGCTCGATGTCGCGGCGATTGCGAGCCTGCAGGCGCGGGTCTTTTTCCTGACAAATCCCAATGCTCCGACCGGGGTGGCGTTTTCCCTAAAGGAAATCGAGCAGGTGTTGCAGTCGATTGACGGGCTCCTGGTGGTGGACGAGGCCTATGTCGATTTTGGGGGCGAGAGTGCCTTCCCGCTTCTGGAGGCGTATGAAAACCTGATCGTGGTACGCACTTTCTCAAAATCCTACAGCTTGGCGGGCATGCGGGTGGGTTTCGCCCTCGCCGCGCCGGAAATCATTGAATTGCTCGATCGGGTGCGCGATGCCTACAACCTCGACCGCATCGCGCAGGCCGCCGCCCTCGCGGCTTTTACAGACCGCGCCTATTTTGAAGCCCGCTGTGCGGAGGTCATCGCCACCCGCGAACAGACCCGCGCGGCGCTCGATGCGCATGGCTGGTTCACTTATCCCTCGAGCGCCAATTTCCTGTTTACCGAGCCCAAAAACGCGGCGGGGGAATCGGGCCCCGAAGTTGCCGCCGCCCTCTTTGAACACCTCAAGGCGCAACGCGTTTTGGTGCGCTATTTCCCGGGGCATCCTTTAACTTGCGCTTTTATCCGCGTCAGCATAGGAACAGAGGCAGAAATGCAGGTATTTTTAACCGCGATCAACTTATGGCTGAACCACGCATAGCATCCCTTACCCGTAATACCAAGGAAACCCAGATCACGATGGAACTCGCGATCGACGGCAACGGCGTCTCGGAAATCGAGACCGGTATTCCTTTTCTCGACCACATGCTCACCCTCTTTGCGCGCCACGGCTTCTTTGATTTAAAGCTCAAGGCGACCGGCGATATTGATGTCGATTACCACCACACCGTTGAAGACACCGGGATTGTCCTCGGGCAGGTGCTCAAGCAGGCGCTCGGCGAGAAACGCGGCATCCGCCGCTATGGCTATTTCCTTTTACCGATGGATGAATCCCTCGCGCGGGTCGCCCTCGATCTCTCGAATCGCCCCGCCTTTGTTTACAAGGTCGATTACAAGGACGCGATGGTGCGCGATTTTAGCATCGGCTTGGTGAAGGAATTTTTCCAGGCATTTGCGAACGAGGCGGGCTGCAACCTGCACATCAACCTCGAATACGGCGAAGAACCGCACCACATTGCGGAGGCCATCTTTAAAGGCTTCGCCCGCGCGCTGGACAGCGCCACCACGATTGACCCGCGCCTCGGGGATGCCGTTCCCTCCACGAAGGGCAGCCTCAGCGAATAAGCGGCTTCAAATTTAAAAAGGTTTGGCTGCGCGGGATTTATGACGGATTGAATAGGAATGGCAAAAGTATTGGTAATCGATGACGACGCGGATTTGCGTTACTCGCTGAAGCGCGTGCTCAGCGGGGAGGGTTATGACATACTCGAAGCGGAGAGCGGGGAGGCGGGTCTGAAGGTGGCGGCGGCGGAAAAACCGCAGGTGATTTTGTTGGACAACCGTATGCCGGGAATGACGGGCATCGAGACTTTGCAGCATTTGCGCGGGGAAAACCCGAATGCCATGATCATTCTGATGACGGCCTTCGGGACGACACAGACCACGATTGAGGCGATGAAATTCGGGGCCTTTGATTACATCATGAAGCCCTTTGATCCGAAACAAATCGTGGGTTTAACGGCGGCGGCTCTGGCAGCTTCTTCGGATTTGGATAAAGCGAGTGCGAGCATGGGCGGGGATGCGGATTCGCATTCGCATGTGAGTGCAGAGGATTTGGAAGGTGGGATCATTGGGAGCTCGGAGCCGATGCAGGCGGTTTTCAAGACAATTGGCCAGGTGGCGGCGAGCGACGCCACCGTGATGGTCACGGGTGAAAGCGGCACGGGTAAGGAATTGATTGCGCGGGCGATTCACCAGAACAGCTTACGATCCAACAAGCCCTATATCGCAGTCAACTGCGCCGCGATTGCGGAGAATTTAATCGAGAGTGAATTGTTTGGTCATGAAAAGGGCGCTTTTACCGGAGCGACGCAGCAACACATCGGGAAGTTTGAGCGTTGTGACGGGGGTACTATTTTTCTGGATGAAATTGGTGACATGGCGTTGGCGACCCAGACGAAAATTTTGCGTGCCTTACAGGAGGGAGAGATTCAGCGGGTGGGCGGTTCGGAAACGATCAAGGTGGATGTCCGGATGCTGGCGGCTACGAATAAACCTCTGGAAACAATGGTGGAGGAGAAGACCTTTCGGGAGGATTTGTATTATCGTTTGAATGTGGTGCGGGTGCAATTACCCGCCTTGCGCGAACGGATGGAGGATGTGCCTTCGCTGGTGGATTTCATGCTGAAACGTTTGGCGCGGGACAGCAAAGCGGAGTTAAAGCATATATCAGCGGAAGCGATGGCGGTTTTGCAGGCATATGATTGGCCGGGCAATGTTCGGGAACTGGAGAATTTGATTTATCGCAGCGCGGTAATGGCGCAAGGAGAGGCGATTTTGGTCAAGGATTTGCCGGAGGAGGTGGTGAAAGCGGCGGGCCTTGAACCGTCGGAACAGGCCGAAGAATCGGGATCGGGTACAGGGGCGGCGAGCGGCGATGCTTTGGACGCAGCGTATGCGCATTTGCGGAGGGAGACCGACGTGGATTTATTACAAGCGGCAGAGCGCGCCATGATAGCGCGGGCACTTCAGGAAACCGGGGGTGAGCTTGGAGCGGCGGCAACGATTTTAGGGATGACGCGTCCCACGCTCCGCAAACGCATCGAGCAACACGGCTTGAGTGCTTGAGGAAAGCGAGGCGCTAGGTGGGGCGCACCGAGATCTGGATGCGGGCTTCCGCCGGAGCACCGAAGTTGTCGATGCCACGAATGATGACGGTGTCGCGGAGCGGCAGGTTGAAGTTCAGGGGGACGACCTGCAGGATAAAATCATTACGTTTGTTGGGGTCGGTCTCACGGCTTACATCCAGTCGCAAGGGGTCGTAAACGATCGCCTCAATCGATTCAATGTAGCGTTGATCGAGATTCACCTCGATTGTTTTAGGGGTACGCAAGCTGTCGGGTGCCCAATAGAGAACCTGAGGACTCGCATCAACGAGGACGGGTATTTGAACGAAGAGATGGAGGGTGGTGGTCGGCTCGTCCTGACCGTCCAGATAAACGAAGAGGCGCTCGTGATGTTTGCCGGTGCGCTTTCCTTTGTTGAAAATAGCAGTGACAATGCTTTTTCCCTTGGCGCGGACGATGCGTTGATCGACTAATGAGGAAACATTTCCGGCGCTACTCTCAATGCGATTAATGCGGATGGGTTTATTGCCGTTATTCGTCACGACAAACTGAAGCTTGGCCTGCGTATCGCTGGGGCGCATTTCGGTGCGTGCCTCGGTTTGCAGCCATTTGAGCGCGTATTCTGCCTGAGCCGCTAGACAAGGGAAAGCGAGGCAGGCCAACAAAGCCAGGGATTTGAAATGGGTAGACATTGAATTAACATTATAAAGTGGAGCAGAGCTGGCAAGTTTGAAGCGGCAGGGTTTTATTGCTTCACCTTGGTATTATTCCTTATTAGGATTTGGTAATGGGAGTCTATACTGAACAAATCGAGGCGCAGGCACCGGGCAAATCAACCGCAGAATTTACAGATGCGGTGGCATCGGGTTTGCGCAAAAGTGGCCTGCGGAATGGGAGCGTGACGGTCTTTTGCTGTCATACCGGTTGCAGTCTCGTCATTATGGAAAACGCGGATCGCTCCGCGCGGCGCGACCTCGAGCGTTTTATCGAGCGTCTCGTTCCGGAGCACGATCCCGATTTTACCCACACCCTCGAAGGGCCGGACGATATGCCCAGCCATATCAAGATGGCGCTCACGCGAACCGCCGAGGTGATTCCATTTGTGGACGGACAGCTCTGCCTCGGTACCTGGCAGGGCGTTTTTCTATGGGAGCACCGGGCGCAGAGCCAGAAACGCCGCATCGTCCTGAGCTACCAGGGGGAGTAGGGCGGCGGCTTTCGATACTTATGCCCGAGAGCTTCGCTGCGTGATAATATATACGGTAAATAAAATCGCGAATGCGATGGCAGTCAAAATGACCAGGTGTAGCGCCGCATTATCAAATTTTTCAAAGAGCCATTTTATAAGACCGGTTGCGATCAGTGCGATGCTGCAAAGGCTGCCGATCAGCCATAAAAGTTTGTCTTTGATCATGTTTTCGAAGCTGGCCTTTAACTTTGCCTCATATTGTAGGAATTTCTCATCTATATCTTGCGTGAGGGAGTCTATTTTTTCTGAAATTGTCTGAATTTTTTCATCGAGCTTGATGAGTTCGCTTCCGATATAATTGAACGGGTAGCCGGCTTCCTGTAATCGTTTTTTTGGATCCAGTTTATATATGGATGATGACACAATGAGGTCATCGTCAATGTCTACCGGTAATGAGCGGGCAGAAGTTTTGATTCCATCGGTGTCTTGGTAGATGTGGTCACTTTGTGAGCCGTATGGGTTTTCGGGGGTTTCGTTTTCATCAAGCAAGAGGAGGGTAAGTTTAAAGAGGTGCCCTCCTTCCTTAAGGGTGATCGGGTTGGTGGAGCCATTTCTGATTCCCCAGTTCAGGTGACCTTTAAAACCGGCATCAATTTTTGTAGCGGCTTGTACAATACCTTCCCGCATCATGGTGGTGGTAGGGGTTACGAAGCCCATTATCATTTGTCCCGGGTATTCCGCTTCCAGGGCAGCCGATGAGAAGTCTATTTTTTCTTTACTCGAAACAATAACCGATTCGCCCGGATTAATCTTCAGGAAATGTCCTTTAGGGATCTTCTTTTCCTCTTTTGTTGCGAGGAAACGAACCGCATTACCCAAGCGCAATTCTACTCCATTGGGATTGATTTTTATATTACTGCTCTGGTCTCCAACAATGATGCTGGATAGGATTTTTCTAATTTCCTTATCGGGAAGCAATTGAGCCATATTTATATTCTTTATAAATTAGGCTGTTTATCAACAAAAATAAATTTATTTACTGGGCGATTGCGAGCAGCGTTTCGATGGCGGGGACATCCTTGATGATTTGGCTGGGTTCGGGGCCGACGCCGATGTAGCGGAGGTTGGGGAGCTTGGCAGGGCCCTGGTCGCCGTGGTTGGCGACGTCCACGAGGGCTTTGAGCATCCATGCCACGTAGTTTTGGGCGTTGGCGGGAAGCGCAGCAAAATGGCGCACGGTCGAGATGTCTTCGCTCCAGCCGGGGAGTTCCTTGTAAACGGGTTGCAGGGTGCGGCGGTAGCTGTCGTCGCGGGGGACGTGGTGGATGCTGCGGCCCTCGGCGTCGCGGTAGGCGGTGCAGATGCGGAGCGATCCGTTCCAGTCGCCGGAATGGGAGAGGGCATCGAGTTTGTTGAGGACGAGGTCCTGATAGCCACCGTAACGGAGGGCATCGCCCTTTTCAACGGCGTCATACCAACCGACCATGCGTTGGCGTCCGGTGGTGGCTCCGAATTCGATTTGGCGGAGTTGTTGACTGAGGGGGTGGTCGAGTTCGATTTCGGAAATAAAGGCGTGGGTGCCGACCTTGGTATCGTAGGCTTTGCAGCAACCGACATTGTGGATGGCTTGGACGGGGATGCCGGCGGACTGGAAGAACTCGGGGGTAAAGGTATGGGAGGCGGTGACGTTGGGCGGGAAGCCGTGCCGTTTGTCGAGCCAGTAGGCTTGGCCGAACTCGCCGATGACGTAGCGGCCCTGGTCGACTTCGCGGAGGATGAGTTCGCGCACGTCGGTGATTTGCGGGGCGAGGATTTGACCGGCGGCCCAGTAGGTTTCGATGAGGGCTTCGGTGTTTAGGGTGAAGGGTTCGGCGCTAGCGAAGGCGGCAAAATCAAAATCCTGGGCGGGGGCTTTTCCGGCTTGGATGATTTCGGCATTGGCGCGGGATTCCGCTTCGCCGAGGGTTGCGAAAGCGGCGAGCCAACGCTCGGGGGAAATTTGGCAGACGTGTTGAATGATGCGGCAGGTGCGCTCGATGCGTTCACGGAATTTTTCCACGAAGTGGTCTTTGGGGCCGTGGAGGTCTGCGTAATAAATTTGGAATTGCCCGACTTCATCGAGGTAGGCGGGGGTGATTCCGCGACCGGTGGAACCTCGGGCTTCGCCGCCGGGGAGGCGTTGGCGGTAGTCTTCCCATGCCAGGTCGAGGAGGCGGTGACTGAGGTCGGAGAGGAGGCAACGCTCGTCGATGGCAAGGCGTTCGAGGGCGCGGTGACCGTGGAGTTCGGCATAGGCGCATTCCCAGAGGAATTTGCGGGGATCGGCGACCACCCCACAACCGATCGGCAGGTGTGGTACTTCGGGATCGGCGACGCCGCCCGGCAGGAGGTTGAGCTTGAGGCCTGCGACGGTGTGACCGGAGTTGGAACCGCCGTTGACTTTCATGACGGCGCCCACCGCATCGCGGTGTCCGGTGGATTCCCGTAGTTCGTTGACGATCTCAAGGATGACGCGGCCTTTGCCCTCGTCGCCGGTTGAGATGCCGGTATCGGCAATGAGTTGACTCTGAAATGGAGTGAGCATGCGGGTGCAGTTTATTTGTTGGGTTCGGTGTCGCTGGTTTTGACGGTAATGACGTCATGGGGGGCGGATTCGCGTTGTCCGGCGGGGCTGACGCGGATGTAGCGGGCGTTGGCGCGCAATTCGGAGAGGGTGGCGGCGCCGAGGTAGCCCATCCCGGACTGGATGCCGCCGACGAGTTCGCCGAGGACTCCGGAGAGGGAACCGGCGGCTTCCTTGAGGGCTTCGATTCCTTCGGGGGCGGCCTTGGTGGCGACGTCCTTGCGGTCGTGTCCGTAGCGGGCGGCGGAACCGTCTTTCATGGCGGCGGAGCTGCCCATGCCCCGGTATTGTTTGTAGAGTTTACCGTTGATCTCGATGATTTGCCCGGGGGCTTCGTTGCAACCGGCGAGGAGGCTGCCGCACATCACACCATCGGCGAGGGTGAGGGCTTTCACGATGTCGCCGGATTTGGTGATGCCGCCGTCGGCAAGAATGGAGACGCCTTGTTTTTGGGCGGCAAGGGAGGCGACGTAAAGCGCGGTCATTTGTGGGATACCGACTCCGGCGACGATACGGGTGGTGCAGATGGAGCCGGGGCCCTGACCGATTTTAATGCTGTTGGCGCCCGCCTCGGCAAGGAAGTTGACGCCTTCCGCGCTGGTGACGTTACCGGCGATGAGGACGAGGTCGGGGAATTCGGATCGGAGGAGGCGGACGGTATCGCCGACGCCTTTGGTGAAACCGTGGGCGGTAGAGACTGCGACGGCATCGACGCCTTCTTCAACGAGTTGGGTGACGTGCCGGACGATGCGGTCGGTATCAAGGCTGCCATCATTTTTGCGATGGGCGGAGATAGCGGCGCCACAGCGGAGGCGGAAGAGTTCGTCGCGTGCCGGTTTGACGGATTGTTGGGATTCGGCTTCGATGCGCTCGATATCGCTGAGCGTGAAGAGGCCGCAAAGGCGGTCTTGGTCATCTACGACGAGGAGTTTATGGATGCCGAGGTGCTGAGTGAAGAAATCATCGGCGGTCTTGATGGGATCTTGGGTGATTTCTTTCTCATTGATGGTATAAACCTGATCGCGGGGGGTCATGGCCTCGGAGACGCGGCGGTTGGCGTAACGGGTTTTTACGACTCGCCCCGGGAGGAGCCCGAGGAGTTTGTTATCCTCGTCGACAACCGGGAAGGTGCTGAAGCCGAATCCACGGGCTTCGATGTATTCGAGGATTTCGCCAATGAGTTGATCGGGTGCGGCTTTGATGGGTTCCTGGATGTATCCGTGAATATGATTTTTGACGCGGGCGACTTCGTGAATCTGCTTCTCGTCGCTCATGTTGTAATGAATGAGCCCGAGTCCGCCATTCAGCGCCATCTGGATCGCCATTTTGGACTCCGTGACGGTGTCCATGTCGGAGGAAATGATGGGGATCTGCAGTTCCAAGCTGGGCGCGATGCGGGTGCACAGGCTGGTTTGCTTGGGCAAAATCTCGGAATAAAGGGTCGCGAGGGAGAGGTCGTCGTAGGTTAAACCTACGGGAAGGTTGGCGTTAAAGAACTGATCGGCATTGAGGTAGAAGCCGTGGTCGCTGTTTTTCGCAGATGCTTTCATGCGCTGAGTGCATCAAATAGTTGTCTTTTCTCAAGCCGAAAACACATTGGAATGAAATGAGAGAAATCAGGTACCAAAGCTACTCGCGTCGATTTGAGCGTCCATTGCGGACGGCACGGGGTGAATGGGCGGTTCGCGAGGGGTATTTGTTGCGGATTCGGGAGGGGGATCGGGTAGGATATGGCGAAGTGGCACCGCTGCCTGAATTCGGGACGGAAACGCTGGCGGAAGCGGAGGCATATCTGGCGGCTTTATCGGCGGGCGGGGAGTTGGCGCTGCCGGAGCACTTACAGTGTTGCGCTTTTGGAATAAGTGCGGCCTTGGCTGGGCTACAAGGGGCAATGGTATTGCCAGATCGCGATTTTGAAGTGGCGGGGCTCTTACCGGCGGGTGAGGCAGCGGAGTCGGCCATGCTAGAAAAATGGAGTGGTGGTTATGAGGTTTTTAAATGGAAGGTGGGGGTCGAGGCGGCTGCAAGTGAGATGGCAGTTTTTGAACGACTGGCGGAGCGATTGCCGGAGGGGGGTCGTTTGCGTTTGGATGCGAACGGGGCGTGGTCGGTTGAGTTGTTGAATGAATGGCTGGAATTTTTAAAGGGCTGGGTGAATGTGGTGGAATTTGTGGAGCAGCCTTTGGCTGTGGGATTGGAGGCGGAAATGTTGGCGGCGCGGGCGGAATCGGGAATCGAGATTGCGCTGGATGAAAGTTTGAACGGAGCGGGGGCGGCACGCTGGTTGGGTGAATGGCCGGGCGTACTGGTGGTTAAAGCGCCCTTGATGGGGGACTTGGCGCGATTGCAGGCGCAACTCGAACCGGTGGCGGAACGGGTGGTGCTATCCTCGGTTTTTGAAACGGGTATCGGGTTTTTGAATACGATGGTATTGGCGGGGGCCTTGCCGAAGCTCAACTTAGCCTTGGGGTTTGATACTTTGCAGTTTTTGGATGCACTAGGGGGTCGTAAGGAGGGTGCCGTGATTGCGGCATCGGATTTGGTAGCATTGAATCCTGAAGAAATATGGAACGCGAACCGCCATTTGATTTAGCATCCCTGAAGCGGGATTGGATTGAGGGAGTTCCGGGTGGGCAGTTCACGGAGCGGGTGGCGGCATGGCTGGAAGATTTGGAGGCGACGCGCCCGGGGCCGGTTCTGCTGGCGTTGGAGGATGGATTTGAATTTGCGGCGGTTTTTATGGCAGCGGTCTATCTCCGGCGTCCGGTGGTCTTGGGCAATCCGGCGTGGGGTTCGGTTGAATGGGGGGCGGTCGCTGGGCAGTTGAAGCCGGCGCGGGTGGTTGGTGATGCACCGCTGGAGGTCACCGAGGCGGTGAGTGATTTGGCGGCAGGGGCGATTTTGATTCCAACCGGCGGTACGAGTGGAGGGGTCCGTTTTGCGCATCACGACTGGGGAACGCTTCGTGTCGCGGCGGAGGGTTGGCTGACTTTTGCGGGTGCCGGGGTGGAGCGCGTTTTATGTGTGCTGCCGCTCTACCATGTGAGTGGACTGATGCAATTGGTGCGCAGTTTTGTTGGTTCGATGCAGTTTGCGATGGGGACTTGGGCGGATATCCCGCGTTGTGCGGGGCGCGCGAATCAAGGGGTGGCAATTTCGCTGGTGGCAACGCAACTGGAGCGTTTGTTGGAGGATGATGCTTCGGTGGAGGCCTTGCGCGGGATGGAGGCGATTTATATGGGTGGTGGCCCGATGCGGGTGGAGACGGCGGAACGGGCGCGCGCCGAAAAGTTGCCGCTGGTTTTAAGTTATGGCATGACGGAAACGGGAGCGATGGTCGCCGCTTTGAGCGTCGAGGCATTTATGTCCGGTGCCTTTGATGCGGGTCGGGCGCTGTGTCATGCAAGCCTCAGCATAATCGATGAGGCGGGGAAAATCTGCGCGCCGGGGGAGGTGGGGCGCATCCGGGTGGCGTCAAAGGCGTTGTTTCATGGTTATCATGCGGCGCGGGCAGATGGTTTGCGGGATGGGGAATTTTTGACGGACGATGCCGGTTTTTTGGATGAAGACGGGCAGTTGCACGTGGTCGGTCGAATCGATCGTTTGATTCAAAGCGGGGGAGAAAAGGTAGATCCTCAGGAGGTTGAGACCGCGATGCTACAGGTGGAGGGGGTCGAGGCGGCGCTCGTTCTCGGGCAAGCGGATGCGGAATGGGTTGAACGGGTGGTGGCGTTTTATGTGGCGGAGTCGGATTTGGATCTCACCGCGCCGCTTGCGGGCTTGTTGGCACCGCATAAGCTTCCGAAGTTGTGCCTGCGGGTGGCGGCGTTACCGCTGAATGCATCCGGGAAAGTGGACAGCGTAAAGGTGGCGGCGCTGTTGGGGGCGGTTCAGTAAAGCCAGTAACGGCGAAAATGTTGCTGGAAATCCTGCGCCTGGCGGGACCATTGATTCAGGAAGGGGGTCACGCGCGCGCGGTAGTCACGTGTGCTGATTTCGTTCCACCAGGCGGAACTGCCAACGTGTTTATTGAAGAGCTCGACGCGCTTAATGGCGGCGAAGTTGTTGCCGGGTTCCCATGCGGCGGTGAGCTGCATCATATGAAAACTGACTTCGGTCGGGCGCAGGCGTTTCCAGTCGGTAACGTGAACGTAGACGCCTTCAATTTCAGTGCCGGATTTTGTTTGGGTGCGCTTGATTTGGAATTGGAGTCCGGGAATGCGGAGGCGGGTGAGGGCGCCTTGTACTTCGGCGGCGGATTTCCCTTTATAGCGGAGGAAGCGGAAGGGGTAGGGGGTGCCGATACCGTGGCTGAAGCCGCCTTCCTGTGCGCCAAGCCCAAGCATGGCATAACCGAGAACCGCCGCGAGATTCGGGATATAGGGGGAAGTGGGAATCCAGCGAAGTCCGGTCTCGGGCCAGAGCATGTCGCGTTTCCAGCCGCGCATCGGAATGATCGTCAGTTTGGCGCGGCGAAGCTGTTCGGGATTGACCTTCTCGGGGCGAAGCCAACCGGGCGTATTGCGTGCAATGTAGGCAATTTCTCCGATGGTGAGTCCGTGCACGTAGGGGGTGAAAATATCGCCGACGTAGGAACGCCATTCGGGATCCAGCGGCGGGCCATCCACCTTCAGTCCGCCGAGGGGGTTGGGTCGGTCGAGGACGATGACTTCAACCCCATTGGCGAAGCAGGCCTCCATGGTTCGAATCATGCAACTAACGTAGGTGTAGGAGCGGACGCCGATGTCCTGCAGGTCGATGACAATGGCATCGAGTCCCTCCAGCATGTCGTTGCTCGGCCAACGGTATTTTCCATAGAGGGAGTAGACCGGGAGGCCAGTGCGTGAGTCGATGCGGTTGGGGATGGGTTTATTGGCTTTTTCGTCGCCGTAGATGCCGTGCTCAGGGCCAAAGAGGGCAACGAGGCGGGTATTGTTTGCGCGGCGCAGGACATCGATGGTGCTTTGTCCGTGGCGGTTGACTCCGGCGGGGTGGGTTAGGAGTCCGATGCGCTTTCCGGCGAGCTGTCGAAATCCGTTTTCCTGAAGGACGTCGATGCCGAGATGAATGGATTGGGCTTGAAGGAAGCCGGAGAGGAGGAGGCCAAGGATGGGGAGTGCCAGGGCGGGTAATTTAAGCATCGTCTTTAGGCGTAGTAGGTGAGGGTTTGGAATTACGGAGCTGTTCGATCTTATGATGGAGTCGTTGATAGCTGGCGGTGGTGCGCTTGGCAATGAAACGGTAAAGGCTCCCTGCGACGGCGCCAAGAAAAGTTCCGATAATCACACCGCCGAGCGTTGTGACTGAAAAGACGGAAAGTAGGGTGTCGAGATTGTTGCCCCAGTTGCCGGTAAAGAAGTTGTGTATGAGCGCATCAATTTCATTTTTACCAAAGGGACTGGTCTCAATGGCGAGCAAGCCGAGTGTCATGCGTCCGATTTGATAGAGGGCAAACCAAATGGGGAGGACGGTGAAGGGATTGGTTATAAGTTGAAGTCCGGCGAGGATGGGGAGGTTTGCCCGCATGAACAGAGCGAGCAAGAGTGCCAGTGGTATTTGGAGGCCATAGATGGGTAAGAGGGTGAGAATACAGCCAACACGTAGGGCCGGAACCGCCTGCTCCGGACGAAAGCTCCAAAGGTAGATCCGTTGGCGCGCCGCCTTCGCAAACCAATTGAGCACGGGGTAGCGGTGAAGATTGGCGCGTCTTGGAAGGGGTCGCAGCCAACGCTTGAGGCGACGGATCCGGCGCCGCTTCTCTTCAAACAAGCGATGGGATTCGTTTGTCATGGAGAAGCGGTCACAATGCTGCGCGGCGACAAGGGTGGGTGCTAGCGTTGCTCCTGTCCGGTTTTTGCGTCGATGATCTTGAAGTTTTCGACGTGGTAGACCGGGTCGGCACGGAAGGCGAGTTTGACGCCGTAGGATTGTTCGATTTCCAGAAGCAGGTGCTCGTCCTCATTGCGCAGGCGCTCGAGGTTGGAGGGATGCAGGAGGATGCGAAGGCTGATTTCTTCGTCGACTCCATCGCGTGCCCGCAGGTGGCGAATGACGCTGATGAGACGGCGCTGGATTTCGACGCTCATGGTGCGGGAGGATTTGACGGAGCCGCGGCCGTTGCAATAGGGGCAATCGACGTTGGTGCCACTGGAATGGCTCTCGCTGTGACGTTGGCGTGTCATCTGCATGATCCCAAGGGTTGAGATGGGCAGGATTTGACTCTTGGCTTTATCGCCGGCCATTTCGCGGCGCATGCGCTGTAGGACCGAGTTGCGGTCTTTTTTGGATTTCATGTCGATGAAATCCATAATGACGAGTCCGCCGATATTGCGCAGACGGATTTGGCGGGCGATCTCGGTGGCGGCTTCCAGATTGACCTGAAGGATAAAGTTTTTGCCGTCTTTATTCTTGTTTTTGTGGGCGCCGGTATTGACGTCGATCGAGATGAGGGCCTCGGTTTCTTCGATGACAATTTCGCCGCCGGAGGGAAGGGGTACGCAACGCATATACGTTTGCTGTATTTGGCGTTCGATATTGAACCGCTCAAAGACGGGGATGTCATCTTTGAAGAGTTGGATTTTTGACTTCGAGCGGGGTGAGATTTTTATCACCTCTTCCATGACGCGGTCGTAGTCCTCTTTTTTATCAACGAGGACGCGGTCCACTTCCTCGGTGAGGAAATCGCGCACAGTCCGCCCGACGAGATCGGGCTCAACGTAGAGGCAGGTGGGTTTGCGTGCGGCGTCCATTCGCTCGGTGATCCCTTCCCAGCGCTTGAGGAGGATGTGGATATCGCGAATGAAATAGCGGGCTTTTTTTCCTTCACCGGCGGTGCGAATGATAACGCCCATTCCCTCGGGAAGGGTGAGTTCGCGGAGAATACCCTTGAGGCGTGAGCGTTCCTTCTTGTCTTCGATCTTACGAGAGATGCCCATTGTACCGGCGTAGGGCATCAGGACGAGGAAACGCCCCGGCAGTGCAATATTGGTGGTGGTGCGCGGGCCTTTGGTGCCGATTTGTCCTTTGGTTATTTGGAGGACAATTTCGCTGCCGATTGGATAGAGCTTGGGGATATCCTTGGTGGTGATTTTTTCCTGCTCTCTTTTGCGCTGCTTGTCGGATTTGTTGTCGCGCACCACTTCAATGGTGCTGTCGTTGGCGGCGGGCAGGATGTCCCAGTAATGAAGGAAGGCGTTTTTCGGCTGCCCGATATCAACGAAGGCGGCTTTGAGGCCGTGCTCGAGGTTTTGGATGCGCCCCTTGAAGATGGCGCCTACTTCGCGTGCGTCTCCGGCGCGCTCCACCTCGAATTTCTCAAGGACGCCGTCTTTTAATTGGGCGACGCGCTTTTCGAGTGGCTCGGAGTTGATGATGAGTTCCGAATAGGCCTTATCTTCTTTTTTGATGGCCTTGATGATACGGCTGACAAGCGGTTGTTTCTTAGCGCGCTTGGCAGCGGCGTCGCGAAGTTCCCTAGGGTTGATTCGCTCTGCTTTTTCCTCCGCGGGCGGAGTGGTCAGGTCTTGATCGTAGTTATCGCCACTGGGCTGTTCGTTGTTGTTGTCGTTGGAATGGATGGTGTTTGATTCTTGCATGGCTTGGGAGTTTCCCGGGTTGAATGGGAGGTTGCCACGTCTCTGAAGTTTTTACTCATAGGTCGGATACTGGCATGTGGTCAGGTGTAGTCCTTGCGGTGCCTGTAAATACTTTGTATTAGACCTTGGAGAAAGAAACAGCTCAAGACGAAGGAACCTCCGTAGCTTAAAAAGGGAAGCGGTAGTCCGGTGATAGGAGTAATGCCAATTGTCATACCAATATTGATAAAGAAATGGATGAGGAAGAGGACACTCACGCCGCAGGCGAGGTGCATTCCAAATCTGTCTTTAGCAAGTCCGGCGATACGGATGCCGTTGGAAACAAGGATGGCAAAGAGCCCTACAATGAAGACGCTTCCAAGAAAACCAGTTTCTTCCGCGATTACGGAGAAAATGAAGTCGTTGTGTGCAACCGCCTTTGGCAGATAACCGAGTTGTGCCTGGGTGCCTTCGAAGAGGCCTTTCCCGGTGGCACCGCCGGTGGCGGCTGATATCTTTGCTTGCATGGCATTCCAGCTTGCGCCAGTGCCATTTGGATCGACAACCTTTGGTGCAACAAAGGTGAGGATCCGGTTACGTTGATAATTATGGATGGGTAGGATGGAACGGTAGGCCTCGGCGGAAACAGCGCTAGAGTCGCTTTGTTTGATGAGGCGTGCGCGTTCGAGGTGCTGGCTGTAGGCGTAAATGTCAATACCGACGACTGACACAGCGAGCATAAATATGGCGAATGCACCGAGGAAGAATTTCCCTGAAAGGCGGGAAATATATAGAAGTGCAAAAATCATAGGTGGAAAAACAAGCGATGAGCCTAGATCAGGCTGCATAAAAATCAACCACATAGGTAACAAAAAAATAAGGGCGACTTTGGCAATAACGAGGATCGATTCACTGATGGAGCCGACCTTGGAGCGTGCCAGAATGCTGGATGCCATGATGAGGGTGCCGATTTTGGCAGCCTCGGTGGGTTGCACGGTGGTGATCCCAAGGTCAACCCAGCGTCGCGCTCCCATCATTTCGACGCTGAACGGGCTTTCGGGTCGGGCGAGCAGGAGGCCAGCGATGCCGAGGGCATAGAGGATATGGGCGTAGGACAGGAAGATTTTGTAATTTGCAACTGCAACGATTGCGTAGGTACAAAAACCGAGGAGGGTCCAGACGATTTGTTTCTGCCAATCATTGCCGGTGTGGGATACCTGTGCCGAGAAGATAAAGAGTATGCCTGCGGCGCAAAGTAGGGCAATCGCCAGTGGGTTAATCCAGTCCATGCGAGAGAGCCGACCCGCTCCTGCGAGGTTTTGATGGTCTTGGCTGAATCGTTGGCTGCTGGCTCGCATGGCTCCGGGGAAAATCCTTCAAGTTTTAGTTGATATCACCGAGGTAGCATTTTTCAGCGATAAAACCATTGGCGGTGAAAAAAGATTTGATGACATCGGGAAGCAGACGACATTCTTTGATTTGGGTGAGCGGAATCCACTCGAGGCCAATTTGCTTTTTGTCATGTTCGGTTCCGGTACCAAAACCCTCAATGGTTTGAAGCGTGCAATGAAAGATGCATTCAACCTGGTGGAAATTGGCATGACTGGCGCGAAAGGCGTGGTTTTTTCCGATGTATTCACGAATGTAGGCAAATTCGCCGATTTCAATCGGGACGCCGATTTCCTCCTGTGCTTCCCGTGCGAGGGCTTGATGGAGGGTTTCGCCGTGTTGCTGACCACCGCCGGGAAGGATATAGAAGACCCCGCTGGAGTCGCGCATTTTGATGGTAAGGAGTTTGCCATCTTCGATGATGAGGGCTCGTGCGGCAGTTCGTATATGGGTCATGGGATGAGCAATGGATTAAAATGGGAAAGGCACAAGACTCAAGCCTTTGAAATAGTAAGATAAAAAAATGAAGTTGAATTTTCGTGTCTTTACTTAGCTGCCTTGAAGGGCTTAGTTGTAACGCGTAATGATAGAGGAGGTAAAAAGCACGGAAGCAGAGGTCCGGCAATTGATTGCCGGGCAACGCTACCCTGCGGTGGTCGCGGCGCTTGAGAGCTGGGCGGATCCCGAGATTGCAGACCTGCTGATCAATCTGGAAAAGGGACAGGAAATGCTCGTCTATCGCGCCCTCCCGAGGCAACGGGCTGCGGATGTATTTTCGTATCTTGAACCAGAGGCACAGGATGATTTCCTGAAGGCTTTGACGGATGCAGACACCCGAAGCCTTCTGGCGAATTTGAGTCCGGATGACCGTACCGCACTGTTGCAGGAATTGCCGGCACAGGTGACGCGGCGTTTGATGCAATTGTTGGGGCCGGAGGATTTGGCGGAATCGCGCCAATTGCTGGGTTATCCGGAAGAAAGCGTGGGACGTTTGATGACGCCCGACTATATCCGGATTCGGGCGGAATGGACGGTTGGCATCGCCTTGGAACACATACGCAAATACGGGCGCGATTCGGAGATTTTCAATATACTTTATGTGACAGATGGGAATGGCAAGTTGGTTGATATAGTTCGTATGCGCCGTTTGATCATGGCTCCACTGGATCGGGCGATTGGAGACATGTTGAATTACAACTGCGTGAGCATCTCAGCTTTTGAGGATCGCGAGGTGGCGGTTGAAATGATTCAGCGCTACGACGTGAGTGCGCTGCCGGTGGTGGATTCGGATGGCGTGATTGTGGGCATCGTCACGGTGGACGATATCATGGACGTGGCGGAGGAGGAAACCACGGAGGACATTCAGAAGAGTGTGGCGATGGCACCGTTGGAGACGAAATACAGCATGGCGGCGCCCTTACAATTGTTCCGCAAGCGGATTGTATGGCTCCTTGTTTTGATTTTCGTGAACCTGATCTCGGCCGCAGTCATATCGAGTTACGAGGAGTATGTGATGGAGTTCATCACGCTGGCTCTCTTTATGCCATTGGTGATTGCGGGTGGTGGTAATTGCGGGGCGCAGTCTTCTACCCTGATGGTGCGCGCGATTGCGACGGGGGATCTTGAATTGAAAGATTGGCTCAGCGCTACCGGAAAAGAAGTATTTGTTGGGCTGATGCTGGGTGCTGCGATGGCGGTCATTGCCGGCCTTATGAGCCAGGTTTATGGCGGCGACAGCCGGATCGCTTGGGTGGTCGGCCTGAGTATGACGTTAATCGTGTTCTCGGCGAACACCTTCGGCGCTTTGTTGCCATTTATCCTGAGCCGCTTGCGGGTGGATCCTGCGACTGCGAGCACGCCCTTGATCACCTCGGTGATGGATGTGCTGGGGCTGATTATCTACTTCGGCGTTGCGGTGCTGGTCTTGGGCTAGCCTGCGCTGCGTGGGGCCGGGCTATTGAAGCCACTGGTGCCATTTTTTGCGATAGTCCTTGATGTTGAACTGATTGATTATCTGAGGCTCGGTTTCCATGCGGGGCGAATCGGGGAATTTGTCATTGTGCAGGCGCTCAACCAGAGTTTCGACGCTCATGCGTCCCCATTCATAATAAGGGTGTACTACGAGGGCGTTCAAATAGCCCTGGTCGATGTGGATGAAGGCGGTGGGGGATGATTGAATCGCAACGGAGGGGCGTTCTCCCGCTTTCCAAGGGTAGGCGGGCATGCCAATGAGGGGCCAGTCATCGAGGAAAATCCATCCGTTGATGAGGTCGTTACGGTCTTTGTCCTCGGCGTTGCGGATTGCCTCAATCGCTGAGAAATAATTGGGTTCGCATTGTACGATGGCTTCGATGGCTTTGTAGCCAATGGCGTTGCGGACCCCGCGCAGGCGTTCTTTTTGGGCGAGGTTGGGGTTGGTGGCCATGAGGATCGCAATGCGCGCGCGCGAGGGTAGATATTCCTTGATGGTTTGCCCCGCGAGCAAACCAGCTTTGTATTCATCTGCGACAATTGCGGCGAGCGGATTAAAATCCTCAAGTTCTGTTTCAAAGAATATTATTTTTTGCCCCTGTTCCTGAGCAAAGCGAATCGCGGAGTGCGTGGTGGATTCGGTGCCCGGGCTAATGATGATACCGTCCGCATTGTTGATAAAAAGTTTGCTGAGCGAACTTTCCTGATCTTGCCCCAGCGAGCTGTCCGGGGTCAGGACGACCACCTCAACATCAATGGAATCTCGTTTACTGATGGCATGTGCGGCATCCATCGCCCCGAGTTGGGTCGCCTGGTAAATGCTGTCTTCCCGGTCTTGTCCTACGATTCCAATACGGTATTCGCCCAGCATCTCGCGGTTCTGCGCAAAAACACAGGAGGCGATCAGCAGGGATGAGGTGGCTAAAAATTGGAGACGTGAAAGCAACATTATAAAAAAACTGCCCTGAAACAGAGCATTAAAAATAAATGACTGCAGCGCGGGTATTGCCAGTCTTTTTTGGCCTTGGCTCGCGATCTATCAGGCTTCGACGATATAGGTATGCGTCTCGCCGTCGTGAGTGATGCTCAGATGATTGCGGGCATCTGCCTCGGTGCTTGCTTCGGTGTAGCCGATTTCGCGTGCCGGGATTCCGTGACTTTCTGAGAGGGTAATGATTTCGGGAACGGCTGCGGGTTCACAGTATATTTCCATGCGGTGCCCCATGTTGTAGACTCGGAACATTTCTTCCGCGCTCGTATTGCTGGCTTTTTGAATCGCTTCAAAAACGGGGGGTACGGGGAGCAAATTGTTTTTGACGAAGTGAACGCCGGAGCCAAAGCGCAGGCATTTTGTTTGGCCGCCGCCGGAGCAATGCACCAAACCGCGCACCGACGGACGGTGTGCCTCGAGGAGGTCGCGGATGACCGGGGCGTAGGTACGGGTGGGGCTCAGCAGGGCCTCGCCAACGCTCAGTTTGGATCCCGGCAAGGGGTCCTCCATTTTGTAGGGCCCGCAATACAAAAGCGCCGGATCGGTGCGCGGGTCACAGGTCTCGGGGTATTTTTCCAAATAGTAAGGTGCCAGCAAATCGTGGCGTGCGCTGGTGAGTCCATTGCTGCCGATCCCGGAATTTTCAAAATCCTCGTAGTTTGCCTGACCGGCGGAGGCGAGGCCAACAATCGCAAGGCCGGGGCGAATGTTGGCATTGTCGATGACGGCGTTGCGGGGCATCACAGCAACCGCGCAGGAATCAACGGTTGCGGTTCCGGTTAGGTCACCCACGTCGGCGGTTTCACCACCACCACTCACCACGCCTACGCCGTATTCGCGGAGTCGTTTGAGGAAATCCTCGGTGCCGGAAATAAGTGCGCCGAGAGCCTCGGCGGTAATGGCGCGGGCGTTGCGGTTAATGGTGCTGGAAATGAGGATCCCATCGATGGCGCCGATGCAGAGGAGGTCGTCGATATTCATCACGAGGCTGTCCTGGGCGGTTTTACGGAATGCCGAAGGGTCACCGGTCTCGCGGTAGTGGAGGTAGGCGAGGGTGCTTTTTGTGCCGGAACCATCGGCATGAATGACCGCGCATTTGGTGGGGTCGCCCGTCAGGACGTCGGGGCCGATTTTGCAGAAGGCGCCCGGGAAAATTCCGCGGTCGAGGTGATCGACGACGGCGTGCACTTCTGATTTTGAAGAGGAGACGCCGCGTTGGGCGTAGCGATCGGAGGCAGAACTCATAAGATGGGTGGTATGCGCTTTTAAATGATGGAAGGATTCGGTGCTTGCAACGCCTCAATGTGTTTCATGATTCGACGGGAAGCTTCAAGATAACGTTCGGGATGTTCGGGTCCGGGGTCAATCGTTTCGCTTGAAATCGGTGCACCGTAAACAATATCGATTGGGCCTCCGATGGAGGGGGTTTTGCGGTGCCGTCCATAAGCTTCATAGGTTCCGAAGAGCCGGGTGGGGATCACGGTGGCGCGGGATTTACAGGCAATCATACCGGCACCGGGTTTGGGGGGGAGGAGGGCGCCGTCGTTGGAGCGGGTGCCTTCAGGGTAAATCGCAACCGCACCTTCCTTTTTCAGAGCTTTGAAGATTGCCTTGAGTGAGCGGATGTCGGCGTTGTCGCGTGACACCGGGATGGTGTCGAGGGCGAGCAGGTATTTGCCGAACCAGCCCCGGTAGAGCGTGTCGCGGGCGAAATAATTGATTTGGCGCGGGATGCGTGCGCCGATCGCGGGGGGATCGAAAAAACTGACATGATTGGCGGCGAATATGACACTGCCTTGCAAGGGGATATTCCCGGCGCCATGGTTTTCAAAATCATAGCAGGTGCTGAAGAACCAATCCGCGAGGATTCGAGTGGCTTCATAGAGCGGGGGTATGGGGATGTTGCGATCAGTCATTGGAGGGATGGATGTGTTCGCAGATGAGTTCAACGACTGCTTCAAGTGAGTGCGGGCCGGTGTCGATTTTAACTGCGTGCTCTGGGCATGTGAGGGGAGCGGTCTTTCGGTTAGAATCGATTTGGTCGCGTTGGGAGATGGAATCGGTGAGCCCTTCTTTGGCGCGCCGTGCCGCGCGGGTTTCGGCGTCCGCATGCAGGAAGAAACAAAAATCGGCGTCGGGGAAAATGACGGAGCCGATGTCGCGACCTTCCATGACTAAGCCGGGAAAATTTTTTTCACGGGCGAGCTGAGCTTGATTGCGCTGGTATTGAAAGAGAAAATCCCGGACTTCCGGCAGGGCGGCGATCAGGGAGACTGCGGCGTTGACTTGGGGTGAACGGATGTCGCTTTCTTCCGGAACGCAGCCATTGACCGCGAGTTGTGCGCTGGAATCAAGGAGGCGGGTTTCGACCGCAAGGGATTGCAGTAGGGCGGGGATTTGCTTGGGGCAATTCGGATCAGCGCCTGCCTCTAGGAGGGCATGGGTAAGGGTGCGGTAATGGGCGCCGGTATTGACATGCATGAGGCCCAGACGCGCGGAGAGGGCGCGCGCGGTGGATGATTTCCCGGTGGCGGCGCCACCATCGATCGCCACGATTATAAAGGAGGCATCATTCATGGCGCAGGCTTTCAAGGGTTTGGAAGAAGTCGGGGAAGGTTTTGCCACAGCAGGCGGGGTCTTGGATTGCGAGCCAGGGTTGTCCGTCTTCGAGGAGGTCGTAGGTCCCAAGAATTGCAAAGCTCATGGCGAAACGATGATCCTCGTAAGTCTCGATTTCAAGCAGTTGGTTTTTTGCACGCGCTTCGCTGGCGCGTTGTTTCAGGGCGTCAAGATCCGGTGTGATAGTGAGGCTGTCGTCGGTTTCGCTGACGGCTTGACCCAGTTTCTGTAATTCACGCGCCATTCCGGCGGGTCGATCGGTTTCCTGTTTGCGGGTATGGGCGATTCCTTTGATCGATATTGCTGCGCCGAGTAGGGGGGATAGGGCGGCGTAGGTGAGGAAGGTGTCGGAGAAGTTGGCGAAGTCGATCGCGGTGGCTTGCTGAGGAAAGGCAGTGAGAGATTTCCCCCGGGCGATCCAATCGGAGGCGTTTTGCTGGACTTCAAGCCCGAGCGGTTGGAGCACCTCGACAAAGCGGGCGTCGCCCTGAAGGGGTTCGGGGCTGAGCTTGGGGATTTGTAGGCTGCCTCCGTGGAGGGCGGTGAGGGCAAGGAAATAACTGGCTGCGGACAGGTCGGGTTCAATGGAATAAAAGCCTCCCTCCGGGACGGTGTAATGCACTGCGGGGAGGAGATAGGCGCCGACTTCGTCGGGCGCTGCGGGGTCCGCTCCAAATGCCTGTCGAACCGCGAGCGTAATGCCAATGTAGGCGGGGCGCACATGCGGTGCGATAAACTGGACATTGGCGGGGCCTGCGGGTGCAGCCATCAAGAGGGCCGACAGGATTTGACTGCTGGCGGAGGCGTCCACCGCAACCGCGCCACCCTTGAAACCCTGCGTGTGCATCGTAAAGGGGAAATGTCCGGGTTTTTCGTGGAATTCAAATCTTGCCGCACCATTTTCAGTCAAGGCCTTGAGGAGGCCAAAGATTGGGCGTTCACGCATCGCGGGGTCACCATCGAGGGTGTAGCATCCGCCTGCTTCAATTGCCAGCAGGGCAGTCAGGAAACGGGCGGCGGTTCCGGCGTTGCCGACCTCGAGGCGTGCGGTTTTTTTTGGGATGCGACCGCCTTCTCCTTGCAAGCGAATCGAGCAGGTGTCCGGATCTGCTTGGATTTTAAAACCGAGGGTTTCAAGCGCTTCCAGCATGATGTGCGTATCGCGACTGAAGAGGGCGCCCTCGAGGCGGGTTTCACCTTGTGACAAAGCCGCGAGAATGAGGGCGCGATTCGTGATGCTTTTGGAGCCGGGCAGGCGAAGGGTTCCCTCAATCGGACGGGCAAAGGGCGTGATTGGCAAAGGGTCAATCATGGTTCAGCTGATCACGGAAGTCTTTGCCCATCTTTAGCAGGCGGTGAATGGTTTTGGCATCTTCGGCTTGAAGGGCGTGCTTGAAAGCGGCGAGGCTGTTTTCAAATTCCGCGAGTGCTTCCAGGAGCGGGCCTTTATTGTGGAGCATGATTTGTTGCCAGAGCTCCGGGTCGCCGCCCGCCACGCGGGTGGTATCGCGCAATCCCGGGCCACTGAGTTGTCTCCAGACGGGATCTTTCTCGCTTAGATCCTTGCAAAGCGCCGAGGCGAGCAGGTGTGGCAAATGACTGATAGCGGCGACGCTTTGGTCGTGCTTTTCGGGGCTCATGACATGGATGCGGGTGCCGACTGCTTCCCAAAATGCCCTGGCTTTGTTGAGGGCATCGGGCGGGGTTTGTTCGGTGGGGGTAAGGATGCAGGCCGCGTCCTGAAAGAGGTCTGATCGTGCGTTTTGCAGTCCTGATTTCTCTGAACCCGCCATTGGATGTGCGCCGACAAAAGTGAAATCTTTGCCAGAAATATGTTCGAGGTCTTGGCAGATTCCTAGTTTGGTGCTGCCGACATCGGTGACCAGTGCACCTTTTTTTATGGCAGGCACGATTTGTTTGAGCAGGGGGGCGATGCTTGCAACGGGGGTGCAGCAAATGATGAGATCGCTGTCGGCAACTGCTGCTTCAGCTTCGCAAAAAGCGGCGTCGCACCAAGTCTCGGCAAGGCATGCATCGCGACTCTCGGTTCGGCGCGTTCCGACCACCAAGCGTTGGCATAGCTCAACTTCCTTGGTTTTCATGGCCAGTGAAGCACCCAGAAGACCGGGCCCGAGGATAGTGATTTGCTCAAACATCTTATATTCTTGAAACTTTCTTTAGCTTTTGAAGTCGAGCGATAAATACAAGCTCAGTTGGGCTTGTATTGCGAGCAATGCTTTAGACTTGCGGGATGCGTGCTTGCTGTTTTGGCTAAAAAGCTCGTTAAATAAGTAGTGATCTATGTTTTTAAAAAAGAATAACAGATTGGGTTGGGCTTCGGGATTGGATCGACAGGCAGAGGATGGATACATCAAGGCGAGCTTGATCTTGCTATGTTGTGTCGCCGTTTTGGCAGCTTTTTGGATGCTCTCGAAGCTGGGTCCGAAGACTATTGACTATGAGACCATTGACACCTCGCAATATGAAGTAACGGATGCCATGCTTAAATTGCAGGAAAAAAGTCTGATTCATGAGGGCAGTTTTGATGAAATCCTGTCGCTGCGTAAACCGAGTGCCGAGGATGTAGCTATTTTAAAACAGGCCTTGGATTTTCAAGAGGCGTACATCAAGGCGCTTCCAAGTTATGACGTGGAGGGGGAGTTGCGATTAAGAAGCCTCCGGGAGCGCTACGCCGAGCATGCCAGTTTGCCCATTCTGGAGAAAAGCCGGGCATTGGAGGCGGAAGCGGATGCGCTATCAATGAAGAAGGATTACCTGGCTGCGCACGAGCGCATGAAACACGCATTTGAACGGCAAAAGCAGATCAACGAGCAATTTCCCCAAAGCCCGCATGTGAACCACGGACGTGCGACCCTCTTGCAACGGAAATCCCGATACCTGATTGCGGAACCCATTTATCAGGAAAGTTTGGATTTGGAAGCGGTGGCGGATGGGCATATCAAGGCGATGGAATGGGAAGCTGCAGAGGAAACTTTGAACAATGCGATTAACATACAGACGGATATCAATCGTTCTTACCGCGGAACAAAGCAGGCCAGCACCTTGCGATTGGAATTACTGAAGACAAAATTACTTGGGATTCAGTCGGGTCAAAGCAATCTGGAGATTGTTGCGTTGGAAGAGAAGGCTGATGCCTTGAAGGCGCAAGGTGAAATGCTGGAATCCGCGCATTGTTATCAAGAGGCGGCACGATTACAGGGGGAGCTCAATAAAAACTTTCCGCAAAGCCCGCACGCTTCCTCAGATCGCGCTAATTATTTTTTACGCAAAGCTCAAACCGCGCAAAGCTTTGAGTTAGGCCGCACTATCGAGGCCAATCATGCCCGGCTTGAACAAATTCTGGCTGAACGCCGCACTTACGACGCAGTTGAACTCATCGCGCAACTTAGCCGCGATATTCAATACATGCAAGATGCGCATCCCCGCAGCTCGCTCTTTGATGAAGAACTCAAATTAAAGATCAGTTATCTTGCTATCATTAAAAATGATTTGGGTTTCATTCAGGATCGTGTTTACGCGATGCTTTTACCTGTTCCTGAAGTGGAAGACTGGCATATGGCAAAAACCGAGGTAACGCAGGTGTTATATCAGTTTATTATGGGGGAAAATCCCAGCCGTAACACCGGCGAGACGAAACCGGTCGATTCGGTGAGCTGGTTGGAGGCGAAGGATTTTTGTAAACGCTTGGGCTGGATTTTGGGCAAGCCTGTGCGCCTGCCGACCGAGCATGAATTCCGTCAAGCTCTGGGGCCCTTGCGCTATGTTGTGCTTGAGAAACATGTTTGGAGTGTTTCCGATGCGAGAGAGATCGCGAGACCGGTAGGTCAAAAGGAGCCCTTCTCAAGTGGATATTACGACCTTCTGGGTAATCTCAGTGAATGGCTGGAATCGATTGATCAATTCGATGAGGAAGATGCGCATCATATCGGTGGTCACGCCGGTGACCGAATTGAGGTGATTTTCAGTGTGCCGCGCCGCAGCACCTCACGGGCCGAGCGCAATCGCTTAACGGGCTTTCGTTTTGTCGCAAAATTAAGCTAGTATTATATCTTGAGTGAAGGAAACGAAAGTGATCCTGAGGACTTGAAACGCGCCCTCAAAAGCCAGCGAATTATTCTTTATGTCATGCTGTTGGGGATGTTGCTGCCTGTACTTTTAGCCTTCTTTTATTTCGAGCTTTGAGGAGTGATTTTTCTTGATTGGCGAAGGCACCGCTAGAATTTGGTATTATTTATACGGGTTTTTCGCCCCGCTTCTGAAAAATGTTTGCAATCTCACTCATTTTTGAAATCGTTACAATATGCTAAAGCATAATGAATTTAACGTTAAAAAAAGCGCAGGCTTTGCTCTGATCGAGATTTTAATCATCTTTGTTATCGTTGTTTTGCTCGCGGTAATGACTGTTCCCGTGTTCAAAAAAATGAACGAAATGACTAAGGATGATGCCAACGCGAGCGCAACGCCCGTTCCAATTGAAGAACAGGGCATGCCGGAGTGATTGCTAGGTCTCTTTGAGAAATGCAACAAGACGCTTGGCTGTGAGTTTTCCAATTCCCGGAACTTCGCAAAATTCCGCGATGGAGGCCTCGCGCATTTTGGGTAGCGAGCCGAAATGAGCCAACAGGGCGTGGCGTTTGGCCTGACCCAGCCCCTTGAAATCCTCAAGGATGGATTCGCGCAGTCGCTGACTGCGTAATTCGGCATTAAAACTGTTGGCAAAATGATGCGCCTCATCCCGCAAATGTTGCAGGAGACGCAGAGCAGGATCGTGCGCTTCCAGATTGAGGGGGTCGCGTCCATCGCTAAAAAGAATGGTCTCATTTTTTTTGGCGAGCCCGATCAACGCAGGCGGTTCGATGCCTTGGTTCAGGAAAGCACGCATCGCGGCACCGACCTGTCCCGCGCCCCCATCCACCACGATTAAGTCTGGAAAAGCGGCACCCTCGTCATGAAGACGGCGATAGCGTCGCCCCACCACTTCCTCCATCGCACGAAAATCATCGTTCCCGACAAAGGATTTTATCTTGTAGCGCCGGTATTGCTTGCGGTCGGGACGCCCCTTTTTAAAAGAAACCATCGAAGCCACGCAGAAACTGCCGGAGATATGCGAAATATCGAAGCACTCAATTTGGTCGGGTCGTTTCCGGAGGGCAAGTTGCTCCATCAGCAATTGGAGGGCCGCTTTGGGGTCGGATTGCCCCAGGAGGTTGCGCTCAAATTTTCGGGTTCGCTGCGCGGTTCGTTTGAGCGCCTCAATGCGATCCCGGAAGGCGGCGGCCTTTTCGTAGTTTCGTTCGCTGGCGGCGGCCTGCATTTGCTCCTGAAGTTCCCGAAGCCATTCTTTTGCCTTGCCCTCCAGAAACTCACAGGCCGCTTCCAGTCGTTGGTGGTAATCCGCTTCGCTTATCTCATTGGGGTGTCCGTAAATTTCTGCCCGGGCGTCATCGTAGAGACGCCACAATCCGTTGCCCAAATTGACCGGTTTGGCATCCCCCAGTAGAATCCCGAATTTGCGCTGCAAGGCCGCAAGGGTTTGACGCAAATGACCCGAGTGTGCAAAGGGTCCAAAATGGCGCGAGTGCGCGTCGATGCGGTTGCGCGTCAGTCGAAAACGGGGCAAGGCTTCGCGCAAATCAATCCGCACGAGCAGGAAACGTTTGTCGTCCGTGAAATCGGTATTGTAGCGCGGGCGGTATTTTTTGATGAGCTGGCCTTCGAGTAGGAGTGCCTCCGCTTCGGATTTAACCCGGATAATGTCAAAATCATGGATCAGTTCCAGCATCGCCCGTATTTTGGGTTGCGCGACAACCAGCTTGCGGGATGCCTGGAAATAAGTGGAGACGCGTTTCTTGAGGTCTTTGGCTTTGCCAACATAAATCGTCTGCCCGAGGCGATCCTTCATTAGATAAACACCGGGTTGATGTGGCAGACGCCGCACTTTTTCTTTGAGATTTATCGGATCAGGCTCTGGCATTTAGGCAAAATTGATGTAAGTTACTTAGATTAAGCAAACCCGATCCCTATTAATCAAGCCATGTCATCTCGCGCAAAAGTAGAAATCATAAATTTTGGCGACGAGCTACTCGTTGGGATTCGCGCCAATTCACATTTGGAATACCTGGGTGCAGAATTGGCGCGTTATGGCTTGCCGGTACGCCGCGCGAGTGTGGTCTGCGATGCCCCGGAAGAAATAAGCGGTGCGATTAAAGCGGCACTGGCGCAGTCGGATTTGGTCATCACGACCGGCGGCTTGGGGCCTACCTCGGACGACCTGACCCGCGAAACGATTGCGGAAGCGCTGGGTGCCGCGCTGGTATATGACGCGGCGGTGGAAGCTGCCATCAGTGATTACTTTCGCGTGATCAATCGCCCGATGGCGGAGCATCACCGCAGGCAATGTTATGTTTTTGAGGGAGGTGAGGTCTTGCCAAATCGAAAAGGAACGGCACCCGGTTTGTATTACCGTACCCAAGGCAAAACCGTGGTCTTGCTCCCGGGGCCCACTCAGGAGTTGCGGCCCATGTTTGAGGAGGAAGTCATTCCGCGTTTGCGCCGCGATGGTTATTTGAGTGAAACGGCGGCGTACATTCAATTGCGTACCTGTGGCTGTGGGGAATCCAGTATCGAGGCGCGTATAAAGCCTATTGTGGAGGCCGAGCCGGATTTGCAGGTGGCGTATTGTGCGCATTATGGAATCGTAGATGTCCGTTTGAGTAGCCGTGCGGGGCACTTGGACACCGCCGATCTGGAGCGAATTGCGCAGGCCGTCGCCTATGAATGCGGCGAGGATTTCTTTTGTTACGGCGATGGTAGTCTTGCGGAGGTCGTTCACCGGAAGCTGCGCGAGACCAATGGAACACTGGCGGTTGCCGAATCCTGCACCGGTGGAATGCTGAGTGATGCATTTACCAATATTTCAGGGGCATCCAAGACCTTCATCGGTGGCATTGTGTGCTACTCGAATGAAGTTAAAGTGAGCCAGGTCAATGTGCCGGAATCGATCTTATTGCAGCACGGGGCGGTGAGTCCGGAATGTGCGATTGCGATGGCGGCGGGCGTGGCGGAAAGCCTGAGCGCGCATCACGGCTTGAGCGTGACCGGTTTTGCGGGACCGGAGGGTGGCAATAAAAAGAATCCGGTCGGGACGATTCACCTGGGCTATCATTCCCCGGCGGGGGTTTGGTCGAAGACGGTTCGCTACACCGGTGGGCGTCTGGATGTGAAGGCGCGGGCGGTGCATGCGGCGCTGGACTGGATGCGGCGCGAGTTGTTCAAGTAAAAGCCCGGGGAACCGCAGGCGTGCAGCGATTCCGAATCTGGGGGGTGATTTCTCGTTGCGCTGTGCGGTGCAGGGCGCAAAATTCCCTGAACTATGCCGAATAAGCCCTTTACTTTTATTTGCGGAGATGACGACTACCTCGTCTCAGAGGAGGGCAGGGCTTGGTTTGCGGCGCAAACGGAAGGGCTGGCGGATGATCTCTCGAAAGAGGTGGTCGACGGTCGGGCAGCGAACGTCGCGGAGGTGGAAGATGCCTTGCAACGTTTCACCAGTGCGGTTCAGACCCTGTCCCTCTTTGGGGAGCGCAAGGTGGTTTGGTTGAAGGATGTCAATTTTATGGCGGACAGTGTGACGGGTCGGGCGCAGGGGACCTTGGATTTGTTGGAGGTTTTAAAGGCGGCCTTGGAGGGGCTGGACCCCGAGGCGGTCGGGGTTTTGATAACGGCCTATCCAGTGGACAAGCGTCGCAGTTTTTATAAGTGGGTTCAAAAGACGGCAGATTTCAAGGCGATGGATGCGGGACGAGATGCGGCTCAGAGGTGTGCAGAATTGGTACGTACCAGTTGTGCGAAGAGCGGCATAAAAATAGAAGCGGGTGCGGTTGAAGTGCTGGTGGCAAAAGTGAACGGCAACACCCGCCTCTTGGTGGAGGAGTGTCGCAAGCTTTGCACCTATGTCGGCGATGGCGGTGGCCCCATCACAGAGCGGGAAGTGATGGAGCTCGTTCCGAATTTCGGAGAGGCTGATTTTTTTGAGGCGGCGGATGCTTTTTTCTCATTGGATTTGGAATGGACCCTGCAGGCGCTGCGGCGCCATTTCTTCACGAACAACGACGCTCGCGGGCTTTTGGGTAGTCTGCAGTCCCGGAATCGTTTATTGATTCAGTTGCGCGTTTTGTTGGATGCGGGGGCAATCCGTTTGGGCTCAAGGGGCTTGAACAAGCAAGATTTAGAGGGCGCGGCTAGGAGCTACGCTATGCATTTTGGTGATGTTGAAGAAAAGAGTAATTTGAATGTTTTCTCGCAGAATCCCTTTTATTTGGGACGGATGGCGGGAACGGTCGGCAAGGCACCGCTCAAGAAGTGGATTGATTTCCAGTTGGCGTTTTCGGAGGCCTTCGAAGCCATCATTCAGCGGCCCAACGAACAGGAAGAAGTGTGCCGTGAGTTGGTGGTCAAGTGCCTCAGTTAGGGATGCGGCGATTCCGGGCGGGTTTTTTTCTAGCATGTTGCCGCAAAAGCATGCAATTTGAAGGTTTCTCAATTTACAGATCATGGAAACCACGCCCAATGTCCTAGCTTCTCGATACGCCTCACCCGCAATGTGCGGTATTTGGAGTGCGGAGGGACGGGTATTGCTCGAGCGGGACTATTGGCTCGCAGTCTTGCGGGCGCAACGGGATCTCGGTCTGGACATTCCGGAGGGCGCGATTGAGGCCTATGAAGCGGTGAAGGAACAGGTGGATTTGGAATCCATCCAAGAACGGGAAGCCGTTACGCGTCACGATGTGAAGGCCCGGATTGAGGAATTTTGCGCTTTGGCGGGCTATGAGCACATCCACAAAGGTTTAACGAGTCGTGACCTGACAGAAAATGTGGAGCAACTCCAGATTCTGCGCGGCTTGGAGTTGATACGTACCAAGACGATGGCAGTGCTCCTCAAATTAGCGGATCGTGCGGAGTCCTGGAAGGATCTCGTCATCACAGCGCGCACGCACAATGTGCCGGCGCAGCCCACCACTTTCGGTAAGCGCCTCGCGATGTTCGGGGAGGATTTACTCGGTGCGGCGCGTGAACTGGATCGTTTGATCGACACATATCCGGTGCGTGGACTGAAAGGCCCAGTCGGCACTCAAATGGATTTGTTAACGCTGTTTGAGGGGGATGCCGAAAAAGTAGGGGATTTGGAGGCGCGTATTCTGGATCATCTGGGAGTGGGCGCCTCGCTGGATACCTTGGGGCAGGTTTATCCGCGCGGGCTGGATTTTGAGGTGGTTTCTAATTTTGTTCGGCTTGCTTCGGGCCCCTCCAGTTTTGCAAAGACCCTGCGGATCATGGCGGGTCATGAACTTGCAAGCGAGGGCTTTGCAAAGGGACAGGTCGGTTCATCCGCGATGCCGCACAAGATGAACAGCCGCAGTTGTGAACGGCTGAATGGATTTGCGGCGATTCTGAAGGGGCATTTAACGATGGCGGCGGAATTGAGCGGGGATCAATGGAATGAGGGCGATGTTTCGTGCTCGGTGGTGCGGCGTGTTTTTCTGCCGGATAGTTTCTTTGCGATTGATGGTTTATTGGAGACATTCTTGACGATTCTGAATCAAATGGAGGTGTATCCCGCCGTGATTGATCAGGAAAATCAACGTTACGGTCCCTTCTTGGCAACGACCACGCTCTTGATGGAGGCGGTCAAGGCAGGTGCGGGTCGCGAAGCAGCCCACGAAGCGATCAAGACACATGCGGTGCAGGCGGTTCGGGATTTACGTGCCGGCAAGATTCTGAAAAACGATCTGGTGGAGCGCTTGGCAACGGACGGGCGCTTGGGCTTGCCGGAAGCTCAAATCAAGGAATTGGTGGAGCGCTCCCAAACCTTGACCGGTCAGGCGAAGCAACAGGTGGAGGCTTTTTGCGCGGTGGTGCGTCAGGAGGCGGCGCATTTCCCGGAAGCGGCCAACTATCAACCCGGCGCGATTCTTTAAGGATTGCCATTCTGCAATCGCCATTTACACACAAACTGAACTTCTCAACAACCCAATCAAACATGTCAGAACAACTAACAGGCAACTGTCTGATCGCCCAATCGGGCGGTCCTACTTCCGTTATTAATTCCAGCCTCGCCGGTGCGATCACCGAGGCACTCAACCATGAGGCAATTGAGGAAATTTATGGCGGGCTGAACGGAATTTTGGGGATTTTGAATGAAAACCTCATCGACCTCGCGGCAGAATCGCAGCAAAGCATCCGTGCCTTGCGCCATACCCCGGGGGCGGCCTTGGGCACCTGTCGCTTTAAGCTCAAGCGTCCGGAAGATTATGCCCGCGTGCTCGAGGTCTTTGAAGCACATAATATCCGCTATTTCTTTTATGCCGGTGGCAACGATTCTCAGGACACTGCCGACAAAATATCGAAACTGGCAAAGGAACGCGGTTATGAACTCCGCGTGATCGGAATCCCTAAAACCATTGATAATGATCTCGTCACAACAGACCACACGCCCGGTTATGGCAGCGTGATCAAGCATGTTGCTACGACCGTTAAAGAAGTCGCCTGCGACAACGCCGGGATGGGTCAACACGACCTGGTGCAAGTGATCGAGGTCATGGGCCGCAGCGCGGGCTGGATTGCTGCTGGCGCCGCACTTGCGAAGCGCCGTGATGACCCCACTGGTGCGCCGCATCTCATTTATCTGCCGGAGGTGGCTTTCAGTCCGGAGAAGTATATCGCGGATGTGCAGCGCGTGCTTCAAAAAGAGAATTATTGTGTGGTAGTTGTCGGTGAAGGTCTTCTCGATAGCGATGGCAATTACATCTCAACCGATAGCACGGGATCTGACGCCTTCGGTCATTCCCAATTAGGCGGCGCGGGAGACTACTTGCGCAAGCTCGTCGAAGATAATCTACAGATCAAGGCACGCTCCATCAAGCTCGGCATGGCGCAGCGCGCCGCCGCCAATTGCGCCTCGGCGGTGGACAATGACGAGGCATTCCTCGCAGGTCAGGCTGCGGTTCAAGCTGCGATCAACGGTGAGACCGATAAGATGGTCACCCTCCTGCGCGGCGAAGGTGAAACCTACACTTGCGAGACCGGTTTGGCGCCGCTTTCCGAAATTGCGAATGGAGTCAAGATGCTGCCTGAAAATTGGATCAATGAAGATGGGGTCAGCATGAGCTACCACTTCTATAAATATGCGCTTCCGCTGATTCAGGGAGAGGCGGCGATGCCCTTTGAAAATGGTGTGCCAGTTCACGCAAAATTGAATTGCGAAAGAGTGGAACGCCATCTTCCCCCGCATAACTTCGAGTAAACGCGGGCAAGCTTCGAATTTCTGGATGCGCTCTCTGATCGGGGGCGCATTTTTTATACACCCAAAGTTTGGATGCAGCGAATCGCGGTCTGCAGGCGTTCCTCGGGGCTGCCACCAATCGGTGTGAATGGCAACTGCAAGGCCTCCAGTCGCAGCAGGAATTTTTGGTGGAGGGAATCGCGGGCCTCCGGACCTTCGCGTTGACCGTGGTCTGGCACCCATGGGAAATCCGGCAAACACAGCAGGTACAGGTCATAGTGGCGGGCATTAAACTGCGCCACCAGCCAATCCAAATTTCCGCCGAAATAATGCTCCGCGTAGATTAAGTTGGAGAGCAGGTTGGTATCATGGATAACGAGTCCCTCATTGTTTGAGGGCCGGCCGGCATCCTCGAGCGCGATTTGACCCTTGGCGATTCTTTCGAGGTCGGTGGCCTGGGGCGCACGCTGAGTCTCGTCGACAAAAGCTCGCACGTATTCCGTGCTGTGGGGCGCGTTGAAATGCCGCGCAAGTTCGCACGCCAGGGTGCTTTTTCCGGTCGATTCAGCGCCGGTTAGGACGACTCGTTTCATGCGCTTTCCGATTGTATGGAGGTATTCCACTCGCGCCAGCCTTTGGTCGCAAGGGCTATGAACATGATAAACAAGGTGGCACTCACGTAGTAACCCTGTGCGGCCCAGAGGCCCACAAAGATGCAGTCCGCCACAATCCAGAATATCCAGTTTTCAATATATTTGCGACTCAACATCCACTGCGCGACAAAGGCACAACTGGTCGCAAAGGCATCAAGATAGGGCAGGTAAGCCTCGCTGTAACGATCGAGCAGGCCGCCGAGAAAAAGGCTGAAGCAGGCAATGACGAGACCGCAGCGCAGCAATAATTTTCGGGGAGTCCGTTGAATGTGAACCTTGGGCTTGCTGGTTTGGCTGGCCTTGAGCCAGTTGGACCAACCGTAGAGTGAGATAAAAATAAAGACGGTGTTGAGGAGCAAGGTGGCAAGCAGGGCGGCCTCCCAACTGAGGTAAACGTAGGTTGCGTAGCAGAGAATGAAGAGCGGCCAAGCCAGAAGCTTCTCTTTGATGCTGAGATAAACCCCGCTAACCCCCGTCAGCATTCCAAACCATTCTGCCGGAGGGACGGCTGCAAGCTGACTCCCAATATCCTGTAGCATGCTCTCGGGAGGTTAATCCGCGTCGATGATACGAACACGCTCCCAATAACTTGCAAAGCGTTCGAGGAAGGCCTTGTGCAAGGGGTCGACCTGATAGGCATCATGGGCGGCGAGATCCGGCAGCAGAACCGTGAGGCAAAAGTCGTAGGAGCGGTCGATTACGGGCCGATCACCGGTTTGAGCGGGGGTTCCCAGATGAAGCGATGCGATCGACTCAATACCCTCAAGGCTTTTCAAGCCTTCGAGAAATTCGGCGCGTTCCTCGCTTTGGAGATCCTTGCGCAGCCAAAATATAACGGTGTGTACCAGCATGACAGATGGGTGCTATGCAAGTTGAAGCGCGTTTTCAATGCAGGCTCTCAATTCATTGTGGTCATGCGCGACCTTGAGGTCCGGGCGTTCCTGAATCAAACGTTCAGGGGGGCAAAAGAGCGCCTTATGGTCGGCGGTTTCTATCATACTGAGGTCATTGTAGGAATCACCTGCCGCGAAGGTTTCAAAATTCAGGCCCTTAAAAGCTTCAACCGCCTTCCGTTTGTGGTCGGGCAAGCGGAGGCGATAGTCTGCGATGCGACCGTCCGTGGCGATTTCGAGTTCGTGGCAGAAAAGGGTGGGGTTCCCAAGTTTGGCCATGAGCGGTCCTGCAAATTGGCTAAAGGTGTCCGAAAGAATGACGAGCCGAGTTTGTGCCGAGACCCAGTTTACGAATTCGACCGCGCCGGGTAAGGGTTCCAGCGTGCCAATGACCGCTTCGATATCCTTTAGCTTGAAGCCTTCTTTGTCCAAAATATCGAGGCGATAGCGCATGAGGGTGTCATAGCAGGGCTCATCGCGAGTGGTACGTTTGAGCGCCTCGATTCCTGTGGTTTCTGCAAAGGCAATCCAGATTTCAGGGATGAGCACTCCTTCTAAGTCAAGGCAAACAATATGCATGACTTCTAAAGCGTTGGAAAGTGGGCTTGAGTCAATCTCAATCCAGAGTGCGGACACTCAGTGGCGGGAAATTCATGAGGATGGCATCCACCACGGCCTGCGCCTGTATGGGGCTCAAGGCATTGCGCTCCAAGCGGCGGGTATGCACCCCGCGCCAGACCAGTTGGCCATTTTGCGTATCAATCACATCGATCACGAGGGTTCCTTCTTCATATTTGTCGATGAAGAGGCGCCCATAGCTGTAATCCCCGAAATACGGTTCGCGTCCAAATGGTGCCGGCCCATGACCTAGGTCATGAACTTCGGTGCGATCTTTAGTAACGGTATGGAAGTTGATACGGAAGTCAGCTGGTTTACTGCGTGCGTAACCTTTTGCCTCAAGGCTATTCCCGATGGCGTTTTGCACGCGCCGATCCACCAGCGGACTGAGGGCAATCGTGCCATAACCCGCTCGCTCTTCGCGCGTATCAATTTGAAAGGTGGTGTATGCCTTAATGCGATCGATTTGAGCGCGGTCAAAATCCACCGCTACGGGACTCTGGCAACCTGCGATTAGTAACACTGCTCCCAGTGGAAGCATTTTGAATAAATGGGTCTTCATGTTGAATAATATAAGTACTCAATCAAAAATGGCAAATCTTTGCTGATCCGGTGATTAATTTTCCTCTTTGGGCGCATTTCCTTCAAAAGCAGGGCGTGTGACTGTTTCAGACGCATTGATATCCTTGCGGCTCAGTACGGTGTATAGGGTCAGGCCAAGAATCCTGAAGTCCAAGAAGAGAGATTTTTTTTCAACATACCAGAGGTCGAGTTCAAATTGGCGATCCCAGGTCAGGCCATTGCGCCCATTAACCTGAGCCCAGCCGGTGATCCCCGGACGCACTTCATGTCTGCGCGCCTGCTCTTTGGAATAACGTGGCAAATATTCGGTTGGAAGGGGTCGTGGGCCAACGAGGCTCATCTCTCCGCGCAGGACATTCCAGAGTTCAGGGAGTTCGTCGAGGCTGGTGGAGCGCAGAAATCGTCCCCACCCGGTGGTACGCGCGGCATCGCTGCCGGAACCCGCCTGCATACTGCGGAATTTCACGATTTCGAAGGGCAGCCCCCCGCGACCCGCGCGGATTTGTCGAAAGAAAAGCGGCCGTCCCATTATGATATATTGCAGGATGCAAAGGGTCGTCAAGAGGGGTGCGAGCAGGATGAGCCCCAGTGAACTGGCGATGATGTCGATGGCGCGCTTCATGGATATTTTGAATGAAATTAGGCAATCTCGCCGGATTTGGCTATTAATATTTGGTTTTCATTTGATCCTGATTTATTTTGTGCATATCGTAAGATCCAATTTAACCTATTACACTATTATGATACTCGACGCGGCAGCACGCAACTTTTCGCCTTTTAGTCTTACCCGCTTGCTCACCACCTGCTTTGGTGCGGGCAATGGTGAGAGAGCCTGTATTCTGATTGATCTCCCCGATCCACATGACATCAAGGATTTCAAATTCCTCGAAGACGAGACCCTCTCCATCCAAAATTACGGGCACGAAGTTTTCTACAAGGGTTTCAAGGAAGGCGCCCTCGAGGTCATGAATTGGACCGGAGGTGAAATTTTCGCTTATCAGGAAACGGGTGGCAGCAATCTCGACATGGAGGATCTCTGTTGCGATCCCAGCGGCAAAGAATTGAGTCTCGATCGGGACATATACCCGAATTACGACATCATCTTAACCGTTTCCACTTTTTCTGCGACTGCCCCCCTGACCGCCAAATGCAAAGAATTCGGCTTCCGTGGCGCAACCTTGCACGGGCTCAATCAAATCATTCTCGATACCGGGTTGGCGGTTGATTACGATCTCGTAAGTGAAGAAGCGGAGCGTTTGCGCCTTGGTTTGACTCAGGCAGATCGTTTTGAAATCGACTTTCAGGTTGAGGGCGAAGTCTATACCCTGCTCCTTCACACCAACGGTCAAGAGGCCCAAAAGAGCCATGGTTTATGTCCTCCGGGCAAACCGGACGTCGCCAATCTTCCTGCAGGCGAAGTTTACTTTGTCCCTGAAAGCGCGGAGGGTGTCTTCCCTTTTAAATACAGTGAAGAAACCATAGGTCTTTTGCACGTGAAGGATGGCACCATCTACAAATCGCAGTTCGTCTATGGCGACTATGCGGAAATTGAAGCGCATAACCAGCGCCTTGCGGATGATCCCATGGTGGGAGCGATTGGCGAACTCGGCTTTGGCACGCAGGTCTTACCCTTCTCAGGGCGCGATATTCAGGACGAGAAAATTCTGGGCACGATTCATGTCGCCACCGGGCGGGATGATCACCTCGGTGGAAAAATAACCCCGGATCTTTTCAAGGAGCATAAGAATGCCTCGCATGACGACGTCCTTTACGCGCCGCACAAGACCCCTGAAATTCGTCTCCCCGAGGCGCGAATGATTAAAGACGGAAAATCCACGGTCCTCATTCGCAACTACAAGCCTGCGGAGTTTATGGTTGCCTGCCTGGAAAACGAAACTCCGGTTGAGGTTTAACCGATGCCGGAGAATCCCTACGAGACAGATGCGCTCTTGCAGCAGTATCTCGTATTTCACTACGCGAATGAGGCGAAACAATTTCCCTATCCTTTTGGGGCTTCGGATGCGTTGGGTTTTCCAGTTCGCTGTGTCACGGAGGGGCTGGATTTTGAATCAATAAAACCGGAAGCCCGGGCCCTGGATTTGGGCTGTGCGGTTGGGGGCAGCAGTTTCGAACTCGCGCGCCACGCTGCGGAGGTAATTGGGATTGATTACTCCGAGGCTTTCATTGCTGCGGCAAGGCAGTTGCAGTCCACCGGGAAAGTTTCGGCATCACGTTTGGACGAGGGATCTTCGCAAACCCGACTGGCATTGGAAATCGACGCCGCTATCGATCGCACCAAATTATCGTTTGAAACCGGGGATGCGCAGGATTTGCGTGCCGACCTCGGGCAATTTGATGTGGTGCTGGCATGTAATCTTATTTGTCGCTTGCCGGAACCGATGCGTTTGTTGAGTCGTTTGCCGGAATTGGTGCGCCCCGGCGGGCAGCTTTTTATTACGACTCCCTTTACCTGGCTGGAAGCATACACGCCCCGGGCGAATTGGCTCGGGGAGGGGGTAGCCGATTCCTTTGCCGGTTTGCGCGCTTCACTGGAGCCCATGTTTACACTGGAGCGTTCTTGGGATATGCCCTTCCTAATACGCGAGCATGCGCGCAAATTCCAATATAGCATCGCGCAGGCAAGCCGGTGGCGACGTTCCGATACGAGGCCGTAGTTATGCGCTTGATTGCCCTTATGCTTCCAGGATGCCGGAGCTCTTGAGCAGACTCCCAATGTAGGGAATCAATTGCTTTTTACGGCTCACGATCCCGGAAAGGAAGTATACATTGTTTTTGCCGCGCTGAGGGTAATTGATCCAATCCAGAACCTGTTGTTCACCGCTCACAACGAGCAGGGAGTCCTGTGAGTTGACGTCGGTAATCAAGAGAAAGCTCAAGCCCAGTCCCTCGCTTTTGCGGTGCGCTTTCAAGGCCGCGTCCAAGGCATCGCTGTGGGCGTTGAAATTATCAAAGCCCAGTTCCTCGATCTGCGAGACGCTGTAACGGAAGTGGTTTTCAACGTATTCCTTGCAGTCGGAGCGGATGACATCTTCAGGGCTGGAATTAAGGATGACCGACCCGGATGAGAAAATGAGTTCAGCCAAGGTCTTGCTCTCAATGCCGGCAATCGGGCTCAACCATTCCAGCAATTCGCCTTCCAGCGGTGTGGTCGTCGGACTATTGAGATGCAGGGTATCCGATATAATTCCGGACATCATCGCTCCGGCAATAGGGCGTGAAGGGGTGAGTCCACTTTTGCGAAAGAGGTCAGCTACAATAGAACAGGTCGAACCCACCGGGCGGTTGATGAAGAGGATCGGTTTTTGCGTGGGCAAGTTGCCGAGTTTGTGGTGATCCAGGATTTCGGTAATCTGTACCTTGTCGGCGCCGTTAACGGCTTGGTTCAATTCATTGTGATCGACCAGAGCGATCCGCGTTTTGCTCGGGCGCAGAATGTCGCTCTTGGAGAAAACTCCAAGCAATTGATTGCTGTCGTTTGTGACCATGTAGAGCGGGTCATTGAGCGAGGCAATGCGGTGCTTGACCGATTGAATGCTGTCCTCCGCTGAGAAACATTTCACTTTTTTCTCAAAGAGACTATCGATATGAGTGGCGGTTCGAATGATCCAGGAGGTGGAGGCAGAATCATAGGGACTGATAATGAGGGAAACGCCCTTATCTTTTGCAAGTTGTAGGACTTCAGGGTCCACCTCGAGTCCGCCGGTGATGACGAGGAGGCGGACGCCTTTCTCGATGCACAGTTCCTGGATGTCACGTCGGTCACCCACCACAATGATGGATTGCTCGGCGGGCATGTCGCTTTCTCTGCGGTAATTATTGAAGGATTTTATGTGCATCGCCCCGACACGTACGTAGAGTTCCTGCACGTCCAAAGGCGAAACAAGGTTTAGCGCCTCGGCGTTCAGTGAGCGCACAATGGAGTCCATATTGGTTTTTACCCGGCGCATGTCCTTGGATGAGCGGGGCTTTGGCACAAAAAATTCCCCAAGCTGGAAGAAGCTGATGACTCCGAGCAGTCGGTCCGCGGTATCGGTAACCGGGAGCGCCCGCACGTCGTATTTATCGATCAATTCGAGCGCTTCCGCACAGGTGCTTTGTGGAGTCACCTTGTGAAGCGTGCGGCTCATGATTGCCTCGATGCGCGGTGTGACATCGCCCAGGAAGACCGGAACCGGCAATTGGAAATGCTCGAGAATCGCGTCAATACGCGGGTTGGTGTTCCCACAACGCGCCGCGACATAATTTTTCTCGCCCATCGCATGCTTGTAGGCGGAGTATGCCAGTGCAGAGCAGATGGCATCTGCGTCAGGGTTTTTGTGCCCCAGGACGTAGATTGGACTCTCTTTTTCCATTATTTTTATTAATCAATGGTTTGAGTGATATTTATACAAACCAATAAATTCTGAAAGTTGATATAAAGAGGAAGGCCGGACTGCAAGAGCCCGGCCTTCGTGTTAAACTTGGATAGGCCGAGTGGCTCTAGTCAGCGCGAACGATGTCGTTGCTGCTGTGAACATCGAGAATGTTGCTGGTGGGTTGCCCGTTGGTGGGGTCGACGAGTTGCCCGTCTTCGCCCTCAAGGTCATTGTAGAATTGAACGTGCCCATCGAGGTAGGCAATGTGCCCGCCCAAGCCCCAGGGGGAATCCTTTGGCCAGGTTCCTGAACTGGTGAGTCCGCGGGTCCAGGTCAAAGGGGTGGTGGTTGCAGGGTCATTGCCTCCGGCAGCGAGTGCGAAGTCATAGCCCAGAGGAACACGGGTTGTCCAGTCAGTGCTGGTTTGGAAGGCGTTGTTGGAGTCGCGATACCCGATGATCGCGGGGACATCACCGCCGTCGTTTTCGAAATCAATAAACTTGGGGTCTGAGTCGATGATCCAAACACTGGCGTCATAGAGCTCAACCTGTTTGGCAAGGAACTCAGCAACGGCATGAATGTTTTTGGTATTCAGTTTGGAAGCAGTGAGGGTGCGGACCCGCCCTCCGGAAGATGAATAGGTGGCATAGGAAACCGCGATGGAACGAATGTTGGCGGAAGAGCGCATCTTATTGGCGGTCTCACGCACTTTACCCACCGCGGGGATGAGAATCGCGGCGAGGATGCCGATGATTGCAATAACGGTGAGGAGTTCGATCAGGGTAAAACCTGCGTTGGCTGATTTCTTTTGCTTCATAATTTAAATGTGGGGTTTGATTTGTCTGTATAAGCAGGCAAAAGCGATTTTGTTTAAAGATTGCCTTCAGGAATAGCTGGAAGCAATACTATTTTTGTGAGCCTTCCGCAGGCAGACGGCCTTCCCGTTTAATAGGGAAGGGGGTACTTTGCGCAGAGCGCCTGTGCGATCTCGCGGGCCTTTGTGATGGCCTCGGCATCTTCCGGAGCGTTGAGCACCGTGTCGATGGCTTCCGCGATCTGTGCCATATCCGCCTCATTCATTCCGCGGGAGGTGACTGCGGGTGTCCCAAAGCGGATCCCGCTGGTCTGGAAGGGGCTGCGTGTTTCACCCGGTACGGTGTTTTTGTTGGCGGTGATATGGGCTTGGTCGAGTGCTATCTGGGCGACTTTACCGGTGAGCTCAGGGTCTTTTTTGCGCAGATCCAGCATGAGCAAATGGTTGTCGGTACCGCCGCTGATAACGTGGTGGCCGCGCTCACTGAGGGCATTCGCAAGCGCATTGGCATTGGCGGCAACCTGTGCCTGGTAGGCTCGGAATGATTCATTTGCGGCTTCTTTAAAACAAACGGCTTTGGCGGCGATGACGTGCATGAGGGGGCCGCCCTGTGTTCCGGGAAAGACCGCACTGTCGATTTTCTTGGCGTGTTCACCCTTGCAGAGGATCAGCCCGCCTCGGGGGCCGCGGAGGGTTTTGTGCGTGGTGGTGGTGACAAAATCGGCATGGGGTACCGGCGAGGGGTGAACCCTCGCCGCGACCAGACCTGCGATGTGCGCGATATCGGCCAGCAGGTAAGCGCCCACTTCGCGCGCGATTTCACCCATTCGGGCAAAATCAATGGTGCGGGAATACGCCGAAGCGCCCACCGTGATCATCTTGGGTTGTTCGCGGCGCGCACTCTCCGCGATGAGGTCGTAGTCGATGCGACCGCTCTCGGCGTTGACCCCGTAGTTGACGACTTCGTGATAGATGCCGCTGAAATTCATCGGGTGCCCATGTGTGAGGTGACCACCATCGGAGAGGTTCATCGTGAGGATTTTGTCACCGGGGCGCAGAACCGAAAGGTAGACGGCGGCGTTGGCCTGACTGCCCGAGTGGGGTTGGACATTGGCATGGTCGGCGCCAAAGAGGTGCTTGGCGCGCTCGATGGCGAGTTCCTCGACGCGGTCAACGTGTTCGCAGCCGCCATAGTAGCGTTTGCCGGGGTAGCCCTCAGCATACTTGTTGGTGAGGACCGAGCCTTGTGCTTCGATTACGGCGGGTAGGGTGAAGTTTTCGGAAGCGATCAATTCAATGTGGTTTTCCTGACGCTGCCGTTCCGCGGCAATTGCCTCCGCAATTTCGGGATCCAATGATTGAAGGGGTTTGTCGTCCAATTGATTAAGCGTGGTGGTAGTCATTACATTTAGATTACGGATTTTTCAAAAGCTGCAAATCAGAAGGGCCAATACCATTTATTTTTTTCTACATGTAGCGGTTGTAGCCCGGTCTTTGTTATAGGTTCTTCGCTTTCCGGTTCGGCGTCAAGTGTGGCATCGCCACTTTCCGTTTCGTTTTCGCCAATGGGGCTTTCTTCGCTCCAAAGGGGCCACCACCATGGATCGTTCGAGTAACCGGTTTCTCCGGTTCGATCTCCGGTCAAGAGCGCCTCGCCTGCTTCGCTTTTCTGGCGACTGAAAGGCCAGACCCAGTCGCCCGGGCCCGCTTTGCCCTGATCGTCGGGATTGATGCCGGCAGCCTGTGCGCGGGCAAGCAAGGTTTCGGCAAATGCTTTGCGCCCCGCTTGTAGGGTCGACAATTTTTCAGCTCCTTCGGGCGTCGCCGGGCGAATCCGGGTGGGTACACCGTCCAGTGGTTGGCCGGGCGCATAGCTGTAGTAAACGAAACCGCGACCGGCTGGACTCAGGATTTTTCGCATGCCGTCATCCCAGCGGAACATGACATTTTGACCGGAAAGGAGCCAGTCGCCGTGGAGGCTCCTATCGCGTGAGGTTTCCAGACCGCCGTATTTCCGGATTGTGATCCGTTCATAAATTTCGTCAGCATGTTGAATGAGCCACGTGCCGCGATAGAAATTGCGGGCATCCTTGCGGGAAGAAAAAATATAACCGCTGGGGGTTGCCTCTTGCTGAGCGCGGTAAGTATCGAGCCAGTCAGCGGGGGCGTTCTCGGTCGCGGTTCGGGCGATGGCGCGAAAGTCCCGGGGGGCGTCTTCGAGAATCATCCCGGCTGGAATGCGGGTGAAGTCATGACCTTTGGCGGCTTCGCGCAAGATGGAGTAATCCCCGTTTTCCCAGATCAAGTGCAGTTCGCTCCCCTGTTTTATCCAGGCACCGTGCAGGCCGCTTTCATCCGAGCCGCCCACAGTCGTGGCGGCACTGCGATCCGGGGAGACCATCACAAAAATTTTCTCTCCCGCAGCGGCTTCCATTTCCCATAATCCAAAGAAGGTATTTTCCAAGTCGGCAGCGTCTGCATCATCCCTCGCAGGCGGTTTGGCCCATTGCCCCAAGATACCATTGGGAATCGCTTTTGCAGTCAGACCTTTGGTTTCCTCGCCGGCAGTATCAATGAAGGTAGCGACGAGATCAAAGGCACCTTGGCGAAAACGGTGCTCGGAACCATCGGGCCATTTCGCGGTGGCCACACCTTCAAGGGTGGACCATTCCCCCTTGTAGACGGTTCGATCCGATCCTTTAGCTTGAAAATAAGAGGCCTCGCCGCTGGGCTTCAGGAGCACAATGACTGCTTCGCTTGTCTTGGAGGCCACCGCCCAGGAACCTTGAAAGGGATCTTTTTCGCTTTGGCCCGCTAGATTGGCTGTAGCGATCCAATTCAGGCTCAAGCAGACGAGAGCGTGGGATAGGCTCACCTTTGGGAAGGGTGGCAATTTCAAAAAAGGAATGCGCATCGTATTGGAATATTTTTAGGGTACGGATTGCGCAAGTCCGTAATGCATGCCTGTGGGATTAAAGGCAGCCGATACGTGAAAAATCCAAGCGACTGCGGCTGATGCATCCGCGTTCCAGTACGGCGCGGTCGCTGCGTGGATTATTTTCAATGTTCCTGCCTTCACTAAAGCGAAAACGAAAACTGCCCGAGCCGCAGGGTTCATAGAGCGATCCCAGTTGCACTTTGGCGGGCACGGTTTCTTCGAGGAGGGTTTCAGCGGTGGTGTGCTCCGGGAAGTTGACGTTGATGACCTGTCCGGCGGGCGGCGGCGCGGCGAGCAATTCCGTAGTGAGGCGGGCGGCATGCTGTGCGGCGGCGGCCTGCGAAGCCGCAAAGCTACCTTTCGTTTGTCCTTTGGAATCACGAATCGCCTCGAAGTCAGCAAACGGAACGCATTGACTGAAGGCGATTGCGGGCAAGCCCCACTGCGCCCCCTCCATCGCACCCGCCACCGTGCCCGAACTGAGAATCAGGCATTCGGTCGTGTTGTAGCCAATGTTGATCCCTGAAACAACCGCATCGGCCGGGTGCTCCAGCAAATGCCCCATCGCGATGTTGACGCAATCGGTGGGGGTTCCGTTGATTGCCCAGGCGCTTACCTCGGCGGGGAAATGGGCGGCCCCGCACAGGACTTCAATTTCCTTGTGTCGGCTGATGGCGCGACCGATCCAGCTCTGTTCAAAGGCAGGGGCGGCGACTGAGACCCGGAAATCCGGCACGAGCGCCGCTACCAGACGGTGCAGAAACGCGGATTCGATCCCATCGTCATTGGTTATTAATAGATGTGGTTTCATTGCGGGTGGGTTCAGTAGCTGTGTTCAGCTCGGGTTCAAAGCCCTGTAGGGCGTGCCAGCACCTCCGGCGGGGCGGGGCAGATGCGTTCCCGTACCTCAGCTGGCAATTCCATACTCCGCAACTCCCCAGAGGGTAAACGCTCGGCGTGAATGGTGGTCAGGTGTCCCTTGCCCGCCTGCGTGCGGCTGCCGTCCTCGTTCAAACGAAAGATGCGAAAGCGGAAATCGAGGGATCGATCCTTGACCGCGACCACCGCGAGATGGATTTCAATCGTGTCTCCAAAATACAAGGGGGCCGAAAATTTGCACTCGGCTCGGGTACGGGGCCAGCCGCGCAAGGGGCCCGCGCCCGTTTGGATCAAATCCAGCCCCGCTGCTTCAAAGAAGTCCCGCTCCGCGCTTTCCATATAGCGAAAGTAGTTCGAGAAATGCACCAAGCCCGCCATGTCGGTCTCGGAAAACTCTATTTTTCGGGTGGTTCGTTGCTCGTAATGCGCCATCGAAGGCAAAAAAATCAATAATTTACTTAAAAGCAAGAACCGCTTCGCCTTCACGATCCCAAATACCAATCAACCCGCTTGTTTTCTACAATTAGGTGACAATTTGAATCGGATTGTGAATAGATTGTGGATAAGTATTTGTGACATTTTGACGCTATTTTTACCTTGTTTTAAGGAGTTAGAGTGTTTTTTTCTTGTCAGATTGGTGTTTTTAAGAAACAAACTCGTATCTTTTATGCGTATTAGCCCTATTAATACCGCCTTACTGTTAACCCCTGCATTGCTTCTCAGCACCGCAGTAGGGGCAGGCGACTCACCCTCTCTTGAAGCGCGCATCACCAGCCTTGAAGTGCGTCTTGCTGCGCTCGAGCAACGCCTCGCCACCAACGAGAAGGCCACCGAGACCGCGCAGATCATGGCGGTATCAGGCGGTGTGGGCAATTCCCTCTCCAACAGCGCGGCGCTCGACATCATGGCAAATAGTGCGTGGCGCAACCTGCGCTGGACGCGTCCGGTACAATGGCAGGGCGTGGTGCCGGGTATCACCGAGGCCGAGGTGATCAAATTTCTCGGCGAGCCGCCCCGCTCGGTCAAATCCCTCAAGCCCCGCGTCGATAAAGTCTTTTATTACGAAACCAGTCTCGGTGACCAAAGCAATGCCCTCAGTGGACGCATCAGCTTCCGGGAGGGAAAAGTTATCGAGGTTCGTAAACCCAATTTTCAGACCAAGGAAACCGCGCAGTAGCGCCGTTTAACCGGGTTCGAAACAAGCAAACTAACACAACTACATATATATATGAAAAAACAAATTGCTATCGCATCTGCAATTCTTGCAGCTACTAGCTACTCCTTCGCGGAGATCGCCTTGACTGAGTCGCTCTCAGTGGAAGGTTTCGTGGATATGTCCTATTCGGACTCCGACAATGGGGAAAGCCGCATTGGTATCGATCAAGTCGAGTTCGACTTCCTCTTCAACGCTGGTGCGGTTTCCGCTCAGGTTGATGTACAGTATGAAGGCGACAATGACGGCAATGGTCAAGATGATGGTACTTTCATCGAGCAAGCCTTCGTCACATACGACCTTGGCAACGGCGCTGCCCTCACTGCAGGACGTTTCGCTTCTCAACTTGGTTTTGAAGCTTTCGAGCCCACTGGTCTCTATCAGTATTCTCTTGCATATGCCAACACTGCGCTTCCCGGCTATGACCAAGGTGTGAAATACACCAACGGTTCATTCGGCATCGCTATTGTTGACGAAGCTGGTGACGATCAAATCGGCGACGGCAGCGACTACTCCATTGAAGTTGCTTACTCAACCGACCTTGGTAACGGCCTCGGTGCTTTCCTTGGCGGTCGCTACAATTCTGTTGATACTGGCGACGACCAATTCGTGATCGACGCCTACCTCACCTACGAAACCGGCGCATGGCTCTTCGCAGCTGAAGTTGTTCACGCCGATGACGGCGACGACGTTGACACCTCTGCTCTTGCAATGGCTAACTACAGCTACAGCGACGCAGCTTCGGTAACCGCTCGTTACAGCGTTGAAGACGGTTCTGATACCTCCAAGATCACTCTTGCTCACAACTACGCTCTTGCTGACAACCTCGCGCTCATCGCCGAAGTTAGCTCGGTTGACGTAGACGGTGATGACGAGGACATCCAGTCTGCAGTTGAACTGCTCTTCACCTTCTAATTCGGTTTAACTGAATTTTTCTTTAAGCCCCGTGGTCATCCGGCCACGGGGCTTTTTGTTGTATGCTGGGTCTACAGACTTGACCGCCCGGAAAATGGCATCATGATGCATTTTATGCGGACGACCCTCAACATCAATGATGCCTTGCTGCGGGAATTAAAGCACCGCGCCCGCGAGGAGCGGCGACCTCTGACGAAGGTGGTCAATGAGGTTTTGCAGCGTGGTCTTGGGCATGCCCCCCAGAAGCGTCCGGTCGTGAAACTGCCTGTTTTCGATTTGAAAATCAAGGATGCCTATCGCGGCATGAGTCTCAATCAACTCTATGATCAGTTGGAGGCGGAACCTAATGATCCGGCTTTGGGTGCAGTTGCGGAGGAATGATTTTACCGGACGTCAATCTACTGGTTTACGCGCACGATGCCAGCACCCCGGAGCACTCAAGGGCGCGGCGCTGGTGGACCTCGGCGCTCAGCGGTGAGGAGCCGATCGTGATTCCCTGGGTGGTGTTGCTCGCTTTTGTTCGTTTGAGCACCCACCCCCAGGTTTGCCGGAATCCGGTGGGGGTTGCCGAAGCGCGTGGAGTAGTGGAGAGCTGGCTCCGTCAACCACAGGTGCGGGTCGGGCAACTCTCGCAGGAAGCCCTCCCGGTCTTTTTTGATTTATTGGAGGCGAGCGGTCAGGGGGGCAATCTCAGCACCGACGCCTGTATCGCGACTCACGCCCGGGAGTATTCCGCCACAATTTATACCAATGACCGCGACTTTGAACGTTTCCCCGGAATCAAATGCGTCAACCCGCTTCGCTAAAAAGAGACTCCCTGAAGGCTGAAGCTCAAAAGCGCGCTTGCCACGCGTGGTACCCTTGCCCTATCGATAGTGTCAAAATATGAAAATCGTACTCGCATACTCGGGAGGGCTCGACACCTCCGTTCTCGTCAGTTGGCTCAAGGAGCATTACTCCGCTGAGATCATTACCTTTGCGGCGGATGTCGGACAGGAGGAGGAACTCGACGGCCTCGAGGAAAAAGCGAAGGCCACCGGCGCGAGCAAGCACTACACCCTCGACCTCGTGGAGGAATTCGCCGCCGATTTCATCTATCCGATGTTGCGCGCCAACGCCATCTATGAAGGCCAATATTTATTGGGCACCTCCATTGCCCGCCCCCTCATTGCAAAGGCGCAAATCGAAATCGCGGAGCGCGAGGGCGCCGACGCGGTGGCACATGGCGCGACGGGGAAGGGAAACGATCAGGTGCGCTTCGAATTAACCTACGGCGCACTCGCCCCGCAGGTGCAGATTATTTCACCTTGGCGCATGCCGATTTTCCGGGAAGCCTTCCCCGGACGCACCGAGATGATCGACTATTGCCGCGAGCAAAAAATTGACGTGGAGGCGAGCGCCTCGAAGCCCTACTCAATGGATCGCAACCTCCTCCATATTTCCTACGAGGCCGGTATTTTGGAAGATCCCTGGTTTGATCCCACCACCGAAGACAACAAGGGGATGTATAAACTCACCACCGCCCCGGAGGATGCCCCCGACGAAGCGGAATACGTGGAGCTTGATTTTGAACAGGGCAACTGCGTCGCGGTCAACGGGGTCGCCATGAATCCCGCCCAGGTGATGCGTCACCTCAATGCCCTCGCCGGAAAACACGGGGTGGGGCGCGTCGACATCGTCGAAAACCGATTTGTCGGGATGAAAAGTCGCGGGGTTTACGAAACCCCCGCCGGCACGATTCTCCTGCACGCGCACCGCAATATGGAGACCCTCACGATGGACCGCGACCTCATGCATCTGCGCGACAGCTTGATTCCGCGTTACGCCCAGCTCATCTACAACGGCTTCTGGTATGCCCCCGAGCGCGAGGCCCTGCAGGCCCTCATCGACGATTCGCAAAAGACCGTCACCGGAACGGTACGTCTCAAACTCTACAAGGGTAACCTCACCACCGTCGGTCGCAAATCCCCGCTCTCCCTCTACGATGAAGACATCGCTTCGATGGAAGGAGTCGCCAGCGACTACAACCCCGATGACGCCAGCGGCTTCATTCGCCTCAATGCCTTACGGCTTCGCCGCCGCGCCGAGTCGCAGGGCGGACCGGAACTGTAGTTGCGTCTCCGGGCGATGTTTCGTGGAAGCGACAATCGTGTCGCTTTGGGAGCGAGGCGTGGAAAAGCGGCAGGATTGCCGCTTCCACGGGCGGCGCTTTGGGTGCGAGGTGTTTTTGTGGAAGCGACAATCGTGTCGCTTTGTGTGTAAGGCGTGAAAAAGCGGCAGGATTGCCGCTTCCACGGGTGCCGCTTTGCGTGAGAGGTGTTTTTGTGGAAGCGACACTCTTGTCGCTTTGTGTGAAAGGCGTGGAAAAGCGGCAGGATTGCCGCTTCCACGGGCGGTGCGTCCACGGGTTGTGTTATGTGGAAGCGACACTCTTGTCGCTTTGTGTGAAAGGCGTGGAAAAGCGGCAGGATTGCCGCTTCTACGGGCGGTGCTTCCACGGGTGCCGCTTTGTGTGTACTCCCTCAGTTCTATCTTCTGAATTTAAATAGTATGGTTTGAGATATACCGCCGGATTTTTTCTAGAGCTTCAGGCGTGCGCACGATTTGATCATAGCTTTCTTTCTGCCATAGTGTACCGCTGCGTTTGAGGATGCGGTTAATCTTTCGGGCACTGATGCCTTTCCATGTCTTGAGTATTTTTGAAAGTGAATTATCGATTCCCGGTGCTACAAGAACATGCACATGGTTGGCCGCAATGACGTAAGTGTCGATTTGATACCTTACTCCGTCATGATACTCTAAGCACTCAGCCAAAGTTTTTCTGAGCTCCTTGTTTTTTAAAAGGCACGTGCCGTGCGATTGATCCAGCCAACGCTCCACTTTGTGTTTAAAATGATTTAAATATTCCTGCGTTTGATGATTACTCCAAGGTTTTGGATTTTTGGAAAGCCAAGAACGGTGTTGGGAATTCCAGTTTCGCAACTTTATTGAGGGGATTGAATCTGCGAGGCGAAAGGTTACAAAATACAGACAGTTGTTTTGTTGCCAGTGCGGCAGATTCGAGCGGCGCATATCAATATGTTTATTAGGGTCGAGGAAGACAAAGTCTTTACCGGGAGTCAGTGCAGCGATTTTTGGTTTTTTATTCATGGAGTTGTCGGGTTGCTTTGTGGAAGCGACACTCTTGTCGCTTTGCGTGTGAGAGGCGTGAAAAAGCGGCAGGATTGCCGCTTCTACGGGTGTCGCTTTGGATGCGAGGCGGTGTTTCGTGGAAGCGACAATCGTGTCGCTTTGCATGCATGGAGTTTTTTCATCATTCATTGGCGTAGGATTCCCACTTGAAGTTGGAGATGTGAAAGCGCCTGCCGAAGGCGGCATTTGGGTGTGCTTGGGGCAAACGCTGTGCTTGAGCGCGGCAGCGGGCTTCACCCACAATGACTCCGCTTGAAGGGTCGCGCATCCGGGCGGCGGCATGCAGGGTAAAGCTGTCGGACCGCACGAAGGTGAAGGGAGCCAGCGAGTTGAGCAGGGTGGCCTGGCTGAAATGCGCGGGGCCGCCGGGCGGGATCAAATCGATTCCGCTATCCCGGAGGTTGAGGGTGGGGACCGCATCAATGGCGTTTTGCAGCACTTGCGCCTCAATGAAGGATTGCATACTGAGAGGCGGGTGCCCCTTGGTGTGGTAGTAATTCTTGAGTTCGCGGAGGATCGCTTGGGCGAGCGCCTCGATTTCGGCTGGGTCTATTTCGCGAAGGTTTTGAATGAAGGCGGGATGTTGTCGCTGACTGCGCCAGTCGGTGGAGGTAGTGGCGAAACAGGCGGGGTAATCCTCTGTTTCGGCGCGGGTCTGGATTTCGTAGGCGGGATCCTCGCTTTGTTCGGTCAAACCATAAACCGCGTTTTGGGGATGATTGAAATGGAGATTCCGAAGGGTTTCAGAGGGCTTGAACCATTCGGGGCTTTGCTCGTAGCGTAATTGCAGGCTGGAGGGCGGAAAGGATTGCCCCGCGAGCACTGCGATCCAGGAGGCGAGGTCGGTGCTGTTGCAGTTGAACCCGTTGTGCAGAAGGAGCTCGCGGGCGCTTGCCGGGGAATCGAGGCGGGGCGGTTGTTGTGGATCGAGGGGTCGCAGGCGGGCGTTAAACAAGGCTTGTTTGCCGTCCCAGTCCGCGAGCTGTGGGTCTGGGAGGGTCGAGAAGAAATAAGAATCATGGGGGCTGGCGGTGGGAGGAAAGGCTTGTAAGTCCTGCAAAATTCCGGGGTTCATTTTCTCCGCAATGGGGGCGTCACAGGCCCGCACAATGCGGTGCCGACGTCCAACGCTGCTGCCAGCGTTCTCATAGTGAAACAAATCATTGGCAGAAAAGAATTGCGCGGGGTCGAAGTTCGCGGGGTCGCAGTCACGGTCGTTCACGCGAAAGTCGTAGGGCAGGGGTGGATCACGCTCCCATGCCTGCGCGGGATCCCAGTCCGCGAGATCCACTTCCAATTCCGGATTTCGAAATTCATACTCGTCGAGGTAGCGTTGCCAGTCGGCGCGGGTGCGGTCCAGCACTTTGAAGCGCAGGCTGAAGGCGTAGCCCGGAACCTCGAGCGATTCATTATTCATCCCGTACTTTCCGTCGGCGGAATCAATTTTCCGTTGAAACCATGCCGCCCGGTTTGCATTGCCGTGTTGATAATGGATTGTGAAGTCCGGGTAATTTTCGACTTCCACCGTAAACAGGAGGGCGGAATCACCGTTTGAATTTTCGGCGTAGAGATGGATGCGTATCGGATCGCGGCCGAAGCGATAGTATGCCGTGACGCGGTCTTCGGGAGCGATAGGGAATTCCATACCAATGGCGCTGCGGCGGGTACCCACGCCCCCGTCGGCGGAGTCTTCCGGTAGGGATTTATTAAAGACCATTCCGGATCGCAGGACTTTGCCCGGCGCTTCCTCGCTCCAACGGAATTGCAGATCGGCAAGGCTTCCGTTGAGGCTGTTCCCGTTGTCGTGGTTCACGAGGGAATAGCGCGGCAGGTTTTCAATTTTAACAACAAGGTCGGAGTAACCGAGGGCTGCGGGCCAGGCGGGGTCGCCGATGCGCAGCGGAACGTTGTAGGGATTCCAGAGTTCAAGGTAGACTTTGCTAACGAGATATAGGGCACCGGATTTGGTATCGGCATTGGCGGCGAGACCAGCGCTGAAGCGAAATTCGGTAAGCACGGGAGCGAGGCTGTGGATAGCCCCGCCGGTAGCAATCGCGGTGCGCGGAGGGAGGATGCCGCAGTCGAGCAGTTCGAACTGTCGGTCGAGCGGACGCCGGGTTTGAACCATGCGGGCGATGTCCAGATGGATCAGGCCGGTTGGCTTGGGGTAGAGGGCTTGAAGTTCGGCATCTGAAATCGTTCCCAAATCGAGCGTTTTAAGAAAGCTGAGATCATCCTTCAGGCCCCCGTCGAGGGGATTGCTCAAGACAAAGGCATTGCGCAGGCAACGGCTGGCACGGAGTTCCGCCCGGACCTCGGGCGTGGGTGGGGAATCCAGCGATTCAAAGGAGAGTTCCAACTCACTCCAATCTTGGGCGCGGCGCAAGTATTCGGGAGCCGGGTTCGTCTCACCGGGATTGGCACAATCATAGAGTGGGGGGCAATCAAAGAGCGAGTCCTGCCGCAGTTCTGCCAAGTCGAGGGTCGTTTTGCGGTAGTCGAGGTAGGGGAGGGTCGCACCCTTCGCGAGCGTGTCCAATATACCATCGGTATAGGCGAGGGGCGCACGCATCCCGAGGTCCTCAATCCACCAGGCGATCTCAAGCGATGCGTCGATCCGTTGCCAAGGTGCTCGGGCGGGGGCGACATCCCCCGCGCTGGTAAATTGACCGTCACGGTCCGCATCATAGCCCGGGCTAAACTCACAGAAAAGTTCAGGATATTCCAATCTCGGGTCGGCCTGCGGGCCTGAGACCAACCACTGCGGCGTTGCATCCGGTTTGGCGGCGTCCCAAACGCCAATCCAACGACGGTTACCGTTCTTGCAATAATCTCCGAGCAAATCTGCCCGCGCGCTAATCCTCCGGTCAGGACCCATTGCTTCCTGAAGGGTGCCAGCCGCCAGCTTCAGCGCCAGACGGGCGTGTTGTTTCACTTGCAAGCTGAGGGCGTGGCGGCTGCCGCTGCGCAGTTCAGTCTCTAGCAAAGTCCCAAGGCTCAGGCTCAAACACAGCACCAAGCCCGTAAGAAGCAGGCAGATTACAATCGCAAAACCTCGCTGCGAGTGAAACGTTCTGAAGGTTTTTATAATTTACTAATATGGGTTATAAGAGCCAAAATGTAAATTATTATAAAATACCGGTGCCCTTGGGTAAACTTGGCATAATGGATTGCCTCAGAAGGGATATGTTAACTTATATGGTGCGATGCGTGAGGATGACCCAGAGGCGGAAGCCGATGAATCAATCGATGACTTTCCGGAAGATTTATTTCCGGATGAGTTGGATCCGACTGAAGACGAACCGGACGCCATGAGCTTTTTAGAGCACATGGAAGAATTTCGCTGGACAGTAGCACGCAGTTTACTGGCTTTTGTGCTGGGAGTGGTCGTAGTGGTGGTATTGATGCCCAAAATCGGCGGTTTTTTGCAGATGCCCTTGATACAAGCCTATGGTTCGCCCGATTTGGTCGCGCAAAAATTGATCACCTACAAACCGATGGGCGTCTTCTCGGTCTTCATTCAAATCGCGCTCTTGGGAGGGTTGGTTTTGTCGATGCCCTTTGTGCTTTATTTCCTCGCCTGTTTTGTGGCACCGGGCCTGACCGAGCGTGAGCGCAAGGTCATTCGTCCCGCCTGCCTCGCCGCATTCATCCTTTTCCTCTTTGGGGTGGCGGTCGCATTTTTTATAATCCTGCCGCTCACCCTTATGGTTTCGGTGAAGTTTAATCAGTTAATGGACTTTCAAGTACTCCTGGCAGCTTCGGAATACTATAACATGGTCGTGTGGTTTTCCCTCGCCACCGGAGCCATCTTTCAATTCCCGCTCATTCTTGTTATTTTGGTCTTCATTCAAGTCCTTGCGATCACGCAATTGAAGTCCCTGCGCCGCGTTGTATTTGTTGGCATGATGGTGTTCTCCGCTTTCCTGACCCCCGGGGGCGACTTCCTCTCGCTTCCGCTAACGACTGCGATTCTCTACAGCCTCTACGAATTGGCCATCTTTGTGGGTGGACGAATTGAGGCGCGCCGTCCGCAGGCATAAAAAAAGCGCCCCGTAGGACGCTGCTTTTCAAGTCAAGGTGCGTTCGCTTTATTGATTTTCCTGCTTCTGCTTCCGCTGATCCGCCAGGACAATCATGAACATATTGACTGAAAACCAAAACGTTGTGGCAACCGGAACCGCCGCAAAACAAGCCTGCATTTGCGCAATCACGGGGTCCGGTGAAAAAGTATAAGGCACCAGTGTTTTGCACATATAGGCGTAAAATACCAAGGAGAGCACCACGCCTAATGCGATTTGCCCCTTGCCGAGTAATTTCTGGTAGATCGTTGTTTCCATAATTTAAACCTTACAAAGAACTTCCTGTCTGGCTCCCTGTCAAAACGAAATTGAATTTCAGGCTCGATTCCTTTCCTGATTTCTCGCTTGAATTCAATCTTCCCCTCCCCATGGTCTTAACTTTGCTAATAAATCATAGCTCATGACTCAACTTCTCATCAGTCTTTTAATTTTACTCCTCCTTCTCGCTTCGGGCTTCGTCGTCTTGATTGTCTTGATGCAGCGCACCGGGCAGGGTGGGGGCATGGGTGCAGCGCTTGGCGGTGGCGCTGCGGAATCTGCTTTTGGGGCGGACACCAACGACGTCCTTACCAAGACCACCATCTATTCCATCATTGTCTTTTTCATTCTGGCACTGGTGCTCTTTCTTTTGTTTCAGGCCAATTCCACTGAAAAACTCGAAGCGACCGACCCGATCATTCTGGCAGCGCCGGTTGAAGCAGCAGAACCCGCCGCGACCACCGAGGCAGCGCCCGCACCAACCGAGGCAGCGCCCGCAGAGGTCGAGCTTAGCACCGCAGACGATTTATTTAAGGACAAGCCGGCAGGGGTGGATGTGGAGGCCGATTCCGGCAGCACCCCCCAACAACCTTAATGTTTCCTTTTTATAAGCGCATTGCCCAAAGGATCCTGCGATTAACCGATCTTAACCGGTTTATCACAGGTCTTTTTTTTGCGCTAATCCTGATCTCAAATCAATCCGTGGCAGATGGGGCGCGTCCGCGTTTTGCGGAGGGGCTGCCACCGGAAGCAGTGCATCCCTTTTTGGAAAGCTTCCGCGCGCAGGGTTTGCAGGGTGACTACAGCTTCAAGTTTCTTTTGGAACACCTTCCGCGTCGTGGCAAGACCATGCGTTACGAGGGAACCCTCTGGGGTTCATGGAATGAGAACGGCCCCGTCAGTCGTTTTGCGATTGATTCTGGGGTGGCAGACCGGGGGAGCGTTCCTGCTGCTGCGAGAGAATGGATTGTTCAAAATGGAAGGCAGCAACAGATCTGGGCACGCGAAGGTATGCATGCTACTTTTGAACCCATCGATGTAACGGCTCTCATGGAACCGCTTTTTGAGGGCGTGCTTTACCGGCCCTTTGATCTCCTGATGCCCTTTATATACTGGGATGACTATGAATACGAGGGGTCCAAGGCGATTGGGACGCGGCTCACACACCAGTTTCTTATGAAGCCGCCCGAGGGGCTTGACCTGCCGCAGATCGACGCGGTACGGCTGAGTCTGGACAGCGAATACCGCGCTTTGATGCGTATTGAAATTTTGGATACATCGGGCGAGGTGCTCACACGTTTTGAAGTAGAGAGCTTCAAGAAAGTGCAGGGTCAATACATTGTTAAGCGGATAACCCTCGGCGAGCAAGCGAGTGGCGATCGCACCCGTTTTCGCGTGACGGGCGCGGTTCTGGATTTGGAATTACCGGTGCAAATTTTTGATGCAGAAAAAAACATCAAGGCACCGGAAATTGCGCCGGAAAAATTTACCGCGCTGTAAGTATTTTTTAAACGCAAGGTTGAGAACTTTTGCGTCGTAAAATGTATTGACAATACAGCTACATCGGTCAGTTCTTTTATTCCGTAACTACTATATGACGCAAGTTGCGACCAGCCCTTTAACTTTTGATCTGCACCAAGATTTATTAATCAAGTTGCAGCAACTCCAACGACAGAGTGGAGCACGATCAATCAGCGAAGTTGTTAGAGAAGCGCTGACGGTTTTTAATCCGGGACAGCTCAGCGCTAAATCAAAAAAGCATCGCCAAATTTCAGTTCGCCTGCCGAATGAATTACGCCGTCACCTCACGCAATTGAGCCGCAAATACAAGCTGAGTGCGGGGGAGATCCTTCGCGAAGCTTTATTGGAAATTTCTAAAGTAGATGCTACTTTTAACCCCAAAACAAAAACTATGCCTAAGAAAAAAGTAACCAAGAAAAAAGCGCCTGCGAAAGCAGTTCGCAAAGCACCAGCCAAGAAAAAGGCTGTTAAGAAAGCCGTAAAAAAAGCTGCTAAAAAGGCACCTGCCAAAAAAGCCGCTAAAAAGAAAACCGTGAAGAAAGCGGTTAAGAAAAAAGCACCTGCCAAAAAAGCCGCAAAGAAAGCGGTAAAAAAAGCAGTTAAAAAGAAGGCGCCCGCTAAAAAGAAGACCGTGAAGAAAGCGGTCAAGAAGAAGGCACCTGCTAAAAAAGCTGCAAAGAAGGTGGTGAAAAAAGCGGTTAAGAAAAAAGCACCGGCTAAAAAAGCTGTGAAAAAAGCGGTTAAAAAGAAGGCACCTGCTAAAAAAGCCGCGAAGAAAGCGGTGAAAAAAGCACCGGCCAAAAAGAAAACCGTAAAGAAAGCAGCTAAGAAAAAAGCACCGGCTAAAAAAGCTACCAAGGCTCGTAAGAAGTAACGAGTCCTGGACTCCCTTCTTAGGCTAGGCTTGCTTTTGCCCTAACAGAAGTTTTCACTCAGCGCTTCCGGTATTGTCGTAAAAACGACGCTTACCGGAAGCGCTTTTTATTTTTATGACTGAAACAAATGCAAACTCCCTCTCTTCATGGGCACGCAATGTAGCGCCCTCACCCACGCTGGCGGTTGATGCCAAGGCGAAAGCCCTCAAGGCCGCCGGGGAAGACGTCTGCGGTTTCGGCGCCGGTGAGCCCGATTTCGATACCCCGGAATTCATCAAGGCGGCCTGCGCCCAAGCCCTCGCGGATGGCAAAACAAAATATGCCCCCGCGCCCGGTATTCCCGACCTCCGTGCCGCCCTCGCGGAAAAATACCGCAACGAGAATGGCATTGAGGGGGTGGAGGCCAGTCAGGTTATCGTCAGTCCCGGCGGGAAATTCTCCTGTTACCTTGCGATTCTCGCGACGATCAGCCCGGGGGACGAGGTCATCATCCCGGCACCGTATTGGGTGAGCTACCCGGAGATGGTGAAGCTCGCGGGCGGCACTCCCAAGGTTGTATTCGCGGGTCACGAGCGCGGCTTTAAGATTACGCCGGAACAACTGCGCGAAGCGATCACGCCCCGCACCCGCATGTTGATAATCAACAGCCCCTCCAATCCCACCGGCGCGATCTATACCGAGTCGGAACTGGCGGCCCTCGTGGAGGTCGCGCTCGAAGCCGGCATATATATAATGTCCGATGAAATTTATGAATACTTGCTCTACGACGGCGTGCAGCATGTAAGCCCCGCGTCTTTCTCAAAGGAAGCCGCCGCCGCCACTATTACGGTCGCGGGTTTCAGTAAGACCTTTTCCATGACGGGTTGGCGTCTCGGGACTTTGGTGGCAAACCCGCAGGTCGCCAAAGCGGTTGCGAGTCTCCAAAGCCAGACCAGTTCCAACGCGACCACCTTTGCGCAATACGGTGCCCTCGCCGCGATGCAAAATTGGGATGCCTCAAAAGCCGCAATTTCCGGAATGCTGGAAGTCTTTGACCGTCGCCGCTTGCGACTCCTTGAGGGTTTGCGTGCCATTGACGGGTTGGAATGCGCCCGCGCCGAGGGGGCTTTTTATCTTTTTCCCAAGATGGAAGCCCTTGGAATGAGCGCCGCCGATTTCGCGGATAAGCTCCTTGAATCCGAAAAGGTCGCGGTCGTTCCCGGGGAGGGTTTCGGCGCGCCGGGTTACATGCGTCTCAGTTACGCGACTTCCGACGAAGTAATCGAAAAGGGTCTGGAACGATTGACTCGTTTCTGCGCGAACCCTTAGTTGAATTTCCGCCATGAGTAAGAACGCAAAAATCCTATACACCATCACGGACGAGGCACCCGCCCTTGCCACCCATTCACTGCTTCCGGTCATCGAGCGCTTCGCCACTGCGGCGGAGGTCGCGGTCGAAACCCGCGACATCTCCCTCGCAGGACGCATCCTCGCAAATTTCGCGGATTGCCTCGAAGCCCATCAGGTCATACCGGATGCTCTCGCGGAACTCGGAGAGCTCGCCAAAAAACCGGACGCCAACATCATCAAGCTGCCCAATATTTCAGCCTCCATTCCGCAAATGCAGGCCTGCATCAAAGAACTCCAATCCCAGGGGTTCGCCTTGCCGGATTACCCCGAGGAAGCCCGCACCGAGGACGAACGCGCCATCAAGGCACGCTACGATAAAATCAAAGGCAGCGCCGTGAACCCCGTCCTCCGCGAGGGGAACTCTGACCGCCGCTGTGCTCCCGCGGTCAAGCAATACGCCCGCAATCACCCGCACCGCATGGGAGCGTGGAGCGCCGATTCCAAATCGCAGGTCGCCAGTATGCCCGCGCAGGATTTCTTTGCGAACGAACAATCCCTGACCCTCCCAGTAGCCACCACCGCCCGCATTGAACTCCACGCTGCCGACGGTTCCACTACCACCCTGAAAGACGGCCTCGAACTTCAGGCGGGGGAGATCCTCGACGCCACCTTTATGAGTGCCAAGGCGCTCCGTTCATTCCTCGCCGCCGAAATCAAAGCCACCCGCGAAGCAGGGACGCTCTTTTCCCTCCATATGAAGGCGACTATGATGAAGGTTTCCGACCCCATCATTTTTGGACACGCCGTCACGGTCTTTTTTGAATCCGTCTTTGAAAAACACGCCGAGGCACTCGCCGCGCTGGGGGTCGACCCCAACAACGGCCTCGGCGACCTCCTCGCCAAAATTGAGACCCTCCCCGCCGATCAAAAGACCGCGATCGAGGCAGACCTCGCTTCCGTTTACGCGGAGCAGCCCGACCTCGCGATGGTCGATTCCGACCGGGGTATCACCAATCTGCATGTCCCGAGCGATGTCATTATTGACGCCTCCATGCCCGCCGCAATTCGCACCTCCGGGCAAATGTGGAACAAGGACGGACAACAACAGGACACCAACTTCATCATCCCCGACCGTTGCTATGCGGGAGTCTATGCCGAAACCATTGCCTTCTGTAAGGAGAACGGCGCCTTTGATCCCGCCACGATGGGGAGCGTCGCAAACGTCGGGCTCATGGCGCAAAAGGCGGAGGAATACGGCTCGCACGATAAGACCTTTGAGATTCCGCACGACGGCGAAGTCCGCATCGTGAACGCCTCCGGTGAAATCCTGCTGCGTCATAGCGTCGAAGCGGGCGACATCTGGCGCGCCTGCCAGGTAAAGGACGCCCCGATCCGCGACTGGGTCAAGCTCGCGGTCAACCGCGCCCGCGCCACTGCTTCCCCCGTGATTTTCTGGCTCAATCCCGCCCGCGCCCACGATGCCCAACTCATCGCCAAGGTCGAGACCTACCTCAAGGATCACGACACTGCGGGACTCGACCTCCGCATCCTTTCGCCCGTCGAGGCGACCCGTCTATCCCTCCAGCGCGCCAAGGCGGGGGAAGACACCATCTCGGTCACCGGCAACGTCCTCCGCGATTACCTCACCGACCTGTTCCCGATTCTCGAACTCGGCACCAGCGCCAAGATGCTCTCGATTGTCCCGCTCATGAACGGCGGGGGCCTCTTTGAAACCGGAGCGGGTGGTTCCGCGCCCAAGCACGTGCAACAATTCGAGAAGGAAAATCACCTCCGCTGGGATTCCCTCGGGGAATTCCTCGCGCTCGGGGTTTCCCTCGAGCACCTCGCCACCGTGCATGCAAATCCCAAGGCCGCGGTACTTGCCAAAAGCCTCGATACCGCCACCGCGCAATTCCTCGAAGCGAACAAATCCCCCTCCCGCAAGGTCGGTGAACTCGACAACCGGGGCAGTCATTTCTACCTGACCCTTTATTGGGCGCAGGCGCTCGCCGCGCAAAGCGAGGATTCCGAACTGCAGGCCCGCTTCGCACCCCTCGCCGCGCAACTCGCCGCTTCTGAGGATGCCATCGTCGCGGAACTCAACGAGGCTCAGGGCACCGCGATGGACATCGGCGGTTATTACCGGCCCGATGCCGACCGTGCCGCCGCCGCGATGCGACCCAGCAAAATCTTTAACGACGCCCTCGCTGCACTCTAAAAAACCGCTGCCGAACCGGCGACGCTTCTTTCTTTCCAAGCAGCCACGCGAGGCTATCCTGCTGGCATGTTCGGAAAAAGAAAGAAGCCCCTGAGCCCCGCGAATGCGGTGCTGTTGATGTTGGCAGTCGCTTTCCTAATCTTGGTCTTTTTCTTTGGCAGCATCATTTTGCAGACGCAGCGCGAGTTGAAACAATTCAATGAACGCGAGCTGCGCCTCCAGACAAAGCTCAAGCAGGCCGAGCAGGAATTCATTCAAAAGGAAATGTATCTGAGTCAATTACTGGAAGACCCTGAATTCCTCGAGCGGGTCGCCCGGGAGCGCCTCGGTTACACCCGCCCCGATGAAATCATCTTTCGTTTTACTCCGGAGTAGGACCCGGGGGCGCGAATTTATCCCGGCGGTATCGTTTCAAAGATTGCAATTTTTTTCCGCTTGGCTAGCAAGGTGAAGCCATGAAAACCGCTCCGAATGCCGAGACATTGATTCAAGCTTTTAAAGACGCCGGTCAGGGACAGGTCTTTGAATATTTTGCGGAGCTGGCGCCCGCCGCGCAGGAAGCCCTCCTCGCGCAAGCCGCTACGATCGACCTCCAAGAAGTCGCGCAACTCGTGGAGGCGCACGTCCTCGGCGCGCATGAGGGTGGGGTGAATCTTGAGGGGCTGGAGCCCGCCCCGCACATTGCCCTTCCGGAAAACGGCGGGGACCCCGCTGCGTGGGAGGCCGCCCGCGCCGCCGGTGCCGCTGCGATTGCGGCCGGTCGGGTTGCCGCCTTTACGGTGGCAGGAGGGCAGGGGACCCGTCTCGGTTACGATGGCCCCAAGGGAACCTATCCCGTTACGCCGGTGAGTAAGAAAACCCTGTTCCAGTTATTTGCGGAGAAAATCGCGCGCAGCAGTGAACGCTTCGGCACGCCCATTCATTGGTTCATCCTTACCAGCGAAATCAATAACGCCGCGACCGTCGCGGCATTCGAAGCCGCCGATTACTTCGGGCTTTCCCGCGAAACCGTCCATTTTATCGTGCAGGGCCTCGTCCCCGCGGTCGACCTCGAGGGTAAAATCCTCCTTTCAGAAAAAGGACGCATCGCCATGACCCCCGACGGGCACGGCGGATCCCTGCGGGCCCTCGTGCGCAGTGGCGCGGTCGATACCATGCGTGAACTCGGGATCGATACCGTCAGTTACTTTCAGGTCGATAATCCCATCGTGCAATGCATCGACCCCGCCTTTGTCGGTTTTCACCTCCTCGGGAAATCCGAGCTCTCCTCCAAGATGGTGCCGAAGGCCTATCCCCTCGAAAAAGTCGGGCATTTCTGTATTCAGGACGGGCGCCAGGTCGTGATTGAATACAGCGACATGCCCGCCGCCATGCAGGAGGCTACCACCGCAAACGGGGAACTGCTTTTCCGCGCCGGAAGCGTCGCAATTCATATCTTTGATCGGGAGTTCATCGCCCGTGCGGGCGGCGACCGTGCCGAGAACGCCCTGCCGTTTCACCGCGCCAACAAGAAGATTCCCTACCTCGATGCGGCGGGCGAGACCGTCCATCCCGATTCGCCCAACGGGGTGAAGTTCGAGATGTTCGTCTTCGACGCGCTCCCCATGGCGCAACACCCCGTCATTATCGAAGCAGCGCGCAGCGAGGACTTCAGCCCCGTGAAAAACGCCGAGGGAGTGGACTCCCCGCAGAGCAGCGCCGACGACCAGGTCCGGATGTTCACCGCCTGGCTCCGCGCCGCCGGGGTCGAAATCGAGACCGACGCCACCGGCTTGCCCCCTTTCCCGTTTGAGATCAGTCCCCGCTTCGCCGCCGACCGCGCCGACTTCCTCGCGCAATGGGCCGCCCTTGAAACGAAGCCAAAAATAACTTCGGGCTTCATCCTGGCATAAGCCCGCTGCTCGAACGAGCGCTTGGCAAATCAAAGGGAGCAGTGCTTTTTGGTTAAGCACTGGGTGGTTACCACCTTGGTAATTGGTATCGTTTAGTTTACACGAACCACATAAATAAACAAAAAGGGAATATTTATATGAAAAAAAATAAAATACCCTAAAATCAAATAATATTATTGCAATTAGGGTCTTTTCTACGAAAGTCACTCATTTATTGAATTAATCACTAAATAAAAAAATGAAAAACACTAGTCTAT
>CBFHKU010000010.1:0-65585 GCA_965656495.1 Coraliomargaritaceae bacterium
CCACCGGCGTTGAGTTCGGGAAGGATTTGGATGATTTTCACGGGCGGTCAATTTTCCTCCGAAGAAGGGATGTACTGGGAAGGGCGGCGAGGAGGCCGATGGTGAAGCCCATCAGGAGGTCGGAGGGGTAGTGTTGGTTGAGGTGGGCGCGGGAGAGGCTGATGGCGGAGGCGCCGAGCAGGGCGGGTGCGCCGACGAGGGGGTGAAAGCTGAAGACGGGAGTCGCAACGGCGAAGGAGGCGGAGGTGTGTCCGGAGGGGAAGCTGTGGTATTTAGGGCTGAGGTTGGGGCCGGTAAAGTGGTCGGGGGCTTGAATATTTTCAGCATGGATGGGGCGGATTCGTCCGAAGGCGATTTTGCTGGTGCGGGTGACGAGGGTGCTGAAGAGGAAAGCGGCGAGGAGGCAATAAGTGACGAGTTGGAGGCGCCGGAGGCGGAGGCATTTGCTGAGGATGAGGCTCCCGAACAGGAGGAGGAGGGGGAAGGCATATTCACCGCCCCAGGAGAGCCATTTTGCGGTGGCGGTCCATTGCTCGGGCGGCAGGAGTGCGCGCAGGCCGTCGTTGAAGCCGGCTTCGATGGGTCGAATGAGAAAGATGGAGAGGATGCAGGCGAAGGCGGTGACTGCGAGCAGGGTGTATTTGCGTGCGGCATACCAAAGCCAATGATAGGCAAGGACGCTTTTGAAGGTTGCCCAAGGTCCCATTTGCGGGCTTTGCGAGCGGATCTCGGTGCGGAGGGTGTCCAGTTTTTCCCGCTTGTTGTGGTGCATGGTTAAATTTTTCTTTTTGAGCTTTAGAGGTTTTTGACGGGCGGGTGCAGAATTGCAATCTTGCATCACCAGATAACGGGAACGGGGTATGATTGGATGCGGGAATCGGGGGTGACGAGTTTCATGCCGTGGCAGAGGGCTGCCGAGATGAGGATTCGGTCAAAGGGATCGCGATGGTGGTCGGGTAATTTTGCAAGGTGCCAGATCTCGGCATCGCGAAGGGTCTGGTAGGCAACCTCGTGCTTTTGGAGGCCTTCGCGAATCATTTCAGCAGGGTCTTTTTTAAGGTGAAGTTTCCCGGTCTGGTGTTTGAGCTGGATTTCCCAGGCAGAGGCCTGATGCAGGACGATTTCATTGCCGCGGTCTTCGAGCTTTTCGCGGGCGACCGGACTCAGATGTTCCACGGAATCGATCATCCATAGAAAGGTGCAGGTATCGAGGAGGAGTTTCATCGCTTGCGGGGGAAGGGATCAATCTCCGGAGGCGGTGAATTTGCTGTCGAGGAAATCCTTTTCGAGGTCGGCGTCGGCTTCGAAAAATGAATCCTCCAGGCGGACTGTGCCCTTGAGTTGACCAAGTTTGCGTTTTTTATGAACTGCGGGTTTGCTCAGAGGGCGAATTTCGGCAAAAGGTTTGTTGCGATCGCAGAGAATAATGGTTTCGCCGGCTTTAACAAGGGCTGCATAGCGGGATAAATGCGTCTTGGCTTCGTTGATGTTGCATCGAGTCATGTTAGCATAATATGACCAAGTATATGACCATGTCAATCTTCGTTCACCTTGCGCTTGGGCATCGCATTCGGATATAGGCTTGTTGCTGGCTTGACTGAAGGTGTGGGCCTGTCTTTTTGAGGAGAGAAATTTTCTTATGATTGACATCAAGTTACTCCGCGAGGACACGGATCGCGTCCGTTCTGCCATTGCCACCAAGAAGTTCCGTTGTGATCTTGACGCGGTCTTGGACTTGGACGCGGCGCGGCGTTTCAAGATAACGGAAGCGGAGGCGGCGCGGGCAGCGCAAAAAGCGGCGAACACCGAGATGGCGGCGCTGGCAAAGGGATCGCCGGAATTTCTGGAAAAGGTGAAGGAAATGAAGGGCATCGCGGCGGAAGCGAAGGAATTGGAGGCGGCGGCGAAGGCGGCGGACGAGGCCTTTCAGGAAGCGTTTCTGGGAATCCCGAATTTACCGGACCCGAGTGTTCCGGTGGGTAAGGGCGAGGAGGAGAATGTGGTGGCATCGACCTGGGGTGACGCGGAGAGTGCGTTTCCGTATGCGTTGCCGCATTTTGAGATTCCATGGTTTGAGTCGCGGATTGATTTTGCGCGGGGCGTGAAAGCCACGGGGGCGGGTTTCCCGTTTTATGTGGGTGAAATGTCGCGTCTGGTGCGCGCTTTGGTGAACTTTTTCCTGCAGGAGGCGCAGGCGAATGGCTACGAGGAGGTGCTTCCCCCGATTGTGGTGAATGCCGAGAGCGCCACCGCGACGGGTCAGTTGCCCGACAAGGAGGGGCAAATGTATGTGGACGAGAACGAGGGGCTGTATTTGATCCCCACTGCGGAGGTTCCGGTCACCAATTTTTATCGCGACGAGATATTGGAGGCGGAGCAGCTTCCGATTTACCGCTGTGCCTACACGCCGTGTTTTCGGCGTGAGGCGGGGAGTTGGGGTGCGCACGTGCGTGGACTCAATCGCTTGCACCAGTTTGACAAGGTGGAACTGGTGAAATGGACGGATGCGGAGAGCAGTATGGAGGAGTTGGAAAAGCTGCGGGAAAATGTAGAGGGTACGCTGCAAAAGCTGGGATTGCCGTATCGGGTGCTGCGCATGTGCACCGGTGACATTGGTTTCCCGCATGCCAAGCAATACGACCTCGAGGTTTTTGCGGCGGGCCAAAAACGTTGGCTGGAGGTTTCCAGTTGTTCGAATTTTACGGATTTTCAAGCGCGGCGGGCGGGTATTCGTTACCGCGATGGGAACGGGAAACCGGTGACGGCGCATACCTTGAATGGTTCGGGTCTGGCGGTTCCGCGCGTGCTGGCGGCGATTCTGGAAAACAACCTGCAGGCGGACGGACGGGTGAAAGTGCCGGATTGCCTGCAGTATTGGATGCAGCAGGAATTTGTGGGCGAGGCTCGCTGAGGGCTGGCGTTTCCCCGGTGAATCGATGCTGCCGGGGCTTTGCCTTGACAATCAACTAGTTGACTAGTTTGTTTGAGGGATGGAGGAAATTGGAATATTCGAAGCCAAGACAAAATTGTCGGAATTGTGCAAGCGGGTGGCAGAGGAAGGTGCGAGTTACGTGATCACGCGACGCGGGCTACCGGTGGCGCGGATTGTGGGTGCGACGGATGCCGGGTCTGAGGGGCCGGGGATTTTGAGGCGGATGGCTGCTACGGAGGCGGAGTTGGGTAAGGTTGGGGAGGGTTACAACGCGGTAGAATTACCATCGGTTTGGGAGGCGCGTCGCAGCGGCAAGGTGGATCCTTTGTCGGGAGCGGAGTAAATTCAGTTTCTGTGATGGCCTACCTACTTGATACCAGCATTTGCTCGCAACCGCTGAAACGGCAACCTCATCCGGGTGTTTTGGAACGCTGGGACGGGCTGTTGAATGGTGAAGTGTTCACCGCCCGGGTATGCTTAGCTGAGATTGAATGGGGTTTGCACAAGCTCGGCAACGCGCGTCTTTGGTCGGGTTACCGCCGCGATGTGTTACCCTCGCTCCGCGTGGTAGCGACGGGTTCGGGTGTTTGGCAGGAATGGTCGCGGATGAAGGCACGGCAAGAGGCAAGTGGTCGCCGGGTGGACGATTTGGATTTATTGATCGCGGCCAGTGCATCGTGGCAGGGCTTGACTTTAGCGACGCTTAACGCGCGGCATTTTTCCCTGATTGAGGGCTTGAATTGGGAGGATTGGTCAGGTTGAGCGGGGACGCGCATAAGCTTGCTTTTTATTTGGACAACAGAATCGTGGGGTAAGGATGGAATTATTATTTGAGCAACTGCAGTCGGGCGACTGGCTGACCTGGGGGGGGCTGGTGTTGGTGGCGCTGCTGTTGCTGGTTTTTTGCGTAAAATTCATCATCAAGCTCGGGAAGTTGTTCTTCATCCTTCTCTTGCTAGGCGGCTTGGGCTATGGATTGGCGCTGCTTTTCCCGGAACAGGCGGCTCCGGTCTTGGAGCAGCTGAGGGGATTTTTGCCGGGAATGGAGGAAAGCGCGGATAGTCTGGAATAGTGCGATGTGCGCGAGGGCGTAATTTGGCATTGCAGGCGAGGGCGCATCTCTGTTCGTTGATGCCTATGGCGAAGCAGTCTAAAAATGCAATTTCCCCCACCCGCGAGGAGGATTACCCCGAGTGGTATCAACAGGTCGTAAAAGCGGCTGATTTGGCAGAGACCTCGCCGGTGCGCGGTTGTATGGTCATCAAGCCCTGGGGTTATGCCATCTGGGAGAACATTCAACGGGAGTTGGATCGACGTTTTAAGGCGACGGGTCACAAGAATGCCTACTTCCCGCTCTTCATCCCCATGAGTTTTTTGCAGAAGGAGGCCGAGCATGTGGATGGATTCGCGAAGGAATGTGCGGTGGTTACGCATTCCCGCCTGGAGGCCGACGCGGAAGGCAAGCTGCAACCTGCCGGACCCTTGGAGGAACCGCTCATCGTGCGCCCGACTTCCGAGACCATCATCGGTGAACTGTTTTCCAAATGGGTGCAGTCCTACCGCGACCTACCGCTCTTGATTAACCAATGGGCCAATGTGGTGCGCTGGGAAATGCGGACGCGTCTGTTTTTGCGAACTGCGGAATTTCTCTGGCAGGAGGGGCACACCGTGCACACCACCGCGGAGGAGGCGATGGAGGAGACGCGCAAGATGTTGGAGGTCTATGCCGACTTTGCGGAGACTTACATGGCGGTTCCCGTGATCACCGGCGAGAAGACCGAAGCGGAGCGTTTCCCGGGAGCGGATGCGACTTTTGCGATTGAGGCGATGATGCAGGATCGCAAGGCCTTACAGGCGGGCACCTCGCATTTCCTCGGGCAGAATTTTTCAAAATCGAGCAATATAAAATATCTCAGTGCGGAAGGCCGCGAGGAATTTGCATGGACGACTTCATGGGGCGTTTCCACGCGATTGGTAGGGGGGCTCATCATGACGCATTCGGATGATGACGGGCTGGTTCTACCGCCGCGCATTGCGCCTTCACACATCGTGATTTTGCCGGTTATTCCGAAAGAGGAAACACGGGAGGCGGTGTTGGAGTATTGCCAGACACTCAAAGCCGCGCTCGAGGAGCAGCGCTATCTTGAAGATTACGTGCGGGTGGAATTGGACGACCGCGACATACGCGGCGGCGAGAAGACCTGGGGTTGGGTGAAGAAAGGTATTCCCCTGCGAGTCGAGGTCGGTCCGCGTGATATGGAATCCGGCAGTGTTTTTGTGGCACGCCGCGACCGTGCGCCCAAAGAAAAGGAGTCGATTTCCCGCGATGCCTTTGTCGCAGGAATCATTGAACTTTTGGAGGATATTCAGGGCAATCTGCTCACACGGGCGAAGGCCTTCCGCGAGTCTCATACTCGTGAATTAAAAACGGAGGCTGAATTTATCGAGTTCTTTACACCTAAAAATGCAGAACAACCGGAAATTCATGGCGGCTTTGCCTCGGTAGGGTTTTGCTGCGAGGCGGAACTCGAGGATCGCATTGCAAAAGAACACAAGGTCACGGTTCGGTGTATTCCGAACGATACCCGAGATGCGAGCATCCCCTGTATTTTTACAGGAAAACCGGGTAAACGCGTAATTTTCGCAAAAAGCTACTAGGCTGCCACGGCACAAAGAGGAAGTGTGCTTGCGAAAAACTGTAAGTTAACGTATTCATTTCGTATGCGTTTACTACAATTACCTATACTTATTTTAACAATGTCACTTCTCTCTGCATTATCTGCTTCCGCTCAAGGTTTGGAATTGGGCGCGAGCGTACCTGCGCTCAGCGTAACCGATGATACTGGGCAAAGCATTGATTTTGGCGCGGAACTCGCGAAGGGCACCACCGTCGTATTCTTCTATCCCATGGCCAGCACACCCGGTTGCACCAAGCAGGCCTGCAGTCTGGGTGCCGGTTTTCTGGAATTGCGTCAACGCGGGGTTAAGGTGTTTGGGGTTTCAGGCGACGGGGTTGATTCACAGCGCAAGTTTCGAGAAAAACACTCTCTGCCCTTTCCTTTGATTGCAGACAAGGATTTGCGCGTAAACAAGGCCTTCGGGAAGAAACGTTTTGCGCGACAGGCTTATATTTTCAAGGACGGCAAACTCGTCTGGCGCGACCTCAGTGCTTCCACTGGAAGTCAATTTCAGGATATTGTGCAAGCACTGGACACGCTCAAGATCGGTAACAAATCTTAATGCTCAGCTGCGTTTGACTGATCTGGAGGGGCTTTTGACACGCCTTTAGCCTTGCTTTAGGCAATTCTCCGTATTCTCCTGCAGGCATGAAAATTTGTTGTATAGGCGCAGGCTATGTTGGTGGTCCAACCATGGCCATGATCGCGCACAAGTGCGAGGAGCACACTGTCACGGTTGTTGACATCAACGAAGCGCGCATTGCGGCTTGGAATTCTGATGAGTTGCCGATTTACGAGCCCGGGTTGGACGAGGTTGTGAAAGCGGCGCGGGGTAAACGATTGTTTTTTTCCACCGATATCGATACCGCTATTCGTGAAGCCGATATGATTTTTATGTCGGTGAATACGCCGACCAAGACCTATGGTGCTGGCGCGGGACGGGCAGCAGATCTTCGCTTTATTGAGAAATGTGCCCGTAAAATAGCGGAGGTTTCTGAGGGTGATAAAATCGTGGTCGAGAAATCGACGTTACCGGTTCGTACTGCCGAGTCCATTAAGACGATTCTTGAGTCCAACGCCAAGGGGCGCAATTTCCAGATTCTCTCCAATCCGGAATTCCTCGCGGAAGGAACTGCAATCGCGGATCTCGAGAACCCCGACCGTGTTTTGGTGGGTGGAGATCCAAGTCCGGAGGGTCAGGTCGCGATACAAAAACTGGTGGATGTTTACGCTACATGGGTGCCACGCGAGAAAATCCTAACGACCAACCTCTGGTCTTCGGAACTTTCAAAGCTGACAGCAAATGCTTTTCTTGCGCAGCGTATTTCGTCGATTAACGCTATTTCCGCACTATGTGAAGCAACCGGAGCGAATGTGGATGAAGTCGCGCACGCTATCGGAACCGACAGTCGGATCGGTCCGAAATTCCTGAAATCCTCGGTTGGGTTTGGGGGTTCTTGTTTTCAGAAGGACATTCTTAATTTGGTATACCTCTGTGAACACTTTGGATTGCCGGAGGTTGCGGCCTATTGGAACGGTGTGATCGAGATGAACGATTACCAGAAGCACCGCTTTGGGCGCCGGGTGATTTCGACCCTCTTTAACACCGTGGCTGATAAAAAAATTGCGGTGCTTGGTTTTGCCTTTAAGAAAGACACCAATGATACCCGCGAGTCGGCGGCGATTTATGTTTGTGGTGATCTCTTGGAAGAACAGGCGAATGTTGCGATTTATGACCCCAAGGTTCCCGAGTCCCAAATCCGCGATGATCTGAACGTCAGTGCGGACTTTGGCGCCCTTACGGTTTGTGCGGATGCCTATGAGGCTTGTAAGGATGCGCATGCGGTTCTCATTTTGACCGAATGGGATGAATTCAAAGCGCTCGATTTCCAGCGCATTCACGATTCCATGCAGCAACCCGCCTTTCTGTTTGATGGTCGCAATCTCCTTGATCTCTCGGCGCTGCGCGAAGTGGGCTTTGAGGCTTGTGGCATTGGTCAGGGCTAGCTTTCAGGTAAACTGCAAAACTCCCCGCTTGCCAGTTGCGTCTGGTACTCTTTGATTAATGCCACCAACGCATTAAATCACACCTCTACCAAGACCTATGATTGTTAAGCCCCGCATCCGTGGATTTGTCTGTATTACCGCTCATCCGGAAGGCTGTGCCGCCAAGGTGGCTCAGGAAATAAACGTGGCGAAGGCCGCTACTCGCGACGCGGGAGCCCCCGGCCCGAAGCGCGTTCTCGTCATCGGTGCGTCCACTGGTTACGGACTCTCAACGCGCATCGCCGCCGCCTTTGGTCATCAGGCTTCGACTCTGGGGGTGTTTTTTGAACGCCCCTCCATGAAGGGCAAGCCCGCCAGTGCCGGTTGGTATAATTCCGTGGCTTTTGAAGCGGCTGCCCATGCGGAGGGTCTCTACGCCAAAAGCATTAACGGCGATGCTTTCTCCAAGGAAATCAAGGCGCAAACCATTGAAACTCTGAAAGCGGACCTCGGGCAGGTGGATCTGGTGGTTTACAGTCTGGCTTCACCTCGGCGCACCGACCCGGCAGATGGGGAAACCTATAAATCCTGCCTCAAACCCACCGAGGGAAGTTATAGCAATCGCAGCCTCGATACCGATAAGGCTGAAGTTACCGAGGTCACTATTGAACCGGCGACGCAGGAAGAAATTGACCACACGGTAAAAGTGATGGGCGGTGAGGATTGGGAACTATGGATTGCGGCGCTTGCGGAGGCGGGTTGTCTTGCGGAGGGAGCACAGACGGTAGCGTATTCCTATATTGGGCCTGAGCTCACCTGGCCGGTTTACACGAATGGTACCATTGGAGCCGCCAAAAAGGATGTGGAGCGCGCCGCCACCGCGATTTCAGCGAAGCATGCCTGCCAGGCGTATGTCGCGGTCAACAAGGCGGTGGTGACGCAGGCGAGTTCCGCGATCCCGGTGGTTCCGTTGTATATTTCGATACTTTTCAAAATCATGAAGGCGAAGGGCACGCACGAGGATTGCATTGAGCAAATGGTCCGCCTGCTGAACGAGCGCCTCTATCGCGCCGATGGAGCGGCGCCGGAGCTGGACGCCGCCGGTCGCATACGGGTGGATGACTGGGAGATGGATCCCGAGGTGCAGGCCGAGGTCGCGGCGCTGTGGCCGGAAATCAATACTGCCAACCTGCGCGAAAACTCCGACTTCGACGGTTACCAAGCCAACTTCCTGAATCTCTTTGGTTTTGGTTTGCCCGGCGTGGACTATGATGCCGAGACCGAGGTGGAGCTTCCGCTGCCGAGTAGCGTTCTTTAGTTGAAGCCGGAGCGCTAGATTTCCTCTATGATGCTGTCGGCGAGGCCGTATTCAATGGCTTCCTTGGCAGTCATGTAGAAATCGCGGTCGGTGTCTTTGCGGATTTGCTCAATCGACTGACCGGAACTCTCCGCGAGGATGGCGTTGAGTTCATCGCGCAGGCGCTCCATTTCCTTTGCCTGAATATGAATATCGACCGCGACCGCGACCATTTGCCCTGAAATGAGGGGTTGGTGAATGAGAACCCGACTGTGGGGATAGAGGACGCGCTTACCTTTGGATGCACCACAGAGTAAGATAGAGCCCATGCTGGCAGCCATCCCGGTTACCACAACCGTAATCGGGGAGCTGATGAGCTGCATGGTATCGTAGACCGCCATCCCGGCCGTGATGGAACCACCCGGGGTGTTGATGTAGAAGGTGATCGGCTTGCCTGGAGCATCGGATTCCAGGTAGAGCAGTTTCTCAGTGATGTCTTTGGCGGACTTGTCCGAAACTTCTCCCCAGAGGAATATTTTTCGGTCTTTAAGGAATTGATCCTGAATGCGGGCACTGGAGGATTTTTGTTTTTCTTGGTCGTTCTTGCTCATGAAGTGTACGTGTTGAAGTTGAGATTTTAAAATGGCTGTAGGAAAATTAATTAGGCTTCAATTTTTTCGACGCGGCGTTGGTGGCGTCCGCCCATTTCGGCGGTTGCCTCAAGCCAAATACGGACAATTTTGAGGGCCAACGCTTCGGGGACCGGTCGCGCACCAATGGAAATGCAGTTGGCGTGGTTGTGAACCTTTGTCATTTCAGCAGACCATTCATCCCAACAAAGGCCGCAGCGCACACCGGGCACTTTGTTCGCGACAATCGCCTCGCCGTTACCGCTTCCGCCCAGGACGATTGCGCAATCCGCTTTTCCCTGCGGGACGGATTCAGCGGCAGGGCGGATAAAATCGGGGTAATCGCAGGCATCGGAGCTATTGCATCCAAAATCGAGCACGGAATGCCCCATGGATTCCAATAGATCGATAATGGGTTGTTTGAGGGGGAAGCCCGCGTGGTCGGTGCCGATGGCAACAGTAAGGGAAGAGTGATTCATACGGCTTTAATGAAATAGCGGGTATGGCTTAGCGCAACCCGTAAGCGGGAGAAATTAAAAAAAGCTTGCGCTTGGGCCAGATAAGCTGTGTTTTTCGCGGTTTTCCTGAAACAACAAAATTTTTAAAACCATGCCACGAGAGCACATCATCCTTGAATGCACGGAAGCCCGCGAAGAGGGCAAACCTGTATCCCGTTACATGAGCACGCGCGACAAGCGCAAGCAACCGGACCGGGTTGAAAAGAAGAAATATAACAAATTTCTCCGTCGTCACACCTTGCATCGCGAGATCAAAAGCTAGCGGATTCATTCCGAGTGACTTTGCAAACAACCCGCCTCGTGCGGGTTTTTTTTGTTTGGGCTTTAAGCCCTGCGCGCTTCACGCCAAGCGCTGCGGTGTTTGCGAATCCAGTCTAAGAGGGCACGCTCGAAACCGATATCGCGGCCCGCTTTTTCGGACTCCAGCCATTTGTGGCGGAGGATTTCATTCCGCTCCGCGAGGAACTCTTGATAGATGTTCGACTTTTTGGCGAAATCACTTGAGCGCGTGGCGGCGTTCTTTTGGTGGGTGCTCATGAGATGAAAAAATAAAATTATTTTAAACTTATACTAAACCCTAGTCATGATTGAAATTCATGTCAATCACATGCCCAGCCAGATCTTCAAAGGCTTTTGCGGCGTTGGAATCCGGACTGCCAACGGTAATGGGAATACCGCGGTCCCCACCGATGCGCAGTTCGGGATCAAGTGGAATCTGGGCAAGGAGCGGGATTCCCAGTTGTTGGGCGGTTGCTTCGCCGCCGCCCGACCCGAATAATTCCTGACGTGAACCATCGGCAGCTTCGAGGTAGCTCATGTTTTCAACGACTCCGAGGAGGGGGACCTTGACCTTTTCAAACATGCGCGCCCCGCGACGGGCGACATTATGGGCGGCTGCCTGTGGGGTGGTGACAATGAGGGCACCATTGAGGGGGATGGTTTGGGTGAGGGAAAGCTGCGCATCGCCGGTGCCGGGAGGCAGGTCGATCAGGAGAATATCCAGTTCGCCCCAGTCCACATCCTGCGCGAATTGCTGGATGGTTTTCATAATCATGGGGCCTCGCCAGACAACGGGGGTTTCGTCATCGACCAGGAAGCCCATCGACATGGTTGAAACACCGAAGTTTTCAACGGGAATAATCTTGTTATTGCGCAGTTCGGGTCGTCCATTGGCACCCAGCATGAGGGGAACTGAGGGGCCGTAGATATCACAATCGAGAATCCCAATTCGGCCGCCCCCGTTTTGGTCGAGGTGCTTTTGCAGGGCGCATGCGAGATTGACGGTTACGGATGATTTGCCAACCCCGCCTTTACCACTGGCGATGGCAATGCAGGTTTTGACTTTGGCAAGAGGGCTGGGGGTGGGCACATTGCCTTGACCTTTGGGGCTTGCGGTTTGTTTAGGGGCGTTGACTTCCATTTGGACCTTCACCGCATCGCATCCCTCGATCGCGCCAAGGGTGGCTTTGATATCGGCGGCAATTTTTTCCGGAATTGCGGGGTCGGCAGTGGTGAGCTCAACAGTTACGTGGACGTTTGCGTCCTTGATTTGAATGTCCCGCACTAAACCAAAGGAGACAATATCGCGACTGAAGCCGGGATATTTTACGGTTTTGAGCTGCGCTTGAATTGTTTCAGGATTCATAAAGTAGGCGAATGTAGTGAGAGTTGGGAGGGTCTCAATCTGAAAGGAAGATATTTTTTGGTTTTCGGACGCTTTGAAATTGCGGGAGGCGCATTTGGCTCACAAAAATAATGCCATGCGTCAGGTTTACATGTTCTGCTTTGTTTTGGTTGGTTGGAGCAGTCTTTGGCTGTCTGCTGTTGCGGCCGAGTCCGTTATTGTGCTACCCGGCATAACGCGCAATACGGAAGGCGTGACCACGGTTGCACTCGAGTGCAATGACAAAGCTTTGCTCGCGCTTGGGAAACGGGCCTTTGGTATGCATGGCGGCTTTCGTTTAACAGAAAATGCTCAAGCGGCTTTTCTTGTTCAATTAGAGGTAATCCAATCGGAGGTGCGGGTGTCGGTGCGCTCCGGGGCAAGTGCCGGGGTTTTATGGGAATCGAAGACGAGTGATCCCAACTTGGGGCAGGCATTACTGCGGGCCTGCGATGGTGCGGTTGAATATATGACGGGGAAGCCCGGGTTTTTTGCGGGGAAACTGGTCTTTGTCGGAAAGCGCGGCGGAGTTAGCGAGTTGTATTCAAGTGATTTGTTCTTCCGCTCGGTTGTTACGCTGACCGCGGACCGGGCCTTGGTGACCGGCCCCAGTTGGTCACCGGATGGCAAGAAAATCCTTTACACGACCTATTTTAAATCGGGGTTTCCGGATTTATACGCATTGGATTTGGGGGCGAGGCAACGCTATCCAATCGCCACGTATAAAGGAACGAACTCCGGGGGACGTTTCAGTCCGGACGGTTCCAGAATCGCGATGGTGATATCGGGATCGGGGGACACGGAGCTTTGTGTGAGTGATGCCAGCGGCAAAAACTTAAGGCGACTCACGCGCAACCAGAGCTTGGAGTCGGGGCCGAGTTGGTCGCCGGACGGGAGCCAATTGGTCTTTACCTCGGATATGCGTGGCAAGCCGCAGTTGTTTACAATCCCATCAGGTGGAGGCACGGCGCGCCGTTTGCCGACGCAGGTGAGCAGTTTTTGCACCGAGCCGACTTGGAATCCGGTAGACTCCGGTAAGATTGCTTTCACGGCGTCCACGGGCGGTGGGTTTCAGATTGCGCTCTACGATGCGAGTGCAGGACGTGCCCGGGTGTTGACTTCGGTGCGCGGTTCGGCGGTTGAGCCGGCATGGTTGAATGATGGGCGACATCTGGTTTTCACGCAGCGAGAGGGCGGCAGTACGCGTCTGGTGTTGCTGGACAGCAAAAACGGTAAAATGACACCCTTACACCGCACGAACTTTGGTTCGGCTTCCAGCGCGAGTTTTGTGTACTAGAACCGGATTTATTTGCGGGTCAGTTGGCTGGCTTTGATGACGCGGCTCCAGATTTCCTTACCTTCAATGTTCATGACGCGGAGGCGAATCTGGCGGTCATTTTCCGGACCTTCGAAGTCAATGAGGGCAAACTGACGCTCAAGGGTATTGGTGCCGGGCATACGGAAGAAATTGAGCTCGTCACTTTCGGCGGGGATTGCGGTGAGCGGGCCAACGGTGAGGTCGTAAATATTGTAGCTGTTTGCGTGGACGAGGCGGGTCAGTTCACCATTGGTTTTACCGCCACTGATAAAGAAGAGGCCCTGGATGCGTTCGGAGCGCAGCATTTCCAAAAGTTTGTTTTGTTCGTAGTTGGCGGCGCTGAGGTTGGCAGGGTTTTCGGCGGGGTTCAGGATGGGAGCACCGGCGATGACGACCTTAAAGGTAGCGGTGCTGGCGATGAGTTCCTGTCGCAGCCATTCAATTTGCTCGTCGCCGAGGATTTTTGGGAAGCTATCGGATTTGACGGAATTGATCCGATGGCTTCGAACGTCGAGAAGGATGAAATCAACGTCTGAGTAACGAAAGCGGGTCATCACGCCGGGAAGGCCGGGGATTTTGGTGGGCAGGGGCCAGTATGCCTTGAAGGCTTGCTCGGCAAATTCCCGATTTGCGTAGTATTTTCCGACGTTTTTTGGGGCGTAGTCGTGTTGTGCCCAAGTCGCAATGTTGGGGACGTTTGCGAGGAGCGCTTGGAGTTCGGGTACCGCGCGAGCAGTGGAGAAGCGCTTGAGGTAACCGCTTTGGGTGGTCCAATCACTTTCTCTAAGGTGCGCGGTGTTGCCCGCCCAAATCATGTAGTTCGGTTCACTTTCTAAAATACTTTTAAATATGGAATAGCCACCGCCAAGGATTTGGTAGGGGGGTTCGTAGTTTTCTTGAACTGCATAGTGCGCGCCACCGACTGCGATACGAAAGTCGGGTGGCGGGGTACGTTCATGGTAGAATTGCGGGGATTCAAAGCTGCCGCCGAGCTGGGTGAGCTTCCCGTCGATTTCGATGGCGTATCGGTATTGCTGGCCGGGCTCAATTTTTTGCAGTTTGATGGCGGCGGTATTGGCAAGATTGGGGTTTGTTTCTACGGGAAGGCTCCACTCCTCGCGATTGTTTTTATCGCGGTATTGCACGCGAACCAAGGCGGGTTGGTCCGTTTGAATCCAGACTGTCGCTTCGCGCATTTCCAGATTTGCCAGCATCGGACCGGCCACAATGTCAGCGTACAGGGTTCCGAATCCCGTAAAAATTAGAAGCAAGGCGGTGAAAGCTTTATTAAATAAACGCATTGAAAGTGTTTCGCATGGCAGTGCGAAGTGAATGAAGGGGTTAGTCGGAGTCGTTTCCTGGTTTGCGCTGGCACTCGGTGCGGCAATCGCTCATGACGCGGATCCAGAGTTCGCGCAGGTCAAATATACGAATGTGTATTTCGCGGCGAAAGGCTTCAAGAAATTCCCGGTTGGGGTGTTGTAGTTGATCGAGGAGGGATAAGCTCCGGTTCAGCGCATGGAGGCTATTTTTGAGGTGGCAAATGGTGAGCCCGAAGTCGCCCAGATCAAGCGCCTGTATCGAAAGCAGAACATTTGTTTCGGCTTGGTGAAGGCTATTTGCGTAGTTCCATGCCAAGAGGGCGGGGACTTCGCTTTGCTCGTGGTTGAGGAAGTGGTCCCAGCTTTGGTGGAGATAACGGTAAAGGGCTTTGCTGACGATGATGACCGGATGTTTGTGGAGCGTGTAGGGGCTCGAATCGTTCTCATCACCGGCATTGTCTTCGTCTTCCAATTCAGGGTTGCTGAAATCGTCCGTCATCGAAATGTCGTTGGCATCCCAACCCATGAGGGATGCGATTTCGTCCAAATGATTCGGTTTGTCTTTTAAGGAATTATAGTAGGACAAAAATCGGGCAACTTCTCGATCCGCAGCATTGAGATACCCGCGCCACTGGGATTCGCCCCAATAGGGCCCGTTGGCGAATTCATCCCAGTTGCCTTCGGAATTTTCAAAATTTGGTTCGCTCATGAATCTACAGTGATGTTTCCAAAAAACATTGTCGGTGAGGTGTCTAAAATCAACCACCTTTTTGAAATTCTGTCAGGTTATAGCTTGGATTTTTAGCGACTCCTTTAGGGGCCACGCTTAAATAGAGGGGGTGTGCGTTAATTTGCCGCTTAAGATTGATTTGTAAATAAACTGGCAGTAGCGAAAAAGGCCTCTTAAAAGTGGTTGTATGGATGAAATTGTATTCCGTTTAAATGCTTGGTTTGAGGGACACGTGCAGGGCGTGGGCTTCCGTTATCAGACGGTGCAGATCGCGAAGGCTTATGAATTAAGCGGCTGCGTGCGCAATTTGATGGATGGGCGGGTCCACTTGCTGGCGGAGGGAGCGGAAGCGGAAGTGCGGGCATTTGTCGCGGCAGTCGAGGAAGATTTATCGAGCTACATTAAGAAGGTGGAACTTAAGTCGGGAGCGGGCCCCCGCGAATGCAAGGGTTTCACTATTTCGAAGACGGATGACTGAGGTAGCGATACGCATCGAGAATCTGGTAAAGGATTTTCCGGTTGGTTTAAGGGGCAAGCAAGTGCGGGCCCTGGATGGCTTGAATCTTGAAGTGGGTGCCAATCAAATCTTTGGTTTGCTCGGTCCGAACGGAAGCGGGAAGAGCACCACGATCAAGGTTTTGCTTGGCTTGCTGCGACCTTCAAGTGGGGCGGGCGAGATCTTTGGGATGCCGGTTGGCAGTTTGGAGGCGCGGCGTATTTTGGGTTATCTGCCGGAGGTGCCGCATTTTTATCGATTTCTGACGGGTCGGGAATTGTTGCGGTATTATGCGCGGGTCTCGGGGGTGCCTCGCAGGGCACGCGAAGGGCGGATTTCTGACGCCTTGGAACAGGTGGGCATGGAGTCGGCGGCGGGACGGCGACTCGGGACTTACTCAAAGGGTATGTTGCAACGGGTGGGTTTGGCGCAGGCCCTGGTGCATGATCCGCAATTACTGATTCTGGATGAACCGACTGCGGGGGTGGATCCGGAGGGAACTGCGGCGATTGGCTTGATTCTTCGCGATTTAAAGGCACGGGGAAAAACGATTCTCTTGAGTTCGCATCTCTTGGCGCAAATGGAGGGGCTCTGTGACCGGGTTGCAATTTTAAACAAGGGGCGACTCCTATGCGAAGGGGCAGTGGAGGAATTGTTGATAAAGGAGGGGACGGATTCTTTCGTGACTGAGGGTCTGGATGCCTCGGGGCGGGCAGCGGTGGAAGCGGCGATTGGGGCTTCCGGCGGGCGTTTGCGTGGAGTAGAACCGGCGCGGCGCGGTTTGGAGGAGTTATTTTCTGAGGCAATAAAGGACGAGGGGGAGGAAGCGGAATGAGCGGGCGGATGGATCAGATTTTGGCGGTGTGCGGACTGACTTTTACGGAGGCGGTGCGGCAGAAGTTCTTTTATATTGTTGTATTGATTGGCAGTGGAATGGTGTTGGGTTCCGGATATTTTCAGCAATTTGACTTTGGGGTAGATGAATTAAAGTTTGTGATCGATTTCAGTTTTGGGACTTTGTTTTTCTTGGGGTCGATTTTGGTGATCACAGCGGGCACCCAGCTTTTTTACAGTGAGATTGAAAATCGCACTGCGCATACCCTGTTGGCGAAACCGGTTCGGCATTTTGATTTTCTGTTGGGAAAATTGTGCGGGGTGCAACTATTGATGCTTTTATTCGTGATGCTGCTGTGTGGATTAATGACGGGCTTGTTGTATTTGCGCGTGCAGGCGCTGCCGTTTGTGGAGGGGGCTACGCTGGTGCGTTATGGGGAATTATGGCTGTATGGATTTTTGCAATGGGCACGGTTTGGGGTTCTGGGCGCGGTTTGTTTATTGGTGGGTAGTTTTGCGCGCTCTTATCTTTATGCGATGATGGTATCGTTCTTCTTCATGCTTGTGGGTCAGTTGCAATATATCGCGGAGGAAAGTTACCGGGAGATTACGTTTTTGCCCTTGCGATGGGTCGTGCAGGCCTTGGCTTGGGTCTTTCCGAATCTGCAGGTTTTTAACGTAGGCGATCAATTGGGTCATATGGAGGCGGCGGGGCTTCCCTTGTTTTTGGTGCTGCAATTGTTGTTGTATGCGGCGGCTTATATTTTGGTGTATTTATGGTTGGCGTGGTGGAATTTTAAACGGCGGGAGCTTTAGTGAAGGCAAAGGGCGCAGTTGAATTCCCCCTTTTGGAACGCCTGCAAACTTGGGCGGTGGCATTCCTGGTTCTGCTGGGAGCGGCGCTCGTTTTGAAACCGGTCAAAGAGGTATGCTGGGAGGCGGTACAGGCGGGGCAGGCAGAATTGCGCGTCGATTCCCTGGATGAATCGGTTGGGCAGGGGGTAGTGCTGGGGGTCTTGGGCGGCTTGCGCTCCTTGGTGGCTGATTTTGCCTGGTTAGAGTTGAATCGCAAGTGGGAGGCGCGTGACCGGGCGGGACTGGGCGCGATGATTCAATTGGTCACCAGTATTGATCCACGACCGGAGTTTTTTTGGATCAATAGTGCGCGCATGATTGGTTACGATGTGCCGCACTGGCGGATTGCGGAAGCGGGTGGCTATGGTTTGGTGCCTGAAACGGAGCAGGCCGCCATCAATGCGGAGCAGGCGATGCAGGCGCTGGCACTCCTGGACCGCGCCTTGAGCTATCACTCAGATAGTGCGCGCTTGAAGCTGGAAGTCGGTCAGATCTATTTGAATCGCTTAAAGAATTATGAATTGGCGGCGGAATGGTTCCTAAAGGCGACGAAAGAAAAAGATGCACCCTATTACGCGGCGCGCATCTATGCGGATTTGTTGGTGCGCTTGAGTCGGGAGATGGAAGCCTACGCCTATTTGAAGGAATTATATTTGAATTTACCGGATGATCCCATGGCGCAGGGGGATATTGTTTTGGAGCGGATTCGTGAATTAGAGGAACGGTTGGGCTTGGCGGGGGATGCGGTTTTTCGCCCAAGTACGGATTAATCGTTGCCTGCGGTCGGGTATTCAAGGCAATAAAGAGAGGATGAATGGAAATCGTCAGGCGCAGGCACGTTATGCTACAGAACTCCGGCAGCGTATCAACGCGGGCCGTGAGGCCGTGAAAAGCCAGATCGGTTTTTTCACTCGTCAGTTTGGGGAGGTGCCCAGTGAATGGAAAGCGGATGATACCCGTGTGACTTTTGCGGATTTTGCAATTTCTGAGCAAGTCGCGATGCATCTGCGGCGGGATTTCCCGAAGGATGATTTCTGTAGTGAGGAGTCGGCTCCAATGGATGAGGATCAGGTGTTGGAGGCGCCCTTCGCCTGGGTGTTGGATCCGATCGACGGGACAAATAATTACGCGCTGGGTTTCCCGGTTTGCGCGGTTTCACTGGCGCTTTTATATGAAGGCGTGCCGGTTTACGGGTTTTTATACGAGCATCTGACGGGAAGTATTTTAGAAGGCGGGGCGGGATATGGTCTCTTTCGTGATCGCAAACGGCTTGATCGGGATGCCTTGGCGGCGGAAGCTCAAACGATGCTGGGCTTGCATTTTCCGATGCCGGCGGAACACCTGCGTGCTTTGGAGCCCTTGCTTTCGCGTTATCGGGTGCGTTGCCTCGGGAGCGGGGCCCTTGCACTGTCACAGGTTGCGACCGGGTATTTGAGTGGGGCGGTCGATTTTCGCGTGAAAGTCTGGGATTTGGCCGCGGCTTATGCGCTCTGCGGGGCGAGTGGGGTGCAGGTGAATTTTATGGGAGCAAACCCTTTTCCTTTAAGACGCTTTAATCCACAGATGGAGTTTTGCCCGTATTATGCCGGTACGGAGGCGTTTCTGGGAGAGATAGAATCCTGCTTGGGGGAGGGCTGAATGGGTTTAAACGTTTTGGCTTTTCTCGGTCGGCATAAGCGCGCGGCGCCGCAGTTGTAGCCAGAGCTGCCAAGCTTGCGCGTTTAGAAGGACATGTGCCGGTTCGCATTCGGCGTTACGGCGCGCCAGGTTTTCGTTGGCGATTGCGGCAAGGTCGTCGAGGTTATATAGGTAGCAGTTTTCGAGTTTGTTAAGGCTTGGATCAAGGTCACGTGGCATCGCCAAATCGATGAGGAAAAAGGGTTGGGCGGGGCGGGCACGCCGGGCGTCGAGGAAGTCCTCGTGTTTCAGGATAAGACCGGGGGCGGCGGTTGAGCTAATGACGATATCAAATTGATCGAGGGAAGTATGGATTTCTTCGAAGGGCAGGGCATTGGCATCCAGTTGGGCGGCGAGGTGTTGGGCGTTTTCTGCGGTGCGGCTGGAGACCGCTAGATGCTGGACGCCCCGGTTCTTGAGGGCTTGAGCGGTGCGTTGACCGACTTCTCCGCTTCCGATTAAGAGAACGCGACTTTTTTGGAGTTTTCCGAAAATACGTTTGGCGAGGTCTGCGGCGATGTTGCCAATACTGACCTGACCTTTGTCGATGCCGGTTTGGGTGCGGACAATTTTTGCCGTTTGGAAGCTTTTTTCGAAGAGGCGGTTGAGGATGGAACCGGTGTTTTCAAACTCCTGCGCGGTCGCGAGGGCTTGTTTCATTTGGCCGAGGATTTCCGTTTCACCGAGGATTTGGGAGTCGAGGCCTGCTGCGAGAGAGAAGGCGTGCTGAATGGCGCTGAGGTTATGCAAGCGGTAAGCGTGGGCAGCGAGTAGGTCGTTCTTTATATTGAGTGAACGGCAAAGGATCTCGCGAATGCTTTGTTGGGCATTTTCGTTGCGGGCATGGACGTAAATTTCAAGGCGGTTGCAGGTGGAGAGCACCAGGCTCTCGGAGAAGTCGTGGCATGCACGAAGTTCTTGAAGCAGCGCCGGGATTTTTTCCGGACTGAGGGCAAGGCGCTCGCGGACTTCTAGCGGGGTTTCGTGATGAGAACAACCCAGCACGAAGAGAGACTGCAAATTCGTTTTGCTCATGGAATCTGCTGTTCGGGCTGGTTTTGGGCCGCGCCGGGTTGGCGGGCGGTTTGGACGGGCCAGAGGGAGAGCAGGGCGAAAATGAAGAGTGTGATCGAAGCGTAGGCGTGGCGGCGGGTGACGAGTTTTTTGCGGAGGCGAAGCAGTACGACCATGAGGTATCCAAACCAGACAATGCCGGTCATGCTGAGTTTGAAGAGGGGGACGCGGTCGGGGTTCTCGAGCCAGAAGAGCGCACCGAATACGAGGGCGGCGGAGAGGCAGATTGTTCCGGTAATGAGGAGCCGCCAAGCAATCGTGTCGAGTTGTTGAACGGAGGGAAGGAGGGCATAGATCCCTCGGTGGTGCTTGTGTTTCAGGCCATGTTGTTGGAGGAGAAACATGGCAGAAACGAGCGCGAGGATCGTGAGGACCCCATAACTGAAAATCGCAAGGGCGGCATGGAGTTCAATCCAGGGTTCGCCCCCGAAGCGTCCGGGGGGATAGGCCTGATCCCATGCGGTGAAGAGGGTAGCAGCCAGCCCGAGGAGAGCGGAGAATGCGGCGGTGAAAAACCCGAGGAGACGGAGTTGGCAAACGGGACCAATGATGAAGTAGAGGAGGACTGCCGACCATGAGATGAACTGAGCGACTTCAAAGGGGTTGCCGAGCGGACAGCCGCCGACGCTGGCGCCACGGAGATTCAGGGCAAGGGTTTGGATGAGGAAGGCGACACTGACGAGGGGCAATAAGCCAATGCGGGGATAGGGCTTGGAGCGCAGGATGCCGTAGAGTCCGAGGCAGGCGCTAAGTCCGTAGAGGATGGTAGCGGCGAGGAAGACGCTGCGATCGCTGAGGTCGAGGTTTTCGAGCATGGCGCAGGTTAGCGTTTCATGGGTGCAACGTATGCGGGTGGCGTGGCGTGATCCGTTTTGTAGGCGCCATCTTGCCAATGACGCACGCGGTCTGCAAGGAATTCGATAAAGCGTGGATGGGTGTTGAGGCAGGGGATTTGTTCGTAGGATTCGCCGCCGGCCTCGATGAAGGTCTCGCGACCCTCGACTGCGATTTCCTCAAGGGTTTCCAAGCAGTCGGCGGTAAAGGCGGGGCACATGACTTTGACGTTTTTGTGGCCGTCTTCGGCGAGTTGTTCGAGGGTTTGGTCGGTGTAGGGTTGGAGCCAGGGTTCGCGTCCAAGGCGTGACTGAAAGGTGATGCGGTATTTGTCGGGGGTAAGCCCCGCAGCCTTCACGAATTTTTCAACGGTCATCGCGCACTGGTGGCGATAACAGGTGGCGTGCGCGGGGTGGCAGGTGTTGCAACAGTCGGGAGTTGTGAGGCAGTGCTGATGGGAGGGGTCACCTTTGATGAGGTGGCGTTGCGGGATGCCGTGAAAGGAAAAGAGCAGTTGGTCGAAGTCTTCTTTTTCGAGTGCGGGTCGTGCGGTTTCCACCAATGCTTCGATATAGCCCGGCTCTTGGTAGTAGGGAGGAAGGAGGGTGGTTTTGAGATCGGGCGCGTGTTTGCGAACGGCTTCCATGAGGTGCACCACGGCGGTCTCATAGCTGGACATCGCGTAGTGTGGGTACATGGGGATGATGAAGAGATCGTCGACGCCTTGGTCGAGGAGTTTGAGAAGGGCGCTTTCGGTGCTGGGGTTGCCGTAGCGCATGCCGAGTTCAGTGGGGAGTCCGGTGCTTTGAGCGAGGGCGGCTTGTTGTTCGCGTGAGGTCAGGACAAGGGGAGAGCCTTCGGGTTTCCAAATGCTGGCATAGGCCTCGGCGGATTGGCGTGGTCGCTTGGGTAGGATGAAGCAATTGACGATGAGCCAGCGGATGAATTTGGGGGCGTCAAGGACCCGCTCGTCCATCAGGAATTCGCGGAGGTAGTTGCGCACGTCGTTGACCGCGGTGGAATCGGGCGATCCGAGGTTGAGTAGGATAAGGCCTTGTTTGGACATAGCCTAAGTGAAGCGGGGTAGTTGGCGGTCTGTCAAACCGAAGGCGATTTTGTGCGGAATGCTTTTGGGGAGCATTGGTTGTGTTTTTTAAACCAGGCGGAGAAATGTTGGGGTTCGGGATAACCGGATTGACGGCCGACTTCCATGATTGGGATGCGGGTTGAGCGCAGGAGTTGGCGGGCTTGATGGAGGCGGGCTTGGGTAATGAGGCGGAGGGGGCTGGTTTGGAGCTCGGCATTGAGGGCGAGCTCGAGGGCGCGACGCGAAGCACCGGCGCGTTGTGCGAGGCTGGCGGCGTCAAGGTTGGGGTCGGCGAGGTGGTCGTTGATAATTTGCTGGGCGCGTTGGGTGAGTCTGGCGCGATTGGAAGGGAGGGTTGATTCGCGTGGGAGGAGGCGCAATTTCCCGGGATGGTGAGGACCGGTGGGGAGGGGGTTGTTGGAAAGCCGGGCGTGTAGGATTTTGGCGGCACGGTATCCGCAGGCGTGAACGGGGAGTTCAAAGCTGCTGATTTCGAGACCCGCGAAGATGGATTCGGAAGGATCATTGTCGACTCCAAGGATGAGGAGGTCGCGACCGCAACGGAGTTTTGATTTTTGAGCTTCGAGGATTATCTCGCGGGCGAGGCGGTCGTTATTGCAAAAGATGCCGAGCGGCTTGGCGGAGAGCGACGTGAATTGTTTCAGGTTTTCACTGAAGGGTAGCGTGGGGTTCCACAGGTTCAGTGGATGGTTTTGGATTGTATCTTTAAACCCTTCCCGGCGGAGTTGCGTATAATGTATGCTATCGGAACCGCAGAAGGCGAACTGGCGGGCGCCTTGCCGGAGGAGGTGTTTTGCGGCGAGTTGACCGATGGCAAAATCGTTAATCGTTACGGTGGGTACGGCGGTGATTTTGGAGAAGTTGAAGAGGTTGACGGCGTGGACCCCGTGTTCGTGCAATCCGTTGAGCCAGTTGTCGCTGACGAAGGTGCCGATGGCGCCTGCCAGTTGGCGCGATTGGGCGAGTTGAAACAGTTTTGCCTCAAAGCCAATTTGTAGCGGGACGAGTCGCCAATCAAGTTGATGATCGTTCAGATAGTCCGCGACGCCGCGAAAGATGCTGGCGGCGTGGCGAAAGTTGGAGTCAAATGCAATGGCAATGCTGGCGGGCATTTCAATAAATGTAGCAAATATATAAAAATTAATACGTAAATACGAAAAGACAAGGCAATCTTTGTTATGCTATGCTGCGGCTCATGAAAAAAGCATTGATAACAGGAATAACCGGACAGGACGGGTCTTATCTCGCAGAATTGTTGCTCGAGAAGGGCTACGAGGTACATGGGATCATACGCCGCTCCTCAACCTTTAATACATCGCGGATCGACCACCTCTACAAAGACCCGCATCTGAAAAACACAAAACTGCTCCTCCATTATGGCGATCTGGCGGACGGAGTGATGTTGATGAAATTATTGTATCAGCTTCAACCGGATGAGATTTACCACCTTGGGGCACAAAGCCATGTGCGGGTCTCGTTTGATGTGCCGGAATACACCGGAGACGTGACGGGTCTGGGAACGCTGCGTTTACTGGAGGCGATTCGCGAAGTGGGGCTCGAGGGTAAATGCCGTTTTTATCAGGCTTCATCGTCAGAGATGTTTGGTATGGTACAGGAAGTGCCACAAACGGAGCAGACTCCATTTTACCCGCGTTCGCCCTACGGATGTGCGAAGGTGTATGCGTATTGGTTGACGGTGAATTATCGTGAATCGTACGGAATGCACGCGACGAATGGCATTCTTTTTAATCATGAATCCCCGCGCCGGGGGGAGACTTTTGTGACGCGCAAGATCACACGGGCGGCGACTCGCATCAAGTTGGGTCTGCAGGATAAACTCTACCTGGGGAATCTGGACGCCAAGCGCGACTGGGGCTACGCGAAAGAATACGTCGAGGCAATGTGGTTGATGTTGCAGCAGGATTCCGGTGACGACTATGTGATGGCGACCAACGAGACGCACTCGGTAAAGGACTTCGTGATGGAAACCTTTGCCTTGTTGGATCTGGATTGGGAGCAATACGTGGATTACGACAAGCGCTACGAGCGACCCACGGAAGTGGATTTGCTGATCGGGGATCCGGCGAAAGCGAAGCGGCAACTGAACTGGGAACCGAAGGTACGCTTCAAGGATTTGGTGAAGATCATGGTGGATGCAGACCTTGTTCTGGCAAAGCAGGAGTTGGCCTACAAACAGGCGGTGGAAGCTTAAAAAGGGAGGATGCAAGCAATGCGCGAGGATGCAAAAATCTACTTGGCGGGCCATGGCGGGATGGTAGGCGCGGCGGTGGAGCGCTGCTTGCGCGCGGGTGGTTATGAGAATCTGGTAACCCGCAAGCGCGGGGAATTGGACCTAACGGACCAGTCGGCAGTGCGTGATTTTTACCGTGAGGAAAAGCCGGAGGTGGCGATTATCGCGGCGGCGCGGGTTGGCGGCATTCACGCCAACAACAGCTATCCAGCAGAGTTTATCTTTGATAATCTCGCGATTGCACAAAACACCATTGACGGCGCATACCGCGCGGGCGTGAAGCGGGTGCTTTTTCTTGGAAGCACCTGCATCTATCCCAAAATGGCGGAGCAGCCGATGCGGGAGGAGGTCTTGCTGACTTCCGCCCTCGAGCCTACGAATGAGGCCTACGCCATCGCAAAAATCGCGGGCTTGAAGCTCTGCCAGTTTTATCGCTCGCAATACGGGGTGTGCTACCATTCCGCGATGCCGACAAATCTATACGGCCCGGGTGACAATTATCACCCGGAAAACTCGCATGTGTTGCCAGCTCTGATTCGTCGTTTCCACGAGGCGAAAGAAACGGGTGCGCCCGAAGTGGTGGTTTGGGGCACGGGAAGCCCCCGGCGGGAATTTTTGCATGCGGATGACGCGGCTGCGGGAATCGTTCACCTGCTGCAACTGGATAATCCGCCGGACTGGGTCAATCTCGGTTGCGGGACAGATGTTTCGATCGGGGATCTCGCGCGCTTGGTTAAAGCGGCCGTGGGTTACGAGGGGCAATTGACTTTCGACAAGAGCAAGCCGGACGGGACCCCGCGCAAGTTAACGGACACCAGCTTGATTCAATCGACGGGATGGAAACCCGCTATCCCGATCGAGGAGGGCATTGCAATGACTTACGGTGCCTTCCTCCAGGAAATGGCAGACGGACGCTTGCGCTGCTAGTGGCGAAATCGCCTGCCTTTAGAAGGGCGGCTCCTCGTCGAGGACAACATCGTCCGGTTCGAATGGGGCTTCATCTGGGGTGGGCTCGGCTTTGCCTCCTCCGGATCCGGTTATTTTCCAAGCAACGAGGTTGGTGAAGTATTTGCCCTGCCATTCACGGCAGCGGATGTCGAAAGAGACGGTGACGGCATCGCCCTCCTTGAGGTGATCGACAAGCTCCACTTTGTCTTTCACGCACTCAAAATTCATGTCTTGTTCAAACTTACCGTCTTTAGTAGTTAGAAGAAATTCCCGCTTATTAAAGCCACCTTTGAAGGTTTGCTCGGGGAAGATGCTTTTGATGGATCCTGAAATTTCAAATGACATTTGCGTATAAAAATAGTGTTGGGATAAAGATGCAACTTTTTCTCTGAAACTTATTCGTGAGGGATAAATCCCAGTACATAGCTTGCACGCACCCGCCTTTTATTTGGTTGTGAATAAACTCTGGCAATGCCATTAACATATATAAACTATTATGAAGATTAAGTATGCCTCCCCCATCTTAAGCACTGATGAAGCCCGCGAAATTGAAAAATCCCTCCTTGTTGATGCAGGGTCGGAATGGTCTGCGATGGAGACTGCGGGCAAGGGCATAGCGGCGGGGATTTTGCGCGATTTTCAAGAATTACAACCCTTGCCGGATGCGCCGCGTGTGCTGGTCTTGGTCGGCAAGGGCCACAATGGAGGCGATGCCCTGCTGGCTGCAGCGGAAATTATGGCACAGCATCCGCGCAGTAAAGTGTGGTGCCTGTTGGCCTCAGAACGCGATGCGATGAAAGCGCTCGCACGGCGTGCGCTGGAGTCTGTGGAAGGTCGCGTACAGCTGGAAACGCTTGGTTCTGAAAGCAGCGCTGAATTGCTTGAGCGCCTGAATGATTTGAGTGGAGGCAAGGGTTTTGATATTTGTTTGGATGGAATACTGGGTTTGTCTTTTAGGCCGCCGCTGGATGAACGACTTTCCGCTCTGGTGCAGGCGGTAAATGATTATGCTCAAATTGGTTTGCGTGCGGCGGTGGATATGCCCACCGGTTTAGGCGGAGCGGAACCTTCGATGAGTTTATCGGTCGATTTCACCTATGCCACTGGCTCGGTGAAAAAAATACATTTGGATGGTGGTCAGGCCTGTGGTCGGGTGCGTTGGGTGGACTTGGGTTTTTTTGAGCAGGGCGAGGCAAAGGCCACAAATGAGTATTTTTTGAGGGACTCTATTTTGAATCCCCTGCGGCAGTTGCGCCCTTCGATGGTAGATAAACGCACTTTCGGGCATCTTTTTATTGTGGGGGGATCCTCCAATATGCCGGGTGCGCTCCTGATGAGTGTGCAGGCTGCGGTGCGTTCGGGAGTGGGTCGCGTGACCGCTTTTGCACCACAGTCGGTAGCGGCTTCTCTCGCGGCTCAGGTGCCGGAGGCAATGTGGATTCCCTGGCCTGAAAGTGGGAACGGGACGCTGAGTCCGCGAGCGCTGCCGCTTTTGATGCAACGCCTGCCTTCGGCTACGGCGGTTTTGGTGGGCCCCGGGATGGGGCGGGACCGAAATACCGAGCAGTTGGCGCAGGAAATCATCGGTCAAGTTACGCTACCGGTAATCTGCGATGCAGATGCTTTGGGTTTGCGGGTGGTTGAATTGGTACAGAAGCGCAAAGCAGAATGGGGACCGGTGATTCTCACGCCACATATGGGTGAGTTTATGCGTATTGCTGCTTTGGAGAAGCCCACTTTTGAAAGTGAATTCCTGATAGATTTCTGTCGCAAGAATCGTGTCGCATTAGTTTTGAAATTGGCACAGACGCGTTGCTGTAATGGGGAGTCGGTCTATTGCAATACCTTTGGCGGGGCAGTGCTTTCAAGGGGCGGTAGCGGTGACCTGCTGGCGGGCTTGATCGGGGGCAATTTAGCGCAGACGAACGGGCGGGAGTTTGACGCGGTCATGCGGGCGGTAGTCTGGCATGGTAAGGCGGCAGAGGCATTGGCACGCAAGCGCGGGCAGATCGCGGTGCGGACAACCGATGTGCTGGCTTATCTCTCGGAAGTATTGCGAAGTAACTAAGCAAAACCGGGAGATGTATTGCCCATGGCGGTTTTTGAGTTCTTTGTTTGTCTCGTAATTTTAGCAAAATGGTTATCAATATCTAATGTTATCAAAAAAAGATGCCTTGCTTGTTCTGAACGGTCTGCCGCATGTAGGGCCGGTTTTATTGCGGCGACTGCTCGAGTCCTTTGGAGGTGATCCGGTGGCGGTTTTGTCGGGTTCAATGGAGTCGCTGACGCAGGTGCGTGGAATTGGGCCGCATGCGGCACAGACCCTGATGCATTGGGAAGCATATTTTGATCTCGAGCGGGAAAAGGAAAAAATCGGGCAGTATGGGGCGGTTTTTCTGGATGGTGCGCATGAGGACTACCCGATGCTGCTAAAAGAGATGTATGATCCGCCGATTGGTTTGTATTGGCTGGGTGGATACAAAGTAGATCGTCCTTGTATCGCGATTGTGGGTACGCGTCAGGCCAGTATGTATGGTTTGAAGGTCGCGCGGAAATTCGGTGCGGAATTAGCGGGTCTAGGATTTTGCGTGGTGAGTGGAATGGCGCGGGGTATTGATACGGCGGCGCACGAGGGAGCTTTGGAGGGGGGCGGGCCTACGCTCGCGGTTTTGGGTTGTGGTTTGGATATTATATATCCACCGGAGAGCAAGGAGCTCTATGACCGCATTGCGAATCAGGGCGCAGTGGTGAGTGAATTTCCCTTTGGTCGTCGGGTGGACCGACAGACTTTTCCGATGCGGAACCGAGTGGTGGTAGGAATGTGTGAGGCGGTGATCGTGGTGGAGACGGCGGCTGCGGGTGGCAGTATGATCACGGCACGCTTTGCGGGGGAACAGGGGCGGTTACTGATGGCAGTGCCGGGGCGGATGGATCAACCGCAGGCGCGTGGTTGTTTGCAGTTAATCCGGGATGGCGCCTGCATGGTGAGCTCGGTGGATGATGTGCTGGAAGAATTGCGCTACGAGCGCAAGGAGGAAGAGGGGGAGAAGCCGGGCAGAAAAGAGGCTGTTAACGCAGTGGTTCTCGATGCCAAAGAAAAAGCGCTTATGGATTGTTTGTCGGGCGGGGAGCTTGGGAGCGCGGATTCATTGGCGGCGCAAGTGGGATTTCCGGTGCATGAGGTCGCGGCGTCATTAGTGGCTTTGGAATTGAAGCGCTGCGTTGTTAAGCGCATGGATGGGCGTTACGAGGCGCGGGAGGCCTGATCTTTAACCGGGTCCCGCGGGTAGCGGGAAGTGCCTACATGCGATCCAGTGGCTGAATACCCAAGAGCTTGAGGCCCGTCATGAGTGTGCTGCGGGTGCGGGCGCAAAGGAGGAGGCGACGGGCGCGGGTGGCGGGGTCGTCTACCATGACTTTATCGGCATTGTAGAAGCTGCTGTAGGCCCCCGCTAGTTCGTAGAGGTAAGTGCACAGGAAGTGGGGTCGCAAATCGCTTAGGGTAAGATCCAGAGCGCTGGGCAGACCCATGAGTTTGCGGGCGAGGGTGAGTTCGGCATCGGTCTCAAGCGAGCCGGCTCCCTCGATCGGCGACTCGGGGTCGAGTCCAACTTTGCGGAAGATGCTGTTGATACGCGCCACGGCGTATAAGAGGTAGGGCGCGGTGTTGCCTTCAAAACTGAGCATGCGGTCCCAGTCAAAGACGTAGTCCTGAGTGCGGTTGGAGGCTAGGTCGGCGTATTTGAGTGCTCCAATTCCAACCGTGGAGGCAATGGCTTGCCGCTCGGCTTCCGGGAGGTCTGAATTTTTTTCAGTGACGACGGCGAGGGCGCGTTCGCAAGCTTCGTCGAGGAGGGTCTGGAGTTTGATGGATTCGCCGGACTTGGTCTTGAAGGGTTTTTTATCTTTCCCGAGGATGGTGCCCCACCAAACGTGACGGGTGATGGGCTTGGGGTAATTACAGGCGTGGAACCATTTTTGAGTAGTTAAGAAGAGCTGCTGGAAATGATCCTGTTGCCGGGCATCCGTGAGGTAGATGACTTCTTCGGCTTGAAAGTGCTCCACGCGGTAAAGGATCGTGGCAAGATCGGTGGAGGCATAATTGGAGGCGCCGTCGCTTTTGCGAATATTGAAGGGGTAGGGCCGATCATTATCCCGAGCGAATTTTTTGACTTCATCATGCCAGACCACAAGGGCGCCCTCGCTGGACTCCGCGATTCCGGCCTCTGTTAGTTCGCGGTAAACGCGCTCAACTTTGTCGCGATAGAAGGATTCACCGAGGCTGATATCAATGTGTACGCCCATTTGCTGGTACAGTTTTTCGAAGGCGTCTTTTGAAATATCGACAATTTTTTCCCAAAAGCGCGTGTTTTCGGGGTCGCCTTCCTGGAGCTTGAGGAGTTCCGCGCGTGATTGGTCGCGCAGGTTGGGTTGTTCTTTTTCGAGTTGGCTGCCGTCCTTGTAAAGTTGATCCAGCAAAGTGAGGGGATCTTCTTTGATCTGATCCAAATCGATCCCCTCACGCTTGATTTGCATGATGAGGGTTCCGAAATTGGTGCCCCAGTCACCGATATGATTGTCGCGAACGGTGTCGGCACCGCAAAAATCCAGCAAACGCGCAATGGCCTCTCCGATGACCATGGGGCGGAGGTGTCCGATGTGTGCTTGCTTGGCGGTATTGGCGCTGGGGTAGTCGATGACGACTTTGCGACCGGCTTTAAGTTTGCCGGCACCTTTCTGGTAATCGGCGGGGGTGGCATATCGATTGAGCCAGTTCCAAAGGTAGGTTGTGGTGCATTTAAAGTTGATGAAACCCGGTCCAGCCAGAGAGAGTTCGACCAGCGCAGGGTCAAATTGTCCCGATTCCTTTGCGGCATCGAGGAGTTGCTGCGCCAGTTCGCGGGGGTTTTTTCTATTCCGCTTGGCGAATCCCAGCACCCCATTTGCTTGAAAATCGCCGAATTTCGGATCGGCGGCGCGTATTTCCGGCTCAAAATCGTCGCTAAAGGCTTCGCAATTCGCGGCAATTTGGCGCAAGACGTTTTCAATAACCGTACTGGGATTAAAACTAAGCTGCATGGTGCTCAGCATAGGGCTCAGACCGGTGGGTCAAGCTTGCAAAGCATTGAAGATGGGGGCCAAAGGTTCATTTGAGTTAAGTACCGAAATGTTGCATACAGGTTTCAGATTACAGTGATTTTACAAAATCCCGCATTTTAGGCTCGACATTGCTAGCGATAATCTCCTAATGCATAAAGGTTTATGCAGTATAACGAATCCCTTAGGATTCACACACTTTTTGTTACATGAGAAAAAAGATTATCAGCGCCCGTAAGTTTATAAAGCCGTCTTTCAGTTACCTGGTTGAGAAAAAACGTGATGGAGGCGAATTTACAGATGAGGAAATCCGCTATTTGGTGGATTCCATATTAGACGAGGAGATACCGGATTTCCAGCAAGCGGCCCTCGCGATGGCTGTTTATTTCCAGAATATGTCGGCCCAGGAAATGGCGGTATTTTCTGAAGAGATGATGCTTTCGGGCGAAGTTTTGGATCTCAATCGCATTGCCCGCCCAAAAGTTGGTAAATATTCGACCGGCGGTGTTGGGGATAAAACATCCTTGGTGCTGGGTCCTTTGGCGGCAGCGAGCGGAGTCATTATGCCTCACATGAATGGGGTGGATGAAGAGTATGTGATTAGCAATCTCGACAAATTGTCTGCGATTCCAAAATTTAACCCAATCCTGGATTTAAAGGAATTCAAGGATCAGCTAAATAAAGTAGGATGTACTTATGCGCAGCAGGATGAAGAAATTGCGCCGGTAGAGCGCATCCTTTACGATCTGCGTCTAAAAACGGGAACGATTCCCTGCCTGCCTCTGATTACTGGTTCAGTTTTGAGCCGTAAACTTTCCGCCGGAGCGGATTACCTGGTGGTCGATGTCAAATGGGGAAATGGTGCTTTTGTTAAAGACCTCGAGCAAGCCAAGCAGTTGGCTCGTACCATTACACGGGTTGCGCGTTCGATGAAGCGTCGTTGCGTAGGTTTGGTTACCGACATGAATCAACCCCTGGGCGACACGGTCGGTACCGCATTGGAATTGAAGGAAGCGATTGACCTGCTCAAAGGAGAAGGACCCGAGGATTTACAGGAATTGGTCTTGAAGCTTGGGATGGAGATTGTTCGCCTTGCGGGCGTTGCCGGTTCAACCCTTTCTGCAAAACAAACGGTGCAGAAGCATTTGAAAGACGGATCTGCACTTCAGAAATTCAAGGACATGGTGGCGGCACAGGGTGGCGACACCAGCGTCATTGATAATCCTGACAAATTCCCTGTTGCCAAGCATGTGCGCAAATTGCCAGCTCCAAAACGCGGTTATGTACACACCATCAATGCCGGGTTGATCGCAGAGGGCGTGCAAAAACTGGCAGTCCAGAAAAACGGTAAATATGACCCGTCGGTGGGTGTTTCGGAAATCAAGAAAGTTGGTACGCAAGTCAAGCAGGGCGAGCCGCTCATGATGATTCACTACAATGATGAATCCAGAATGGAGATCGCCTTGGAATACCTCAAGACTGCCTACCGTCTTGCTCCCAAGCGCCCCAATCCCCCGGATTTGGTGGTTGAGCGCGTCGCTTAAGCGCGTCCCTGATAGGTGCGGTCGGTCGTATTGACTCGGATGCTTTCGCCTTCCTTGATGAAAAGCGGTACCTGAATCGTCAGCCCGGTTTCAAGGGTCGCCGGTTTTTGCACATTTGAGGCGGTGTCTCCTTTTACCCCCTCGGGCGATTCGGTCACTTTCATTTCAATGGAGGCCGGGAGCTCAATTTGGATCGGTTTGTCGTCCACATGCAAAATGCTGTAGGTTTGGTTCTCAACCAGGAAGTCTTTGGCATCCTCCACAATGGCGGCATCGAGAATGCTGTCTTCAAAACTCTCCGGATCCATGAAATGGTAGCCGTCGCCGTCAACGTAACTGAATTCAAGTTTAACGGTTTCGGTATGAAGGATTTCAACGCTATCGGTCGTGCGAATTTTAGTGTTAGTGGATGAACCGGTATTCAGGTTGCGCATGGTGACTTGCATGAAACCAGCTTGTCGGCCTTGCGTACGGTGTTGCACCTCTAGGACTAGATGCGGCGCGCCTTGGTAATCGAGGACCTTTCCTTTGCGAACTTCGGTGGGTGATGCCATGATATCTTTGGTAGGGATTGCGTTTTTGTTGAAGAAAAGGCTGTGTCAATACCGGGCGCGACTGTCAAGTGCAGGCTCTTCAGGTAATTTTTCGCCAAAGCGTTCGCAATGCCCAGCCGCCACTGCCCGGAGGTCGTCTAACTGTACCACGGTGCTTAACTCGCCACGGATCTTCCGCGAACCGGGCATGCCCTTGGTAAGCGCGATAAACTTGGGCCGCATCCAGCTAAGGTCGCGGTGGCGTTGCTCCCGAAAGGGGCGTGCCATAATCTGACTGGTGTAGTCGATGATGGTAAGCCAGCGCTCGGATATGCTGGGCGGAACCGGTGCCTCCCCGTGGGTAAGTGCATGTTTGATGTCACGAAAAATCCAGGGATATCCCAGGGCGGCCCTTCCAATCATAAGTCCCGCGCATGCTGTTTCCTGCCGGATACGGATGACATCCTCAACCGTCTGGATATTACCGTTTCCAATAACCGGGATGGTGCGTTCTGCCGCCACTTGCTTGATCAGTTCCCAGTCGGCTTCGCCGCGATAACCCTGCTCTTTCGTGCGACCATGGATGGTCAGCGCCTTCGCACCCTCGTTTTCAACGATTCTCCCAACTTCAGGGGCTACGATGTGCTGGGCATCCCAGCCAGTGCGAATCTTAACAGTGACCGGGGTTTGCGGAACTGCTTTGACAACCGCAGCAGTGACTTTGCCCAGTTTTGACGGATTCCGCAGCATGGATGATCCCGCATCCATGCAAATAACCCTTTCTGCCGGACAGCCGAAGTTTATGTCGATAAAATCAGGTGAGCACCGCTCTACCAGTAATTGAGCAGCCCTGCCCATGCTTTCAGGTCTGGAGCCAAAGATTTGGATGCCCATCGGGCGTTGTGCCTCGGTAAAGTCGACCGTTTCCCACAGGCGCGGGTCATTGCGTAGGATCGCATCGGCCTGAACAAACTCCGTGAGCATTACGTCAGCTCCTTGGGCCTTGCAGAATTCCCTAAAGATCACATCGGTAAACCGCGCCATGGGTGCAAGATAGAGCGGGCATTTGTTATTGCGGAACCATGGTAAGGCAGTCATGTCTTTAAATACTGTAAGTTTAGGCTCGTAAGCCCCATTCTTTAAAATCAACAATTGAAACTATGAAAAAGTACATCGCAATCATACTTATATCTCTAGGCAGTGCAGCGCTGGTAAGCGCACACTGTGGCTCATGCGGAACGGGCGACGCCAAATCTGCAAAATGCGCTACTTCTGAGTGCAGCTCTAAAAAATCCTGCTCCAAGGATAAAAGCAGCAAGTCCTGCAGCAAGAGCAAGTGCTGCAGCGATAGCAAATCCTGCAGCGAAAGCAAGTCCTGCGGCGAAAGCAAGCCAAGCAGTAAAAAAGAGTCCAAGCCGATGACCAGCTGTTGCGGCGGTTAAGTTTCGCTTGCAGCTTGTTGAATTTACGACTCCCCTTTTACGGAAGGGGAGTTTTTTTTGCTTTCAGCCTTTGTCTCGATGCCTCGAAAGGAGGGCTCAATTTGTGTCGTAAATATAACCGACGCTGTGCACGGTGCGGAAAGGAATCAGTTCCAAACCATGGCGCTTGTAAAGATTACGCACTTTGACAATGTACTGATCCAGCGAGCGGCTTTCGGTATTGGCATCATCGCCCCAGATAGCCTTGATGAGCGTTTCGCGGGTAATAACGGTGTCGGGGTTGTCGCGTAGGTAGGCAATAATGCCCAATTCCTTGCGGCCTATTTTCTCGACATGACCCAGAGGAAAAGTGACCTCCATGCGTTGCGGGTCAATATCGCCTCCACAGAATCGGAATGGCTCAATTAATAGGGGTGCACGTTTACGGCGAGAAGCGATTTTACGAGATTTCACGGAACTAAGGGTTGATTTGATCAGAGCTATAAGCTCGGTGTAATTAACTGGTTTTTTGTAAGTGTTGATTGGGCTGCTGTATGTTGCAGCACTGGAAGGATCAGAGGTCACCAAAATAACAGGTGTTGTGTCTTTGTGCTCTTGGAGTGTTTGAATCAGGCGATGGCTGTCGTTACCTGGCAGGTCATCGTCAATGAGGACTAGAGATGCACGCCGTGCCATTACGAAACCAAGGGCATGGTCGGCTTCGTTGCAGATCAGGGTGTTTAAGTCAATTTGCCGGAGATGATCCGCCAAAGTCATTGCTACTGAATTTTCTTTAACAACGATAACAATACTGAGTGTTTGTTCGGAGCTCATAATTACAATTTGTTTACAAATATATTAACTTTATGAATAAGGTTAAAGCCTGAATTTTACGATAGGTTTTCTTTCTGAGTAATAATGATTCATAAAAAATCTCACTTTATTAAGGAAACTAAGCAGAAAACCCGCAAGTTGAAAACAAAAAAATGTTTTTTACACTTTATTTACGGTAAGAATTATCACTTTGACTCTTCGGATCGTTTCAGGCTTACTGAAAAGCTTTATGGAATCAAAAAACAATCTAATGTTAGGCTTGCCCAAAGGCAGTTTAGAGGAATCTACCATTCGTCTATTTGCCAAGGCAGGCTTTGAGATCACCAAGAGCTCCAGGTCTTATCGTCCAAGTTTTGACGATGGCGATTTGGATGGTCGTTTTGTGCGCGCACAGGAGGTAAGTCGTTATGTGGAGCACGGTTATTTTGATTGCGGCCTTACCGGACAGGACTGGGTGCGTGAAAACGGCTCGGATGTTGTGGAGGTTTGCGATTTGGTTTACAGTCGCGCCTCGCGTCGCCGTTCAAAGTGGGTGGTCGCGGTACCGGAGGCTTCTGCGATTCAGGGAGTGAAGGATTTGGAAGGTAAGCGAATCGCCACTGAAGTTGTCAATTTAACCCGTGAATACTTAAAGGCAAATAACGTGAGTGCCGAGGTCGAGTTTTCCTGGGGCGCGACCGAAGTCAAAGTGCCGGACTTGGTGGATGCGATAGTCGACTTGACGGAGACTGGAAACTCACTGCGGGCCAATAAATTACGCATTGTTGATACCATAATGGAAACGAACACGGTATTGATTGCGAATAAGGATTCATGGGAAACCCCGGGTAAGCGAGCCAAGATCGAGCAAATCTCGCTCTTGTTGCAAGCGGCTTTGGAAGCCCACAGCCAGGTGGGCTTAAAGTTGAATATTCAGCGCAAGGAATTAGAATCTATATTAAGTGCTTTGCCAGCACTGCGTAATCCCACGATCAATCGTTTGACGGATGAGGCATGGGTTGCGATTGATGTCATCGTCGATGAAAAGGTGGTGCGTGAGATAATTCCGCAGCTTAAAGCACATGGAGCCGAGGGCATTGTGGAGTACCCGCTGAACAAAGTGGTTTACTGAGTAGAGTTTGCTCACAAGCAGGAGTGCAGTTTGAGGCTGCGCAAGAATGGGCGATTGTTTGAATATTTTCAAAGCTGATTCAAAATGGCAGAAACAAGCAAATCGAAGGTTTGCATCGCGCTCATTCAGGGGCGGGATCAGGGTGATGCGCATTTGAATCTGAAGGTGACGATTGAGCAAATACGTGCGGCTGCCGCTTCCGGCGCGCGCATAATTTGCACGCAAGAGCTGTTTAATACGCCGTATTTTTGTAACAGTCAAAATACTGCAAATTTTAACATGGCTGAGCCAATACCCGGTCCCACCACCGAGGCACTTTCTGCTTTGGCGGCGGAATTAAAGGTGGTTTTAATCGCAGCTTTATTCGAAAAGCGGGCAACGGGTATCTACCACAACACGGCAGTGTGCCTAAATGCGGATGGTCGCATGTTAGGTAAATATCGAAAGATGCATATCCCGCAGGATCCCGGCTTTGAGGAGAAGTTCTATTTTTCGCCCGGAGATTTGGGGTTTCCGGTGTGGGAAACGGCCTACGGAAAAGTTGGGGTAATGATTTGTTGGGATCAGTGGTTTCCCGAGGCAGCTCGATTGATGGCACTGGCGGGTGCTGAAATACTTTTTTATCCAACCGCAATCGGCTGGCTTGAAGAAGAGAAGGCGGAATTGGGGGCAGCGCAGCATCATGCTTGGGAAACGGTGCAATGCGGTCATGCCGTTGCGAATGGTTGCTACCTTGCGGCGGTGAATCGCGTTGGAGTGGAGGGGCAGACCGAATTCTGGGGGCAAAGTTTTGTATCGGATTTTTATGGGCAGGTCATCGCGCGTGCCCCCACGGATGAGGATTGTATTCTGAGGGCGGAATGTGATTTGGCCGCCTTGGAGGGGATGCGTCAAATATGGCCATTTTTTCGCGACCGTCGGGTTGAGGCGTATGGTGGCCTGACTGAACGCGCCTTGGATAAGGGAGAGGCGACTGAATGACAACAGTCTCGGATTCCGGGAAATATCGTCTGCCGGCGGAGTGGGAAAAACAGGAGGCGGTGTGGTTTGCGTGGCCGACACGCGCAGCGCTCTGGGAGGGGAAACTGGATTTGGTGCAGGATCAATTGGCGCAGTTGTATGCTTTGGCGGCAGGTTTCCAGCGGGTTTGCGTTTTATGTCCCAAGGAAGCGCAGTCCGGGTTGCGGAAGCGTTTGGCTGGAGCGGATGTGGAACTTTTTGATTATAGCTGCGACGACGTATGGTGTCGGGATTTTGGGCCTCTTTTTATGATCAATGAAACAGCCTCGGAGCTGCATATTTCCGACTGGCGTTTCAATGCCTGGGGAGAAAAGTACGCGCCTTGGAGTCAGGACGACGGCGCCGCAGCCTGGATTGGTGGAGAACTGCGCTTGGCGGTTTCAAAAGAAGAGCAGGTGCTTGAAGGTGGAGCGATTGAATGTAACGGGGCGGGGGTTTTGCTAACGACTGAAGCCGTTTTGTTAAACCCCAACCGCGGGGCGATGGGCGGCAAGGCGGCAGTGGAGGAGCGTTTGTCGGCGGGTTTGGGGATTTCGCAGGTGCATTGGCTGGGGCAGGGGCTGGCGAGTGATGATACTGATGGGCACATTGATAATCTGGCGCGTTTTTACCGGGAGGATGCGATTTTGTATGCGGCTGTTCCAGATAGAGGGCATCCGGATTATGCGGCTTTGGCTGATAACGAGCGCCGAATCCAAAACTTTTCAACGGTTGATGGAAGGCCGTATCAAATGAAGGCTTTGCCTTTGCCGGCGCCTATTTACGAGAAGGGGGAAATGTTGGCGGCGAGTTATTTGAATTATCTGGTGCTGAACGGAGCGGTACTGGTGCCGACTTATGGGCAGCCGGATTTGGAGGGTGAAGTCCTGCGCGTTATTGGGGAATGCTATCCCGGGCGTGAGATTCTGGGTTTTGATTGCCTGGAGATTATTCGGGAAGGGGGAGCATTGCATTGCCTCAGTCAGAACCAACCGGCATTGGTTTGAGTGCTTGGTTTATTTAACAACGGGAATGAAGAAGGGGATTACAATGAGCGCAATTCCCGAGAGCAAACCGAGCAGGAGCAGCCAATTTTTTCGATGCACCGCAACTTTATGGAGCCATTGCCGGTGCATCCAAAGATGCAGGAGGATCGCCGCGGCAAAGGCGTAGCTCGTCCAGTAATGGATGTCGCCCCATTCATGACGGGTGAGGCCGAGTACGGAACCGCCGCCGCCGCGACTGCGGGGCGGTAATCGATAAACCAGCATCAATCCTGTTCCGGCCATGAGACAAAAACAGAGATAGAGGAAGAAGTTAAGGCTGCGATTAATTTTATTTTTCATTTATATCGATATAAACTTATTAAATAAAATCGCATAGAGCCAGCCATAATGACTCAGCCGATTACGGCTTAGTTGGATTTGAAGCTCAGGGCTTCGGGGTCGAACTGCATTTCGGCTACGCGGGTAGCGGGTCCGGTCATTCGAATGGCGTAGTCTTCGCCAATCTGAATTCCGATGGTGCCCCCCGGCATATGAACGGTGAGTTCGGCATCGCAAAGCCCGAGGCGGTGTGCCACTGCAGCGGCGGCACTACTGCTGGAACCGGATGCGAGGGTGTATCCCGCGCCGCGTTCCCAGATTTCAATTTGGATATTTTGACGGTCGAGGGCCTTGAGAAATTGAACGTTGGTACGGTTGGGGAAGCTGGGGTGCACCTCAAGAGCCGCACCGACTTCGCAGGCCAGTTCGCGGGTAATCTCATCCAGTGGCACAACACAGTGGGGGTTGCCAATGTCTGCAATGTGTACCCGGTAGTCCGTTCCGTTGATTTGGAGAATTTCTCCAGCGTCGGCTTTGGATTCCTGGGGGTCGCGCCCAAAGCTCACACGACCCATATCAACCGTTATGGATGCTGCGTTTTCACTGATCTCGCAGGTTACGATGCCGCCAAGGGTATCGACCGTGAAAGGGTCGCTACCCACGCGCCCGGTATCGAAGAGGTAACGGGCGAAGATGCGCAAGCCATTACCGCTTTTCTCTGCCTCACTTCCATCGGGATTGATGATACGCAGCCCAAAATCGGCCTGCTCACTTGGGGTGGGGCCATAGAGGATTCCGTCGGATCCGAGTCCGAAATTCCGGTGGCAAATACGAATGGTGTCATCGGTTGCGGGTAAAGCGGGTGCTTCCGCAGGATCGAGCACGAGGTAATCATTGCCGAGGGCGTGGTATTTAAAAAATTGCATCATAGTGGCAGGCGGTGGAGTCGAATTTTTTTAACGTGAACGATTAAAAGCGCTGACGAGGGCATTCAAACCAGCGACTTCAATGTTGGCATTAATGCCGCAACCGAAATGAATCGTGCCGTTATCCTTTTTTATTTGAATATAGGCTGCGGCCTCGGTTTTGGAACCATGGCCAATGGAATGCTGGCGGTAATCCATGAGTTGGAAATCTTTTAAGCCGCAGTTTTCCAGAGCATCCACAAATGCACTGATGGGGCCGTTGCCCGTGCCGCGAATCGTCGCCTTTTTATCTTCGTGCAGGATTTCTGCCTCTATACTGATCTCGCCGGATTTGGCGAAGTCTTCTCGCTCGATTTTAATCAATTGAAGCGGAGCGGTGCGCTGGACGTATTCACGAAGGAAGAGTTCATGAATTTCGTTGGATTCCAGTTCACGACTTCCCTGGTCGGCAGCCTGATTGATGACTGCACCGACTTCGGGGTGCATCGCCTTGGGGAGGTCAAGGCCGTGGTCCCGGTGGAGGAGGAATGCCACTCCGCCCTTTCCGCTTTGGCTATTGATTCGGATGATCGCCTCGTAGGTGCGACCGATATCCTGCGGGTCGATCAGGAGGTAGGGGACACGCCATCGCGAGGCGGGGTCTGCCTTTTTTGCATGTAGATCCATCCCTTTTTTAATGGCGTCCTGGTGTGATCCGGAAAATGCCGTGAAAACGAGGTCGCCGGCATAGGGGTGGCGCTCCGGAACCAACATGCGGGTAATGCGCTCGTAGGTCGCGCGGAGCTCCGGGATATCGGCAAGGTCGAGTTTTGGATCGATGCCTTGCGTGTAAAGGTTAAGGGCAACGGTCACGATGTCGAGGTTCCCGGTGCGCTCTCCGTTACCGAAGAGGGTGCCCTCGACGCGATCTGCGCCTGCGAGGAGTCCCAGTTCGGTGGCGGCGGTGCCGGTGCCACGGTCATTGTGGGTATGGAGGCTGATGATGGCTTTGTTGCGTTCTTTGAGGTGCCGGCAAAACCACTCGATTTGATCGGCGTGATGATTGGGCGTGGCAATTTCAACCGTAGCCGGAAGGTTGAGAATAATCTTGTTGGCCTCGGTGGGTTGCCAGACCGCCATGACCGCTTCGCAAACCTCAAGGGCGTAGTCCACCTCGGTGTCGGAGAAGCTTTCGGGGGAATATTCGAGCCGGATATCGGTATCAGGAATGGTATCGACCAAGCTTTTGATGAGCTCCGCACCTTCAACTGCGATCGCCTTGATTTCATCTTTGGTCTTATTAAAGGTAACTTCGCGCTGGAGGGGCGAAGTCGAATTGTAGAGATGAACAATCGCGCGGGGAATCCCCTCCAGGCTTTCAAAGGTGCGGCGTATCAAATGCTCGCGTGCCTGAACCAAAACTTGAACGGTGACGTCTTCAGGAATGCGTTTTTCGTCCACTAAGCGGCGGATAAAGTCGAATTCCGTTTGGCTGGCGGAAGGGAAACCGACTTCGATTTCCTTGAAGCCGGTCTTCACGAGCGAGTCAAAAAATTCAATTTTCTCATCAACCGTCATTGGTATGGCGAGGGCTTGGTTACCGTCTCGCAAATCGACACTGGCCCAAATAGGGGCCTCTTTGATTTGATGACCGGGCCACTGGCGATCGGGCAGGTCGATCGGGGTGACCGGTTGATACTTACTGATGGGATGGCGTTGCATGAATTTTTCTTCTATCCTGCACGGTTATGATAAGATTACTAGCGGAAATAACCGCTTGAGGCTTGTTGTATGAATTTTTTTATCTAGGGTGAGGTTTGTGGATAGTCCAGATAATCAGTTGAAAGGTCGAACCATAGTATTGGGCGTGACCGGCTCGATTGCGGCTTATAAGGCGGCGGATTTGACCAGTCGCCTGGTGGAATATGGGGCGGAGGTTTTTCCGGTTTTGACGGAGTCAGCCTGTCGTTTCATCCAACCGCTCACCTTGCAAACCCTGGCTCGTAACCCTGCGGCCTCGGATCTATGGGCTGAGGAGGAGGGCTGGCAACCCGGCCACATTGAGATCGCGGATCGGGCGGATTTGCTTCTGGTTGCTCCGGCAACGGCGCACTGCATCGCAAATTTTGCTCACGGGCTGGCTCCGGATTTGCTGACATCGATTCATTTAGCGACGCGGGCTCCTGTTTTATTGGCGCCGGCGATGAATGGAAAAATGCTTGAACATGCTGCAACACAAGGGAATATGGCAACGTTGCGCAAACGTGGGTACAGATTTGTGGATCCGGAAGTCGGTCGCTTGGCCTGTGGTTACGAGGGTCCAGGTAAACTAGCCCCTGTAGAATCTATCATCAAAAGTGTTATTGGTTTATTAGGTTGATAGTTTTTTTATATAGTTTTAGGTTCATAGGGAATAAGTAATATGAAGGATTTGTTTAAATTTATATCAGTTATTCTTGTTCTGGTTTTCTCGATGAGCTCCTTGAAAGCGGAGGAACCCTTGCCCTCTCTGTATGAGCTATACCGCGAATTCATTTCAAACAATGGCGGTGAAAAAAATATGTTGGATCTCAATAGCATTATTGTTTCCGGCCAAATCGTACAAGATGATCAAAAGGTCAAATTTCGGCTATACCGCAAGCGCCCGAATAAAATGCGTATTACCGTTTCCTTCGATAACTTTGAAATATCTACCATATTTAACGGTGAAAAGGGTTGGCAGGAAGTGTCGAGTCGCTCTGAGCTGGTCGCACTGACAAAAATCGAAGGCGATGAACTTGCTATGCTAAAGACGGATAGTATGTTCGATTCCCCTTTTTATTCAGCATTCAAAAAGCGGAAACTCATCACGGTTGCTGCTATCGAAGAAATAAATGGAGAGGAGGTTGTGCGTCTTGATTTTGATCCTGCCGGCAAATTTGGCTTTGATAATATCTGGCTAAGTTTGGAACATTATCAGGAAGTAAAAATGCTCCGCGATTTGCCTAGGGATGATTCGGAGAGCCAATTTTTAAAAGAAGAAATCTACTATGATAGATTTAGTTTAATTAAAGGCGTCTACTGGGCTCGAATAATGCAGCACTTTGTGGAAGGAGAATTGACCAAGGAAGTCATCATTGAGGACGTGAAGCCCAATGCGGGCGTTTTTGACGCTTACTTTGAAGTGGATGATGTCAAAAACCCCACTGCCAGATAAGGGATAGTAGTGGTGGAACCAGCAGGGAGGCATCAGCTAAAATGCGTCCGTTTTCAGAGCCTGAAATATGACGACATGAGTAAATCCCAAAGAGTAGCATAACCGCGCTGAGGGCGATTGGGAGGCATAGGGCTGCGAGCAGTGCAGCAATTCCAAGCATAAAGGGGGTTGGATTTTTAAGGCGGCAAATGGGTTGCCTTGGATTGTTTTTGTGGGGTGGGTCGAATTCAGTAACGAGTAGGCAATTTGCAGTGAACAGGAAAAAGAGAGTAGGCGGGAGCAGCCACAGGGGCGGATCGTTGAGAAAGATGAGGACTCCTGCGCTAAAAATGAGGCCGACTAGAAGTTCCTTTTGGAACGGGGCTGGTTTTATTTTCTGTACACCAAGTGTATAGGCCAGCGTTACCAAGAGCAGAATAAGTCCACGCATCAATTGCGCTTCGCTTAGACCCTTCAGGGCAAGACTCAGGTTGATTAGCAGGAGAAAGCACCAAAAGACCCAAAGGGTGTTTTTATGTCGGGCAACGAAGTGGTGGCGCAGCGAGCGCAATTCGGTAGGTTCTTTTCCGCGCACGTCGAATAAGCGATCCGCAAGGTATGTGAGCCAGACGGAAAGCGCGAGCACCAGCGCGGGAATCGTCGGGAAGATTGCTTCACCGGGCAGTAGGAGCCAATACCAACTGACAGCGATCAATGCCGCATCAATACCCAGCACGTTGGGCCACTGCCAAAAGCAGGGTGTTTTATCTGCGCCTGTTCGCACCTTTTAAAATAAACGGTTGCCTTTTATTTTTCAGGCGGCGTTAGCAGAACGCGGGTCTGGAGCCCCGGCAGAAATTCAGAAAAGGCCTCGCCGTCAGGGCTATTACGCAGGACGCGCTGCACCATTCCCATCTTGGCATCGAGGTTGTCCACCATCGAGACGAATACCGCCTCGGGCGTCGCCGCCATGGCAGCGGCACCCCATTCCTTTTCACCTTGGTGGCTGAGAATGATGTGTTCGAGGCGTTCGGTGAGATCCTCATTCAAGCCACATTGTAGGGCGGCCTTGCGTGCGATACGAAAACCGATGACAACGTGGCCTTGTAGGATGCCGATCCGGCTGGAGCGAGCCGCAAATTCACCTTCATATTCTTCCAGTTTTCCGATGTCGTGTAAGGCGATACCCGCAAGAGCGAGATCTGCGTCCACCTCGGGATAAAGCGGCAAGAGGGCGCGGGCGGCACGCAGCATATGCACAGTGTGCTCAAGTAAGCCATGGCGATAGGCGTGGTGCATGCTGATGGCGGCAGGGCTAACGCGAAGCGCAGGTTCAGTCTCCTGGATCACGCGCTCAACCGTTGCCCGCAACTGCGGGTGAAGTATGGCAGCGACCGCATCCTGCAAGTGCTGCCAAAGGTCAGCTTCGCTTTCCGGCGGAACCTCCATGAGTTGCCCCAGCACGCCTTCCTCCGCGGCTTCCTTCGCATCGATGATTTCGCCGGCAGAGAGACGGGGAGAAAAACGATCGTTATAATATTCGGTGGTGCCCGCGATGCGTGCAATAGAACCTTCTTGAGCTGCTTCAAGCGCTTTGTAGAGGGGCGAATCCCCAAAACAGTTGGCGGTAAAACTTCCGCTGGAATCGCCGATTTCCAGGTTTAGGAAGGGGTTGCCGTTTCGGGCGGTTTTGGTGTTTTTGCGACGCAGGATGAAGATGCCCCGGAAGGGAACCGCGAGTTCGCGGTCGAGGGCCTTAAGTGCTTGGACGGTGCGAAAATCAGACATAGTAGCAAGATATACCTTTATTGGATGCCTGTAAAGTGGGGAACCCCGGCTTTAAAAATCAATCACGTAAAAATATCCGGAACTGATATCCTGCGCTTCATCCTCGCTGATCCAGCGCAATTCATACTCTGGGCCCCAAGAATCGCTGACGGCTAATTCTCCGGTATCATCATTGAAGCCCACGATCAGGCATATGTGCCCCCGGTCGGGATCCTCTTTGAGTTTGGGCGAACGCTTTAGCAGTTCGGAGAGGGTCTTCTTCCAGAGCTTCACATCGTTCGCCTTCATGCGCTGTCGTGTGATGGCGTTCGCGATCATATTGTATTCATTGGTTGAATACATGGTCCACAGGACGGGCTGGCCGTTTTCAATGAATTTTTTAACACCTCTTACCGATGCCTTTCCGGAGATATTTTGCATTTGTCGTCCCGCCCTACGTACAAAATCCGAGGTTCCCTCGATGATATCGCTGACGTAAGTGCCGCCGCCGAGCCCGGTGTTACCCGCCATCGCAAGGGCATACATATCCGCGCGGATGTCCATATAGCGCAGGCATCGTTCAAGGGTGGCAGGAACGCAATAGCCTTTGGGGCCTTGATCGACCATCGGTATGTTGTTGATAAGAACATCGCCAAAGTCATTGGTCTGTACGTTAGCCCGGGCCATTTTCTTGGCTTGGGTCGTATTGATTCTTTCGGGTCGTCCGCGCTGATCAGCCAATTCCTCTGGCATAATTCGAAGTGCGAGATATTCATCTTCCACCGCCGCGAGCAGGAGGCTGGAATTGCCGACATCCCAGCGGAGGATTCTTTCTTTCATCGCTTTTCCCGAGCCGGTTGACTGACGATCGGGTGAACCAAAAACAGCGAGGGAGGCCTCCAGTTTCTCATTGTCTGCATCGATTGCCTCATTGACAGCTTTGAGGGCCTTCCGCTCGTTATCCAGCAGGTCAAAGGTTACGGAGTCGCCTTTGTTGGCAAACATGATGCTAATGTAATCGACCTTTCCATTTTGACCATAAAGGACCGCGGTGTAAGGGATGGCGCCGCCGATCGGGCTTTTCTTTTTAAAATACACGCGGAAGCTGGACTGGGTTTCGGTCTTGGATTCCTGCGGCCAACCAAGACGGTAAGCGACCTCATGAGGGGCGTCATCCCATAGATTTTCATCGCCCCACAAATCAATACCGAGCTGTTGATTCAGCATTTTATAGATTTTTGAGTCGGTGTTTTGAGGGCTTGAGTCTGGATTATTGGAAGGCTCATTTGCCTGTGCTTTGAGTCGCTGCCGATCCGGATCGCTTAATTGGGCAAGGGGGATGGAGAAGCGAACTCCGTCTGCCCGGCGCACCTCAACTGTTTGAGTGCCAACCTTGAGAATTTCGACCTCAATGCTGCGGCCTTTGATGTCGGTGAGTGTTTCCCCAAAGCAACTCAATGCCACGAACAGAAAGCCAAAGCTTATGAATTTTATCATTTTGAATCTCTTTCAATATGTTGTCTGTGAACCATGCAAATACAGCGAATGGCGGGGGCAGGAGTGTCAGTTATTTTCCGGCATCTCGCGAAAGAAGATGCCGATGCGTCCTACCGAACCGACGAACTCGCTGGCGGTTCGGGTCGGAATTTCCTGACAGAGTGATTGGATGGTATCGCGCGGCGCATCAAAGCGAATTTTGATGAGACCGTTTTTGGTGAGGGCGATCTCGATTTCTTTGAGGACGGGCTCACTGAGGCCTTGCTTTCCCATGAGGATATGGGGCTTCAGGCGTTGTGCGATGCCGCGCAGTTCCTTTTTTTCGGCGCTGGTGAGAGGTTGGGATTCCATAAATTGAACTATATAAATTACAACAATCTGGAATCGATGCAAGCGGGTAGGTTGCGCGCGATTTTTTTAATTTCGCGGTATGGGTTTGTTTTTCGAATACTTGGCAGCGCTTTTCGTGGCTAATCGTAATGGGAGGGTTTGTTGCGGAATCTGGGCGAGGTAGCTGCGGATTTTCGTGCTTATCCAGTCATTGGGATTACTGAATCCTTCACGCAAGCTTAGCGATGCGATAAAATCCCACTCGGTTTTGCTAAAATCCAGCTCATTTAATTTTGTGCTCACGGGGAAGGGCAGTTCTCCATACATGAGGAGTTTGAAGATCAATTGTTCGGGCGAACTTATTTTCCTTTTCTCGTGTTCAATGTTGGTGATCGCAAATTTATCGAGGCCTACTCGCTTGCCTAGCTGTGTTTGAGTTAGTCCCTTTTCTTTGCGCCACTTTTTAAGAATTGAAGGCGTTATATCCGATTCCATGAAGCGGATTTGAGTTTAAAAATGGAGTAAAAGCAACTTTTTGTATTCCGTAAGTTACTGATAATCAATTAATAGTTATTTTTAATTAATATATTGCAAGCAGTCCTAGCTCTGGATGTCAAGAATTACGCTTCTCACTCGCTTGCGGCTACTGAGTCTCTTGGAGGAAGTCTTTGTGCGTCAGCTTTTTGGATCGGGCAGTGTTTTTGCCGCGATGTTTGCGAGGAGCTCCGCAAGGAATTCGTTGGTGGATTTCGTTCCTTCAAGTGCTTTGTTGGCACGGGATCGCACCGCCACCTTGTCTTCCTCCGCTTCCCGTTTCCCTAGAACCAGCATGTGCGGCACTTTCTCAATTTCAGCCCTGCGAATCTTGGCGCCCAGTTTGTCGGCGACCGCATCGACTGTTACGCGAACCTTGGCAGCTTTGAGCAAGGTTTCGATTTCTCGCGCGCGCGGAACAAGGTCATCGTTCATCGGCAGAATGCGAACTTGCTCGGGTGCCAGCCAGGTCGGGAAATTGCCCGCGAAATGTTCGATGAGAACGCCGCAAAAACGTTCCATCGAGCCAAAGGGAGCGCGGTGAATCATAACCGGGCGGTGCTTCTCGTTGTCTGCCCCGATGTAGTGGAGGTCAAAGCGCTCGGGTAGGTTATAATCAACCTGAACCGTACCGAGTTGCCACTCGCGCCCGATTACGTCTTTCACAACGAAGTCAATTTTTGGGCCATAAAAGGCGGCTTCCCCGGCTTCTTCCGAGTAATCAACTCCGAGTGATTGGGCGGCTTCGCGGAGGGCATTTTCGGCGCGATCCCATTTTTCGGAATCACCGACGTATTTGGTGGAATCGGGGTCGCGAAGTCCAATGCGGACCCGGTAATCGGACATTCCGAGGGTATTGAAGACCAGTTTGACAAGGTCGAGGCATCCGGCGATTTCGGTTGCGATTTGATCCTCGGTGCAGAAGAGGTGGGCATCGTCCTGAGTGAAGCCGCGCACGCGGGTCAGGCCGTTGAGCTCGCCGGACTGTTCCCATCGGTAAACGGTGCCGAATTCAGCAAGGCGTACCGGGAGGTCGCGGTATGAGTGGGGCTGGCTGGCGAAAATCTTGATATGCATGGGGCAATTCATCGGCTTGAGCAGGTAGCCGTCGATTTCGCCGGAATCGAGTTGGTTGGAAAGGTCGGCGCAGGAGCAGCCTTGATGCGCGAGGGATTCCACCGTGCCGGGCTCAACAATGGGGGGGAATTGCGATTCTTTATAGTAGGGGAAGTGTCCGGAGGTGCGGTAGAGCCCGAGCTTGCCGATGTGCGGCGTATAGACCTGATCGTACCCCGTTTTTTGCAATTCGTCGGCAATGAAGTTTTGCAATTCGGTGCGGAGAACCGCGCCGTTGGGAGTCCAGAGCACCATGCCGGATCCGACCGCTTCATCGATGTGAAAGAGTTTGAGTTCGCGGCCGAGTTTGCGGTGATCGCGGGCGCGGGCTTGTTCAAGGCGTTCAAGATATTCAGCCAGTTCTTCCTTTGATGGAAAGGCGGTGCCGTAAATGCGCTGAAGCTGTTTGTTTTTCTCGTCGCCGCGATGGTAGGCTCCCGCGATGGAGAGTAATTTGAAGGCCTTGATCTTTTTGGTATAGCTCACGTGCGAACCGGCGCAGAGGTCGAGGAATTCGCCGTTACGGTAAAAGCTCACCTGCTCGTCTTCCGGGATGTCGTCGAGGCGACCCAGCTTGTAGCGCTCCTGACCCATCGCCTTGATTTTTTCAATAGCCGCTTCGCGGCTGCACTCGATGCGTTCAAATTTTTGGTTTTCTTTGATTACTTTTTTCATCTCGCCCTCAAGGGCCTCAAGGTCGGCGGCATCGAGTTGCTTATCGAGGTCGATGTCGTAATAGAAACCGTTCTCGGTGGGAGGACCGATATCAAGTTGGGCCTCGGGATGCAGGCGCAAGACAGCGGTGGCCAGCACGTGCGCAGCAGAGTGGCGAATTTCCTCAAGGGGCGACATTTCTTTCATAGGACTTTATGTTGGTCTAAAAACTTATAGACACGCTCTAGTCACGGCTAGTCAATGCCGTATTGTGTCGATAACCTTTAAACCAGTCCGCTAACCCCGGTAAGGGAATGCCGGCACACCGCGGATATTCAGCCCATCCACCACAAAAACTTTCCCGGCATCGGCTTCTTTTTTGCTTTTGTGTATCCCGGTGGTCACAAAAAGACGATCCAAGTTTGGACCTCCAAAGGTGCAGGCGGTGGTTTCTACACAGGGGAAATCTATGTGCATGAGTTTCTTCTGCTCGTGCGGGTTGAAACATGCCACACAGCCGCCATGACAAAATGCGACCCAGAGGTTGCCGTTGGCATCAATGCACATGCCGTCAGGGGATGAGTCGTAGCCCAAAAGGGCGGTGTCGATTACGCTCTGTTCCCTCCCGAGGGTGCCGCTTTTTAAATCAAACTCGTAGGCTCTGATGAGCTTGGTCGGGGTGTCGATGTGGTAGAGTGTTTTAGCGTCAAGGCTCCAGCAAATCCCGTTGGAGTTGGTTAAATTGCCGAGCTTGAAATGGAGGCGGCGTTGGCGATCAAGCATGTAAAGGTTGGCGATGCCCTCTTGTTTATTGAGACTGATGCTTCCAGCCCAAAAACGACCGTCAGGATCACACTTGCCGTCGTTAAAGCGTACCGCACGCCCTCTGGAGCTTTCAGGGTTCCCTATGGGTGTTTTTGTGTTGGTGCGGGGATCGAAGAGCACAAAACCACTGCTGCCAGCGTAAGCGAATTTATTATCGTTGGTTGGCACGACGGTTCCAACAGCTTCGCGAACATTCCAGGATTTCACTCGACCGCTTTCCGGATCCAGGCGATGGATACAGTGGCCTTCAATATCGACATATAGAAGGCTATCCTTCCACCATAGTGGACCTTCGCCCCATTTTGAAATGTGCTTTGAGATCGGCCGAATCGAAAGGTTTTTCATTTTTACTTTTAAATTATATATCCTATTAAATAAATTATATGTTTAAGATAGGATTATTTTTTTACATTCGTCAACTGCTGTCATTTCTTAATGTGAAAATTTTGCAATCGCTTGTATGGTAGGTAGAAATCGCAGCGCGGATGGCATAAAAATGTTATTTTAACTGTTTTGAACCTCGTTGGGAGTGATTTCAGCTCACTTCGGTTCGATTTCAAACCCACCCGGATTGTCCTTGATCGTCCAACCTTTTTCGAGAAGAGCGTTACGAAGATCGTCCGCCCGCGCATAATCCCGTGCCTGCTTGGCTTCCCAGCGTTCCTGCCCCATCGCGCGGATGTCTTCGGGAATATTGAGCTCGTTGTTTTTATTTGTAAAGAGCTTGAGGCCGAGGGCGTAAAGCAAGGTTCCGAATGCGGAAAGGGTTTGGCGGGCTCCATCGGCATCCACGGAACTCGCAGGGTTTGAACCGACGACCCCGAAGAGCGCACCGAGTGCTGCGGAAGTATTCAAATTGTTGCTCAACGCTTCCCATGCCTTGCTGAAGCGATTGAATGATTCGGGATTTCCCGGCTGGATGTAGTGCTCAAGGGCGCTGCTGGGCTCGGAGGTTTTATCGAGCAGGCTGCTGGCAAATCGCTCGAGTTTCGCGAGTGCGCTTTCTGCAGCATGGAGGGTTTCGATCGTAAAGTTCAATTGTTGTCGGTAGCTCCCTGCGATGAGGGCGTATCGCACCGCCATCGGACTGAAGCCTTTCGCGCAAAGATCATCCAGTGTGTAGAGGTTGCCGAGGCTTTTGGACATTTTTGCCCCGTCAACCATGAGGTGGGCGCTGTGAAACCAGTGCTTGCAAAGTGGACGCCCGTGGGCGCATTCCGACTGCGCGATTTCGTTTTCGTGGTGGGGGAAGCAAAGATCGACCCCGCCACCGTGCAAATCAAGGGTGGCTCCCCCGAAACTGCTTTCAATCATGGCAGAACATTCCAAGTGCCAACCGGGACGACCCTCGCCCCACGGGCTGTTCCAGAAATTGTCGCCATCTTCGTCTTTACGACGCTTCCAAAGCACAAAATCGCTGACGGCCTCGCGTGTGTATTCGTCTGCATCATTGGGTTTGCCGGCTGAATTGTTCGATTGGCTTTTAAGCTCGCGTTCCTTCAGGCGGGAGAGGCTCCCGTAGTTGTCGAAACTCGATACGCGGAAATAAACGGAGCCGTCCTCCGTTGCATAGGCATGGTTTTTCTCAACTAATTGTTGAATTAAGGCGATTTGTTGCGGGATATGCTCGACCGCGCTGGGCTCATCGTGAGGCGGGAGGCAATTGAGCGCCTCGCAATCGCGGTGAAATTTCTCAGTCCATTGTTGAGTAAAGGCTTTGAGGGAAAGACCGGCTTGGGTCGCTCCCTTAATCGTTTTGTCATCCACATCCGTCAGGTTCCGTACATGCAGCACCGCTTGACCATCCACTTCGAGGCAGCGGCGTAGGGTGTCTTGCAAAAGGAAGGTACGGAAGTTGCCGATATGCGCCGGACCATAGACGGTAGGACCGCAGCAATAAAAACGAAGCGGTTGGTTGGCTTCCGCTTCGAGGGGACGCAGAGAACGGCTGTGCGTATCATATAACTGAATAGGCATTGCGGTAAGATGCCACAAAGGGGGTAAATGAAAAGGTGAAAGTGGGATTCGGGTGGGATTTTACGCTTTCCCTTCAGGATGGAATGCGCACTGTTGTGAAATGGCCAGCAGCTTTAAACTCGACCTTCCGCGGCGACCGCGCCGTCTCCGCCGAAGTTCCGCATTGAGGGAGCTTTCCTGTGAGACCCGCCTTGAGGCGTCGCAATTGATCCAACCGCTCTTTGTTATCGATGGTGTTGGCAAGGCGGAACCGATTGCATCCATGCCGGGCATCGATCGCCTGACGCTTCCCTTGCTGATCGAGGAATGCCGCTCGCTTCAGCAGTTGGGCATCGCGGCCGTGGCGCTTTTTCCCAAGCTTGAGGATACACTCAAACGGGATGATGGGCGAGAAGCGCTCAACCCGGGCAGCCTCATTTTTCGTGCGATTCGTGCCATCAAGCAGGAGTTGCCGGAAATGATGGTCATCGCGGATCTGGCGCTCGATCCCTACACAACGCATGGGCACGATGGATTGGTGCAGCCCACCACCGGGGAAATTGCGAACGATAACACGGTTGAAATACTCGCTGAAATGGCGGTGCTTGCGGCACATGCCGGAGCCGATATGGTGGCGCCTTCAGACATGATGGATGGGCGGGTTGCGGCGATTCGTGCCGCGCTGGATGCGAACGATTACGAACATACCGCCATCATGGCGTATTCAGCCAAATTTGCCTCTGCTTTTTATGGACCGTTTCGCGATGCGGTGGGTAGCAAAACCGGGGCGGGTGATTCGCCTCTGGACAAACGGACTTACCAATTGAATCCCGCCAATCGCCGGGAGGCATTGATGGAGGCAGAACTGGATGAGGGCGAGGGAGCTGATATTTTGATGGTTAAACCGGCGGGGCCTTATTTGGATGTGATTCGCGAGGTTCGGGAAGCAACGGATTTACCGCTGGCGGCCTACCAGGTTTCCGGGGAATATGCCCAAATCATGGCGGCGGCGGAGCAGGGCTGGCTCGATTTAAAAGCCTGCCGCGATGAGTCACTGCTCGCGATTCGACGAGCCGGTGCCGACATCATCCTGAGCTATTTTGCAAAGGCCTACGCCGAGGACCGGGCCGCGCTTCAATCCTAGTCAGTTCTTTTGCGGGCTTTGCGTTTTTCAGCGTATTGCCGCGCGCGTGCCAATTCCCGCATATCGACTGCAGGGTCGTCGGCCTCGTAAATTTCATGACCGATGATGTGTTCAATGACATCCTCCATCGTGATAACCCCCGCCATATTGCCGAATTCATCCACCACTATCGCAAGTTGTTGTTGATTTTTGAGAAAGGTCTGGAGCGCGTCCTCGGCAGTGGCGTTGTCGGGAATGAAAACCGGTTCCGTTGCGAGCGTTTCAATGCGCACCTCGTCCTGATCCTTGGCAACCAAGTTGAGAATATCGCGACGGCGCACGATCCCGATGAAGTTTTCGTTGTGGTCGCGATAGACCGGCAAGCGGGCAAAAGGGATATTTTTCTCGCGGGCGTAGAGGGCACCCACGCTTTCGGAACCATCCAGCATTTCCACCACCGTGCGGGGTGTCATAATGGTATGAACCTGTATTTCATCCAGTTGCAGGGCGTTGTGAATCAGCTCGCGTTCATGGGAGGTCAAGTTGCCCTCTTTCTCGCTCTTTTCGGCAAGCAGCATAATTTCCTGATCAGTGTCAGCGGGCTTCGCTTTGGACGGCCGCAGGATCAACCGCACGATGAATCCAGCGACGCTCGCGATTGGAGTCATGCTGACGCAGACGAGATTGAGGGGCGGAACAAGGAGTGGTTGTAGGCTGGCGCGGTAAAGAACCCCGATATTTTTCGGGATGATTTCCGAGAAAAAGAGGATTGCGATCGCCATAATCAGGGAGATTTTGACCAGCATATTGGCATCCTGAGGCCAGATTTGAACCGCGAGGCCGCCTACGATCGTCGCGCCCAGGGTGTTGGCAATGGTGTTGAGGCTGAGAATAGCGGAACTGCTCTGTTCCACGTTCACCTTGTGTTGCTCCAATTGCTTGCCTCGGGCGGGGTGACTTTTTTTAAGAGCCTCAATCTCAGCGGTGGTAGTGCTTAGAAGCATGGCCTCCAGAATAGAGCACAGGGCGGAAATGCCGATTGTGAAGGCGATTGCGATTATGAAAGTTAGAGTCATCTGCATTGTGACAGCGCTTGCAGAACGGTAGGTTTGCTTAATGATTGAGCGCTGTGGACAATTATTTAAAGAAGAAGGACTGTCGGATTTGTTTCAAGCAGAATGTCACGATACGATTAGGGATAAAAAATCTTTTACTTCCCTGCTTGACTGAAAAAGCCCCAAGGGGTTATTATGATTATTTAAATTGTAAATATAGTGAAAAACAAAAGCCTACCCCTCCTCCTCAGTTTGAGTTTCTTAATTGTATTATTCTCTAGCGGATGCGTTTACTTCGAAAAAGGCGTGCCTCAAGAAGTCACGATTGTTTCTTTTCCAAACGAGTGTAGTGTTTACATCAATGGTGAAGCTGCTGGGATTACGCCCCTCGTGACCGCTCTGCCCCGAAAGCTTGTGCATGAAGTGCGCTTGATGAAGGAGGGCTACAACCAAGCGGTGAAATATTTCACCCCGGTACCCAATGAAAAGAGCAAAAATTTCATCCGTTTTGGTCTTCCGGAAGATCTCGGTTATTATGTTGATTTGAGACCCAGCACGATGGATGCAGACATGGATAGTGAATTGGTTCCTGCATCGCTCGGGGCTGATCCTTTTGAGAAGATGGCAATTCAGGCGCTTGAGGCGGATCGCCGTCTGGAGGATGGTGAAATCTCCGCAGCGGAGCACAAGTATATCATCGAACAGATTATTTCCTTCTTTGAGGAAAATGTCTAGCCAGGCCGAGTATTTCTGGTGTAACTTGCGCGCATGTCCAGCGTACCTGAAGACCTCCTATACACTAAAGACCACGAATGGGTTCGCCTCCATGAGGATGGCACCGCAACTATTGGTATAACCGATTACGCCCAAGAGAGTCTTGGTGATATAACTTTCATTGAGTTTCCGGAGGCGGGTGCCAGTTTTCAAAGTGGCGACACTTTCGGAGTGGTTGAATCAGTCAAGGCGGCCTCGGATCTTTACATGCCGGCAGCCGGAGAGGTGATTGCCATCAATTCAGAGGCCGATACCGCGCCGGATTTGCTTAACAGCGATCCCTACCAGGCGGGTTGGCTTTTGAAAATCCGCCTCACCGAACCCGCCGAGACGGAAGCGCTGCTGAAGCCCGGGGATTACTCCGCTTTAATATAAGCACACCCTCCTGCGGCGAAGTTTTTTCTTAGCGGGAGCTCAACTCACTTAGTTATGGTTTTTGCTGCCTCAGGGGAAAATGAATCCAAACACACCATCACTTGAGCCGGAATCATGGTCTACCGCTGATGCCGAGCAGTATTACGGGTTAAAGCACTGGGGCGGGGGGCACTTTTCTGTCGATTCCGGGGGTTACTTGTTGGTGCATCCCCATGGCGACAACGCGACGATTCGGATTCATGACATCGTGACGGAGGCGCTTGGCAAGGGACACAAACTACCGCTCACGATTCGTATTCAGGATTTGTTGCGCACGCGGGTGGTCCGATTGAATGAACTCTTTGCGCAGGCGATCAAAGAAGAAAACTATGGCGGGCGCTACCGCGGGGTTTTTCCGATTAAGGTCAATCAATTACGAGAGGTTGTTGAGGAAATTCAGGACGCGGGCAGTCCCTACAACTTTGGGTTTGAGTGCGGCAGCAAGCCCGAGCTCATGATCGCACTGGCGATGCACAAAGATCCGGAATCCCTGATTATTTGCAATGGCTACAAAGATGATGCTTTTATCCGCATGGCCCTCTCCGGTCGTCGTCTGGGCAAATCCATCTTCCTTGTCGTGGAGCAGCTCAGTGAAGTGCGCCGCATTATCCAACTGAGTAAGCAAACCGGAGTGCGCCCCCTCATTGGGTTTCGCATCAAGCTTGCCACTGCAGGGGAGGGCAAATGGGCCAGCTCTTCCGGTGAAAATGCCAAATTCGGACTGACCAGCCCCGAGGTTATGGATGCCGCGCGCCGACTTAAACGTGCCGGCCTCGCCGATTGCCTCCAATTGATTCATTTTCATATCGGGTCCCAAGTACCCAATATTCAGACCATCAAAAAAGCGACGGTGGAGGCGGCGCGTTTCTATTGTGAATTGAGCAAACTTGGATTTCCGATGCGCCTGATCGATGTCGGTGGTGGTCTCGGTATCGATTATGATGGTTCGCGCAGTAATTTTGAAAGCTCCATGAATTACACCCTGCGTGAATACACCCGCGACGTCGTGTGTAATATTAAAACGATCTGCGAGGATGCCGATGTAGCGGTTCCCGATATCATCTCAGAAAGCGGACGCGCCATCGTCGCCCCGCATTCCATTCTCGTCACCGAAGTATGTGACCGCATTTCAAAAACTTCGGTGGCGCCGAGAGTCACGGCAGATGCCAAGCGAAACGCCGTCATTCGCGAGTTAAATGCGATTCTCGAGAACCGCCATAATTCAAGCCCGCTGGAGCGCTACCACGATGCCCAGCAAAAAATCGAGGAAGCCAATAATCTTTTCAACCTCGGTTACTTGCCGCTGAAGGACAAGGCGGACGCCGATGCGCTCTACTGGGCGATCTGTCGCGAACTGGTTCCCGGCGGGGATTCCTCTATCTATAAACCCGAGGAACTCGAATCATTGCCCCGCGCGATAGCGGAGCAATACGTCTGCAATTTCTCGGTCTTCCAATCCCTGATCGACCATTGGGCCTGCGATCAACTCTTTCCCCTTGCGCCGATCCACCGCCTTGATGAAAAACCCACCGTGGACGCAACCCTGGTGGACATCACTTGCGACAGTGAGGGAAAAATTTCCAAATTCACCGATGTCGAGGATGTTCGCCACAGCATTCGCCTTCATTCCTTTGATCCCCAAAAACCCTATTACCTCGGGGTTTTTCTCGTGGGCGCCTATCAGGATATCATGGGAGACTTGCACAACCTCTTTGGTCGCGTCGATGAAGTCCACGTCTTTTTGGAGGATGATGAAGAAGACGGTTTTTATATTGAGGACAGCATCAAGGGCTTTACGATTAATGACGTTCTGGGCTTCACGCAATACGATGGTCATTTGCTGACCCGCATGATGAAGAAACAGATCGACCGCGCCACCAAGGCTGACCAGATCAAGCCGCGCGAGGGTACCCGGATGCTGGACGAATACGCCGCCTTGCTCAAAGGCGCAACCTACCTCAGCAACGCAAACGCGCCACGCAAATCAAAGAAGCCGGACGCTTAGTCCGCCGCCTCACATTCCCGGCATCCCTGGCGGCAGACTCGCTCCCCCAGCTCCTTCGCCCATCTGCGACTGCATGGCCTTCATCATCTTGCGGCCCTTCCCGCCGCGCATCATTTTCATCATCTTCTGCATTTGGCCAAACTGTTTGAGTAGGGCATTGACGTCCCGCACCTGTACCCCTGAACCCAGAGCCACGCGCTTTAAACGGCTCCCGCGCAAGAGACGCGGTGTTTGGCGTTCCTGTCGCGTCATCGATAAAATTATGGCCTCCGTGCGCGCCATCTTCTTTTCCTCCGCGTCGCCTACTTCCACGCCGCTCATCCCCGGCATCATTCCCATGATTGAGCCCAGCGAGCCCATTTTTTTGACCTGTTGCATCTGCTTTAGGAAATCCTCTAGATCAAATTCCGCCTTGCGCATTTTTTCCGCCATGCGCTCCGCTTCCTTTTCATCAATCTGTTCCTGTGCCTTTTCAACCAGCGAGACAACGTCGCCCATCCCCAGAATGCGGGACGCCACGCGGTCGGGGTGAAACACCTCGAAATCGTCCGCCTGTTCACCCGTTCCCATGAATTTTATAGGGACGTCCGTAATGCTCTTCATCGAGAGCGCCGCGCCGCCCCGGGCATCGCCGTCCAGTTTGGTGAGAATGATACCGGTACATTGCACCGCCTCATGGAAATGCTTGGCGACATTCACCGCTTCCTGACCCAGCGCCGCGTCCGCAACCAACAGGATCTCATCCGGTTGCACCGCCGCCTTGAGTTTTTTGATTTCCTCAATCAAATCCGTGTCGACCTGCAGGCGTCCCGCCGTGTCGAAAATTATCAGATTGGCGTCCGCATCCTTCGCCGCCTTCAAGCCCATTTTGCCGATTTTAACGACCTCTTTTTCCGCGCGGTCCGCATAAAAAGTACAGGCCTCCGCTTTTGCGAGCGTTTCCAATTGGTCGATCGCGGCCGGGCGATACACATCGCAGGCAATCAATGCCGGGCGATAACTCCCTTTCTTCGCAAGATAACGCGCCAGCTTCGCGGAGCTGGTCGTCTTTCCCGAACCATGCAGCCCCACCATCATGATGCGCAGCGGTTTTTTATCCTCCAATTCCGTCGCGCCCGCCCCGAGTAACTCGCTTAGTTCGTCCTGAATAATTTTAACGACCTGCTGTCCCGGGGTGACCGATTTTAAAACCGCCTGCCCCTCGCAACTCGCCTGGACCCGCGTGACAAACTCGCGCGCCACTTTGAAATGAACATCCGCCGAAAGTAGGGCCTGCCGTACCTCCTTCAAGGCCTCAGCCATGTTTGCTTCCGTTAATTTTCCGGTCCCACGCAGGTTTCGCAGCGCGCTTCCCAATTTATCTGTCAGGTTTTCAAGCATCTCAACCGATATTCTTTGCCCTTGAAATGCCTCGCTGGCAACGGGAAAACCCGTGCTTTACACACCTCCCATGTCCAGTAACTTATGGGGTTGTAAATTTATGGTATGGGCTGACCCAAAACGTATAACACCTCACTCCCAACTTACATGAAGCAACGCACGATCCTTAGGGAAGCCTCCATCAAGGGCAAATCCCTGCATACCGGCGAAGAGGTCAACCTGACCCTCAAGCCGGCTCCTGAGAACCATGGCATCGTTTTCCGCCGTATCGACATCATTGGTAAGCCGGAGTTGAAATCGGTCATTGATCACGTCGATGACCTGGTGCGCAGCACCACCATTGCGGACGGACATGCCAAGGTGCACACCGTTGAGCACGTGCTCAGTGCCCTGAGCGGATGCGGCGTCGACAACGTTCTGGTTGAGATGGATGCCAGCGAACCACCCATCCTTGACGGTTCCGCCAAGCATTTCGTCAACCTCATCCAAGAGGCCGAGCCGGTCGAGCAGGACGCCGAACGCGAGTATTTTGAACTGAAGGAACCGATTTCCGTGACCCGAGGGAACAGCTCCATCATTGCGCTTCCGCATGACGGTTTGCGCATTACCTGCACCTCTGCGGACGACCGGGGTATTCACACCCAGCACCTGAGCCTCGATGTTGACTACGAGTCCTACCTTGCGCAGATCGCGGCGGCCCGCACCTTTACTATTTACGAAGACATTGAGGAACTCCTCAAACTGGGCAAAATCAAAGGCGGGAGCCTCGACAGCGCCATTGTCATTAAAGGCGACAAAATCGTCTCGAAGGAACCCCTCCGCTTTAAGGAAGAATTCGTCCGCCACAAGATCCTCGATATCATCGGTGATATCGTCCTCCTCGGCAAACCCCTCAAAGCCCACATTATCGCGGTGCGACCGGGTCACGCTTTAAACGCCGACCTCACCAAACTCCTGCGCGAAAAAATGCTCGCTAAGGCAAAAGCGCCCGAGCCTGAAAAACGCAAAGCCCAGTTTATCGATGCCCACGAATCCAGCCTCGATATCCGCCGCGTCCTCGATATCCTTCCGCATCGTTATCCCTTTGTCATGATTGATCGCGTCCTTGAGATCATCAGCGAAGACGAGCTGGTCGCACTCAAGAATGTCACCATCAACGAGCCCTACTTTGTCGGGCATTATCCCGGTCGTCCCGTCATGCCCGGAGTCCTCCAACTCGAAGCGATGGCGCAGGCCGCTGGCATCCTCCTTTTGAAACGCCTGACCCTCGGCGACCACCGCATCGCCTTTTTTATGAGCGCCGATAAAGTCAAATTCCGTCAGGCGGTCGAACCGGGCGACACCGTTGAAATTCATGTCAAACTAACCAAGATCCGTGCCGGGAAAATTGCCACCGCAGTTGCTTCCTGCAAGGTCGGCGGCAAGGTCGCATCCGAAGCCGAACTCATGTTCATGCTCGCCGACGCCAACGCTTGATCGCGCTCCATGTCCACTGAAGTCCATCCCACCGCCATCATCGAGCCCGGGGCTGAACTCGCCGAGGGGGTCACCGTCGGGCCCTACGCCTACATCGGAGCGCAGGTGAAGCTCGGTGCGGGTACGGTTGTGATGCACCACGCCACGGTCGACGGCGCCACGCAGATGGGCGAGCAAAACGAGGTGCATCCCTATGCCTATATCGGCGGAAAATCCCACGATAAAAAATTCCGGGGCGGGGTTCAACGCATTGAAATCGGCGATCATAACATCTTCCGCGAATACGTGACGGTCCACTGCGCGACTGCCGAGGATCTCCTGACCCGCCTCTGCAACAACAACCTCATCCTCGCCTACAGCCACGTCGCTCACGAGTGCCACATCGGCGACCACCTCGTCATGAGCAGTCATGCCGCGCTCGGCGGTCATGTTGAAGTCGGGGATCACGTGAACATCGGCTGGGGCGTCGGGGTGCACCAATTTTGTCGGGTAGGGGACCACGCCATGCTCGGTGCCGCCTCGAAAGTAGTGCAGGACGTGCCGCCTTACCTCATCGCAGACGGCAACCCCGCGGTCTGCCGCACCATTAATAAGGTCGGCATGGAACGCGCCGGGTTTGAGAGCGATGCCATTGTTGCGATCCGTCGCCTTTTTAAAACCTTCTACCGGGAAGGGCTCAACAACTCGCAGGCCATTGAAGCCGTCAATGCCTCCGAAGCAGCCCAAGACCCGCATGCCATCGCGTTCCTCGATTTCGTGCGAGGGAGTGAGCGCGGCCTCGCCTAAATGCACCTGTTTGTGCTGGAAAATTTGGGCGCCCTAATCATAAACATATTCATGAAACCACTCATGCCGTTGACGCGTGTCACTGCCTTGAGCCTGCTTGTGATTGCAAGCGCAACTCAAGGAACTGAAATCTATGAACTCGAGCCCTTCTACGTGCAGTCGTGGGCGCATCCAACCCCGGGCTCTGCGCTTGATGGCGCGGCCTGGGAAAGCAAAGGAAGCGCGGATTTGGCAGAACTGGTTGAGAGCGCGGAACCGGGACTTGCTTTGGTGCGTCGCGGGGCGGTCTCGAATGACGCGCGGATGCGCGGCCTTGGCGGGGATGACCTCTCCGTCACCCTCGACGGGCGAAAAATCTATTGTGCCTGCGCCAACCGGATGGATGCCCCGCTTTCTCATGCCACTGTGGAAGCTGCCGAACGCATCGAAATCGGCGCCGGTCCTTTCAGTCTCCGGCGCGCCGGCTCCCTCGCCGGCCATATCAATATCATTTCCAAAGGGATTGAGCCCGGCCATCACGGGAGCCTCCGTGCGCGTTACGGCTCCTTTGAAGAAACAAACCTTTCGGGCTCGACCGCATACGGGGGCGAACAATTCGCCTTTCGTTTGTTTGGTGCCTGGCAGGAGTCCGCGCCCTATCGTGACGGGTCGGGGAGCCGCTTTACCGAATGGTCCACCTCCGCCTATCTGCCCACCGCTGATTTGAGCTACGCTTATCGCAACTGGCATGCCGGCGGTCAGGTCAGTTATCGCATCCGCAAAGATCTCACATTGAGCGCCAATTATTCGCGACGCATGGATCGCGAGGCGCTCTTCCCCGGCCTGAAGATGGATGCCGACAAGACCGCCACCGATCAATTTGGGCTGTCCCTCAAAAATACCGAAAGCACCGAGCTAATCGACACATGGAGCGCCGACTTTTTTTATAACACCACCCATCATGTTATGAGTGACCGCCTCCGCCTTTCATCACTGAAGGCTGCCACTTTGGGGCGTGACTGGTTCATGAAGACCGATGCCGAGGCATCCAATTTCGGAGCGACCTTTGATGCCGAAATCGACAAAGGCCCACATGGGAACTGGTTTATCGGGGGCGAACTGGAACGGCGTGCCTGGGACAGCGATAATCAAGTGGGCACCATAAACAATGCGATGTTGCCCGATGCTTCGATCGATACGCATGGCGCCTACCTCGAGGGCAGTCTCGATTTGGGTCTCAAGCTCAGCCTCGATCTGGGCCTGCGCTTCGATTATTTCCGGACGCGGGCTTACGGAGACACGACTTACCTCAAGCAAATCCGGGGTAGTGATGCGGACCGCAGCTTCACCGAACCGGCGGCTTTCCTCAGTCTACGCTCTTACCTCAATGATTATTATGTGGCCTTTGCCGGTATCGGTTCGATGGCGCGCGCGCCCAACCCTCAGGAGCTTTACCTGCAATTAGACAAGCCCATGACGAATCCCAGTTGGCTCGGAAATCCTACCCTGCGCGCTCCGCGTTCCACCGAAATTACCACCGGCCTTGAATACAATCGTGAGGCCCTCTCCCTCCGTATGCGTTTCTTTTACAGCGAAATCGAGGACTATATATACCCGGTCCGGCTCAGCACCCCCATTGCTTTTCAAAGCTACGAAAATCTGGATGCCCGCCTTTACGGAATCGAGTTTAAGAGCGAGTGGCAATACAACGAATCCTGGAGCTTGAGTTTTGGCCTCGCGTGGCAAGAGGGCGAAAAAAAGAACCGGCCCGCTTCCGCTACCAATGACGTCCTCGCAGAAATCCCGCCCATGCGCCTTCAAGCAGGCCTCCAGTTTGAAAATGAAAAAACCACCTTTAATCTCGATGCCCGCGGCTCCCTTTCCCAGAGCCGTATCGACCGCGATCTCAATGAAACTAAGATGGGGTCATGGCTGATCCTCGACACCCGTGTCGAGCACGCCCTGAATGAGCAATGGACCCTTAACCTCGCGCTCGATAATATTTTTAACACGCACTACGCCCTCCATAATTCTCAAGTGCGCAACCCCTTCAGCGCTTCCACGATTGTTTACGAACCCGGACGCGCCGCCCGCATTGGATTGAACTACCATTTTTAATCCACCAGCGCCGCTCCATGCTAAAATATAAAACGCAGAGTACCAGAGCCCCTCTGATTCTCCGCTCCTCTGCGTTAAAAATTAAAACACGGAGTTCCTCTGATCCTTTGCTTCTCTGCCTTAAAATATAAACTCAGAGTTACAGGGCTCCTCTGATCCTCCGCTTCTCTGCGTTGAAATATCATGCGGGGCGCGCCTGCCGCGGGGGTTTAGGTGATTTCTGCATGGGTTTGGTAGAGGCGTTGTCGCCGTTCGGCTTCGGTGCGGGCGAGTTGGAAGAGGGCTTCGGCTTGTTCGGGATGGGTGCGGGCGAGGGCTTTAAAGCGTACTTCGCCCTCGAGGAAGCTATGGAATTGTTCGAAGTCGGGGCTTTTGCTGTCGAGTTGGAAGGGGGCTTTGCCCCGTTCTTCGAGGCGGGGATCGAAGCGGAAGAGGTTCCAATAGCCGCATTTGACGGCGTCTTTCGCCTCCTGCTGGGTGCGTGCCAAGCCATGGGCGATGCCGTGTTCGATGCAGGGGGAATAGGCGATGATAAGGGAGGGGCCGGGATAGGCTTCGGCCTCGCGGATGGCTTTGAGGGTCTGGAATTGACTGGCGCCCATTGCGATTTGTGCGACATAGACATGTCCATAGGCCATTGCCATGAGGCCGAGGTTTTTCTTGCGGACACGTTTTCCGGTGCTGGCAAATTTCGCGAGGGCTCCGAGGGGGGTGGACTTGGAGGCCTGCCCGCCGGTGTTGGAATAGACTTCGGTGTCGAGGACGAGGACGTTGACGTCCTCCCCGCTTGCGAGGACATGATCGAGGCCGCCGTAACCGATGTCGTAGGCCCAGCCGTCTCCGCCGATGATCCAAATGGATTTTTTGCCGAGGTGGTTTTTGAGGGCGAGGATTTCGCGCGCCCAGGGATCTTCGCGATCATGAAGGAGGGCGGCGATGTTGTGACCGATGGCACGGGAGGCAAGGCGGTCGTCTTTGGCGGCAAGCCATTCCTTGAATGCGTTTGCGATCGGGTCAGGGGGGGAGTGTTGGGCAAGGGTTTGTTGGATGTATTGTTCCAGGCGGTCGCGCTGGGTTTGAACGCCCTCCGCGATGCCGAAGCCAAACTCGGCGTTGTCCTCAAAGAGAGAGTTGCCCCAGGCGGGGCCACAGCCGCTGGTTTTGTGGGTGGTGTAGGGCGTGGAGGGGGCAGAGGCGCCGTAAATCGAGGAACAACCGGTGGCGTTGGCGATGATCATTTGTTCGCCGAAGAGCTGGGTGACCAATTTGATATAGGGGGTCTCGCCGCAACCGGCGCAGGCGCCCGAGAATTCAAAGAGGGGCTGCGCGAACTGCGAGGATTTAACGTTCGCGCTGACTTCGAAGCGGTCGTCTTTTTGGGTGACGGTATCAAAGAGGTACTGCCAATGGGTTTTTTCCGGCGCCATTTCGCCGGTGGGTTTCATTTCCAGCGACTTGGTTTGAGTCGGGCAAATCGCCACGCAATTATCGCAACCGGTGCAGTCTTCAATCGCGACCTGAATACGGAAGCGGAGATCGTCGAGTCCTTTGCCCTTGGCGGGAATGGTTTCCATCCCCTCCGGTGCGGCCTCTGCTTCATCGGCGTCTAGAAGGAAGGGTCGAATGCAGGCGTGCGGACAAACGTAGGCACATTGATTGCATTGTATGCAGGTCTCTGCGTTCCAGCGTGGCACCTGCGCGGCGGTGGCGCGTTTTTCCCAGGCGGCAGTTCCATGCGGGAAGGTGCCGTCTTCGCGTCCACGGAAGGCGCTCACCGGGAGGGCGTCCCCGTTCTGGGCGTTCATGGGGTCACAGATTTTGCGGATAAATTCAGGTCGTGCACCGGTCACGTTGGTGGAGGCGGTGTCATTTTTCAAATTGCTCCAAGCCTCCGGAACAGTGAGTTCTTGCACTGCCTGACCGCCTGCTTCCACGGCAGCGTAATTCATGTTGACGATTTTTTTACCCTTCTTGCCGTAGCTTTTAACGATTGCTTTTTTCATCTCCTCCACCGCAAGGGGGTATGGGATCACTTCACTGACCTTAAAGAAGGCGGACTGCATGATGGTATTGGTTCGGTTGCCAAGGCCCAGTTCGCGCCCGAGTTGGCTGGCGTTGATGATGAAGCAGCGGATCTTGTTGGCGGCGAGGTATTGCTTCATCGCGGTGGGGAGTTTTTCGCCGGTGGTGGCGTCATCCCACGGGGAATTCAAGAGGAAGACTCCGCCCGGTTTGAGTCCTTTGAGCACCTCATATTTATAGATATATGCGGTGACGTGACATGCCACAAAGTCGGGGCGGTTGACGAGGTAGGTGGAGCGAATGGGGCTATCGCCGAAGCGAAGATGGGAGGCAGTGAAGCCTCCGGATTTTTTTGAATCGTATGCAAAGTAAGCCTGGCAGAATTTATCGGTGGATTCTCCGATTATTTTGATGGAATTTTTATTGGCGCCGACGGTGCCGTCTGAACCGAGGCCGTAAAATTTTGCGGCGTAGAGGTCGTCGGGCGATACTTTCACGGTGGGGGCATCGGGCAGGGAGGAGTGGTTGACATCGTCGTCAATCCCGATGGTGAAATGATTTTTGGGTTGGTCCTGCGCGAGGTTGTCGTATGCCGCCATGATTTGCGGGGGCGTGACGTCTTTGCTGCCGAGACCGTAGCGGCCCGCGATAATGCGGGGCGGGTTGTCGCGCCCGTGAAAGGCCTGGCATAGGTCGAGGTAGAGGGGGTCACCGTTCGCGCCGGGTTCCTTGGTGCGGTCGAGCACCGCAATGCGACGTACTGAGTCGGGCAGGACTTCAAATAAATATTTGAGGGAAAAGGGGCGGTAGAGGTGGACATTGATCAGGCCGATTTTTTCGCCCTGAGCGCGGCGGTAGTCGATGACCTCCTTGATGCATTCCGTGACGGATCCCATCGCGACCAGAATATTTTCGGCATCGGGGGCTCCGTAATAGGTGAAGGGTTTGTATTCGCGTCCGGTGAGTTTGGAGATTTCCGCCATGTAGTTCGCGACGATGTCGGGGACGGACTCGTGGAAGGGGCTAGAGGCCTCGCGTGCCTGAAAGAAGATGTCGGGGTTTTGGGCGGTACCACGGGTGACGGGTTGTTCGGGGTTGAGGGCGCGGGAACGGAAATCGGCGAGGGCGTCTTGATCGAGTAAGGGGAGGAGTTGCTCTGCTTCGAGTGGTTCAATCTTTTGAATTTCGTGGGAGGTGCGGAATCCGTCGAAAAAGTTGATAAAGGGGACACGGGATTGGATGGCGGCGAGGTGTGCGACTGCGGAGAGGTCCATCACGGACTGCACCGAGCCTTCAGCGAGCATTGCAAAACCGGTTTGGCGGGCGGCATACACATCGCTGTGGTCGCCGAAAATCGAGAGGGCATGACTCGCCACCGAGCGGGCACTGACGTGCAGCACCGCCGGCAAAAGCTCCCCTGCCATTTTATACATATTGGGAAGCATGAGGAGGAGACCTTGGGAGGCGGTGAAAGTGGTGGCGAGGGAACCCGATTGCAAGGCGCCGTGTAGCGCACCCGCTGCTCCGCCCTCAGACTGCATTTCCGCGACCCGGACCGGTTGCCCGAAAAGATTTTTGCGCCCCGCCGCCGACCAGGTGTCGATATTTTCCGCCATCGGTGAGGACGGTGTGATCGGATAAATACAGGCGACTTCGCTAAACATATAGGCAATGTGCGAG
>CBFHKU010000011.1:0-2421 GCA_965656495.1 Coraliomargaritaceae bacterium
CCTCATCCACCGCCTCCTCATGATGCGGGTGCGCCCCTATTACCTCTACCAGTGCGACCTCATCACCGGCAGCGCTCACCTCCGCACCGACCCCCGCGAAGGCATCGAGCTCATCCGTTCCCTCCGCGGCCACACCACCGGCTACGCCATCCCACAATTCGTGATCGACGCCCCCGGCGGCGGCGGGAAAATTCCCCTCAACCCCGACTACGTTGAGAAAATCACCGACCAGGAACTCATCCTGCGCAACTTTCAGGGCGACACCTACCGCTACCCCCTGCAAAGCAAGACCCTCCAGCCCCAAAACCCGGAAGTTCCCCTCCCGAGCCCCATCCTCGCCTAGGCTTAACTCCTCTGGTTTACGATCAGGCGCACCGCGTCGAGTCGTAGATGCGCCTTCGCAATCGCGCGGGCCACTTCCTCAATGGTCCGCTCCGCCAGTTCAATTTCCTCCAGGCGTACCCCGGGATTGACCTTTCGCAACTCCCGCAAGCGCACCGCCTCCCCATCCAATTGGAAATGCGCCGAGCGGAGCGCCCCCTCCAAAATTTCACTGCGACGTTGCCGCGCAAAATCCTTAGCCGCCTTCAATTGCCTCGGCACCAGCGACTGCAAAAGCTCCGGGTCCTGTTGCAATCGGAAGATCGCCTCGTCCTGCGTCCCCTTCTGCACCCGCTCCAGCGGAAACGCCGCCGTCTGATCCTCGTAAAACATATCCACCACCACCCGCAGCGGCATCGGCGGCAAAAAACGATCCACGTGCAAATGCGCCGGAGCCACCACTTCCAAAACATACACCGCCTCCAGCATCAATACCGGCGCATCCGTCCCGTCTATCCAACTCACCAGCGCACTGTTCCCCTGCTCGCTGCTCAAAATTAAATCGATCGAACCCCGCACCATCGGATGGTCCCAAGTCAGGAAACTGATGTCCTCCCGACCCAAGGCCGTCCCCCGATCAAAGGTTACATTCGTCCCCGATTCCGAAAGCCCCGGGAAAGAATCCGTAAACAATTGCCCCGGACTCAAACGATAGGTCCGGTCAAAAAGATCATCCACCTTTACCCCGTAGTGGTCAAAAATCCGATTCATAAACCCGTCCAGCTTCCGGCTTGTATCCAATTCCTCAATACAGGAAACCAGTTCCCCCGCTTCCCCCGCCTCAAACGAATTGAGCGCAATCAACTTGTCCTGCCCCTCCGCCAGCCGCGCCTCCAGCTCCTTCCGAAAAGCCGCGCTCTCCCGGACCAGTTCCCGCACCGCCTCCCCCGTCACCGCATCGCCCTGATGATACGCCGCGCTCAAAGCCCGCACCGCCTCCCCAAAACGCTCCAAATACGCATTCCCGCCCCGCAACGAATGCTCCACATTTTCAAGCCCGTCGTGATGCCAACGCATCAATAATTCCGTACAACTCCCCTCCAAATAAGGCATGTGCACCTGAATCGTCTCCGTCTGACCAATCCGGTCGAGCCGCCCAATCCGTTGCTCCAGCAACTCCGGATTCAAGGGCAAATCAAACAAGACCAAATGATGCGCAAACTGAAAATTGCGCCCCTCGCTCCCGATCTCCGAGCACAACAGAATCCGCGCCCCCTCCGGTTCCGCAAACCACGCCGCATTTCGATCCCGTTGCAGCAAATTTAAATCCTCGTGAAAAACCGCCGCCTTCACCTTCACCAATTCCTGCAAGGCCTCGTGCACCGCCATCACCTTTTCCTTTGTCCGGCAAATCAAGAGCACCTTCTCCTCCCCCAGACTCCGCAATAATTCCACCAGCCACTCCACCCGCGGCCCCCGCTTGAAATCATACTCCGCCCCCTCGCCCGCGCCAAACTCCTCCCATTCAAACTCCCGCAGAAAACGATCCCGCAAGGCCTCCGGCGAAACCCCCGCCCGCGCCTTCACCGCCACCGGCAAACCCTTCCGCTCCGGGAACCCTCGCAAGGCCTCCCGCGTATTCCGAAAAATCACCCGTCCCGTCCCGTGCCGATCCACCAGATCCGACAACAAAGCCTTCGGGTCCTCCATTCGTTGATCAAACGCCGCCCCGTCCAATTCCACAAAGACCTTCCGCAAAAACGTCACCTCCTCCTCCGTCAGCGCCCGCCCTTCATCCAGCTTTGACGCGACCTTTGCCACCGCCGTATAATCTGCCTGCTCCGCCTTGAACCCCTCCAAATCCGGATAGCGATCCGGATCCAAAAGCCGCAGACGCGCAAAGTGTCCCTCCGCCCCCAACTGTTCCGGCGTCGCCGTCAACAACAGCAAACCCGCCGCCTTTTTCGCAATCGCCTCCACCAAAGCATACTCCGGACTCGCCCCCTCCGGCGACCATTCCAAATGGTGCGCCTCGTCCACCACCAGCATATCCCAGCGCGCCGCCAGAGCCGCCGCCGCCAAGCCACGGTTCTCCGTCAA
>CBFHKU010000011.1:2520-58871 GCA_965656495.1 Coraliomargaritaceae bacterium
ACCCCGCAAACTGCAAATGAACAACTGGTGCTCCATAAAAAGCTCCGTGCCCTCCACCTCGCTCGCGGTGTCCACCAAATTAAACCACAAATTAAAACGCCGCAATAACTCGATGAACCATTGGTGCTGCAGCGATTCCGGCAAGAGAATCAAGACCCGCCGCGCCCGCCCCGTCAGAATCAAACGGTGCAAAATCAAACACGCCTCAATCGTTTTCCCCAGACCCACCTCATCCGCCAACAAAACCCGTGGCGCATGGCGTTCCGCTACCTCCTTCGCGATATACAATTGATGCGGGATCAGATCGATGCGGCCCCCCATCAAACCCGCCACCCTTGATTGACGCGCCGCGCTCAAACGCTCCAGCGATTCCAGACGCAGCGCAAAAGCCGCCGAAGCATCCACCTGCGCATTCATCAAACGCTCCTCCGGTTTGCTGAAACTGATACTGTCCGAAAGCTCCGCCTCCGGAATCACCTGCCCCGCCGCATGGTAGGTCAACAAACCCTCCACTTCCGTCACCGATTCCACCACCACCGCGACCCCGTCCTTCGCCTGCACACTGTCCCCCTCCCGAAAAGCCACCCGTTTGATCGGCGCATTCGCCGCAGCATAAATCCGCGTCGTGTTCGCCGCCGGAAACACCAATTCCAAACGATGCCGCGAAACCGACTCCAAAACCCCCAAGCCCAACTCCGGCTCCGTCTCACTAATCCACCGCTGCCCAATCTTATATCCGACCATCCCAACAGCATCCCAAATCACCCTCCCAGAGTCAAGCCAGCCGCCCAAAGCATCCACATTTCACGACCTTAAAATAAAAGCACCGACCCCTTTGGCAGATCGCCGCCAAGCACTGCATTTAAATTTAAATAAATAAATACTTTACACTAAGTTGCTAAATAATAAAATAACTTCGTTTTATTTGAATGAACACTTGTAGAGAACCCGCATATTGGAACCTGATCCTCAAATCCGCTTCACGAATCATGCGCTTTTACGCTGTCATCAGCGCAAGATCGATCGTAGGAACATATACAATACAATTAAAAATCCCAGCCGTAGGCTTGTAACCGAGCAGTGCGTAAATGGGGTGTTCAAATATCGATTTGAAAAAGATTACAAAATCCGCAAACTTGTAGTTATTGCGAATAAACAAACTGCATCAATCCTCGTCATCACCGCCTACTGGGCAGCGCTCAACGCATGAAATATAAAATCCAATTCAAAGCTAAAAATTCCCGCGCGAAGATTACTTCCGAGGAAGATTGTAGCTACGTGCAGTTTTCAGAGGACCCCATTGAGCGCACTGTTGAAATCACCAAGGGGTACCCCGCACTGAACCTCGATATTGATAAAGACGGTCTCATCGTCGGCCTTGAGCTGCTCGGTCAAAAAGAGTTTACCCTCAAAAAAATAATTGCGGCAGTCACGCCTGTGCTTCCCGAAAACGAACGCGGTTCCCTTCAAGCCTCTCTGGAAACGGTCATCACCGCCTAAGGAAATTTGCATTCCGAACTTCGGGCTTCAATTGTATGCCACTTGTGGCCAAGCTCGCCCCATGCCTGAAGCCAGCCGCCTGCACATTCCCGACGCCGTTCCCGCCCCGGAAGCCTACGCCCGTTGTTCCCATCTCGCGATCGGCGCTCACCCTGACGACCTCGAGTTCATGGCATACCACGGCATCAGTTCCTGCTACCAACAGGACCTCGCCTGGTTCGGTGGCATCCTCTGCACCGACGGCGCCGGCAGTTCCCGCACCGGCCCCTACGCGGATTATACCGACGCCCAAATGGTCGAGACCCGTTACCAGGAACAAATCCGCGCCGCCGACCTCGGGCAATACAGCTTCGTCGAATGCCTCCACCATTCCAGCCAAGCCGTCAAAGATCCCGAATCCCGCCAAACCTGCATCGCGCAACTCGAAGACCGGCTCCTCAAAACCCAACCCGAAATCTGCTACACCCACAACCCCGCCGACAAACATCCCACCCACCTCGCAGTTTGCCGCGCCACCCTCGAGGCGTGCCGCCGCCTCCCGCCCCACGCCCGCCCACGCAAACTCTACGCCTGTGAACTCTGGCGCGACCTCGACTGGCTCAACGACGACGAAAAAGTCGCCCTCGATACCAGCGCCTTCCCGGAACTCGCCGACCAACTCTACGCCTGTTTCGATTCCCAAATCGCCGGCGGGAAAAACTACCACCAAGCCGTCATCGGCCGTCAAACCGCTCACGCCACCTTCCTCCAACCCCACCACCCCGACCGCGCTCAACGCCTCACCCTCGCCCTCGACCTCACACCCCTCCTCGAAGACGATTCCCTCAGCCTCACCGATTTTATCACCGCCACGATGAGCCGCTTTCAATCCAGCGTCCTCGATGCCATCGCGGAACACTAAGGGGTTGAGGGTTGTTAGTTGGGGTTGGGGTTGGGGTTGTTAGTTGGAAGTTGAATGTTCGATGTTCGATGTTCATACCCTCCGCTCCTCCGCTCCTCCGCGTTTAATTTTAACTCAGAGAACTCTGTGTTTTATTTTTTAACGCAGAGGAGCAAAGGCTCAGAGTTATTACCCAGGCTCCCAACCAACGTTCCAACTAACAACGTTCAACTTAAAACCCCTTCGATGTTCTCAAGATTAAGATTAAGTGGAGGAGTGGGGTTTCTTCACAAGAGCGTTGAACTCATCCTATAAATCCTCTTTCTTGCCATGATGGAAATCAGCGCAAACAACCCCCTCGTCGGAATCATCATGGGCAGCCAATCGGATTGGCCCACCATGGGTGAAGCCGCCGCCCTTCTCCAACAACTGCAAATCCCCTTTGAATCGAAAATCGTTAGCGCCCACCGCACCCCCAAACGTCTCTACGAATACGCCGAGACTGCGGAGTCCCGGGGCCTGCAGGTCATCATCGCGGGCGCGGGTGGTGCCGCCCACCTCCCGGGCATGACCGCTTCCCTCACCGCTCTCCCGGTCCTTGGAGTTCCGGTGCAATCCAAAGCCCTCAGCGGACAGGATTCCCTCCTTTCCATCGTGCAAATGCCGGCGGGGATTCCGGTCATGACCCTCGCGATTGGGGTAGCGGGTGCCAAAAACGCCGCCCTCTCGGCGGCCGCAATTCTCGCCCTCAATGATGCCGCGCTCAGTCAACGCCTCAAGGATTTCCGCGAAACCCAAACCCAGACCGTTCTCGAAAACGACACCCCCCAGGCATGATTGCTCCCGGCGCAACGATTGGTATTCTCGGCGGCGGCCAACTCGGTCGCATGCTCATTCTCGCGGGTCGTCCCCTCGGTTACCGCTTCCATGTCTATGAACCCGGCGGCCCTTCCCCTGCCGGTCAGGTCGCCGACCGCGAATTCAATCAGCCCTACGACGACACCGCCGCCCTGCAAACCTTCGCGGAAGGAGTCGATTGCATCACCCTGGAATTTGAAAATATCCCGGCGGAGGTCATCGAGACCCTCAGCGCGATCAAACCCGTCCTTCCCGGATGGACTGCGCTCCACACCTGCCAACACCGCCAGCGCGAAAAAGATTTTCTCAAAGAAGCGGGCTTTCCCTGCGCGCCCTTCGAATACGCCGACTCCGCGCCAAGCCTCGAAGCCGCCGTTGCCGCCATCGGTTTCCCCTGCGTCATCAAGACCGCCGCTTTTGGTTACGACGGCAAAGGACAGGTGAAACTCGAATCCCCCGCCGAGGATTACGCGGCGCTCTGGGAACAACTCGGCAGCCCGCCACGCGTGGTGGTGGAAAAATGGATTCAGCACCAGGGCGAGTTTTCCGTGATCTGCGCCCGTCGCGGGGACGGCGCCACCCAGACCTTTCCCATGGCGGAAAACATACACGTGCACCACATCCTGCACGCCTCGATCCTCCCCGCCCGCGCTGCTAAGGAAGTCCATATTGAAGCCGCGCAACTCGCCACCGCCCTCACCGAAGCCCTCGACGTCGTCGGCCTCCTCGCGGTGGAGTTCTTTCTCAACGCGGATGGCAGCCTCATCATCAACGAGATGGCGCCCCGTCCCCACAATTCCGGTCACTTCAGCATTGAGGGTTGCCCCAGTTCCCAGTTCGAGCAACACCTGCGCGCGGTTTGCGGACTCCCCTTTGGCGACACCCACCTCTTCCGCCCGATTGTCATGATCAATTTGCTCGGGGATGTTTGGAAAAACGGCGCACCGGACTGGTCACCCCTCCTCACCGACCCCGCCGCGAAACTCCATCTCTACGACAAGGGCGAGGCCCGACCGGGGCGCAAGATGGGTCACTTCACGGTGACCGGAGAAAGCCCCGAAGCCGCCCTCGAAGCCGCCGAAGCCCATTTTAAGCAGCTCATTGACTGAGGTAATTGCGGCGCCCGCTTAGCTCGCAAAGAAAAAGCGGGGGCTTTGACTGAGGTCTTCGAAGGTTTCGCCCTGGAGTCCGTTTTCGGTGGCGAGCGTCTCCAGCGCGGCGGTCTGCGCGATGCCGGTCTCAAGCGCGAGCAAGCCGCCTTCCGCGAGAAAGGGTGGCGCTCCGGCGAGAATGACCCGCAGATCATCCAAGCCATCAATGCCCGCGACGAGAGCGCGGCGGGGTTCATGGTCCGCCACTTCCGGTTGAGCGGTTTGCAGCTCCACCTCGGTTAAATAAGGCGGATTGGAAACGATGAGGTCAAAGGACGTCTCTGCCGGAAGGGCGTCCCACCAGGAGCCTTCAAGCAAGGTGAGGCGTTTGGACAAATTATTGCGGGCGGCGTTTTCGCGGGCGAGGTCGAGGGCTTCGGCGCTGGCATCGGTAGCGGTCACGGCGGCATTTGGAAAGGCGTGCGCGAGGGCCAGCGCGAGGGCCCCGCTTCCGGTGCCGAGGTCGAGGATGCGGGCGGGCGGCGCGTCCCGCAGGCGTTGCGTGAGGAGGTCGACCAGTTCTTCGGTTTCGGGGCGGGGAATGAGGGCACGCGCATCGACCGCGAGGGAAAGGCCTGCGAAGTCAACGGAACCGAGAATGTATTGGAGGGGTTCGCGGGCAGCGCGGCGTTTCACGAGGGGGCGCAGGGTTTCGAGCTGCGCCTCGGTGAGGGGGCGGTCGAGGTCGAGGTATAAATCGAGGCGTTTCAGGCCAAGGGCGTGGGCGAGGATTAAATCGGCTTCCAAGCCGGGACTCGCAATGCCCTTGTCCGCGAAGAAGGGTTCGGTGCGGGCTTTAATTTCACGGAGGGTATGCATGGGCGGGTCAGCTCGCCTGTTGCTTGAGGAGGTTCGCAATGCGCGCCTCGTAATCGACGTTATAGAGACCCTCAATGAGTTCATCGAGGCCGCCGTCGATCGCGGGGGGGAGCGAGAGGTTCATCCCGATGCGGTGGTCGGTGAGCCGCCCCTGGGGATAGTTGTAGGTGCGGATGCGTTCGGAGCGGTCGCCGGTACCAATCTGGCCCTTGCGCTCGGCGGCATACTTGGCGTTTTCCTCGTCTTCCTTGGCTTTGAGGAGGCGGGCACGCATCACGCCCAGCGCTTTGGCGCGGTTCTTGATTTGGGAGCGTTCGTCGGCGCAATAAACGGAGGTACCGGTGGGTTTGTGCACCATCATGACTGCGGAATCAGTGGTGTTGACGTGCTGGCCGCCCGCGCCGGAGGCGCGCATGGTGGAGATCTCAAGGTCGTTGGGGTTGATCTCAATATCGACCTCCTCCGCCTCGGGGAGCACTGCGACGGTGGCGGTGGAGGTGTGGATGCGGCCCTGGGTCTCGGTGACGGGTACGCGCTGCACGCGATGCACCCCGCTCTCGAATTTGAGGTGTTTGTAGGCGTCCTCTCCGGTTATATTAAAGATGATTTCGCGGTAGCCGCCGGTTTCGGCAGGGCTGGTGCTGATGACTTCCACCCGCCAACCCTTCGACTCGGCGTAGCGGGAATACATCCGGAAGAGGTCGCCGGCAAAGATGTTGGCCTCGTCGCCGCCCGCTCCGCCGCGGATTTCCATGACGGAGTTGCGGCTGTCGGTGGCATCGGGCGGAATCATGGCGCGCAGGACGTCCTGCACGAGGGCTTCCCGTTCCTGCGTGAGGGATTCGATTTCCTCGGCGGCCATTTCGCGGAGCTCGGCTTCGATGGATACATCCGCGAGCATCGCTTCATTTTCCGCGATTTCGCGCTCGGCTTTGTGATGCGCCTCAAATTTCTCCACGAGGTTGCTGAGCCGTTGGTGTTCCCGGGAAATCTCGGCAGCGCGGCGCTGGTCGGAATAGAAATTAGGCTCCGCCATCTGGGCATCCAACTCGCTGAGCTTCTCTCGAAAGGGCGCAATATCTGGAATCTTGTGCATGGTCATGAAAATGCGTTGCAGTTAATCGAGGGAAAGACAACTATGTAGTGCTTTGCCGTCAAAATGAAGAAACCGCTCCACCGTCAAAATATCGTAGCCTGCATTTGGGATTTCGACAAGACCCTGATTCCGGGCTACATGCAGGCCCCGATTTTCAAAGCCTACGGGATGGACGAGGAAGCCTTCTGGAAGGAGGTCAACGGATTGCCGGAAATCTACGCCCAGCGGGGCAACCGGGTTTCCGGGGACACGGTCTATTTGAACCACCTGCTGAGTTTCGTAAAGAACGGGGAATTGAAAGGGCTGACGAATGAACGCCTGCGGGAACTCGGCGGCGAGTTGGAATTTTACCCCGGGGTGCTTGAACTTTTTGAGAGCCTTAAAACAGTCGCCTCCGACAAAGCGGAATACCGCAAGCACAACATTCAGCTTGAGCATTACATCATCAGCACCGGACTGGCAGAGATGATTCGCGGGAGCGCCATCGCGCCCCACGTGCAGGGAATTTTTGGCAGCGAATTTATCGAGGCACCCCTGCCCCCGCATTATTCGCGGCAGGATGAATTGCCCCTCAATATGGAGTTTGAGCTGAGTCAGATCGGAACGATTGTTGATAACACCGCCAAGACCCGTTACATCTTTGAGATCAATAAAGGCACGAACAAGCATCCGGGAATCGACGTCAACGCCGCGATTGCGCCCGCCGCTCGCCGCGTTCCGATTGAGCGCATGATTTATATCGCCGACGGCCCGAGCGACGTGCCGGTCTTCTCGGTGGTCAAAGGAAAGGGCGGCAAAACCTACGCCGTTTTTAACCCGGAAAGCGAAGCGGAGTTTGCCCAGAATGACGCCCTCCTTCATGCGGGGCGCATCCATGCCTATGGCCCCGCCGATTACCGCCACGGATCCACCACCGCGAAATGGCTGCGCATGCATGTGCGCGGGATCTGCGAAACCATCGTGGCGGACGGCGAGCAGGCGCTCTCAGAAAACGTACGCAACGCCCCGCGCCATTTGCACGAAGAAGATGAACCCGCGCCGCAAACCCAGCCAGTAGACGCACAACAAACCGGAGATCTCTTTGGAGGCGATTAAACTTTTCCCTGCCATCCACGCCCTGTGCTTTACAAGCATCAGTCCCAAGTTAAAAATACACAGTATGAAACGAATCGAACTCCTTTTCGCATCCAGCCTTCTCGGCGCGGTCCTTAGCTTCTGCGGTTGCCAAACTACCAGCCTCCCAGCCGGAACGATAAGCGCCCCGACTCAAGTCACCGCTGCCCCAGAACCGGAAGACTTCAGCTACCTCCCGCCCGCACCGGAAGCCGAACCCGCCCCTGACCTCGCGGATGCCCTTGAATCTGCGCCCGAGGCGAACGAAGTCCTTTTTCGTTCCAGCCAGGTAGCAGTTAGCAAACGTCTTGTTCAGGGAGGACAAGTGAACGACGCCCTGCGCTACGTCCTCAAAGTCGAGGTCAAAGAGGCGATCACCGGGCTTCGCATCACTGAAACCCTCCCCGCCAACATTCGCTTTGTCTCTGCCGACCCCGCCCCCACGGTCACTAACAATGAGTACCTTTGGAGCTTCGGCCCGCTTGAAACGGGCGCGACGCGCGAAATTGAAGTCACCGTTCAAGCTCTCCGCGAGGGAGATCATAAAATTTGCTCGGCGGTCTCGGTGGATAACCGCCTCTGCCTGCCCTTCTTTACGGGGCAACCCCGTCTCGCGGTCACCAAGCAAGGCCCCGCCACGATTGAACTGAATGAAACCGGCGCGTGGTCGGTGACGGTTGCCAATAAGGGCAGCGCGGTCGCCCGCAATGTGACGGTGACGGATGCTTTCCCTGCGGGCTTGCAGGCGCTCGGCGCCAATGAGCAAGGCCTCGGCGACCTCGCGCCGAACAGCAGCCGCACCGTTGAATTCAGCGCGCGGGCTGTCCAGCAGGGCAGCTTTACCAATACCGCCAGCGCAAGCTATCAAGGCAATCCCGCCCCCGCCACTGGCAGTACCCCCGTCTCGGTGGTTCAATCCGCAATCCGTATTTCCAAAAGCGGCCCCGCTCAGGCTTACGTCTTTAAGCCTGAAACCTTCCAAATCGCGATTCAAAATAGCGGTGATACCGACTTGAGTGATGTTCGTATCACCGACCTCCTGCCCCCCGGAACCACCGTTGCCGATAACGGCGGCGGTCGCGTCAAGGACAACGCCATCGGATGGGTCATCCCCTCCCTGCCCGCCGGGGCGAGCCAGTTGATCACAACCCGCGTCGCGGCAAGCCGTACCGGAGTCGCCACCAACACCGTGAAACTCTTCACCGCCCAAGGCCTTGAAGCCTCCGACAGCCATCAAACCGAATGGCTCGCCGTTCCCGGGGTGACCATCTCCATCACCGACAGCAAGGATCCCATCCGCGTCGGTGAAGCGACCACCTACACCATCCGCGTTCGCAATCAAGGCGACTTTGAACCCGTCAGCGGAGCGGTGACCCTTCAATTCAAAGACACAATCCGGCCCAAGTTGGCAGAGGGCGACGCTCGTGGGTTGATCGACGGGCAAACCGTGACCTTTCCGCGCACGACGCTGGAACCGGGCAAGGACATCAACCTACAAGTGACCGCCGAGGGAGCGCAGATCGGACCCGGTCGCGCGGTCCTGAGCTTTACCGCAGATTTCCTCAACGAACCCGTCATCAGCCAGGAAGCCACCAACGTATATTAATTCCAATCCACTAAAGAACTTTTTGATAACGCATCCACTCAAAGAAATTATGACTGAAGCAAACTCCGAAATCGGCCTCATCGGCCTCGCTGTAATGGGCCAGAACCTCGCCCTCAATATTGCCGACCACGGCTTTAGGATTTCGGTTTATAACCGAACGACCGCCAAGATGGAGGATTTTGTGGCGGCGAATCCTGACACCCCCGGCGGCTTGGTCGGTTGTGCTTCGCTCGAGGATTTTGTCGCTTCCTTAAAACGTCCCCGCAAAATCATCATTCTCGTGCAGGCGGGCTGGGCGACCGACAAAGTGATCGAGGGGCTCCTCCCTTTACTGGAAGCGGGCGACATCATCATCGACGGCGGCAATGCCAAGTGGGACGACACCATCCGCCGCGAGCAGGAACTCACCGCCCGCGGTCTCCGCTTTATCGGCTCGGGGGTTTCCGGCGGCGAGGAAGGGGCGCGTTTCGGTCCTTCACTCATGCCCGGCGGCAGCCCCGAAGCCTGGGAACATCTGGAGCCTATTTGGAAAGCAATCGCCGCGAAGGTTGACCCCGATACCGGCAAACCGCTGGAAGGCGCCGCCCCCGGGAAACCAGTGGAAGGTGGATTCAGCTGCACCGCTTACATCGGCCCGGACGGCGCAGGTCATTACGTCAAGATGGTGCACAACGGCATCGAATACGGCGATATGCAAATGATCTGCGAGGCTTATGACCTCATGCAACAGGTGCTCGGGCTCAGCCCCGCCGAAATGGGCGATATCTTTGCGGAATGGAACAAGGGTGAACTCGATTCCTTCCTCATTGAAATCACCGCCGATATTTTAAAACAAAATGACCCCGTCACCGGGCAGGCTTTCGTGGATGTCGTCCTCGACACCGCCGGACAAAAGGGAACCGGCAAATGGACTTCGGTCAACGCCCTCGACATGGGCACCCCCGCGCCCACGGTGGCAGAGGCGGTCTTCGCGCGTTGCCTCTCCGCAGTAAAAGAGGAACGGGTCGCCGCTTCCAAAATTCTGAGCGGCCCCGAGCCCGCGTCCTACTCCGGCGACAAGGCCGAGTTAGTGGAGGCGATCCGTCAAGCGCTCTACGCGTCCAAAATCTGCTCTTACGCCCAAGGCTTCCAGCTCATGCGCGAAGCCCAGAAGGAATACAACTGGAGCCTCAACTTCGGCGAGATCGCTCAGATCTTCCGTGGCGGGTGCATCATTCGCGCCGCCTTCCTCCAAAAGATCACCGAGGCCTTCGCCCGCGAACCGGAACTCGCCAACCTCCTCCTCGACCCTTACTTCAAGGGTGCGATTGACGCCGCCCAAAAGAGCTGGCGCCGCGTGATCGCGCTTGCCGCCGAGCACGGGGTTTCTGTCCCGACCTTCGGTTCCGCCCTCGCATATTATGACGGTTACCGCAGCGCCCGACTCCCGCAAAACCTCCTGCAGGCGCAACGTGATTACTTCGGGGCCCATACCTATGAGCGTGTCGATCAAGCGCGGGGACAGTTCTACCACATCGACTGGCCGCAAGCAGATCGCCCCCAAATCGAGGCTTAGAAATTTATCAATGCGCCGACTCGACCGCCTGCCTCACAATGGCAGGCGTCAGATTCTGCGGCAAAATCTCGGTCTTCCCGTCAGGGGTATGGAGTAAATAAAGCGGCACCCCGGAGCGACCATAGGATTCAAGGGCATCGGTGATCGCGGCATCGGAGAGGCTCCAATCGGCCTCCAGAGGCACGATGCCATGCGCTTCAAAAAGCTCGCGGATGCCTGCGGTTCGCAAAGTGGTGCGTTTGTTGACCTGACAAGTGAGGCACCAACTCGCCGTAAAATCAACAAAGACGGAATGCCCGGCAGCCAGTTCGCTTGCGACCCGTTCCTTCGACCAGGGTTGCCAGAAGGCCTCGGCGGACCGCTCGCTTACCTGACCCGGTTCAGCCGCATAGCTCTGTCCCACGAAACGCGCCCCGCCCCAAAGCGATAAGCCCAACAAAAGGAGCGCCAACACGGAGGCCCTTCGACGGGTTTGCGACGGTTTTGAAACCGCCGCCCAGCGACCATAAATCCACGCCGCCAAGGCCGCCAGCAAGAGCGCGAGCAATAAAGCCATCATGCCATCCACCCCGCCGGATTGACCGACCACCCAAAGCAGAAATACCACCACCGCAAAAAGCACGAAGCCCATCGCTTGCTTGAACGTCTCCATCCAAACGCCGGGCTTTGGCAAATAAGCCGCCAGTTTTGGAAAGATCGAGAGCAGGAGGAAGGGGAACGCCATTCCAAATCCCAGCATCGCAAAAACCGAAATCCCGACCAAAGGATCCGCTTGCAGCGCCAAACCGCTTACCCCGCCCAACAAGGGCCCCACACAGGGCGCCCCCACCACTGCCGCCAGAATGCCCGTGCCAAAGGAACCCAGCAAATCCTTGCGGCGCGCCACTTTGGAATCGGCACCCACCAAGCCTACCCCCATTTCAAAGACGCCAATCAAGTTTAAGGCGAAGACAAAAAGCAGCAGGGTAAGCGTCACCACAAAGGCAGGATTCTGTAACTGAAAGCCCCAGCCGATCCGCTCACCCAAGCCGCGCAGAGCAAAGAGCGCCGCCGCCAGAACAACGAAACTGAGCACTACCCCCAGCGTGTACGCCAGGCCATAGGTGAACGCCTGCCCACGGGTTTGCCCCGCATGCTTGAGCAAAGAGAACACCTTCAGCGAAAGTACCGGCAACACGCAAGGCATGATATTCAGGATCACCCCCCCAAGAAATGCAAGCAGCAGCCAACCACCTAGACCCCATTGCAACAACTTGCCCTCCCAGCCGCTTGCATAAACCTGCGTCTCCGGAGCGGCTGCGGCAGACGCTAAGCCCACTTCCCATGCCTGCCCATCCAATTCAAGCACCCCTGCCAGCAGTGGCGGCAACTCCCCTTCCAAAACGGGAACCGTCAGTACACCCATCCCGTTTTCCTGTGTGAACACCTGAACCGCGTCCGCGTCCACCCAGCCGAATGCCTCCGCGTAAAAGTATGCATCCTTAGCTTTTGTATCGGGAATCTGAATACGAATCCCGCCCTCGCCTACTTCGTAAAGCAAAGGACCACCGCGCCAGACTTTCGGCAGTGTCGTCCGCGCATTCTTAAAGAACCCCTCTTGCGCAGGGTCCCGCTCACTCGCATCGGATTGGGGTAAACGGAGTTGCAGCTCCGCGCTGCCGGGAATACAAGCGTTCTCACAGGCTAACCACGAAACCGTCGCCTTTAGTTCCAGCTCGCCGGAAAACGAGGCATCCAGCTCGACCGGCACCAGGAGGGTAACCCCACCGCTGTAACCGTAGTTGATGAATCCATCGAACTCGAAGCGTTCCGGAGCAGGCCACTCCAACGCCCCGGCCCTGACGCCTGCAGGCAAATCCCAATCCACCGCAATTCCATAGCCACTACTCCCGGGATTCTTCCAGTAAATGTGCCAATGTGGGTCGATTTTAAAATCTACGCCCACGTAAAAGCGATCCCCCTTGGCGACGGTTGACGCCTCTGAAATCAAATCCACCATCACGGGCGAGTCCGCCGCAGCACTCCTTATACCCGTGGTACTGAAGGACAGGAGGAGTAGGAATAAAGTTGCAGGAAGACGGGAAAACATAACTGATTAAATACCGTAGATACCTTACTACTCTGAATTGTTCCAGACTGAAAGCAGCCTCGCGCTGTAATGATTCTTACCGCAGTCACGTTTTATTTCCATGCGCTATATTACCGTTCTACCCTTACTTTTACTGATGAGCCCACTTGCCGCATACGAAAGCGCCTTTCCCAAGACCGATGTGGGTGTCACAGAGATCAAGGAGCTTCCGGCTTGCCGCGTCATTGTAACTCGTTCTGCCAATCCCTACTACGAGCGCGTCGATAACCTCTTCCGTCCGCTCTTCAATTACATCAAGGACAACAAGATCGCGATGACCGTCCCGGTCGAAGCGGAAATCAACCCGGGTGCGATGTATTTTTATTTGGGGGCCGAAGCGGGGAAACGCGAACTGCCGCAAACCGAGGAGGTCAAAATTGAGGAATTTCCGGCCCGCACCGTCGCCAGTATCGGCATTCGCGGGAAATACTCCGAGGAAAATTTCAACAAGGCACGCCTCAAACTTGAAACCTGGTTGAACCAGCAAGCACAATACAAGGCGACCGGACCCGCGCGCGCCATTTATTGGAATGGCCCGTTCACCCTGCCCGCCTTAAAGCGCGGCGAAATCCACATCCCAGTCAGTCTGGCACCCTAAGCCAGAGCTTTACAGTCCGCCATTCCTCTAACAGTATTCGGTATGCCCTTGCGAGTAACCCAATACGGTGAACCCATCCTGCGCAAAATCGGTGCGCCGGTGGAAATTTTTGATGCGCGGTTAAAGGAACTCGCCGACGCCATGCTGGAAACAATGTATGTTGCCGACGGCATTGGACTCGCCGCTCAACAAATCGGGGAAGCCCTCCAAATCTGCGTCCTCGACGTGCGACCCCCCGAGGGCGCGAATATTCATTTTGATTGCCGCTTGGACGGGAAAGCCCTCCCCCTTGATGTCGTGATGCCGCTCGCCCTCATCAACCCGCAAGTTGAAATCACGGACTCCAGCCCTGAGATTTACGAAGAGGGTTGCCTTTCTTTTCCCGCGGTCAATGGACGCGTCACCCGTCCGGCAGGGGTGCGGTGCCGCTTTCAGGATCTAGCGGGCGAGCCACATGTCATCGAGGCGAACGGCTTGCTTGGGCGCTGTATTCTGCACGAGGTTGATCACCTCAACGGCATCCTCTTTATCGACCAGATGGATAAAGGCGATCTGAACAAAAACGCGACGCGCATCAAGCAACTGAAGCGGGCCTCCCGGGATTTCCTAAAGGGGAAATAGCGTCGCGCTACTGCGGGTTTGGGACACGCGCGCGCGGCACATCCCGCGCATCAAAATGCAAAATATATTTCTTGGCAAAGTAGGGATCCTTCAGCTCGGCCTCTAAATCAATGGTACGGCGCGGCTCAATCCCGATTGCGGCATACTCCGCCGCAAGGTCACCGCCCTTCCAATAGAGCACTCCATTCGGCAGGGAATTGCGCTGCCCCCGCCGCAGGTTGCCTTTGATCCAGCCAAAATACTCCGGCAAATTCTTTACGGCACGACCCGTGATGAAATCGAATTCCCGCTGAATGGACTCCGCCCGCGCCTGCCGCGCCACCACATTGCGCAAGCCCAGTCGTTCCGCAATGTCCTGCACCACCGCAACCTTCTTGCCGATGGAATCCACCAACGTGAACTGTGCCTGCGGATAACAAATCGCCATAATCAAACCCGGGAAGCCGCCACCCGTTCCGACATCCATGACCCGCGCGCCCTGCATGAGTTTCAGGTGATTGGTGATCGCGAGACAGGGCGCAAGGTGCCGCGACTCCAGATGCTCGATGTCCTTCCGCGAAATCAGATTGATCTTCTCGTTCCATTCCCGCACGAGCACCGCCCATTCAACGAGCAGTTGCTCCTCAATTTTCGATAACGCTGGAAATGCCTGCATTAGATGTTCCATAAATTAGTTTACACAAAAAGGGCGCAATGCCTTATTTTAATTACATGAATGAACGATATATATTAATACTTGTTCTGTTTCTGCTCAACCTCAGCGCCGAGGCAACGAATAAGTGCATTATTCAATTCGATAATGATTTGTTTTTCGACATAGATGAAGATTATACCAATGGAGTCCGAATCGCCTTCATAAGGGAAAATGAGGACCAAGTCATAAAAAACAACGCACTCCAAAAGGGGCTTCACCGACTCAGCGGGGCAGACTCCGAAACCCAACTCGGCCAATTTCGCACTGAGGGAGAGGGTTTAACACGTTATGCCTGGGGAACAGGCCTGACCCAGTTGATGTTTACACCCAGAGACAAAACAGCGGAAGTGCCCCCCTACGGAGAACGACCCTTTGCAGGCTGGCTGGGCATGGAATTTTCGCTGCACATAAAAAATACTGTATCCGTCTCTAGCGTTACCTTGTCGGTAGGCACCACCGGTAAGTCCAGCTTTGCTCAAAAAACTCAGGATTGGGTGCATGAAAATATCTCGAACAGCCCCATCTTCAGCGGATGGGAGAGTCAGGTTCCGCAAGAAGTGACCCTTAACCTCCACTTCGACCACAAGCATAAGCTACCCATTGATCATTTTACAGAAAACTTTCCTTTGAAAATTGACGGCTACCATGAATGGGGAGCGGCGGTGGGGAATTTTCAAACCAACGCCTATTTGGGCTTTCTGCTACGTGCCGGCTTCAACTTGAGCGCCTCATACAGCACTCCACGGGTGCAAATCGGCAGCTACGCGCATGATCTTTTTCGCGCGGAAGACTCCCGCGAGCACCCTTTTTCCTTTTACACATTTGGAGGGTGTCGCGGAACGGGGGTCCTACATGACATCACCCTCAATGGCCCTTTATTTCGCGATTTTAAATATGGGGTTGAAACAAAAGCCATCGTCGGCGAAGCCCTCTTGGGTTACGGTTTGAGCTGGCGAAACTTTGAACTTTCCCATTCTTTCACACACCGAACCCGCGAGTTCAAAAGCCGGAAGAAAAAACACACCTTTGGTTCCGTGCTGCTCCGCTTCGACATGCCATTTTAATCCTGAGGATTTTATGAAGTGTCGGCTTGATGGATCTTAAGCTAGTCATAGGTGATTTTAGGCAAACGCGTCACGCTATAATGCCCTCCGCAAACAAGCTACTCACCCCGGAGATGTGACCGGGAAGCTCCCCACTTCGCGAGCCCCGAAAATACCGGGGCTATTTTTCCGCCGCCTCTTTTTTGGACTCCGTCTCGTCTTTGTCCGTCGCTTCTTTTGCCAAATGCATGGTAATTTGTAGCGCAATTAAATCCTCCATGGACTTCTTGAATTCTGGATTACGCATAAGATTATTTAAGTCATGGCTTAACCTGGGATGTATCGGCGGATAGCGGTTGCTAAGAACTGGGCGGGGTATTTCCGCAATGCGTTTCTGGTCCGCCAAAAGCTCTTCCGCGCGGGTGACAAGGAGGCGCACGGTTGCTTTTTTAGCGGAATCATAAGGGCCAAATCGACCCATAATATTCAAGGCCATATTATATCGAACCAAGGCTTCCGCCAACTGGCCGGTTTCTTCAAGACGTTGGGCGTAAGTGAAATGCTCGATCGCGCGAATATCATTATCGAAACCGGGCAGAATATTCCGCGAACTGTGTCCAGAATTATTAAAACCAGTTTGCGTAACCACTTTCAAAAACTCCCAAAGCTCTACCCAGGCGGCGCGCTCACTCATCGCACGTGCAGACTTTTCAATCACTAATTCTATCGCCTCCTTGTCTATTCTCGGACGAAATGCTTCGGGTACGGACTCATAGAGAGCCCGCTGGCGTATTAATGACCGGATCGCACCACACCAGAGTTTGCCGAGAGAATTATTAGGGCTAAAACGATTCACCGCACTTAAGCCAAGCAAGGCATTGCCGTTGTCTATCAAATCGATGGCGTATTGTAGGTCGCGGATGGCGCCCAATTGATAATTTGCTTCATGTTGTGTCTCCCGGTATCGCGTCAGTAATTCCAGTTTCTCTTTTGCGGCGACCATATCCTCAATCGTCTTTATTTCTTTGACTACCTCTCGCACTGAAAATGGTGGCGAAACCGGGTCCGTTCCTCGAGACTTTTGACCCATGTTTATTTTGCGCTTCAATTCGTTTTGAAGTTCCAGAACTTTTGAACGCGGAATCACGGGATAGGTGTCCAGTGATTGATTCAGGTTTTTCAAGGAATACTCGGCCTGCTTGAAATCCCCAATTTTCAGGTTATTCAAATAGTCCTGCCAACCCGCCACGATCTTACCCAAGTTTCGGCATGTATTGTCAAAATTGTGCCGATGGGAAGGAAAACGATTCGCGCGGACCTTGAAGGCATCTAACTTAACGAAGAGTGTATCCAAATCACTTGGATCCGTTGCCGCCAACAAAATCACACCCAAGCCTTCTTTGAAGGTCGCCAGCTCTTTTTCCAGCTCCTTGAGCGCTTTAGCTTTTTCGCGCTCAATTGCCTGTGTCAGCGCGTGTATTAACTCCGCGTATTCATCCGAAAATCCACCCCGCATGCGAGCCAGATCGGACAAACCCAAGGCGTATGCATCCCAAGCTCGGTTATGGCTCGGTGCGGGACTTTGCAAGCGCTTGATTCCTGCGAGCGCTTGATTGTAACTGACGATGCTTTCCTGCGCTTTAAGTTGTTCTTCTTCACTGCGGCTTTGCAGCTTTTTATTGGCAGTTTTGAGATCCTTTTCCAGTTGGAGAACAATTTCATTGATCAATGCCTCAGACGACCGTGTGTCCTCTTTTGCAGCATCGGCGCTCAATGCTAGGATCACAAAATTAGTTAAAATTAAAATCAATAGTTGTTTCATGCTGAGCAAAATAAAGCACCGCCAAAACTTTAACAAATAAAATATATTTGGATTAAAAGAACAGATATACCCTACTCCTGCATCCATTTGGGGCTTTACAGAATATTTTTTGGCAATATTTTGTATTTCATGAAGACCACTTTAAATATTCCAAACGAACGCATGGACGCCTTATTGCAGGCAACACAGGCAAAGACGATGACGGAAGCGGTCAACCGGGCAATTGAGCATTACATTCATCAAGAACGGGTTAAAGCAGTCTTGGCATTGGAGGGAAGCTGCCCGGATTTCATGACGGCAGAGGATCTCGCTGCGCTGCGCGGGCTTGAGTTGGGGGAGGATGCCGGGGTGAGCAAGTCATGATTCTAGTCGATACATCTGCCTGGATTCGTTTCATCAATCCAAAGTATCGCGCGCCGGAAAATGCCCAGTTGCGAACTTGGATCGAAAGTGGCGAGGCGGCCTTGTGCGAGATGGTCTGTCTGGAACTGCAAAGCGCCAACCCTGCCGAAAACAAGGTGGTTGAGCTGCTGCGCCACACCCTGCCCCGCCTGGATCATACCGAGGAAGTTTGGAAGCTGGCGGGTGCCCTCGCCCGTGCCAGCCGGAAGCGCGGGAAACCCGTCCCCAATTCTGACATCCTGATCTTTGCGACCGCACGCTACCACGAGTGTACCCTCTTCCATGATGACAAGCATTACAACTGGCTCGCCGAGATTGAGCTGCCCTAGCGTAAAACGCTTTGGGATTTGACATATCAAGATATCATGATGCGTTGATGTTTAATTATGCCCTCCACGAATAAACCACTCACCGCGAAAGGACAGCAGCTCGCAGGCTTGCTGGAGGAACGTATTGTCTTCCTTGATGGGGCGATGGGTACCATGATCCAGCAACATTCGCTGGAGGAGGCAGACTTCCGGGACGAGAGCCTCGCTGATGCCCCCGGCAATTTAAAAGGCAATAACGATCTCCTGAGCATCACCCGCCCGGAAATTATCGAGGAAATCCACCGCAACTTCCTCCTCGCCGGATCCGACATCATCGAAACCAATACTTTCTCGGGCACCACCATCGCTCAGGCGGACTACGGACTGGAAAGCCGCGTGCGCGACATCAATCTGTGCTCTGCTCAGCTAGCCCGCAAAGTGGCAGACGAAATAGAAGCGCAAGAGGGTCGGCCCATCTTTGTTGCGGGCGCGATTGGTCCGACGAACCGCACTGCCTCGATGTCTCCGGATGTGAACCGTCCGGAATACCGCGCCACCAGTTACGAGGAATTGCGCCAAGCCTACTACGAACAAGTTGAAGCGCTTGTGGAAGGCGGCGTCGATCTCCTCCTGCCGGAAACGGTCTTTGACACCCTCAATTTAAAGGCCTGCCTCCATGCGATTGAGGATTTCTTCGACACCCGCGAGGAACGCCTGCCGGTTATTATCTCGGTCACGATTACGGACCAATCGGGTCGCACCCTCTCGGGGCAAACCGTGGAGGCCTGCTGGAATTCCATCCGCCATGCCAAGCCGCTTTGCGTGGGCCTCAACTGTGCGCTTGGGGCGGACCTCATGCGGCCGTTTTTGCAGGATCTTTCGCGGGTCGCGGATTGCTATGTACACGTTTACCCGAATGCCGGGTTACCGAATCCCCTCGCTCCGACCGGCTACGATGAAACCCCCGATCATACCGGCAGCGCGGTGGGCGGGTTTGCAAAGGATGGCCTTGTCAATCTCGTTGGTGGCTGCTGCGGCACGACTCCCGACCACATCCGTGCGGTGGTGCGCGAGGTGAGCCAATACCCGCCCCGCCCCCTTCCCCAGTTACCCGAACGGCAACGCTTCAGCGGACTCGAAGCCTTTAATCACGCCATCGGGGACAGCTTTGTGATGGTGGGGGAACGCACCAATGTCACCGGCTCCCCCCGCTTTAAGAAGATGATCACCAACGATGACTGGGACGGTGCCCTCGCGGTGGCCGCTCAGCAGGTTGAAAACGGTGCCAACCTGATCGATGTAAACTTTGACGAGGGCTTGCTCGACTCCGAGGCCTGCATGACGAAGTTCATGAACCTCATTGCCTCCGAGCCCGCGATCGCGCGGGTACCGATCATGATCGACAGCTCCAAATGGTCGGTCATCGAGGCGGGCCTCCGCTGTGTGCAGGGCAAGTGTATCGTCAATTCCATCAGCCTTAAAGAAGGCGAGGCGACCTTCCTGGAACAGGCGCGGCTTTGCCGCCGTTACGGCGCGGCGGTTGTGGTGATGGCATTTGATGAAAAGGGTCAGGCCGCCACTCGCGAAGACAAGGTGCGGATTTGCTCCCGCGCTTACAAGCTCCTCGTCGAGCAGGCAGGGCTCGATCCCAACGATATTATTTTTGATCCGAATGTCCTCACGGTCGCTACCGGAATGGAGGAACACAATAACTACGCCGTCGATTTCATCGAGGCGGTGCGTGAAATCAAGGCAGTTTGCCCCGGGGCGCGAACCAGCGGCGGCGTAAGCAATATCTCCTTCTCCTTCCGTGGCAACAACCCGGTTCGCGAGGCGATGCACGCCGCCTTTCTCTACCATTCCATCGAAGCCGGTCTCGACATGGGTATCGTCAACGCGGGCATGCTGGAAATCTATGAGGAGATCGAACCGGAGCTCTTGAAAAAAGTGGAGGATGTGCTCCTCAACCGCCACCCGGAAGCGACCGAAGCCCTCATTACCTTTGCGGAAACCGTCAAGGATAGTGGCAAAAAGGAAGACGACTCCGCCAAACTGGCCTGGCGCGAAGGCACCGTCGAGGAACGCCTCGCACATGCCCTCGTGAAAGGCATTGTTGATTTTATCGAACCCGATACCGAAGAGGCGCGTCAACAACTGGGCCGCCCCCTCGAAGTCATTGAAGGGCCGCTGATGGACGGCATGAAGATCGTGGGCGATCTCTTTGGCGCGGGGAAAATGTTCCTCCCGCAAGTCGTGAAGAGCGCGCGGGTGATGAAGCGGGCGGTCGCTTACCTCACCCCTTATCTCGAAGCTGAGAAAGCAGAAAACCCCAATGCCCGCAGTCAGGGCAAGTTTCTGATCGCGACTGTGAAGGGCGATGTACATGACATCGGCAAGAACATCGTGGGGGTCGTCCTCGCCTGCAATAATTACGAGGTCAAGGATCTGGGTGTGATGGTCGATTGCGATACGATCTTGAAGGAGGCGGAAGCATGGGGCGCGGATATCGTGGGCTTATCCGGCCTGATAACGCCCTCGCTGGATGAGATGATTTATGTGGCGCAGGAGATGCAGCGGCGCGGCTTCAAACAACCCCTTTTGATTGGTGGCGCCACGACCAGCGCGGCACATACCGCCATTAAGATTGCGCCGCATTATGACCAGCCCGTCATTCGGGTCGGGGATGCCTCCCTTGCCACGGGCGTCTGCAACAACCTCCTGAATCCCGAGAAAAGCGAGGCCTACATCGCTCAAGTCAAGGAAGAGCAGTCCGTGCAACGCGCACACTTTGAAGCGAATCAGGGGAAAACCGAGTTCCTCACGCTAGAGGAGGCCCGTGCCAAACGCTTCACCTGCGAGTGGGAAAAAGCAGAACTAAAAACCCCCAATACGATAGGCATCACGGTGGATGACGCAATCGACTTGGATACCCTGAGTGAATATTTTGACTTCTCTCCCCTCTTCTGGACTTGGGGGCTCAAAGGAATCTACCCCCGCATCCTGCAACACGCCACCTATGGCGAACAAGCACGCTCCATATTGAATGACGCGAAGGCCATGCTGGAACGAATCATTAAAGAGAAGCGTTTCCGCGCCCGCCGCGCAGTGGGGCTCTTCCCGGCGAACTCACACGGCGACGATATCGAGATCTATGCCGACTCCTCGCGTAGTGAGATTTTGAATACATTGCACACCCTCCGCCAACAGAAACGCAAAACGCAGGACGGTGCCTACTTCGCGCTTTCCGATTTTGTAGCCCCTAAGGATTGTGGTCAGGTCGATGCCTGTGGTGCCTTTGTCTGCAGCATTGAAGGGGTCGATTCTTTTGCGAAGGAATTTGAGGACGCGCAGGACGACTACAATGCCATCATGGTAAAGGCGATCGGGGATCGCTTTGCGGAGGCCCTCGCAGAGCAAACCCATGCCCATGTACGCAAGGAGCTCTGGGGCTACGCACCCGACGAGGATCTCGACAACGAGGCTTTGATCATGGAACGCTACCGAGGCATCCGCCCGGCGGCGGGTTATCCCAGCCAGCCCGACCACACCGAGAAGGCGCTCATCTGGGAACTGCTCGATGCGGAACAAACCACCGGCGCCAGCCTCACTGAAAATTTTGCGATGTCCCCCGGCAGTTGCGTGAGCGGGCTCTACTTTGCCCACCCCAAGGCAAAATATTTTCAAGTGGGGCCGATCCAGAAGGATCAGGTCGAGAGCTATGCCGAGCGCAAGGGCCTTTCTCTAGCGGAGTGCGAGAAGTGGCTCGCACCTAACAAGGCTTACTAGTCCGGGCCAAAAAAAATTGGACGACCCGCATTGCGGAGCCGCCCAATCGAAAGGTGCTTAAAGAAACTTCAACTAGAAGGGATAGACTGCGGAGAAGGTCCAGCGATCATCAAAGAGATTCGTGCTATCAGAAATCTCGCGCTCATAAGCGGCACGTATCGAAATATGGCTCTCAAAGGGGCGTAGTTCCGCACCGAGAGCGGCAGTCCAAACATCCTCGTCCTCACCGGAACCAAGGCTCACCGCGTCTAGGCCGGAATAAGGTGCAATACCCGTGCCATCATCGTTGGTGATCATGTAGCCATTAATTTCAAAGACGGGGCTGATCCATTCGGTCAGGTAGTAATCACTGTGGAAATGGAAGGTCAGCATGTCGGAACTTCCGGCAGCACCCTGCCCCTGATCCACCGCGATGAGGTAATTGATCGTGGCACCAAGGTGGAGCTTTCCAAAGGACTTATTCTCAGAAATCCAAATGCGCAACTCATCGGTATTCTGATAAGCCGACTCCTCGCCCCAACCGAACTCATAGCCAATCCCGGCCGCGAGGTGGTGTTGGTTTGCCCAGTCCTGCACAAAGGCATACTTGAGCCCGAGCGCGATGTCATTCCAACCATCCTGGCCGTCCAATACACCGCCCGAGAAATTGGTGTAGCCGTCTTTGTAAGCGACAAGTTGGAGGTTCTCGTTGAGTGCGACCCGCACTTGGAGGGCTGCCACCGTCACCTCGCCATCTACCGAGTCGAGTTCATGATTTAAATACCACGCCCGCAAATCACTGGTCACATAAGCATCCTCATTGTAGTAAGGCGCTGTGAGAGGAGCGACTGCTCGCTCCTCGTGAGCAAGGGATCGGACTTTATCGCCAAAGGCAATAAAGGTCGAATGCCCAAACAAAGTGGCTCCTGCGAAGAAACCACTGATAAGAATTAATGTATTGGATTTTTTCATAATAATAGACTTACGGTGGACTTTTGAGCTCTTATCTACCCTATGTCAATATGAATTTAATACCGTATAATTAAAACTTTAGTCCTGCCGGATGCGTTTTTTTGCTTCACTCCAAGGCTTCCCGCGGTAAGCCTCAGTAATCTTTGTAATGACTCTTTTTCAAGCCACACTCTTTACCGGAATCGCTCTGGTCGCCTTTGGTGCTCACTTCCTTTGGCACGGCATGCGCAGCGAGCCTGCCATGAAGGCATTTCCCCGCTCGCAGCTCGCCGCAATGCTCCTCTTTGGTGCGGCGAGTGCATGGTTCCTGTATCACGTTTGGCACTTGGGGCCCGCTGATTTTGGAAACTATCGCGAGCTTCTCTTTGCCCTCTTCGGGCTTTCTGCGCTGGGGGCCTTTTACTTCGTCCCGGACTTCCTCGCCGTCAGAGGTTTTGCCGCCCTGCTCCTGCTTGCCGCCAATCCATTATTGAAAGCCGCCTATATGCAGGACCCCACCGCACGACTCTTGCTGGTGAGTTTTGTATACCTCGCAATTCTCTTTGCCCTCGTTATGGGCGCGAGCCCCTACCGGATGCGGGATTGTATCGACTGGCTCTACCGGAAAGCGACCCGACCGCGCCTCTTTGGTGCCTGCTTTGTTTTTTATGGCTGCGTGTTGGTCGCCACCGCCCTCACCTACTGACAACGTGCATTCCGAAACGGACACGCCCGCCCGCCTCCTGATTGTCTCTGGTCCCGCCGGAAGCGGGAAAACTACGGTCTGCGAAAACCTGCTCCGGGTCGAATCCCATCTGGAGCGTGTCATTACCGCAACCACCCGCCCCCCTCGCGGCAAGGAACAGGACGGGGTCGATTACCATTTCCTAAGCAAGGCGGACTTTGAAGCAAAGGTCGCTACCGGGGATTTTTATGAACATGCCCGGGTGCACGGCAACTACTACGGCACCTTGAAACAAGTCGTGCAGGATAAACTGCGGGCGGGAATTAATCTCCTCCTCAATATCGACGTGCAGGGCGCGGCGAGTTTTCGCGCCACTGCGGAAAATGATGCCCTCCTCGCGGGGCGACTGACAACGGTCTTTATCATGCCCCCCGGTTTGGAAGCCCTCAAAGAACGACTGGAAGGACGCGCCACCGACAGCGAAGCGGAGGTGCAGCGCAGGCTTGAAGTTGCGAAGGGCGAAATACTGGAAGCGGGGAATTACGACCACATCCTCCACAGCAGCACCCGCGAGGCCGACCTCGCCGCCCTACAGGCAATCTATCGCAAGCCCTAGAATCGGGCTTTTCAAAATTTATTCGGCATTGCCCTGAACGCGGTGACGCAGCATCTTTTTCCCTATGTCCAACGGTCTGCGTTTCACAAAAGAGAGCCTGCTCACACGCCTGAGTTGGGATCAAATTGATTCGGATTATCTGCGTCAACTGGTAGGCCTTGCCAAGATTGAAGACCTCGCCGGCGCGGGACTGGCGGAACGTCCCACACAACTGGGCGATGTCACCAGCGCCCTCATGCCGGAGGGTACCAATGGCGCGGCCCAATTGACCGCTCGCGAGAGTATGACCCTCAGCGGTCTGGGCATGGTGGAGCTCGTGCTCGCCGCTTACGGCGAGGGCTGTTCCTTTGAACCCCGCCAAAAAGACGGCGCCGTCCTCAAGCCCGGAGATGCCATCGGGATCCTCTCCGGACCCGCCTCTATTCTCCTGCAGGCAGAACGGGTGCTCCTCAATTTCCTTCAACACCTATCCGGGATCGCGACTGAAACCCGCCGCTATGTCGAGGCCCTCGCGGATTCCCCCACCACCCTGCTCGACACCCGCAAGACCCTCCCCGGGTATCGGGTGCTGCAGAAATACGCCTGCGCCTGCGGAGGGGGCCACAACCACCGGATGGGGCTCTTTGACCGCGTCATGTTTAAGGATAACCACCTCGCGCTCACCGGGGCCAAGCTTACCGAGACAGTCGCGCTGGCGCGCCGCATCCATCCACAACTCCCGGTTGAGGTCGAAGTCGATACCCCCGACCCAATTGAACCCGCCCTTGCCGGTGGCGCCGACATCCTCCTGCTCGACAACTTCAGTCCCGAAGCCCTGAAAGCGGCGGTGGTTCAAATCGATGGCCGGGCCTGCACCGAAGCCAGTGGCGGCATCACCCTCGAGACCCTTCCGCAAATCGGGACACTCGGGCTCGATTTTATCTCGACCGGTGCGCCCGTGCATCAAAGCACCTGGAAAGACATCGGCCTGGACTGGCTTTAGTTTTAATTCGCAATGCCCACACCTCCTTCCAGTGAATACCGTCACCTGAGCGCCCGACCGGATGAATGCCGCGTCCTGCGCGCCCTCCTCGATGCAGGGGAGGACTTTGTCTCGGGCAGTCAACTCGCAGAAAACATGGGGCTCTCCCGTCCGGCAGTCTGGGGAAAAATCAAAAAACTGCAGGAAGTGGGCTTTGAAATTGAGGCGGTTCGCAACCGAGGCTACCGACTGACCGCGCAACCGGAGGTGCTGCATCCGGCGCTCCTGCAACTCGCGGCGGAGGATCAGAGTCTTGAGATGGACTGTCTCTATTTTCCGGTGCTCGACAGCACCAACAATGAAGCCGAGCGACAAATTGCGAACGGGCGCCACGGCCCCTTTGCGGTACTCTCCAGTTGCCAGACCAAGGGCCGGGGACGTCTCGGACGCGAATGGTTCAGCGGGTCCGCCGAGAACCTCTACCTAACCGTCACTTACGAACCACGCCTACCCGCCCAAAAACTCCAGCACTTTACGCTGTGGTGCGGGATCCTGCTCTGTCGGGTCCTGCGTCAAGAGCTCCCTGAATCTCAACTACAAGTCAAGTGGCCCAACGACCTTCACTGCGAGGGTCGCAAATTCGCAGGGATGCTCACCGAAGCAAAACTGGACGCCGATGGACTGAAGGCCCTCTTTTTCGGGCTCGGTCTCAATGTCAACAGCAACCCCATGAATTTGCCCAAAGCACTGCGCAAACGCGCCACCAGCCTGCATGCCATTAGCGGAAAAGAACTCCCCCTCAACACCCTTGCGATCCGTGCCCTTAAGGCGATTGAGGAAGCCTATGCCATTTGTATCAAGAATCCTGATACACATAGTGATGCGTTGCTGGAAGCCTGGAAACCATTTGATAGCCTTTACGGACGGGAGGTGGTCGCCGAGCACGCCGGGCAAACGATTTGCGGCATTGCGCACGGCATCGATTCCAGCGGGGCACTGCTGCTGAAAACCCCGGACGGGAAGCAGCAAGTCATTCGAGCCGGCGACGTAACCCTCAGCCAATTCTAATTGTAGACCACCGCGATATGAAAACCTTATGCATCGACATCGGGAACACCAGCAGTCACTACGGCTTGGTTGACGGCGAAAACGTTAGCGATGCCGGAGACATTCCGACCGCCGAATTAAGCCTGCTGACCGAACGCGCCATCGCCACCCTCCAACCCTTGCTCGAGACCGCCGACCGCTCCGCCTATTGCTCGGTTGTTCCGACCGTTAACCTATTACTGGAGACGCAATTAAAAGCTGCCGGAAAGCCTTGCCTCCACCTGACTGCCGATAATTGCGGCGGGCTCGCGATTCACTATCCCAAACCAGGGGAAATTGGTGAGGATCGACTCGCCAACGCCCTCGCCGCGCAGACCTATCACCACACCCCCGCCATCGTCATCGACCTCGGCACCGCCGTCACTTTTGATATTATAAGCAGTCAGGGTTACGAGGGAGGCATCATCGCGCCCGGACTCGGCTTGATGACCCGTTACCTCCACGAACAGACCGCACTCCTACCGGAGCTCAAGCCCGAAGACCTCGTGCAAGCCGAGGGCGCGATCGGGAAATCCACCCGTCATGCCATGCAACTCGGGGTCGCAATCGGCTACTCCGGGATGCTGGACGCCCTCTGTGATCGCGTCATTGCGGAACTCCGGGAACGCGAAGGCGTGGATCCCCTCATTCTAACCACCGGCGGCAGTACGGCGAACCTCACCAGCGACTGGGCGACCCGCGCGCAATTTGTCCCGCACCTCACCCTGCAGGGTTTGGCGGCGGCATTTCCACAAGGATTTGCTACCAGCTAAATACCTTAATGGCTTTCACCGCCTTGAAGTGCGCGTCGCGGCTGATGACCGGGAGGTCGTATTCGAGGGCAAGCGCAGCAATCCAGATATCATTTTGCGGAATAGGCGTTCCTGCAGCACGCAGGTCGTGCCGGATGCGAGCATAAGGCCGGGCACTGGATTCGAGAATAGGCAGAACGGTGCAGATTTTGGAAAATTCTCTAAGGACTTTTTCACGTTCGCAGCGGAAACGGGAAGCTTTCAGACCAAAGCGATACTCACCAATAACGATTACAGGGAGATAGAGTGCGGGGGCTTCGGACAGCTTGCTCACGAGGGCCGGAGCACCATCGAAGAAGGCGGATAAAGTATTAGTGTCGAGAATCATTCCCAGTCTGCGGAATCAACGGTTCCAAAGGCCTCCTCAATACCTTCCATCACACAGTTTGTATCTTCAGGGTCTGAGAAAATGCCGGCATAGCGCATCCAGGGCTGTTCATCCTGAGCAGATTCACTCGCGGAGAGCCGAGCCTCAAGGGCAGCCTTCATGAAAGCCGTCATGGTCTGTCCCTGCTGGGCGGCAGTCATTTTAGCCCGGCGCAATAAGCTGTCCGGCAACTCAATCGTGGTCTTCATTAAACTACATCAACCCATAAATATGGGCCTGTCAAGCGGCTCCCACTTAACGTCGTCTGCCCTTGGCGAGTTTCTGCGCGATCAGGAAGGTGACTTTTTGTGCGAGTTGTTCGGCTTCCTCGGGATTGATCCCTTCTGCTTCGGCGGCCTTGAGGGCATTTTCAGCACGTGTCTTGGCGGCTTCTACCTCGGTGAGGTCGATGTCGTTCACGTCGATGGCGGCCTCGGTGAGGACTTCAACAGTGTCGCCCAGGACGCGGGCGAATCCGCGGTCGACCGCAATGTATTCGGTCTTACTGCCTTTGATCACTTTGATTTCACCCGCCTTAAGCTTGGTCACAAGGGGAATGTGGCCCTTGAGTACGCCGGTCTCGCCCGCAACTGCGGGGAGGACGACCTGTTCCGCCTCGGTCTCAAGGACTTTGGCGTCGGGGGTGATGATTTCGAGCGCGATCATGTTGGTGCGGGCAGCTTATACGTTGACGCCTTCAAGCGCCTGTTCGATGGAACCCTTCATGTAGAGATCGTTCTCGGCGAGGTCGTCGCATTCACCGTCGAGGATCATTTTGAAGCCTTTGATGGTGTCGGCGATGGAAACGTATTGCCCGGAAATACCGGTGAAGACCTCTGCAACGTGGAAGGGCTGGGAGAGGAATTTCTGCACCTTACGCGCCCGGTAAACGAGTTGTTTGTCCTCGGGAGAAAGCTCGTCGAGTCCGAGAATCGCAATGATGTCCTGCAGATCCTTGTAGCGCTGAAGGACGTTCTGGACGCCACGGGCGACGTTGTAGTGTTCTTCGCCGACGATCGCAGGATCGAGGGCGTTGGAGATGGAGGCGAGCGGGTCCACCGCAGGATAAATACCCAACTCCGCAATGGAACGCTCGAGCACGATGGTGGAATCGAGGTGAGCGAAGGTGTTGGCGGGCGCGGGGTCGGTCAAGTCGTCCGCGGGAACATAGACCGCCTGGAAGGAGGTAATGGAGCCCTTCTTGGTGGAGGTGATGCGTTCCTGGAGGTTGCCCATTTCCTGAGAAAGGGTCGGCTGGTAACCCACCGCGGAGGGCGAGCGTCCGAGCAAGGCGGAAACCTCGGCTCCGGCTTGGGAGAAACGGAAGATGTTGTCGACGAAGAGGAGGACGTCCTGATTTTTCTCGTCGCGGAAGTATTCCGCCATGGTGAGGCCGGAAAGGGCGACACGCATCCGGGCACCGGGAGGCTCATTCATTTGACCGTAAACCAGCGCCACTTTTGAATTGGCGATATTTTCCTGGTCGATCACTCCGGCATCCGACATTTCGTGGTAAAGGTCATTGCCTTCGCGGGAACGTTCCCCCACTCCGGCGAAAACGGAATATCCCCCGTGCGCCTTGGCGATGTTGTTAATGAGCTCCATGATGACAACGGTCTTGCCGACCCCGGCACCACCGAAGGCGCCCACTTTACCGCCCTTGGTGAAGGGACAGATGAGGTCGATGACCTTGATGCCGGTTTCGAGGATCTCGGCCTCGGTCGCCTGGTCCACCAACTCGGGGGGCATGCGGTGAATTCCGCGGCGCTCCTCGGTGGCAACGGGGCCTTTTTCATCCACGGTATCACCGGTGACGTTAAAGATGCGCCCGAGAACGGCTTCACCGACGGGCACCGAAATCGCGCCGCCGGTACCCTTGACTTCCATGCCGCGGACAAGTCCGTCGGTTGAGGACATGGCGACCGCGCGAACGACGCCTTCCCCGAGGTGCTGCTGCACTTCGAGCGTGAGTTGTTTGTCTTCGCCGTCGACTTTGAAGTCGATCGTTACGGCGTCGAGAATTTCAGGGACATTGTCGATGGGGAATGCCGCGTCGACAACGGCGCCGATGACTTGAACGATTTTTCCGTGGTTGCTCATGATGGTAGAATTGGGTGCGTTACTGATTAAAATTTGGATTTAGTTGGCTGCGGATGCAGCGGCGATTTCAAGAATTTCCTGAGTGATGGCGGCCTGGCGGGCTTTGTTGTAATCGAGGGTAAGGTCGTCGACGAGGTTGCTGGCGTTATCGGTGGCGGCCTTCATGGCAACCATCCGGGCGCAGTGCTCGGCGGCACGGCTTTCGAGAAGGAGCTGGTGCGCGATGACCTTGACGTAATGCTGCGGCAATTCCGCAAGTACCGCTTTGGCGCTCGGCTCAAAGCACATTTCACGGGAATCACGACGGGCTTCCAGTGTGGCGGCCTCGGTCTTGGTGCGTTTGCGCAATTGGGTGAGCACTTCCTCGAGGTCCACAATCGGCAAGAGTTTCTGGATGACCGGTTCCTGAACGAGGACGTTCACAAAGCTTGGGTACGCGATTTCAATGGTATCAATCGTGCCATCGAGGTACGCCTCGATCGCGAGCTTGAGCATTCCCCGAATCTCCGAAAATGATACTTTGTCGGAAATCGTGAAATCGGCAAGGAGGTCGCGCTGGGTGCGGGCGACGAACTGAGTCGCCTTGCGCCCGACCGTGATGAATTTCGCGGGTCCTTTGACCTGTTCAATAACTTCACGGAAAAGATTGGTATTGAGCGGACCGCAAAGGCCTTTGTCGGTGGAGAGAACGAGGATGCCTCGGGTTTTGATTTCACGCTTCTCGAAGAAGGGGTGTTCGAGCTCCGCGCCGCTGAGGTTGAGCTTCTCGCTTACGGAGTCGAGCAGGTCCGCCAACATGAGGGCGTAGGGACGCCCCGCGATGGCGGCATCCTGCGCGCGCTTCATCTTGGAAGAGGAAACCAACTGCATCGCCCGCGTAATCTGGCGGGTGTTTTTGACCGACTTGATGCGTCGGCGAATGTCGCGGAGGTTAGCCATCTGATGAAGTTAAGCGTTTATGAACGGGAATGTTTTAAGCGGAGAAGGCAGCCTGCCACTCTTCGAAGGCAGACTTGAGGTCGGCTTCGATGCTGTCATTGAGTTTCTTTTCGGCACGGATGGTGTCCATCAACTTCGCGCCACGGGTTTCGAAGAACTCGCGGAGGCTGGTGGTGGCAGCAACGACTTGTTTGGTGTCGACGCTGTCAAAGAATCCGTTTTGAGCTCCCCAGATGAGGGCGGTCTGAACTTCGACGGGGATCGGGTTGAACGCGGTTTGTTTAAAGAGCTCGACAACGCGGGCACCGCGTTCGAGTTGGGCCTTGGTCTTGGCGTCGAGATCGGATCCGAACTGCGCGAAGGCCGCGAGTTCGCGGAACTGGGCGAGTTGAAGCTTCACTTTGCCCGCCACTTTCTTGATGGCCTTGATCTGCGCGGCGGAGCCCACCCGGGAAACGGAAAGTCCGACCGAAATCGCGGGGCGAATACCCTGATTGAAAAGATCGGTCTCGAGGAAAATTTGTCCGTCGGTAATGGAAATCACATTCGTGGGAATGTAGGCGGAGACGTCTCCGGCCTGGGTCTCAATGATCGGCAGGGCGGTGAGGGAACCGTTACCGTTGTCTTCGTTGACACGGGCGGAGCGCTCGAGGAGGCGGCTGTGCAGATAGAAGACATCACCGGGATAAGCTTCGCGACCGGAGGGGCGTTTGAGAACGAGAGAGATTTGGCGGTATGCGACCGCTTGCTTGGAGAGGTCATCGTAAACGATGAGCGCGTCCATTCCGTTGCGCATGAAATATTCCCCCATGGAGGCCCCGGAGAAGGGCGCGATGTATTGATTGGCGGGATTGTCGGCAGCCGGCGCGGCAACGATAATGGTGTATTCCAGCGCACCTGCTTTTTCGAGGACATTGATCGTGCGGGCAATGTTGGCGTTCTTTTGTCCGACCGCTACATAGATGGAATAAACCGGGCGGAAGCCGTCTTCGAAGGAGCCGTCCTCGTTCAAGTGCTGGCGGTTAATTTTCGCCTGATTGATGATGGTATCAATCGCGATGGTGGTCTTGCCGGTCGAACGGTCACCGATAATGAGCTCGCGTTGTCCACGGCCGATGGGAATCATGGAGTCGACCGCCATGATGCCGGTCTGGAGGGGTTGGTCGACCGATTTACGGGGAATGATTCCGGGTGCGATTTGGTCGACCGGATAGGTCTCGGTGGAATTAACGGGGCCTTTGCCGTCAATGGGGTTGCCGATCGCATCGACGACGCGCCCGAGCAAGCCTTTGCCCACCGGAACGGAAAGGAGCTTGCCGGTTGTTTTGGCTTCGTCACCCTCTTTGAGCTTGGAGTAGTCCCCCAGGATAACGCAACCGACTTCGTCTTCCTCAAGATTGAGGGCGAGGCCGAAGACCCCGTTGCCGAAGTCAATCATTTCGTTATACATCACGCCCGAGAGTCCTGCCAGTTTGGCGACTCCGTCCGCGATGGTGACGATGGTTCCGGTGTTGGATTTGACGGCGCCCGTTTCGAGTTGGGCGATTTCGTTTTCAATTTGTTCGACTATTGAGCTCATGAGAAGAGGGCGTGTGAGTGGAGATAATTTTTATTTAAAGTGATTTATTGGACACGCGCGGCGAGGCGCTGCAGGTACCCGGAAACGGAAGCGTCGTAGCTGTCGTCGCCAACGCGAACGCGAACCCCGGCGATGAGGCTCTCGTCTTCTGCGGCAACCGCTTGGATCGGACGTTCATAAAGTTTGGTATAGTACTCCGCAATCGCTTCCAGGGATTCGGGGGAAAGTGCCACCGGAGCCGCGACCACCGCAGTTTGGCGGGCGAGCTCGCGACGCAAATAGTTCAAATATTTCCGGAGCAAGAGGAGGTGATGGCGGGGCTGAACCTGACGCAAACCGGCAAGGACCTCCCCTACCCGCGCTTCCGTGATCACGCCCGCGTCGTCGCGGGAGAGGAGCACCATCTTTTTGGCGAGCTGGATGACTTTCTTGTGGCGTTGCATGTCGGGCGTTTAAAAGGAAAAACTTTAGCTTTCAGCGAGTTCCTTGGCGGCGGCGTTCGAATAGGATGCTTTTTCCTCGGCGCTCAATTCACGGGTGAGTACTTTTGCGGAGGTCTCAACGACCAGACGGGCGACTTCCTGGCGAACTTCCGAGAGCATTTTTTGGCGCTCAAGTTCGGTGGCTTCACTGGCCTTGCGAATGATGGCCTCCGCTTGGGCGGCGGCTTCCTGCGTTTTCGCCTCGATCATTTCCTTGGCCTGGTCGCGGGTCTCGCCCAAAATACGTTGCGCCTCGGCGGCGGCTTCCTGAACTTTCTGCGCGCGCTCGCGTTCGGTCGCGGCGAGCTGATCCTTCATTTCCTCGGCGTATTGCAGCCCCTCCGCGATCTTCTGCTGACGCTCATCAAGGGTCGCCATCACGGGCTTGACCGCAAATTGGTATAAAATGAATGCCACCAGAATGAAATTAATCATCTGGGCAATGAGCGTGGGCCAAGTAACGTCAAATTTTTTAAAGATCTCACGGAAGGTGTCGAGGATGCTTCCCTCGGCGGGTTCCTCTCCAAGGAGGGCTTCAATGGACTCCGGTGCTTCGGCGTAATCGTCACCCGCAGCGGTCAGGGCGAACGGGCTCAAAAAAACGAGCAAGGAAAATAGGAAAAGAGCTTTCATGATAAGCGTGATGGGCGGCATTGATATGCCGACGACCCTTGCGGATCGCCGACAGTCAAAGCCTGGGAGATTAACCAAGGAAGATAGCGAAGAAGATAATCGCTTCGGCGAAAGCCATGGCGAGAATCGACTGAACCAGAATCTTGGTGGCAGCCTCAGGGTTGCGGCCAACGGATTGGGAAGCCCCGAGTCCGATGAGTCCAATGCCGAGCGGCACACCAAGAGCGGCGGCGGCTACGTGAACCTTACCGGTAACTTCTGCTAGGATGTCGATGATCATTTTTAATCTGGGTTGTTTGTTTTAGTTGGTTTCTGCGCCACCCACGGCTTGCTACATGGTCATGGTCGGAGAAAGTGTTAGTGTGCGTGTTCTTCGTCGTGGTTGGTCATGAGGCCAATATAGATGGCGACGAGCATGGTAAAGATGAGTGCCTGCACCACGCCCACCAGAACCTCGTAAAAGTAGAATACCGCAGGGACCACGTAGGGCGCCTTTTCGGTCATGCTGGTGAGGAGGCTTTCGCCGCCAAAGACGTTACCGTAGAGACGGAAGGAAAGCGAAATGGGCCGGAAGCAGATTGAAACGATCTCAATAAGGCCGACACCGAGGAAAATCGGAATGAGGAAAGCGTAGATTGCAGGAGGGGTTTCCTTTTTATCGGCCTTGTTGCCAAAGAGTTCCCATATGAAAAACTTGGGGCCGGCAACCTTGAGGCAGATGTAGAGCCAGGCGGCAGTTGCAATGAGCGCCATGCCAAGAGTGGCGTTCAGGTCGGAGTTCGCGGGCCGCATCCAATATTTGAAGTGCCCGTGCTCATCGTAATGTCCAAATGCACCCACCCCGGGGATGAGGCCGCTCCAATTGTGAATCAGAATGAAAACAAAAAATCCGATCAAGAGAGGGAAGGCGATGCGAAAGGCTTTCTTGCCGAGGATGGGCTCGAACAAATCCTGCAATCCGGCGACTAAATTTTCAATGACGGCCTGCCCCTTGCCCGGAATGAGCTTGGGCTTCCCGACTGTCAGGCGAATCACAACAATGAAAAGAATGGAGATCGCCCAGGTCGTCAGAATGGTATTCGTCAGGGGCAGCCCAAAAATCTCAGTCAAAGTGTAGGGACTGGGGCTTACCGCACCGTCCGCCGCGTTGAGCGCTGCAGAAGTGGCAAGCAATGCAAGAAATGAAGTGATGAACTTGTTCACGAAGAACACAAAAAAAATGTAATAGCCTCGATAAGGAAAGCGAATGAGATGCCGTAACTCGATGTGTGCGTCAACACTGTAATGCATTTAGCCCCACTAACATTAGTATTCCTAATGACCTTTATTACTTTATTTTTTACTGCTTACACACTTGCCCAAAATACGAAGCGGAGCAAGTCTCTCTAATATGGCTTCTCCGAAAAATCTAACCGGCCAAATAACGCGCTTGCGAGACCGCAAGGGCGGCTTTCTTTCGGAGGATTCGGAAACAAGGCAAGCGGAGAGTCATGGCACTGCCCCAGCCCGCAGCCGGCCCCCGAAAGGTCGAGCTTTAGCCGATGATTATTTTATGTGGTTTAGCTACGCGCTTTTGGCAGCCGCGCTGCTGACACAGCTTGGACTGGTCCTGTGGTTGGATTTGCTCTAGGCTATCGCCGCCGCGCCACCACTGAGTGATACGAGTCCATCATGCTTTGGAAATAGGTCTCCATTTCGTGAGGCCACTCCCCCGCAGCATCAATCTCCCAGTCGGGGTGCGCCTCCAATAATTCAATCGTCCAGTCAAAATATGGACGGTCGTCCGAACGAAAACAAAAACAGCCCCCCGCATCGGTGCGTGCCGCCAACGCATCGAGCAGCCCGGTTTGAACCATCCGCCTGCGGTGGTGGCGCGCCTTGGGCCAGGGATCCGGGAAGAGGAGCACCGTGAAGTCGAAACGGATCTCCCGTGGCAGCACTTCCAGAAACTCGCCCAGTTCCGCCTTGAGAAAGTGTAGATTCGGCAAATCCCGCTTGGCGCATTTTTCCTGGCCCTTCCGCACCCGATGGGCAATCAGGTCAATCCCCAGGCAGGTTTGCTCGGGGTGCGCCTCCGCGTAGGCCGTCAGCCAGTGGCCATGGCCGCAACCCGCTTCAAAAACGATCCGCTCAACTCCCCCCAGTATTTCGAGGCAATCCTTTTTGAGCGCGGTTTTCCGCGCCGCTTGTTTTGCCAATTCTCTGGCATGACCTTCGCTCAGTTCCATTGCAACATAAGGGCTAAGTCGCCCCACCGCGTCAAGCAAGCGGCGAATCCTCGGTCGTCAAGCGGTAAGGCAAGCTGAAGCGGATGGTGGTTCCCTGCCCGAGGGTGCTTTCGGCAGCAACCGCGCCCCCGTGCAATTGCACAATGTGCTTCATGATGCTCAGGCCCAGACCGGTCCCCCCGCGTTCGCGCGAACGCCCCTTATCCACCCGATAAAAACGTTCAAATATATGCGGCAAATCCTTCTCCGATATTCCCGGGCCATCATCCACCACGCTGCACTCGACAAATTCCTGCTTGGCATCCAAACGGGCACGCAAAATCAAACGGGTAAAGTCCGGGGCATACCGAAAGGCATTTTCCACCAGATTATCGACCACTTGATTGATGCGGTACGGGTCAAAGGCAAAAGCCGAAATTCGGGGATCCACCTCGAGGAGGATCGCCTGCCCCTCGGGCTTGAGCCGGCTCTGGTTGTTTTCAACGGTCTCCTTGAAAAGCGTCTCAATAGAAGCCTCCACGTAATCAAATTGATCCGGCCGGGACTCGAGCCGTGACAAAGTCAGCAAGTCTTCCACCAGGACGTGCAGACGTTGCGCGTTGTTCATGATTTTATTGAGAAAGCGCTGCCGGGCATCGGGGGCAAGGGCATCGTCATCCTCCACGAGAGTCTCCGCAAAACCCTTTATAATGGTAAGCGGGGTGCGCAATTCGTGCGAAACATTGGCAACAAATTCCCTTCGCACCACTTCGAGCCCCTTCAATCGAGTGACATCGTGCAGCACTAACAAAGTCGAAGCGGACTCCGTGCCCGACAAGCCGAATACCTGGGTGCAGGATGCTTCAAACCAGAGCAACTCCCCGCGCCACTCCAAGCTGATCTGACTCCGCTTCGTATTTTTATTCTCACGGAAGGCATCCAAAAATTCCAAAAGGCTGCTGGACCGAAGAATGGATTCGAGCCGCGTGCCCTTCATTGCGCCTCCATGCGGGAAAAGTCGCTGCGCCGCTTCATTCGCAAATTCGATGCGCCGGCCCGAATCAAAGATCAAAACCGCCTCTTGAATCGCGCCTAAAGTGGCTTCTACTTGATTGAACTTACCGGACTTTTTGAGGGCACCGGAACTGTAATTGTCCATGAGCTTATTGCTTGCATGAACCAAGGCCTCCAGGCCCAGCAGCTTAAACCACCAACTGGAGCGGTCGTAAAGTAAACGCCGCTCCGCACTCATCGATGCCTCCAGATGCTTCACGAGGCGTCGGGTTCCTGAAGCAATCACCAAGAGTGCGATGATCAGACCCGCACACAAGATTGAGAAAAATAATGCCATCTAAATACTAATAGCTCGATAGCCTACCCCTCGCACCGTCTCAATCATATTGGCATAGGGACCCAACTTTTCCCGAACGCGGCGTACGTGCGTATCGACGGTTCGTGTTTCGATGTCGGTATCATAGTGCCAAACATTGACCAGGAGATTGTCACGGGATTGCACCCGACCCTTTCGCTCCATCAATAGCTTCAAAAGACGAAACTCGGTTGCAGTCAATACCACCGGTTCGCCATCCACCGTGAGCTGGTGCAGTTCGGAATCGATGATCACCCCCCCTATCTCAATCCGGCTCTGCGGCTCCGAGGAAGAAGGAGCGGCCGTGCCCCGATTGAGGATATTCTTAATCCTCAACAATAACTCTTTGGTATTAAACGGCTTAGAGATATAGTCGTCCGCTCCGGTTTCCAAACCCTTAACCCGGTCCTCCGTTTCACCCCGCGCCGTAAGGAAAATAATGGGAATATGCTTCATGGTGGGGTCCGAGCGCACAATGCGGCAGAGTTGCAGACCGCTCAACTCCGGCATCATGATATCGAAAATGAGCAAATCCGGATTAAAATCCCGGGCCCGCCCCACAAAAAGCAAGGGATCGTTCAACACCTCACAGGAATATCCCTCTTGCTCCAGCTTGTATTTAAGCAATTCCGTAACATCGGGTTCGTCATCAACAACCAGGATTCGGTGTGTTCGTAGAGCATTCATAGTGTTCAGTTGGAATCTAGTATCAAATTTTCATTCTTTGCCAGCAGAAAGCCAAGTACCCCGCATTGCATCTCCTGCGAATTGCAGTTGCAAGTTTTTTTGCATCAACGACTTACTGTGTTACAATCGGCAGACTTCAAAATTAACACGGGTGACACCCAAGCGTAACGCCGTTGACACCTTTCGCAATGAATTCAGCGACTCTCCAAATAAACCATCAAAATACTAATATCAGCAGGATTTACGCCGCTGATGCGGCTCGCCTGCCCGAGGGTACGCGGCTGAATGGCGGCCAGCTTTTCGGCGCTCTCATTGCGAAGCCCGCGCACCGCGCGATAATCCAAATCGTCCGGGATGCGCACTTTGTCAATGTGTCGCAATTTCTCGATCTGTTTCGCCTCACGCTCCAAATATCCGCGAAAAGCCACCCGGTAGAAGACCTCCTCCCGCACCGCCGTCGATTCCTGCATCAAAGCCTCCGGAAAGGCAGCCTGAGTGCGCTCCCGCCGCACGGCGTCCGCAAGCAACTGCCCCCCTACCCGCTCCCGCTCCAAGGTCTCCACCCATGTGTCGATGCGCCCCGACTTGTCTTTGATCTTCGCAATCCGTTGTTTGTCAAGTAGTTGCAAACTTTCTGCGTGCTTCTGCAGACGCAATTCCGCGCTGCCGTGGTTGAACAACAAACGATGCTCCGCTCGACTGGAAAACATGCGATAAGGCTCCTGCGTACCCTTTGTCACGAGGTCATCAATCAGCACTCCTAAATAAGCCTCATGGCGCTGCAAAACCAAGGGTGCCCCACCCCGTATTTTTTGCACCGCGTTGACCCCCGCGACCAGTCCCTGCCCCGCCGCTTCCTCGTAACCCGATGTGCCGTTTATCTGACCCGCGAAAAACAAGGACTCCACCTTCTTCGACTCAAGGGTGGCATGCAGTTGTGTGGGCGGCGCAAAGTCGTATTCCACCGCGTAAGCCGGTCGCAGCATGTGTACCGCTTCCAGACCCGGAACGCTCTGGAGCATTTTAAGCTGCACCTCGAAGGGCAAACTCGTCGACATCCCGTTGATATACCATTCGTTGGTATTGCGTCCTTCCGGTTCGAGGAACAATAAGTGCCGATCCTTATCCGCAAAACGCACGAACTTGTCCTCAATACTCGGACAGTAGCGCGGTCCCCTACTCTCAATTACCCCCGAATACATCGGCGACAAGTGTAGATTCGCATCCACGATCTCCCTTGTGGCGGCGCTCGTGTAAGTGATCCAGCAGGAAACCTGGTCCTTTCCCGGGGTCCAACCCAATTTGCGCTGACCCGGATGTTCCACGTGGAACAAATCCGTTTCTTCGCGGGTGTCGTAAAAACCAAAAAGGGTCGGCTCGGGGTCGCCTTCTTGTTCTTCCAAGGCGCTGAAATCAATACTGGACCCCAAAATACGCGCCGGTGTGCCGGTTTTCAATCGTTCGAGCTCAATACCGGCCTCCAAAAAGGAACCAGACAGACCCTGCACCGAAAAATCACCCATGCGCCCACCTTCGTTCTTATTCTGACCCACATGCATGAGCCCCCGCAGAAAAGTTCCGGTGGTCACAATCACGGTTTTGGCGTAAAACTCAACCTCGAGATTGGTCCGAACCCCGATAACCCGGCCATCCTTGAAGATCAGACCCTGAACCATCGCCTGAAAAATATCCAGGTTGTCCTGCAGTTCCAAGACGTGCTTCATGCGATACTGATAGGCTTTTTTATCGCATTGCGCACGGGGTGCTTGGACCGCTGGTCCCTTGGAGGCATTTAAAAGTCTAAACTGGATTGCAGTTGTGTCGGTATTCACGGCCATCGCGCCGCCCAGCGCGTCAATTTCACGCACCATGTGACCCTTGGCTTGACCACCAATCGCGGGATTACAGCTCATTTGCGCGATCGTATCGAGATTTCCGGTCAGCACGAGCGTGTCGGCACCGAGTCTTGCCGCCGCCAGCGCCGCCTCGCAGCCGGCATGCCCGGCTCCGCATACGATCACATCGTACACTTGATCCGGTCCGTGTTTTAAGCCGCCACTCATTTTCCAATACAAAAATCTTTAAAGAGGCGATCCAGCATGCGCTCATTGTCAACTCGACCGACCACATCGCCGAGAGCATCGACTGCCTGCCGCAAATCCGCCGCGATCAATTCCGACAGTTCTGCATCCTTCATTTTCTGCAATGCGCCCTCCAGCGCCTGCACCGCAATTGTCAGTGCTGCGGCATGACGGGCGTTCAGGACCAATCCATCCACCGCCTGTAGGGGAGCGGTTTGCGCATCCAGCGCCGCCACCCATGCCGTTTTTAACTCCGGCAAGCCCGTTCCATGTTTTGCCGCAATGCGACAATGTTTTAAATCAAGCCGGAAGGAGGTACAATCCCGACTTTCCGGCAGATCTGTTTTATTTTCCAAGACCAGGGTATTTTCCGGTATTAATTTTGCGAGCAAATCCGGGGGCAGGGCAGGGGAGGGCGCGGTTGTATCAAGGACCAACAAGAAGAAATCCGCAGTCTCAGCCTGTTCCATAGTCCGTTCTATACCAATGCTTTCCAAATCTTCCGCGCCCGTATGGAGTCCTGCTGTATCCAAAATTTCGATACGCCACGTGCCCACCATTATGAAAGCCGATAAATAATCGCGGGTCGTGCCGGGTCGGTCACTCACTATGGCCCGATCGGTACCGACAAGGGCATTGATCAAACTACTTTTCCCAACATTGGGCTCACCCACGATGAGAGTTTTAACGCCTTCATGCAGGAGGGCGGCGTATTGCCGTGTTTCTATCAAAGCCTCCAATTCCTGTATCAGGTCTTTCAGGTCGAGGGCGGGCCCGGCCTCGTCTTCGGGAGGTAAATCCTCTTCCGGAAAGTCAATATAGGCTTCCAAATGCGCCATGATCTGAAGCAGCTGGTCGGTGAGGGCACTCATTTTACGCCCGACCGACCCGTGCAGTTGGCGACGCGCAAGCTCGAGGCTGCGCTCTGATCGCGCGTGAATTAAATCTGCAACCGCCTCAGCTTGAGTAAGATCCATACGCCCGTTCAAGAATGCAGTGCGGGTAAATTCGCCCGGATCAGCGGCGCGGCAGCCGCGAGCGAGGAGATCTTCGAGGATCAGCTGTATGATAAGGGGGTTTCCATGCGGGGCGATCTCGAGCATCGCAGCACCGGTAAAAGAATGGCCCTCCGCGAAGTAAGTCATCAGACAGCTATCAACGGTTTCGCCATTTTGTTTGTGATACTGCCCATAATAGGCACGTCTGGGCTCAAGCGAATCATTCCTGCCCAGTAGGGCGGGGCCCAGTTCCACGCAATCCGGCCCGCTCAGGCGAATCAAGGCTACCGCCGATTCGCCTGCAGGTGTAGAAAGCGCAACAATCGTGTCAGTGGCAGGCATGGCAAACTGCAACCATCCCCGAAAGGTGGCGCAGGTCAAGCCTCCAGCGAAGGACCGGTGGGGCAGGGGAGCGCTCCAAGAATTTTAGGCTTCTTCGATCTCGGGAGAGGGCTCTTTGTCACCAGTCAGGGACTCTCCGCCCTTCGGCTGCACCTTCTCCATAATCAACTGGGTCAATTCATCGGCGACCTCGGGATTATCGATCAAATGCTGCTTGGCGGCTTCGCGGCCCTGACCGACCATTTCACCCTTGTAGGCGATCCATGACCCCTTCTTCTCCAACAACTTATGTTCGACGCCGAGGTCAATCAAGGAGCCCGAGTGCGAGATCCCCTCGTTGTACATAATGTCGAATTCGCAGTCGGTGAAGGGTGGGGCGACCTTGTTTTTAACGACCTTCAGGCGAGTGCGATTCCCTACGACCTTGCCGGACGATTCCTTTATCTGGCCGATTCGGCGAATATCCATGCGCACGGAGGAGAAGAATTTAAGCGCCCGCCCGCCGGGCTGGGTTTCAGGGCTCCCGAACATGACTCCAATCTTTTCACGTATTTGGTTGGTAAAGAGCACCACACAATTGGATTTGTTGATCGCACCGGCAAGTCGGCGCATCGCCTGGCTCATCATGCGAGCCTGAAGCCCGACGGTGGTGTCGCCCATTTGTCCATCCAGCTCGTTTTTTGAGACGAGGGCGGCGACGGAGTCGACCACGATGATATCTACTGCGCCGGAGCGAATGAGGGTTTCGGTGATATTGAGGGCGTCTTCCCCGCTTTCGGGCTGCGAAACCATGAGGTTTTCGAGATCGACTCCCACGACCTTGGCGTAGCGCGGGTCGAGCGCGTGCTCGACGTCGATAAAGACAGCATTACCCCCGAGTTTTTGGGCCTGAGCAATGGCGCTGAGACAGAAGGTGGTCTTACCGGAACTTTCGGGGCCGTAGATTTCACAGATGCGCCCCCGGGGCAGGCCGCCAATGCCGAGGGTGAGGTCGATCGCAATGGAGCCGGTCGAAATGACGTCGACTTTCATTTGGACGGCTTCGCCGAGGCGCATCAAAGCGCCGGGGCCGAATTGTTTGTTGATGCCCGAAATCGCAAGGTCGAGGTTCTTGCGGTCTTTTTCGGGGGTACGTTCAGTTTTCTTGATTTGTGTTTTAGCGGGCATGCTTCAATAATTTGGGATTAAAAATTTAAATTGCAACGAAGCTTGTAAAAGGAAATCGCAATGGCAAGCACAAATGATAATTTGTTCACTAGTTTTTCTGGTTCAGGGCAGGTCCTGCGCTTTCCTCATAAAATAAGTGAATCCGGCGGGCATATCTGCGTGAAATTCAACTGTGGGCGCCTTCAAGGCCTGAGCCTTGAGCCCTCTTTTTCAGGCATCGCGCCGGAAAATGAAAGTCGGATAGCGGCATGGTTTGAATGGTTGAGTTTATTTGAAGCGGCAAAACCATCGGAACAATGGGAGCTCCTTGCGCCGGAGGGGACCGCTTTCCAGTGCGCGGTTTGGCGCAGTTTGCTCGAAGTGGGGTGGGGGAAGCGCATCTCGTATGGGGCGCTTGCAGGAATGCTGGGGCGCCCGCAGGCGGTTCGAGCGGTGGCCTCCGCGGTCGCCGCCAACCCCATCGCCCTTCTAATCCCTTGCCACCGGATTGTGCGGGCCGACGGTCAAGCCGGGGGCTATCGCTGGGGCAGGGGACTGAAGGAGACTTTGCTTGAATTGGAAGCGGGCTGCGGTACTTGGGGCGAGCTGCTCTGACAAGATTCGAACACTTAGGCTTGCGACACGCGTCCACTGAGGACTTCTTAAGCAAATGGACAAGCGCTACCAACATATCATCTGGGACTGGAATGGCACCCTCCTGAATGACACCTGGCTTTGCGTGGAGGTCTTGAATGCGCTCTTGGCGGAGCGGGGCCGTGCCGCAATCGGGCCGGATGAATACCGAAAACAATTCGGTTTCCCGGTCATTCATTTCTACGATTACCTTGGTTTTGATGTGGATGTAGACAGTTTTGAGAGCGTGAGCCGGGCGTTTATCGATGCCTACGAATCGCGCTGGCTGGAGGAATGTAGTCTACACCCCGACGCGGACGCGGTTTTGCAAGCGCTCAGCGCGGGCGGCCTGAGTCATTCGATCCTCTCGGCTGCCGAGCAATGCACCCTGGAGCGTGGTGTTGCGCATTACGGAATCGGTTCCCACTTCAAGGGCGTCATCGGGACTGACAATATTCATGCCCTCGGCAAGGTCGAGCGGGGGCGCGCCTGGATGGCTCAACTTGAATGGCCCCCGGAAGCGGTTGTTTTGGTCGGGGACACCCTGCATGACCTCGAGGTCGCAGAGGCGATTGGTTGTGACTGTGTATTGATGACGCACGGGCATCATTGCCCTACGCGACTCGGCGATAGCGGGGCTCCGCTGGCTCATTCCCTCCGCGAATTGGTTGATTCTCTGACGCCCAAGACAACGGTGGCGGAGTAGGGATTAAACGGTCCAGCGGCCACTTGGAAGGAGTTGCGCTTCGCAAGCCGCGAGCACATGTGGGTTTACCTCGTATGCCCATACCTGCCCCAGCGGCGCGCCCTCCAAAGAAAAACAGGGGACTTTGCGCCTGTCGTATTCGTTGATGTCGCGGGAACGATCTTTGACAAAGCCCTCCAATTCATCGACTGCGGCAAAATCCGCCGCCTGAATGAATTCGTGCACACAGCCCTCGATCCAGCCCCGTTCATTGAAAACTGCTCCCGGATAACCACAGCCCAAATCGTAGAGCTGTCCACGGATGCGGGCCGGGGTGGTGCGCTGCACTTTGCCCTCACAAAATCGCTCCCAATAGCAGCCGCCGGGCTTGAGCGTGCCATAGACAAAGACCGATAATTCCGTAAAGGCCATGCGGGAAAAAGCTCCGCCTTTACAGGGTTTGTCAAAGCAAAAAGACCCGCGCCCGCGGTCCGCTTCAACGCCTGAGGGTCGGCTCGTCCTTTTTCCAGTTGCAGGGGCACAGCTCCTCTGACTGCAGGGCATCCAAAACCCGCAGGATTTCCCCAACGCTCCGGCCCACTTCCAAATTGTAGCAGCCTGCGTATTGCACCACGCCTTCGGGATCGACGATGTAGGTCGCGCGCTGGCAGATATTTTCCTGCGGGTCGAGGATTCCGAGGGTTAGCGCGAGTTGGCCTGCGGCGATCAAGGGGAAGTCAATTTCCCGCAAATCCTCATGCGCCTGTCGCCAGGCAAGATGGCAATATTCATTGTCGGTACTCCCGCCGATCACGACCGCGTCGCGCTCAGTAAATTCCGGAAGTGCAGCGTTGAAGGCCGCAATCTCGGTGGGGCACAGGAAGGTGAAGTCTTTTGGATAAAAGAAATAGACCTGCCACTTCCCTTGAAAATCGTCGGCGGAAAGGGTGGTTATATCATTCTCGCTCAATCCATTGCAGGCTTGGGCTTTGAATTTGGGAAATGGTTCTCCTACGCTGAGCATACGCAACGGATGGTGTTCGCAATTAATTTTTTAATTATTATAAAATAACCGCATTTTTTACTGGGGTTTGCAATGAATAAGTTAAGTGGTTTTTGATCTGAATTCTGCGTTTACAAATAGCCCGCCGAAAAACAATCTAGCGCGTTCATGAACCGGGTATACATCAAGACCTATGGCTGCCAAATGAATGAGCGCGATTCGGAGGCGGTTGCCGCCATGCTGCGGGGCAAGGGCTATACCATGGTCGCAGATGAAGCTGAGGCCGACGTCATTCTGCTCAACACTTGCAGCGTCCGTGAACAGGCGGAGCAAAAAGCGATTGGCAAGGCGGGTCATTTGACCGCCCGCAAGAAACGCAACCCGAATCTCCTGGTAGGGGTTATGGGCTGTATGGCACAAAACCGGGGCCGTGACCTGCTCGACCGCTTGCCGGACCTCGACCTCGTGGTGGGCACCCAGAAATTTCACCGCGTTCCCGATCATTTGAGCAATATGATTGCAAGCCTCCAGGGGGAGGGGCCACGCCCGCAGAGCATTGTGGATCTCGAGGAAGAAGACGGATCGCAAAATACGATTCGCTCCCACGTGGAGGGCGAGCAGGTGACCGCCTTCGTGAGCATCATGCAGGGCTGCAACATGAAGTGTTCGTATTGCATTGTTCCGAAAACCCGGGGGGCGGAACGCGCCCGCCCCATGGAAGCGATTGTCGAGGAGGTTGCCGAACTCGCCGCAAAGGGTACGCGCGAGATAACCCTACTCGGGCAAATCGTAAACCAATACGGCATCCGGGAGTTTCCCTTTGTCGATAAAAAGAGCCCCTTTGTGCAACTCCTTGAGAAAGTCCACGCCGTTGAGGGCATCGAGCGCATCCGCTTTACCAGTCCACACCCGGTCGGGTTTAAGGACGATCTCATCGAGTGCTACGGACGCCTCCCAAAATTGTGTGAATACCTGCACTTCCCCATGCAAAGCGGGAGCAATACCATCCTGAAGGCGATGCGCCGCCCCTATACGATTGAAAAATTCTGTGAGATCATCGGAAAACTGCGCGCCCTGCGCCCGGACATCTATATTTCTACCGACGTGATCGTCGGGTTTCCCGGCGAAACCGATGCGGATTTCGAATTGACCCGCCAGATCTTTGAAACGCTCCGCTTCGATATGGCTTATCTCTTCAAATACAGCGTGCGCCCCGGAACCACCGCAGAACCGCTCGGCGACCCCGTTCCCACCTCCGTCAAGGAATCGCGCAATCAAATCCTCCTCGATATCCTCGCCCGGCATTCGCTGGAACGCAATGAATCTTTGGTCGGCACGGTCGAAGAAGTGCTCTTTGAAGGCCCCGCGAAGAAAGGCGAGTCCATGTTCATGGGCCGCACACGCGGACACCGTAAGGTCATCGTCAAGGCCAGCCCGCGCCTGGTGGGTCAACTCCTTCCGGTCCGCATCGATCGCGCCACCAACAGCACTCTCTTCGGGGAACTGGAACTCGCGGGCCTCTCCGCCTAAGCAGTCGCTTCAAAATCCGCCAAGACCGCCTCGGGGCTGCGCAGGGATTCCGCCGGGAAAAATCCGTTGATTCGGTTGATAACCTGTTGAATGATTCCGTCCGGACAAGAGGCGCCGCCCGTCAAGAGTATGTGCCGAGGTTCCCGCTCCCGCTCCACTTCCAAGTGAAACTCACGTAGCATTTCGGGCTTGAGGTCATTGGTTTTTGAAGGCGATGGAAAAATATAGTGCCTCACTGAATCGCCTGAAAGCAGATTTGCCTCTGACTGGATGTAATGGGCGCGTTCTCCGATGGCTTCATGGCAAACCCGGTAGAGTTGAAAGGTATTTGAACTGTTTTTGCCGCCGACCACCAGCGCCGCATCGATTGGATATTCCAACGCCTTGTGCAGCGCGTCTTGATTCACCTGTGTGGCATAACAGAGCGTGTCTCCCTTGCCCTGTGACCAAATGTGTTCTTTCGCGGCTTCAGGCCCATATTTCTCCGCCATCACGCCCTTCAAATACTCAATGATTTCAAGGGTTTCATTCCGCAAGAGGGTTGTCTGGTTGACCACCGCTATTCGCTTGAGATCGCGCTCGGCATCGAACCCTGCGGAATAGAGCCCTCCAAAAGCCTCCTTAAAACGATCGGTCTTTTTAGACTCATCTGCCAAAATTATATCACCCAAAATCTCAGCGTGTTGACGGTTTCGGATCATCAGCGCGGGACCGTGCGCCGAGCTATTCGAAAATGTCGCTTTAGTCTCCTCGTGCTCGGATTTCCCATGGATGACCACGGTGTAACCCTCGTTTGCATAGCGCCGGGCTGACTTCCACACTTTTTCCACAAGCATGCAGGTTGCGTCGTGCTCGCGTATCGCAATGCCCTTCCGGATCAGGCGGGCTTTGTCCTCATTGGTCGCGCCAAATGCCGGAATGATAACAATATCATCGGATTGCAGCTGATTCCACAAGGCGCCCGGATCCTGCGACCCGTTGGCAGGTTCACCGGTGGCGGTCAGCGGCAATCCCTTGTCGGTTTGGAGGTAACGCAGTCCCCGCGCGAGCAGGTCCGCATTAACGAAAGGATTGTGGATCAACTCGCTGAGCATGAAGACGCGCCGCCCGGGATTAGCGGCAACCGCCTCGTAGGCGCGTTCGATGGCGTTTTGCACCCCGAGGCAAAATCCAAAATGGCTGGGTATCACATAGCGCACCGGACCGAAATCCAGCACTGCCGGAGGGCCGGAGGTTTTTTCCTTGGCGCGCTTAGCCGCCTTGATCGCTGCGCACAACTGGCTCTGGTACAAGCCCGTCGATTTAGCATCGATATAAATCTCGCGATTCCGCTCCTTCGAGGTACGGAAACGGTAGATGTATTCATTCTCGCCGAGATCCAGGTAGGGTAGGCGGGCAAGGTGAGGATCCAACGCCTCCAGTGCACTCGCCAGTGTATCGCTTAAGGTTTCACGACCGGCCTCCACTGCGTCCTCCAGTTCTCCCAGACTCAATCCCTCGCCTCTGGGAGCCACGCCTGCCTCAACCTTACAATACAGGTCCTTTTCGCCCGTCGCGGTGGACAGCCCGGTCATGTAGTGCCCGGATTCCGGCAGTGGTTCACCGGAGCCCCCGGCGTCTGCCACCTCTAATGGACCCTCCGCGTCGCGCCGAAGCAGCAAGCGGTAGTTCTGGTCAAAACACAATAGCAGCCAGGGCGCTGATGGGGTCGGCTTTTTTGGAGAGGTTTCGGGCATGGCTCATAAAATGTCGATTGCTCCCTGCGGGTCAACTTTTGCTGGCAGCCTTTCCGTATTCTGCGATTGCACCACCCGCCTGCAGGCATCATCAATAAAAGCGTCATTCAACCCGCTTTAGATTAAACCAGATGTTTCAATTAAATTTCAGCGAGCAAAGCATGCAGGAGCTCAACAAGCTCGATACCCGATCCCAAATGGAAGTGGTCGAGGTCGTCAGTTCCCTCAACAACGAACAATTGGAACATCCCGGGGAGCAGATCGGGCGCTTTCATCGCGCCGGAAAAACATTCTACCGGGTGCGGGCGGGCGATTTTCGCATCTACTTTGAGCGTCAGGGGGATGCCCTCTTGGCTCACTACATCCTCCACCGCAATACCTTTACCGATTTCATTTTTCGCACGAAACTGCCGGTGACCGAGGAATTTTTGATCGAGCAGGAAGACTCCTTCTGGAAATACATTGAGAGTCTCCGGCACCGCGAAGATACTACCGATTGATGCCCCCAGAAACACATACTCCAACTCCAACTCCGGAGGACGCCACCGAAGCCAGTCGCATCTACCTGCTTCCCAACAGCCTTACTGCGGGCAATCTCTTTTTTGGCTTCCTCGCAATCCTGCGCTGTATTCAGGCAAACAATACCACCGAAGCCACCCTCGTGGCGCAGCATTTTTCACAGGCGGTTTGGTTCATCTTGCTTGCTATCATTTGTGATGCCCTCGATGGCCGCGTTGCCCGCATCGGCAACCGCGAATCCCTCTTTGGTAAAGAATTCGATTCCATTGCCGATGTTGTTTCATTTGGCGTGGCTCCGGCGCTCATGACCCTCTTCCTCATTCTCGCTCCGACCGAGAAATACCCCTTTTTCCTACAAACCGGATGGCTGATTGCCTTTGTTTACCTCCTTTGTGCCGGGATTCGTCTGGCGCGTTTCAACGTGCTCACGCACCCGCTACTGGAACCGCCCAAAGCACTCCTTGAAAGCAAGGATTTCATCGGTCTGCCTGTTCCCGCAGCGGCGGGCATGATCGCCTCACTTGTGCTGGTGCTCAATACCTTCGACTTGCGCGGCTGGGCCTTGCTGCTCCCACCGCTCCTCCTCGCAATCTCGATATTAATGGTCAGTAACATCGCATATCCCAGTTTCAAAACCGTTACCTGGCAAACTCGCACCCCTTTTCATACTTTCATTATTATCGTCATTGCGGTAGGCGTCGCCTTCACCTTCCGTGAGTTCTTTTTCGCGCTCCTTTTTCTCGGCTATATTTCCTATGGCCCCGCGCGTTATTTTTATCGTAAACGCTTGAAGAAGAACTGACCTACTGAGTTTTGCACAACACCTGCCAAAAAACATGTCATAGCCTGTTAGTAAGCCGTTAATTCAAAAAACTTTTTCACATCCTTCACTTTTCCTAACCCCCAATCCCACCTTTATTCACCGAAAAAATTTTATCTATCCTACTTGCGATAAAGCAGTTGCTGCGTTTTTCTTACGTTTCACATTACCTAATATTACGAAGGTATATATAAATTAAAAATAGACTAATATATAATAGTTGCCAGCAAGTTAAATTCACCCGAAAAAAGTAGCATGAAATTCAAGATCAATCAGGACCACTTCAGCAACGGACTTCAACAAGTGCTCAATGTCGTTGCGACCCGTTCAACCATGCCCATCCTGAGCAATGTTCTCATCGAAGCCAGCGATGGACACATATCCCTCACCACCACCAATCTCGATCTTGGAATCCGTTGTCGCATCAAAGCCGAAGTCGAAGAACCCGGTGGTATCACGCTCCCCGTTCGCAAACTCGCCACCATCGTCCGCGAACTCCCTCAAAGCGATATTTTCATTGAAACCGGCAACAACAATCAGGCTAAAATTACCTCCGGCGGTTCCCTTTTCCGCATCATGGGAATCAGTATCGAAGAATTTCCACCGCTCCCCACCTTCGAAAACCGTCATGTCTTTGAGCTCAGCCAGGAAGACATCGTCGGTATGCTCAAGAGCGTTTCTTACGGTCAGTCCACCGACGAAAACCGTTATATCCTCAACGGGGTCTATTTCAGCTTTGCCGATGAGAAGCTGACCCTCGTCGCAACCGACGGTCGCCGCCTCGCGCTCACTGCGCTGGAAACCGAGATCAGTGAGGACAACACCGGGAGTCTCATTCTACCCGCCAAAACCGTTGCCGAACTCGAGCGACTCCTCGGCAAAGGCGAAAAAGTCAAAATCGCTTTCAACGACCGCCAAGTTGCCTTTGAAATCGCAATCGATGCCGACGATTCCGGTCTGGTGGATGAACTCTACCTCGTTTCAAAAATTGTCGAGGGCAAATATCCCAACTACCGACAAGTCATTCCAAAAGAAACCGAACACCGCGTAAAAGTGGAACGTGAGCTCATGCTCGAATGCGTCCACCGCGCCGCTCTGGTGACTTCGGACAAAAGCAATTCTGTGCGCCTTAAGGTCAGTAAGAACCTCCTTGAAATTTCAGGGTCTTCCAGTGAATACGGAGAATCCCACGAATCCATGGCGATTGCTTACGATGGCCCCGAAGTGCAGGTCGCCTTCAATCCACAATTCCTCATGGAACCGCTCAAAGCCCTTACCAAAGACGAAGTCTTCTTTGAATTTAAGGACGAGATGAGCCCCGGCTTGTTCAAGACACTCGACAACTTCATTTGTGTCATCATGCCCCTTCGCTTGAACTAATCCGCAGGCTTTTTTTCGAAGCGGTATTCAAGGAAGTTGCGATACCGGGGCCAGTAATTATAGACCGAAGCAGCCACCAGCGCACCGGCGCAGTCAGCCAACCAATCGGCAAATTCTACCGCACGCCCCGGCGTCATCGACTGACGCCATTCGTCCAGCCCTCCGTAGCACATCACCAAGAGCGCTGCAGATAACCAACCGATCATCCCGCGCTTTGAAAAATACGGGAGGCGTAGAATGCTGGTTGTTATCAGGCCAAAAATAAAAAAATGACCGATCTTGTCCGGCGAAATGACAAAGCTGAGATCCGGGGTGGCGAGCTCCGAGGTTGAAGAAAGGGCATACACGATTGCCATCAATAATACCGGCCAAACGTAGTCCCGGGTTTTAACAGGAATTAAGGCAGTCATCAATTAAGCGGTAGATGAAAGGAAAAGGTCGTTCCAGCGGAAGAGGAATCCACTAAATTGATATCACCGCGGTGAGCACGCAAAATTTGCTTACTGATGGAGAGGCCCAAGCCCGTTCCCTCGGCGCGATGCGTTAGGAAGGATTCAAAGATCTTTTCTTGCGCCTCCGGCGGCATACCCGGCCCATTGTCCGTTATTTTAAAGAGCGCCTGGTTTCCCTCGCGACGCGTGCCGATTGAAATTCGTCCACCCCCCGGCATCACCGCGACGGCATTTAAGATAAGATTCAGTACCACCTGTTGTATTTGTCCTTTATTCACTGTTATAATTAGCGCCTCCGTGCAGGGCTCGTAGTCAACCTTGATGCGCATTTGTTCCATCTTCAAACGCACCAGTTGCAAAGTTTCTTCGGTCAACTGATTCAGGTTATAATTTCCATTCAAACCTTCACGCATTCGACCGAAGCCCAGCACCCGCTCCACGATAACCTCCAATTGCTCGAACTTCTCACGAATCAGGGTGACATCCCGTTCCCGCTCGTCGCCTGCCTCAAAGTGCAGATCCAGCGAATCAAAAAGTAACTTTATGACGGTGAGCGGGTTGCGGATCTCATGGGCGATTTCGGCCGTTAACATCCCCAGGGTCGTCAGCTTTTCATTTCGCCGCAGGGAATCCTCGGTTTTAAAAATACGCGCGTAGAGTTCCGCATTCTGGCAAACGATTGCCCCCAGGGCTGCGAGGGTGCTGAATGCCTTGCGCTCATCATTGTTGAAGCGGTGCGGTTCATCCGTAAAGGCCGCAATCACCCCCTTGACCTCGTCATCAAATATCAGGGGCGCCGCCAACATTGAGACCAAGCCCTCGCGTTGAATGACCTTCAAAAAGTCACTCTCCTCCGCATAGGAAATATTTCCCACTTCCGAGAGTTTGCGCCTCCGGACCGCCGACCCCATCGCGCTGTCCACCAAGGCGACCGGCTCACCGTATTCCATCGGCCCCGAGCGTCCCGCAATTTCTCGCATCTCCAAAAATTTACCATCCCCACTCAGCCAAAAAACACCACAACTGTGACAATCCAGAATCTGCCGGCCCTGAATCGCCAAACTGCGCAGGATTCGACCCAAATCCATCTGTCCCGCGATTCGACCCCCCAGATTTACCAGTGATTGCAGTTGGTTTGCCTTCGTCCGCAGTTGCCGAATCAACCACAAGCGGCTCACTACCCGGCTCGCCTCAGCCGTCAGTAAGCTCAAAATCTTCAGTGCCGAACCATCAAAGGCATTTACCTTGTCGCTGTCCACCACCACCACGCCGATCACAGTTCCACCGTCTTCCATCGGAACCGCCATTTCCGAACGGATCTCCGGACGCACCGTAATATAGAGCGGTTCCTTGCTAACATCCTGCACCACCTTGGCGACTCCGTGCAGCGCCACCCATCCCGTTATTCCCTGACCCAGTTCCAGCGCCAGATTATTCCAATCATCCGGGAAACCATGCGCGACCTCCAATTCCAAACGTTGCGTGTCTCGGTTCATCAGGCAAATGCTGACCCCGCTTGGCTCCAGAACCCGCACGATCTCACCCATGATAAGGCGCAAAGCTTCCCTTGGGTCTTCCGTGCTGGAGACCAAACTGCTGATGCGGTAAAGGGAATCAAGGGCCCGGCTTTCGCTCTCGCTTGCCATTATGATGGTGTAGTGTCAGCTTTCCGCCGACGGCGCAAGTCGTTATCTGGCGAGATCGCTCCGCGTGATCGCCTCCAATTCCTCGCGCAAGTCAAGGAGGTTGTCCGAATCCACCTGTTCCGCATCTTTGCGATGCTCAATGTAGAAAGTATCCATTGCTACCCCTCGTTCCGTCGCAATACGTGCGAAGGTTATATCAAAACCCTTACTGTGGATGAGCCGCGCCAAACGATACAGCAAACCGAGTCGGTCCGAGGCTTGCACTTCAATAATGGTGCGTTTGAGTGAGAGTTCATGGTAAACATCCACCCGCGGCGGGAAGGGCGCCGGCAGTAGATCGCGGTTCTTCTGCGCCTTCGTTTTTTGCTCCTCCGCTTCTTTTAAATCAATAGCGTGCTGTAAACGCTTGCCCTCCACCAGGGCCTCATGCAAATGCCGCTGGAAGACTTCCAATGCACCCTCGTCGCTTACCAGGCCGCCGCCGGTGTCCATGATGTAGAAGGTATCAATCGAGATGTGATCCCTGCGAGTGATCGCTTTGGTGCTCAGGATATTGACTCCCGCCAAGGTGAGGGCTCCCGCCAGTTTGTAGAAAAGCCCCGCCCGATCCCAAGTGACCACATTGACCACCGTCAGGCTCAGGTCGGGATCATTGCGCCAATCAATGACCGGCATGAGCGAACTCACCGAGTCAGAGCTCTGTATCTGCCCCATTAAATCATGCGCCATCCGCATGTGCAGCGCAATCTCCTCGGCTTGCGTGTTGATGAAGTAACGTTCCGGTAGCAGGCTGAAATGTGCCTGCATCTCCTCCACGCTCAAGCCCTCCGGCAGGTGGCTCAGAATCTCCTCGTGCAGCATGGCGATGCGCTCCTTTCGTTTACCTTCAATGACGTCTTCATCCGCAAAGGCTTCCAGGGTTCCCAGAAAAAGTTGCCGGTGCATGGAGTCTTTGTACGCATTCCAAAGCGTTGGCGCGGTCCCCCGTGCATCGCAGTAGGTGTGCACGTATAGAAAGCGCAATTTTTGCGGATCTTCGACCTTTTCGGCAAATGCGGCTGTTGTTTCGGGGTCATCCAAGTCATAGCGTTGCCAGATTCGTGCCATTTCCAAATGATTGCGGATAATAAATAAAATAACTTCCTGTTGCTGAGGATCGATGCCGAAGCGATCCAGAATCGGTCGCGCTATCCGGGCACCGGCGGCATCATGCCCTTTAATACCCTCTGCTTTGCCAATATCGTGGAGGAGCAGAATCAAATAAAGCAAGAGCGGATCGTCATTTTGCCGCAGCGCCTTTTCGTAGGCCCCGCTTACCGCATCCACTTTTTGAAAGACCCGGTCCAGATGTTTGATGGTCTGCAGCACATGCATGTCCGCAGTGTAACGATGGTAGAATTCATGCTGCACCCGACAGGTCAATTGCCCGAATTCCGGCAGGTAACGCCCCAAAACTCCCAAATTGTGCATCTCCACCAATATCGGGTAAACCTCACCCGCGCTCCTCAAAATACTACAAAAACTCTTCGCTGCCGAACGGCTCTGGATCAAGCTCCCGTCGATTAACGGAATCGAACGCGAGACCAGAAATTTCAAATCCGGGTCCATCTTTGCCCCGAATTGTTGTATGTATCTAAAGATACGAATCAAACGCACCGGAGACTCCGCAAACACCTTTTTCGACTCCGCGCGGAAGACTCGATCCTGCAAAATGAAGCCGTCCACTCGCTTCTGTCGGCCCTTTTGGTGAGCCCGCAGAGCATCGCCAAAAGTGTATCGCCACCGCGCCCCGTCCGAGTCTCCCGTACTCAAGGCCAATCGTTCCTTCAGGAGTTCACTCGTGTGATAAATCGTTCGCACCGCCCGGTAGTAATCCATCATGAAGGCTTCCACCCGTTCAAAGATATCCTCCTGTGGGTAGTTTAAGCCCTCGGCAATTTGCGGTTGCTGCTCCAGTAAAAGCTGTTCGGTCGGGCGCTTGTTTTGCAGGTGCAGCTCCGTCCGTACCCGCAGCAGAAAATCATAGGCACGCTCCATCGCGAGCCGTTCATCCCGTCGCAACAACCGCGCTTTTTGAATCGCCTCAAAGCTTTCATAACCAAATTTGATGTGCGCCATCCACAAAATATTCTGGTAGTCGCGCAACCCGCCCACTCCATTCTTCACGTCCGGTTCCTGCAAATATGCCGTGTTGCCCGCCTTCCCGTGCCGCGCTTTCTCATCGATCAGACGTTGCTTGATATAATCCCGGGGGTTCTCCGTCTGTACATATTTCATGAAACGCGCACGCATCTTATCGTAGAGCGGTTCCGAGCCGCAGATGAAGCGTGATTCAAGAATCGCATTCTTCGATTGAATCTCCGCGCGGGCCTCCGCCAAGACCTCCCGCGTGTTGCGCGAGGCATGCCCCACTTTCCAGCCAAAATCCCATAGGGGGTACAGAATTTCCTCCGTTAGAATTTCCTGAAAACTCTCAAAGCGCTCCTTGTTCGAGATCCGCTCGGGATAAAGAAACATAATATCGATATCACTGTGCGGGTTCAATTCCGCCCGCCCGTAGCCCCCCGTTGCCAGCACCGCCATCTTACACGGCAAACGGCCTTTTTCTGTAGCATAACGATTCAAGGCCGCCAAAAAAAGATTCTCGATCACCACATCCACCATCACGGTCCGCGCCTGACAAATCTTCCGACCCGACCAGCCCTTCCGGTGGTCGCGCAGCAACAATTCATTTTCCAATTCCAGAAAACGTTTGTAGGCGGGCAATTGCTCGCTCCGGGGCACGCCCGGATCAAAAGCCAGACGCTTTTGGGCGTGTTGATGGAGCCGGTTGAGGCTGGGTGATTGAATCGGAGGCATAACTTTTTTGCTACCTCATCACAATACCACCCCTCGCAAAACACCACGCAAAAAACACGCTTTCGCTTTTGACCCCGCCGCGCTTTTCTCCCAACTTTACATTTTAAACGTCCAACTATCACTATCCAACGCACCCGAAACATGCAAATTGCCGCCGACTCCGTTGTCTCCATCGACTACACCCTCAAGAACGATGAGGGCACTATCATTGACCAGTCCCAGCCCGGACAGCCAATGGATTACCTGCATGGTCATCGCAACATCATCCCCGGCCTTGAAAATGCCCTCCTGGGCAAATCGGTTGGCGAATCGGTAGAGGTACGCATTGAGCCTGCCGAAGGTTACGGTGAATTCAACCCCGCCCTCGAACAAGTAGTGCCCCGCGAGCGCTTCCAGGGGGTCGACAATCTCGAAGTCGGCATGCAATTTCAGGCGAGCACCGAACAAGGCCCCGTGGCGGTGCGCGTTAAAAAAGTGGAGGGTGAAGACGTCACGGTTGACGGGAACCATCCCCTTGCCGGACAACATTTGAATTTCTCGGTAACGGTGCAGAACGTACGCGAAGCCACCGAAGAAGAAAAAGCCCACGGCCACATGCACCAGGGTGGCGGCGAAGGCGGCTGTTGCGGCGGCAGCGGCGGCGAAGGTGAAGGCGGCGGTTGCGGTTGTAACTAAAGCCGCACACCCCTGCTAGGAAAGCGACAAGAGTGTCGCTTCTACGAAGTAGCATCACAGTGGAAGCGGCAATCCTGCCGCTTTTACGTACCGGTTACGCCCTGCTTCACGCCCTTGCTAGAAAAGCGACAGGAGTGTCGCTTCTACGACGCAGCATCACAGTGGAAGCGGCAATCCTGCCGCTTTTGCGACGCGGGCATCACCGTGGAAGCGGCAATCCTGCCGCTTTTACGTGCCGGTTACGCCCTGCTTCAAGCCTTGCTAGAAAAGCGACAGGAGTGTCGCTTTTACGACGCGGGCATCACCGTGGAAGCGGCAATCCTGCCGCTTTTGCGTACCGGTTACGCCCTGCTTCACGCCCTTGCTGGAAAAGCAACAAGCGTCTCGCTTCTACGGAATACGGATCTTCGATG
>CBFHKU010000012.1:0-47712 GCA_965656495.1 Coraliomargaritaceae bacterium
GGTCGCAAAGTGACCGGTCGAGTCGGGCAGGGCAGCGGATTTGATTTTTACGGACTGCGCGAATCCGGCGCGAGCGGTTACGCCCTCAAGGCGGCGCTCAAATTGACGCAGGAAACCTATCGCCTCGCCAACACCCAGGAGCACTGGTCGATGGAGGGCCGCGCGATTGTGCGCGAGGGCAATACCGATTATTACAAGAAGAAGCCTGACTTCGTGCAAAAGATGGGGGTCGAGTCGCACGCGCCCGCCAATTACGGAAAGTACAAGGACAAGTCGCTTCAGGAAAAATCCCTTGAGAATTACCGGGGCAACTCCGCCTACGTGCACCCGAAGTTCAACGCTCCCGATCCCAATGTTAAAGTCTGGAAGGGGCACGAGGACAAATACCCCCAACCGCAACAATGGGGGATGTCGATTGATCTTAACAGTTGCACCGGCTGTGCCGCTTGCGTGGTCGCCTGTCAAAGCGAGAACAATATTCCAATCGTAGGCAAGGACCAGACCCTCCGCGGGCGCGAGATGCACTGGATGCGGATCGACCGTTACTTCTCTGCGCCGGAATATGATCAGACCAGTGTGCCGGAAGAGGTACAAGTCTCCTTCATGGGGATGCTCTGTCAGCACTGCGAAAACGCCCCTTGTGAGAGTGTTTGCCCCGTGAACGCCACCGTCCACGACCGCACCGGTCTCAACGTGATGGCTTACAACCGCTGTGTCGGCACCCGTTACTGCGCTAACAATTGCCCCTACAAGGTGCGCCGCTTTAATTTCTTCGATTGGAACAAGCGCCAAATCGGTGATTTCTACAAGGGCCCCTTCGGTAAAGTGGATGTTCCCGAACTGGAGAAAATGCAGAAGAACCCCAACGTCACGGTCCGCATGCGCGGGGTGATGGAAAAGTGCACCTTCTGCGTCCAACGCATTGAGTCTGCCAAGATCGCGCAAAAACGCGTGGCGGGCGCGAGCGACGATATTCGCGTGAAGGACGGCGCCATCAAGACCGCCTGTGAACAGGTCTGCCCGACTGACGCGATTGTCTTTGGTGATATTTCCGATCCGGATTCCGAGGTTTCAAAACTCAAGGACAGCGACCGCGATTACTCGGTACTGGGGTATTTGAACAATCGCCCCCGCACAACCTACCTCGCCCGTCTCCGCAATCCCAACAAACGCATGCCGGATTACTACGACAAGCCCTTCGCCTACTCGCAATACGACGAGCGTTACGGGCACGGCAGCGTTGCCGGTCACGGTGATTCCCACCACGACCACGGCGCGGACGCCGATCATTCGCACGCCCACGGAACCCACGAAGCGCACTAATTTCAAACAACACGAGCAACAATGGCATCTTCTCCCAATGACAGCCCCATGAGCCCGACGCAGGCCGCGATCCTTGACAAGGTGCAGCCCGCGGAATTGGTCGAGCAACCGCTGGTTACCAATGATCGCGACTTCAACTGGGTCACTAACAAGATCTGCCGGATCGTGGAGACCAAGACCCCGACCTGGTGGTGGGTTTGCATGGCAGTTGCGCTGCTCACCGCATCCTTTACCGGGATGGGTCTCGCCTACCTTGTCAGCACGGGGGTAGGGGTCTGGGGCCTCGCCAATCCGATCAACTGGGGTTGGGCGATTGTTAATTTCGTTTTCTGGATTGGTATCGGTCACGCCGGGACGCTGATCTCGGCGGTGCTTTGCCTGTTAAAGCAGGGTTGGCGCACTTCGATTAACCGCGCCGCTGAGGCCATGACGATTTTTGCGGTGATTTGTGCGGGTATTTTCCCGCTCTTCCACGTGGGTCGTGTCTGGTTCGCCTGGTGGCTCTTCCCCTTGCCGAATGCCAATGCAATTTGGCCGCAGTTCCGCTCCCCGCTGGAATGGGACGTTTTTGCGGTCTCGACCTACGGAACGGTCTCGGTGCTCTTCTGGTATATGGGCATGATTCCCGACCTCGGGGTATTGCGCGACCGCGCGGTGCAGCGCCTCAAGTCCGGCATCCATGAGGGTGCGGGTTGGCTCACCAAGGGCATGGACGTTTTCCGGAAATATTTCTACGGGATTTTTGCGATGGGTTGGCGCAACGCCGGTAACCATTGGCGCAATTACGAAATGGCCTACCTCGTCCTCGCCGGCCTTTCCACCCCGCTGGTGCTCTCGGTTCACACGATCGTTTCCTTTGACTTCGCGGTTGCCCAGTTGCCCGGTTGGCACACCACCATTTTCCCGCCTTATTTCGTGGCGGGTGCGATTTTCTCGGGATTCGGGATGGTGCTCACGCTCATGCTCCCGCTTCGCGCGGTCTATGGCCTGCACGACCTGATCACGCAGCGACACATCGACAACATGTGTAAGATCTGCCTCGGTACCGGTTCGATCGTTGGCTACGCCTACATCATGGAGTTCTTCATCGCCTGGTATGGCGCGAACCCCTACGAAAGCTTTGCCTTCATCAACCGCGGCTTCGGACAATACTCCTGGGCGTATTACATGATGTTCGGCTGTAACGTCTTCACGCCCCAGCTTTTCTGGTTCAGTGCGGTGCGCCGAAATGCCGCCCTCGTTTGGGTGATGTCGATTTTCATTAACGTCGGTATGTGGTTTGAGCGCTTTGTGATTACCGTGACTTCGCTCGCCAATGATTTCCTCCCCAGTTCCTGGGGTTACTACTCGCCCACGATTGTGGACATCTTCACCTTCTTCGGAACCTTCGGGGTTTTCAGTGTGCTGTTCCTGATGTTTGTACGCTTCCTACCGCTCATGCCGATCGGAGAAGTCAAATACGTCATGCCGCAGGGTGACCCGCACGGTCCCAGCGACCATGTGAAAGGAGGGCACCACTAATGCCAAAGACGCACGCCATCATTGCCAGTTTCCCAGATACGCCGAGCTTCTACCACGCCGCCGAAAAGGTGCGCGATGCCGGTTACAAGAAATGGGACACCTATTCCTCCTTCCCGGTACACGGGATGCCCGCCGCTCAGGGACAACCCCGTTCCAAGGTGCCGATCTTTACCTTCTGTGGCGGCATTACCGGGTTCTCCATCGGGCTCTCGATCGTTTGGTTCATGAACTTTTTCGACTATCCGCTCATAGTGGGGGGCAAGCCCTTCTTCAGTCCGGTTTTCCCGTTCCCCATCATGTATGAGCTGACCATCCTCCTCTCGGCCTTCGGGACGCTAGGCGGTATGTTTATCACCAACCTCCTGCCGCAACACCACAATCCGTTCTTCGAAAGCGACACCTTCCTTGAAGTCGCGGGCGATCGCTTGATCATCGCCATTGAAGCGCGCGATTCAAAGTTCGACGCGCAGAACACCCGTCAATTCCTGGAGTCCATCGGCGGCACCGATATCGAAGAAATCACTGCCTAGATTTTCGCCATGCGTATTTTCCTTCTCATCTTTACCTTCATCGTTTTCGCGGTGGTTTCGATCCTCGGTTTCCGCGGGTCGCTCAGTAAGAACACTCCCATCGAGGTCTTTCCCGACATGGATCGCCAGGCGAAATACAAACCGCAGGCGGAAAACGGATTTTTTGCGGACGGTCGCAATGATCGTCCACTGCCCGCACAAACTGTTGCACGCGGCAATTACCTGAATCAGCAAGCGGTCTTTAGCTCCGAGTTTGCTGATTCCAAGCTCGGTGACATGGCCTACAACCTCGGCAAAAATCCGGACGGCAGCTTTGTCAAAAAAATCCCGATTGAGGCGACGAATGAATTGATGAAAATAGGGGAGGAACGCTACTCGATTTTCTGCGCGGCGTGCCACGGCGCGGCGGGTGACGGCAACGGCGTGACCAAGCCCTATGGCGTCCTGGCGGCGACCTACCACGACAACCGCCTGCGCTCGGTTGAGGATGGCTATATCTTCGACGTCATCACCAACGGCAAGGGCCTTATGTATGGTCTCAAGGACCGCCTCTCTCCGCGTGAACGCTGGGCCTCCATTCTTTACGTCCGTGCCCTCCAGCAATCACAAAACGCCTCGGTCGAGGTGCTCAACCCCGCCCAGCGCACTGAACTAGGATTTTAATAATGAATACCGACGGATCACAGGCTTATGGCAAAAAGGTCGGCTCGATCGCCCTCCTAATCGGTCTCCTTTTCACCGCGCTCGCCGGTTATGGTTTCTATCAAGGCTGGCAAACGGGGGATGCGCGTCCCTTGATGAGTTGGTTGATCGGGGTCGCTTTCTGGATGTCGATTGCGATCGGGATGCTGTTTATAACGCAAATCTGGCACGTTTTCCACGCGCGGTGGCCCACTATCATTCGCCGTCAGTGCGAGCACGGCTTCAGCGCCTTCCCCATTCTGTTTGTCCTGTTCATTCCGCTCCTGCTGGTGCCTTTTTTGCACGAGAACCCGGGCCTCCTCTGGAAGTGGATGAATGGAGTGAATGAATTGCCCGGTCACGGAACGGTCGGGGAGGATCCCATCTTTACCTGGAAGCAGCCCTATCTGAATATCGGATTCTTCACGGCGCGCGCGGTGGGGGTTTTCGCGACCTTTATCCTGCTCGCGGGTCTCCTCCGCAAATGGTCCTTCGATACCGACACAAGCGGCGATATCAACAACACCCACAAAGCGCGGCGCCTTTCCTCTATCGGGCTCTTTATTTGTGCGGGTGCCGCCACCATCGGTGCAATCGACTGGTTCAAGTCCCTCGAATACCACTGGTTCTCCACCATGTATGGGGTGTGGTTCTTTGCGGCCTCGATGCGTGCAGCCCTCGCCACCATTCTCATCCTTTCCGTGATTCTCGCAGCGCGCGGTTACCTGCAGGGTATTCTCAAACAGTCGCACCGTTATGACATCGGCTGTATGATGCTGGCATTTACGGTCTTCTGGGCCTACATCAGTTTCTCCCAGTATTTCCTGGTCTATAACGCCAACATTCCCGAGGAAACCTTCTGGTACAACATCCGTGAGAAAAATGGCTGGTGGCCCATCAGTATGTGCCTGATCTTCGGTCACTTCCTCATCCCTTTCCTCATCCTCCTCTGGTATAAGACCAAGGTCGTCATCTGGCGCAGCGTCGCCATCTCTTCCTGGATTCTGGTCTTTCACACCATCGATCTCTATTGGAATATCGTCCCCGGTAAGATTCCCGCCGACAACGCCTACGGTTATACCGTGCGTCCCTTTACGGTGGAAATCTTTGATATTGCCGCCATTATCGGCTTCGGCGGTTTGTGCATCTGGGGTTTCTGCCGTAGTATGAACAAGGCCGAGCCAATCCCGGTACGTGATCCAAATATTGAAAATTCACTTAACTACATTGAGTAATTCCACGATGTCGTCTTCAACACCCGCATTTCTAAATCGCAGTTTCACCTTCATTGGTGCGCTGGGCGCGATCCTCATCTTCGCGGTTATCATTTACATCGCCTATTTGCCCAACCGTGCCGACCGGGTCGATGCCGCAGTGGTCGCCGAGCGCCAAGCGAAGGCCGACGAAGCCCGCGCCGCCGGCATCGCAAAGCTGAATGCCTTCGCGGTGGTGGATAAAGAGGCGGGCACCGTCCGCATCCCAATCGAGCTTGCCAAAGATTTGACCCTTAATAACTATACTGCAGACGAAAGCCAAAGCGTCGAAGCACCTGCCGAGGCACCTGCCGAAGTACCTGCTGAGGCCCCAAACCAAGTGCTTGAGTAATGCCAGTTGAAAATTATCTCGAACTTTTGCCAATCATCCTGCTGGGAATCTTCTTCTTCGCAGTCACGGCTTACATGCTCTATTGGGCGGCCAATCGAGGCTATTTCCGCAACATGGACGCGCAGTCCAAGGTTATCTTTACCGAGGAAGAACCGGAAGGGGAGCTTTCGGATTCCTTCCCGAATAAACGTTGAATTTGAATATGAGCGACAGCACTGAACATACCGCCGGTCCGGTCATTCCCTACACCACGAATGATCCCGCTATTCGGGCAGAGTTGAGCGAAATCGACCGTTCAATCCGCACCGCATCGGTGTTTTTCATCGTCTCGGCGGTGGGATGGCTGATCCTCGGCACGATCTTTGCCCTCATTGCGGCGATCAAACTGCACGAACCCAGTTTCGCAGCGGGCACTGAATACAGCACCTTCGGGCGCATGCGCGCCGCCCACCTCAATTCCATGTCGCTCGGTTTCGGCAACAACATGATCTTTGGGGTCTGCCTCTGGATTATGGCGCGCCTTTGCCGTGCGCCAATCCGTCACGGCGGGCTCCTCCTCATCGCCGGCGCCTTCTGGAATATCGGCCTCACGGTTGGAATCGGGGGCCTCATCAAGGGCGACATCACTTCGGTCGAATGGCTTGAGATCCCGAGCTACGCCACGCCGCTGCTCGCGATTTCCTACATCCTTGTCGGAATCTGGGGCGTCATGGCATTCCGTTTTCGCAAGGGAGATCACGTCTATGTTTCCCAATGGTATTTCCTTGGCGCGCTCTTCTGGTTCCCCTGGCTCTACGTGATTGCGCAGATCATGATCATTTGGGCTCCGGCGCAGGGTGTGGTGCAATCGATTACCAACTGGTGGTTCGCACACAACGTTCTCGGGCTCTGGCTCACCCCGATGGCACTCGGCACCGCCTATTATTTGATCCCCAAAGTGCTGGGGCGCCCGATTTATTCCTACTACCTCTCGGTCCTCGGATTCTGGTCGCTCGCGCTTTTCTACAACTGGGCGGGGGTGCACCACCTTATTGGCGGCCCCGTCCCGGTCTGGCTCATTTCTGCCGGTATCGTGGCCTCGGTCATGATGGTCATTCCGGTTGTGGTGGTCGCGATCAATCACCACATGACGGTCGTGGGTCTACACCGTGAGGGCTGGCGCAGCCCCACTATGCGTTTTGTCGTCTTCGGCGCTATTAACTACACCTTCGTCAGTCTCATCGGTTCCGCGATGGCTTTGCGCGACGTCAATCTCGTGACGCACTTCACGCACTTCACGGTCGGGCACGCCCACCATGGAGCCTACGGCTTCTTTGCGATGATCCTTTTCGGTGGGGTTTACTACATGATGCCGCGCCTCCTGTATCGTGAATGGCCCTCCGCCCTCCTTATTAAAATCCATTTCTGGGGCAGCGCCCTCGGCATCCTGCTGATGGTTTTCGCGCTCCAGATTGGCGGCTGGATTCAAGGCCTCCAAATGAACAATCCCGAGATCGCCTTCCTCGACGTCGTACAAAATACGATGCCCTGGCTCAAGGCGCGTTCCGTCTCGGGTTTCCTCCTGCTGGTTGCCCATATCGCATTCGCCGTTAATTTCTTCTGGATGCTCTTCGCCGCCGGAAAGATTAAAACCAAGGACACTCCCACCTTATTTAACGCTAAAGAGGAGGGCGCCGCCTGATGAAAAGTCTCCCACTTCTATTTCTCGGCATCTTTTTTATGCTGGCTTTCTCCTTCACCGGGATCGTCCTCACCAGTCACGTCCAGTTCGGGTCGCTTGAACAAACCACCGAAAGCCTTGAGGCGGACGAAAATGGAAACCCCGTCATGCCGGAGGGTGAAACCCTCTATCCGCTTGTCGAAGGGGGCGTTGCGCTGCAGGGCAAGGAAGTCTATATCTCAATGGGCTGTATCTATTGCCACAGTCAGCAATCCCGCCGCGAATCCTTCGGCGCAGACGTCGCCCGTGGTTGGGCACAACGCGCCACCGTTCCGCGTGACTACATTTCCCAAAGCCGCGTCCTGCTTGGCACGATGCGTACCGGTCCGGACCTCGTGAATGTCGGAGGCCGCCTGCAGGGTGACGGAGGCCGCGAGTGGCACCACAAGCACCTCTACAACCCGCAGATCACCTCCCAGGGCTCCAACATGCCTCCCTTTGCCTTTCTCTATAAAGTACAAGCAATCGACGGCGCGCCCTCCGCCGACGCGGTTGCGATCCCGGCGGACTCGCCCTATGCCCCGCCCGCCGGTTATGAAATCATACCCACCCGCCGCGCCAAAGCACTGGTGGAATATCTGCTCAGCCTCAAAATCGATTACAGTCTTCCCGAAGCACCCATCCTGGACTAATGAGCGACGATACCACATCACAGGATTCCACCTCGAGCAGCGGATTTGAAAAAGCCGCGATGCAGGACACCGATATGCAGGCGATTCACGCCCCGCAGCTCAAGCGCGAACGCGTTGAGCCGCACGAACGGCAATCGCCCATCCCCATCAGTCTGCTCACCATGATTTCCCTCCTCGCATTTTGGGGCGGTTACTATTTCTCAAACTACTCACAGGACTTCCGCTGGGACGCGTATGATCCCGACGCCAAGGGTGGTGCGGGTGAAGTGGTGATAGAAGAAAAACCCCTTGCCGAAGTCGGCGCGCGGATCTTCCGCGGTCAATGCGTGGCCTGTCACCAGACCACCGGTCTCGGGGTTGCCGGAGCCTTTCCTCCCTTGGTTGAATCCGAATGGGTCATTGGCAACGAAGAACGCCTCGCGCGCATCCTGATCAACGGCCTCAATGGCCCAATCGAAGTGCTCGGTGCTACCTACAACGGCAACATGCCCGCCTTCGGACCCAACGGTCTCAACCTCAAGCCGAAACAAATTGCGGCAGTCCTGACCTACATTCGTCAGGAATGGGGCAATAGCGCCCCCGAAGTCAGCGTTGAGGCGCTCGAAGGCTACCATGCCAAATACGGTTCCCGTACCGAACCCTGGACCGCCGAGGAACTCCTCGCCGATTTTCCAATGGAATAGCCTCAGCCTCGGGTGTAGCCGACCGGGATTGGGCTAGCGCTTGAACCGGCGCCAGAGCCTCAGACTCGCCAGCAGGCCAATGATGAGCGCGTAGGTCGCGGGTTCAGGCACCACCGTATATCCGATGTCCTCCAACGATCTGAGGCTCGTCTCACTGAGGTAGGCGCTCCCGCTCAGGACCCCCGTCATCAGTTCGTCGTCCAGGGATTCGCCGGCATTCTCGCCCGCGGTAACAATCGGTGCCGCCGAACCATCTCCAGGATCCGAGTCATAGCCGGGTTGATTTTCCACCCTGAAATTATCAGTCACCTCATTCCAATGCGCGTGCGTGGTGCCAACGCCGCCGTCCAGTTCAACCGGGATATAGTCGGCATCGGGGTCGTATTCATTCCGGTAGGCCGCCAGCGCGGAAGCCCCTATGTATTGACCCGGGGTGCCGCCGCTCAAAACCCGTTCGTAGGGCGAACCGTTTACCGTGTAGTAATAGTTGTTGTCCGGGTTGCCGTCGTTGTAGACTTCGTTCGCTTCCCAAAGGATGCCGATCCCAAGGGCGTGCCCAATTTCATGCCGAATCGTATTGGCATTCAATCCCAATGAACCCGCATCGGGGTGGGTGTTGAATTGCGCCACCCCCGAGCTGGAATAAATGAAACGGCCATGCGAATAACTTGAGCCCGCTACGAAATTCGACAAAGCAAGCCCGCCTGCGCCCGCGCTACCCAATATAATCCCGCCGTTTTCTGCCGGCTGCGAGAACGTGTCCACCGTCAAGACCCAACCCCGCGTCACCCCGTCCTGATAGCCCGTGATCCGCGACTGCCAGAAATTCAAGCCATCCAAAAAATACGATTGCTGCAAGGCACTCAGCTCACTGCTCGCATTCGCCGTGAATTGCACCGACATGTTGATCGCCGCCGGTAGTGGGCCAAGCATACTGACAAGCAGTAGTAGAGTGGTATAAAAACGTCTCAATGATGTAAAATAGGGTAATCACTGTATATAAACAGATTTTCGGCGTTTGTTCCAATAATATTGTATAATTTAGCAAGTATTGGACGTTGAAGGGGGATAGGGAACACCGAACATCGAACGTTGATGGAGTTGTTCGTTGAAGGTTGTTGGTTGGGATTACCTAAATCTTATTCTTAATCCTAATCTTAATCTTAATCTTAGGAACGTCTGAACGTTCAACTAACAATTTCCAACCCCAGAGCGCTGCCCTGAGGCCAGCTTGGCTGGCGACCGCTGATAGTCGCTTATTTTCGCTCATCCTTAAAACTAAACTATTAGTGTTTATAAGCGAGGATTAGCGGTTTCCTGCTGTGCCGGATTCTGTAACGCGGAGCAACAGAGATTGCATCACGTGGAAGCGGCAATCCTGCCGCTTTGCTTGTACGGCTTGGGTTGAAAAGCGACAGGAGTGTCGCTTCTACGTGCGGTTGCTGAAAAGCGACAGGAGTTTTGCTTCTACGTAAGCAATCAGGCCAACCACCAACGGCGCAAATCGTTGAGGGGGATTAAGTTTAAGATTAAGGCGACTAGATAAAGTATTTGATATAGGCTCTCTCGCGGAGGTCTTCGAGCCAGCGTTCCTGGTTTTCGCGGGCGATTTCTCCGGTGAGGATGTTTTCGATGATGTCGCGGACTTCACTGAGGGGTTGAATGCTCTCGTCGCGTTTTTCTTCGCAGTAGAGGATGAAGGTGGTTTGTCCAAGGGTGAGGGGTTGGGTGTATTCGCCGGGTTGCAGGGCGAAGGCGGGGGTGCTGAGTTCTTGTCGGATGTCGGCTTTTTTGATCCAGCCCCAGTCGCCGCCCTTGCGGGAACGGTTGTCGGTGCTGTATTGGCGGGCGAGGTCGCCGAAGTTACTGCCGGCGTCGAGGGCCTGCATGATCTCGGTGGTGGTGGCTTGGAGGTCGGCGGGGACTTGTCCGGCGGCGGGGGTCAGGATGATCTGACGCAAATGCATGGCGGCTTCTTGATAGAAACGGATTTTGTTTTCGAGGTAGAAATCCTGAATACGTTCCGGGCTGACTTCGGTTTCGGATTTGCGGTTTTGTTGTCGCATGACGTTCACTGCGACGCGTTCGTAGATTTGTTTGCGGTAATCGCGGGGGGTCTCGCCTCGGGCTTTGAGGTAACGGATGAATTTGCCTCGGTCGCCGTCGAAGTCAGTGGCGATGACGTCATTGTATTCCTGATCGATGTAGGATTGGGGGATCATGAGGCCTTTGTCCTTGGCGGCTTTAACGATGATGATGCGGTCAATTTTGTTTTGGATGATTTGCCGGCTCATTTGCTCGAGGCGTTTATTGAATTCCTCGGGGTTTTTGGATTCGAGTCGGATGCGTGGGATAATGGGTTCGAGCTCGTTGCGGACTTCCTCGAGGGTGATGATTTGACCTTCAGCGATGGCGGCGATGCTGTTGCCGAGTCGGCTGATGGAGCGGTCTTCTTCCTGGGCGGAGAGGGTGGCGGCGCAGAGGAGGGCGCTGCAGGCGAGGAAGAGGCGGTGAAGGTGCTGGAACATAACGGTCGCGGTTTGTGGAGGATTTGAAATAGTATTATGAGTCTTTAAAGCATGGGGCGAGCGGTCAAGAGGGAAGCTGCGCGGCGCGCGCCGCGCCGCGAATATTGAACGTTGAACATCGAACGTTGAAGGTGGGACTATTTGGTGGGAAAGTGGGAAAGTTCGAAAGTGGTAAGGTTGGGGGTGGAAAGGTGGAAGTTCAGCGTTCGATGTTCGAAGTTCGATGTTGGACGTTTTTCCGGTGCTCTGACCTGATGCCAGCTTAGCTGGCGACCGCTGATAGGCGCTTATTTTCGCTAATCCTTATAACAAAAATATTTGTGTTTATAAGCGAGAATTAGCGGTTTCCGGCTGAGCCGGATTCTGTAACGCAGAGGAACAGAGATTGTATCACGTGGAAGCGGCAATCCTGCCGCTTTGCTTTTTGCTGAAAAGCGACAGGAGTGTCGCTTCTACGCTTTTAATGGCTTGGAAGTTGAACGTTCGATGTTCGAAGTTCGATGGGATTAGGATTAAGAGTAAGATTAAGAGTAAGAGTAATAGTAAGATTTAGAGGGAGGGGCGGGAGTGGCGTTTGAGGAAGGTTTGGATTTCTTTGAGTTTTGCGAGGGGGGTGCTGGCAGTGAGGCGGGGGAAGCGGCTGCCGTTTTTTAGGTAGGGTTCTTTTCCGGGGTTGGCGCGGTGGCAGATGAGGCGGTTGTCTTCGGTCTCGACGCGGCGGACTCCGGCGGTTTCGGCTTGGACGCGGATTTCGCTGACGGCGAGGAGGGTGCGGGCAGGGGTCGGGAGTTTTCCGAAGCGGTCGCGCATTTCGTCTTCGATGGCGCTGAGGGTTTGGGTATCGGGGGCGAGGGCGAGACGGCGGTAGAGGTCGATGCGGAGGCGGGGTTCGGCGATGTAGCTGGCGGGGAGTTCGGCGCGGTCTTTGAGGAAATCGAGTTGGACTTCGGCGCGGATGCGGTCGGCGCCGGGTTCGCCCTTGAGGCGGGCGACGGATTGTTTGAGGAGTTGGCAGTAGAGTTCAAAGCCGACGCCGGCGATGTGGCCGCTTTGTTGGGAACCGAGGAGGTTGCCGGCGCCGCGGAGTTCGAGGTCGCGCATCGCGATGCGGAAGCCTGCGCCGAGTTGGTTGTGTTGTTTGAGGGCGTTGAGGCGTTTGTGGGCTTGATCGACGAGGGCGGCGTGGCGGTGGAGGAGGAGGTAGGCGTAGGCCTGGCGTTTGAAACGCCCGACGCGTCCGCGGATCTGGTAGAGTTGGGAGAGCCCGAATCGGTCGGCGCCCTCGATGATGAGGGTGTTGCAGTTGGGGATGTCGATGCCGGATTCGATGATGGTGGTGCAGACGAGGACGTCGTATTCGCCCGCCACGAAACGCGCCATGATTTTTTCGAGGGCGAGGGCGGTCATTTGTCCGTGTCCGACCGCGACGCGGAGCTTTGGGTGCATTTCGCGGATCGTATCGGCGACCGCTTCGATGGTTTGGACGCGGTTGTGGAGGTAGAAGACTTGTCCGCCCCGGTCAATTTCGGCGCGGATCGCGTCTTTCACGATGGCGGGGTCGTAGCTTTGCACGATCGTTTCGATGGGTCGGCGGTCGGCGGGCGGGGTTTCGATGACCGACATGGAGCGGGCACCGGCGAGGGCGAGGTAGAGGGTGCGCGGGATGGGGGTGGCGGAGAGGGTGAGGATATCGACGGCGGCGCGAAATTCCTTGAGGCGTTCCTTGTGTTTCACGCCGAAGCGTTGTTCCTCGTCCACCACGAGGAGGCCGAGGTCTTTGAAATGGACGTCCTGACTGAGGAGGCGGTGGGTTCCAATGATGCAGTCGATGCGCCCTGCGGCGAGCTCTGCGAGGAGTTCACGGACTTTGCGGCTGGGGACGAGGCGGCTGACCTGTTCGACCCTGACGGGATAGGGCGCCATGCGTTCGCGGAAGGTGTTGAAGTGTTGTTGGCAAAGGACGGTGGTGGGGACGAGGACAGCCGCCTGTTTCCCCGAGAGGACTGCTTTGAGGACGGCGCGGATTGCGACCTCGGTTTTTCCGAAGCCGACGTCGCCGCAAATGAGGCGATCCATGGGGCGCGCCTGTTCCATGTCGGACTTGGTGGCTTCGATCGCGGCGAGCTGGTCGGGGGTTTCCTTGAAGGGGAAGGCGTCCTCAAATTCCTTTTGCCAGAAATGGTCTTCCGGGAAGGGAAAGCCCTCCGCCTGGTCGCGGGTGGCGTGGAGGCGGAGGAGTTGGGCGGCGTAATCGAGGGTGGCGGTTTCGGCGGCGCGGCGGGATTTTGCCCATGCCTTGCCGCCGATTTTGCTGAGTTTTGGGGCGGCTTTGGTGAGGCCTACGTAGCGCGTGAGGAGGTGGGATTCCGCGAGGGTGACGTGGAGGGTCATGGCGTTCGCGAATTCCACGGAGAGGACTTCGCGGGGACCGTTGGGGGTCTCGAGTTTAACGTGACCCCGGAAGAGGCAGATCCCGTGCTGGAGGTGAACGAGCGGGTCGCCATCCGCGAGTTCCGAGAAGTCCAGCATTTGATCGACCTGGGAAAGAGAGGGTCGGGCGCGCTCGCGCCGCGCCGGTGCTGCCTTTGCGGGCTGACCGAGGAATTCGTCATCGGTAAAGAGGACGCAGCCGTGGGATTTGTCGGGGCGGGGGAGCGGGAACCAAGGTTCGCCCTTGTCGCGGATGATGAAGCCGCCCGGGAGGGTTCCGTCGAGGATTTCGACGCGGAGGGCGGCGGTGCGCGGGTCGTCCTCGAGGGCGTTGCGGAGGCGTTGGGCGCGGGTTTTGCCGGGGCAGATGGCGAAGAGGGCGAGTTTTTCTTGGGTGGCCCATTGATGGAGTTGTTCCTCGAAGCGGAGCAAATTGGCGGGGGCATTGGGGCGCGGGAGGTCGAGCGGTTCGGGGGAATCGAGACGATAATGGGCGGTGGGTTCGAGGGCGAGGGCGCGGCGGGGGGCGTCCTCAAAGAGGGCGGGGTTGGTATCGACTTCGCAGATGGCGATGCGGGCGTCCTTAGCGGCGGCGCGCGCCCGGAGGGCTTGGGGGACGCTGCGGATTTGCCCGGCGGGGGCGGGCGAGGGGTCGAAGCGGTAGGCGTGTTCGCGGGTGAGGAGGGCGGGTTCTTCGAGGATCCATGTGAGGGCGGTGCTGGGGAGGTAATCGAGGAGGGCGGCGTCCTGTTGGTCTTCGGAGGAATCGGAACCGGCGGCGGTGGGGACGGTGAGGGCTTCGGCGGTGCCGGTGGTGCGTTGGGTGGTGGGATCAAAGGTGCGGATGCTCTCGAGTTCATCGCCGAAGAAATCAAGGCGGTAGGGTTGGAGGGCGTCGAGCGGGTAGAGATCGAGGAGGCCCCCGCGAATCGCGAACTGTCCCGGGTTTTCACAGAGGGCTTCTGAATCGTAGTTGAGTTCGCGGGCGAGTTGTTCGGTGAGTTGCGCGAAGTCGTAGTGTTGCCCGATGCGGATTTCGAGGCGCGAACGGTTGAATTGATCGCGGGGCGGGCAGGGGCCGAGGAGGGCTTCCGGGGTGGTGATAAGGAGGCGCGGGGCTTTCGGTTTGCGGAGGAGGGCGCCGAGTGCCTGAAGGCGTTCCCCGATACGGTCGGTGCGGCGGGCGAGGTCGATATTGGGCGGGGGCGCTTCCGGGAAAAAGAGGATTTCAGGCGGGGCGTCAGGGAGGAGCCAATTGGTGAGTTGGGCGGTCTCGGCGGCGAGGGCTTCGGCGCGGCGCGGCTCTGCGACAAGGAGGAGGTAGAGCCCCCGTCGTTCGGCCAGGAGGGTGCCATAGCAAGCCGCACGGGCGGCCTCACAAACCCCGTGCAAGAGGCGGGTTTTGCCTTTGTTGGGTTGGAGGGTTGGCATTAGTTGAGCTTGAGGGCTTCGAGGGCGGCTTCGGCGGCAGCGCATTCTGCGGCTTTCTTGGAACGACCACGACCACGGGCAATTTCCTTTTCGAGGATGGAAACGGCGCAGGTATAATGGCGGTCGTGCTCGGGGCCTTCCGGGTCGAGCTGGTGATAGTGCGGGGTGTGTCCGTCGTATTTGCCCTGAGTGAATTCCTGAAGGCGGGACTTTGGGTTGCCCGCTTGGAGTGGGTTGGCGTTTTGAAGGGCTTCAGAAAAGAGCGCCGTGACGACGCCTTGGGCGGACTCCAATCCACCGTCGAGGTAAACCGCGCCGATGAGGGCTTCGAGGGCGTCTTCCAGCATGGCGTCGCTTGGATCGGGATGATGACTGCGCTGCGCCTCGCTGACGCGGAGGGTTTCGTTGAGTTGCATGCTGCGTGCGATGGCTGCGAGGGCGCGGCCATTGACGATACAGGCGCGCATGCGGTCGAGGGCGCCCTCGTCCGCCTCCGGGAATTGCGCGTAGAGTTGGGAGGCGATAAGGAGGTCGAGGACGGCGTCGCCAAGGAATTCGAGTCGTTGGTTATTGCCGGTGGGGAGGGTGAGGCTCGGATGAGTGAGGGCGCGTTTGAGGTGTTCGGGATCCTGAAAGGTGTAGCCGAGGCGTTCCTGGAGTTGGTCGAAGGGGTCGGACATTGCGAAATTTGTGAGTCAAAGGGTTTTCCTGCTTGCGCCGGACGGACTGTCCAGCATAGGGCTAGATTATGTAAATCACGTCCGGAATCAATGCCGGGTCATAAAAAGCCGCCACTATTTTTAAAATTGCCTAAAGTTGCCAAAAAGACCGCCCGAGCCAAGGAAAAGCTCTTTGTCCTCGACACGAATGTACTCCTGCACGATCCGCAGTGCCTCTATAAATTTGAGGAAAACACGCTGGCGATTCCGGTGGAGGTATTGGAGGAGCTGGACCGCAAGAAAGCGGCGCCTGGTGAGTTGGGGTATGCGGCGCGGAGCGTGCACCGCGATCTGCGGGCTTTGTTTGACAAGGGGAAGGAACAGGTGCCGGTTGCGCTGAAGGGCAAGGGGAGCGCGGTGCTGGGCCGGGAGTTGAGCACGGGCGGTTCTCTGGTTGTGGTGATCAATGAATATTTGGTGAATGGGGATGCGAAGAGCGCGGGGATGGAGCGTTTGCGGGCGACCCTGAGTGATCTCGACAAGATGGATAATCGCATTTTGGCGTCGGTGGTTTTTCTACAGGACGCCTGCCCGAAGCACCGGGTGGTTCTGGTGACGAAGGACGCGAACATGGCGTTGAAGGGAATCGCGCTCGGGATGGAGGTGCAGGATTATATGAACGACAAGGTCAATGACCTGAAGTCGGAGGGCTGTAAGACGATCGAGTTGAGCGAGGAGGATTACACCCGTTTCATCGAGGAGCACGGGGTGGATCTCGAACCGGGGCTGACGAGTCATTTGTTCATCAACGAATACGTGTATGTGGTGAGCGGGGAATTTCGGGAACCGGCGCGTTACCGGGGAGACGGGCAACTGGAGGGCTTGATCCTGAGTGAAAACATGGGGATCAAGATTCCGAAGGGGATCCGGATCAATCCTTTGAATAACGAGCAACGGATGTTGATGGACGCCTTGTTGGACGAGGATATTAAATTGGTGACCTGTTGCGGTAAGGCGGGGACGGGCAAGACTTTGGTCTCGATAGCGATGGCGCTGTATCAGACTTTGGGCGAGGACAATCTCTACGAGCGTGTCTTTATCACGCGCCCGCTGGTGCACATCGGGAAGGACACCGGGGCTTTGCCCGGGACATTGGAGGAAAAGATGTCGCCCTACATCGCGCCCTTTTATGACAACCTGGAGGTGTTATTCAGCAACCGCAAGGTGGTTAAGCCCGACGAGGCGGAGAGCGCGCAGGCACAGATCGACAAGATTACCTCGAACCGGAAGCGCAAGAAGGCGATTGCACGACTCGCTAAACAACCGGTTCAACATGAATCGGATGAGGAGGAGAACAGCGGGCCGCGCAAACCGTATCAATTCCTCTTTGACTTCGGGATGGTGGAAGTGGAGGCGATGACCTTTATTCGGGGCCGTTCCCTTGCGAACACGATCTTCATTATCGACGAGGCGCAGAATTTGACGCCGCACGAGGCGAAGACGGTGGTGAGCCGGATGGCGGAGGGCTCGAAGGTTATTTTGTTGGGGGATCCCGCGCAGGTGGACAGTATGTTCCTCGATACGAATTCGAATGGCTTGGTGCACACCGCGCAGCGTTTGCGGGGCACGGAAATCACGGCGCATTTGGAATTAGTGACGGGGGTCCGCTCGGAGTTGGCGGACTTGGCGGCGGATCTGCTCTAGGGCGGTGCGGGAATTGCTTGAATCGCGGCGCGTTATAGGGGATAGGATAGGATAGCGGTCGAGATTTTCGGCTGCGCTTATATTACGAACTACAGACAAACGATGCGCGTATTACTGACTTCGCACGGCTCCACAGGAGACATCTATCCGGTGATCGGGTTGGGTCGTGCTTTGGTGGAGGCGGGGCACGAGGTGCGATTTGCCTCGGCGCGGTTATTTCGTGAAGAGATTGAGCGGGCGGGTTTGGAATATGTGTATTTACCGCCGGATTGGGATCAGACGGGTTTTGCGGAGGCGATGCGGGATTTGACGAAGGCGAAGAACCCGGTGGATTTGGTGCGGATCATTTACTCCGAGTCCTTGCCGTTTTTGGAGGAGATATTGAGGACGCTGGATGCGGAGCTCTCGCGGGCGGATTTATTTGTGAGCAGTTATTTGTTTGCGAGTTTATGCACGCTGGCGCGGATGCGGGGTGTGCCCTGCGCGGTGACGACTTTTGCGCACAACGCGGTACCCTCTTTGAGTCATCCACCGCAGGGGGTGCCGCGCCTCTTGCCCTTCCCGCCGTATTTTCGCCGCAAATGGAACGCTCTGGGCTGGCACATCGCGGACCGCATATTTTGCTGGCAGATCAATCAGGTGGTGGGGGAGGCGGCGGTACGCTACGGAATCGGCCGCACGCAGAGTTTCCTGCTCGATCCGGCGGACAAGGTGATCGTGACGGTTTCGCCGAGCTTGTTTATGCCCAAGCGCCTGTGGAATGACCGCTTCGTCTTTTCCGGTTATTTGCGCTGGCAATCGGAGGAGGATCCCGGGCTGGAGTCGCGACTGGAGGCGTTTTGCGCGGGGGAACGGGTGCCAATCCTAACTTTCGGGAGTGTGACTTTTGACAAGGCGCGGATGGTGATGACGCGCTTTATGCGGAATTGGCCCAAGGGGAAGCGCATCATCATCCAATCCGGCTGGGCGGGTCTGACGATTGAGCGGCCGCGAGCGGAGATGTTATGTGTGGACAAGGTATCGCACGACCAACTTTTCCAGCACGCTTCATTGGTGATTCACCACGGCGGGGCGGGCACGACTGCAAGCGTGCTCCATGCGGGGGTACCGCACGTGATCATCCCGCATATTGGGGACCAATGGTTTTTTGCGGGAGAGATGAAGCGTCTGGGCGTGGGCTTGGAATTGAAGCGTTCGAAATGGCCGGAGGAATTACCGAAGGCGGTACGCAATATTGAGCGCAATGGGAAGTTTTCCAGACGGGCCGCTGAGGTGAAGGAAATCTTGCAGGCTGAGGATGGCCCTGCGACCGCAGTGCGTGAATTGGAGTCGATGGTTGTCTCGTAAGTAGCAGATATTTTGCTGAAACTTTTGCGGCTGGTTAACGATGTAAGTTAATTCCAGTTTTTATTTATTCTTTTCTGGCAAAACTTGCCAGAGGGGAGCCGAGGCTAATATTATGTAGTTAATTATGAATCGTCTACCGTTGCCCCTTCTGTTGATCCTCGCCCTTTTGATGGGCTGGGGCTTGAGCCATGTATTTTCACCTGCGCCGGAGGGGCGGGATGATTCCGGGACGCCGGGACAAACGACGGCTGCCTCCTCAAGGGGAAGCGCTGAGGGTGAGTCAGCGGGGGAGGTGGCGGCTGCGACTGAAACCGCAAGAGGGGAATCCCTCGAGGGGGAAGGTCAGGACGAGGAGCCTATTAGCGTGGAGCTGATGACGGAGCGGATAAATGAATTGTCGAACTCGCCCTCGATGTCGAATGCGCGTGAGACGCTGGATTTGATTGCGGGGCTATCGCAGGATGGCTTGCGGGAATTACTGTTGAATGATGATAGCAGCGGCTGGGGAATGAGCGACGGGATGGTTTCCAGTTTGGCGTTTATGGCTTGGGTGGACCGCGACCCACAGGCCGCCTTTGATTTTTATCAAAATGAATTACCGACGGGGAACCGCTCGCGACACAGCATGTCGCTTTTTTCGGCCTGGGCGGGGGTGGATCCCGAAGCGGCGGCTGCAGCGGCGGCGCAGATTGAGTCCGGTCACGATCGTTCTCTGGCGAATTATGCGATTGCGCGGGCGATGTTGGACACAGATCCGAACCGAGCTTTTGAGGTCTTGGAGCAAGGCGGGGGTGAGATGCGGGGATGGCGTTACAATGCCTTGTTTGCGCAATGGGCGGGGAAGGATCCCGCCGGTGCGCTGGCAAAGATCGAAACCCTGCCGGGCGGGGAGATGCGCGATAATGCCCTGCAGGGATATGTTATTGCGTTGAGTCGGGAGGACCCCGAGGCGGCGGGAAATTTTGCCTTGAATTTGCCGGATGCGGATCAACGGGCGCGGGTGATGCCGCGTTTGATGTATGAGTGGGTGCGACGTGACATGGACGGGGCACTGGCTTTTTTGGGAGATTTGCCGAACGATGGAACGAAGAATGAAATCATCCGCAACAGCATGTGGAGTCTGACGCGGAGTGATCCGGTGCAGGCTTATAACTTTGTGGTGGATAATATGACGGGGAAGGCGCGGGATGATGCGCTGGGTCAGGTGGTCGGTGAATTGGCGCGCCGCGACCCGATGCAGGTTCTCCAGATTATCGACAGTTTGCCCTTTGGTCGCGCCTATGAGAATGCGGTGAGTAGTCTCGCGAATCGTTGGGGCCGGGAGGATCCCATCGCGGCGATGGAATGGGTGCAGAGCTTGCAGGATGGGCCGGAAAAAGGGAATGCACGCCGAGCGGTTTTGAATGCCTTTGCGAGCAATGACAAGGAGGGAGCGATGGAATACCTCCGGACGATCCCGCCCGGTACGGACAAGAATACATTGGTGACGAATCTTGCGCGGGAGTTAACAAAGGACAACCCCGAGGCGGCCTTGGACTGGGCGGCTACGATGCCGGACAGTAATCTTGCCAATCGCGCGCGGAACTCGGTTTTACGGGAATGGGCGGGTCGCGACCCGGTGGGGATGATTGCGCATTTGGAGCGAAGCGGTGACACGGAGGCATTGATAAGTCAGGCGTCTATCCTGGCGAGCAGTTATGCCCGTCAGGATGCTGGAAGTGCGGCGGTTTGGGCATTGGGTCTGGAGGATCCAAAGGCACAAATCAAGGCGATGGAAGAAGTGACTGAAGAATGGCTGGATCACGACACCTACGAGGCAACGGTATGGATCTCGGAACTGGACAAAGGGCCGGCCCGTGACAAGGCAGTACAGGAACTGGTGCAAAAGGTGCGGCGGACCGATACGCCCTCGGCCCTGACCTGGGGTTTGACGATCGACAACCGGAAAAACCGCCAGCAATCGGTGAACGGACTCTTGCGCACGATGAAGAACAACGGTCAGGAGGCGGAGGCGCGGCAGATGTTGAAGAGCAGCGATTTGCCGGAGGGCGAGGTCAATAAATATCTGGAGCTTCTGGAGGACAAGACCACCTAGGGCGGCTTCGCTCTTGGCGTCTTCCATTTCCTTTTAGGGAGATACGCTTGGAACTAGGGGACTAGGCGGCGGATTTGCTCTGAGGCTTTGTGGGGTTTTAGTGGGCTTTTGCTGAGATTTGATGAGGTATGTATACCTTATAGACCTATGCTATTTCAAATTATGCGTTTAATCGCCCGCTGTATTTACCGCATCTTTGCCTGACTCAATAAGAATCATGGAAGCAACGAACGCATGAGTTCGATAATGCGGATTAGCAGCGTAATCGAATTTCAGTAAGTCCGTTTCATTCAAGTTTTTACTGATTAATATTTAATAGGCTTAAAATTTTAAATTTTAAGGAATTGAAATTTAAATGGGTTTAAATAAGAATTATTTAAATAGACAAATAAATGTTTGACAAACAACAAATAAGGTATAAGCGTATATTGTATGAAAAACGATGTTAATAATAGTAAATATACACTAATAAAAATGAAGTATGTCTTTTTCATGAGTCTGTTATTTTCCGGAACAGCGTTCGGAATAAACACTCAGGTAAGATCAACTTTTTCAAACGGAAGCGTTGGGGTGCACGAGATCCGTCGAAGTGGTTGGGATAGTACACCTGAAGATCAGAAAGAATACAATTTTCTTTCTTTCCTGGCAGGAGGTTCTAATCCCTCGACTGGTGTTTTCACTGAAGGTGGTTATCACTATGCCGTGATGGTCTATAAACTTCCGGTATCACCACCCGGAGAGTTTTTTATGGATGGAGCCTCCGTCAGCGAATTTAAATTTGATCGAGCTTATGGATCTGGGGACATGCCAGAGTTGAATCTTCGTGTCGTATCTGTCTCGGATGCTTACCCGCAATTAGAAGCGGATAAAGCTACCTATGATTATGTTTTAGGAGGTACTATAGTAGCTAGGAATTTTTTGTCTGGAGCGAGCCAAATATCTGGGGGCACGGTCACCGAAACATTGGAAGCGACTGAATTAACAAGTTTAACGAATGCAATAAAGAGTGGAGGATATGATGGAACGCAGGAAAAATATCTCACGCTTTCGATCTCGTTGCATTCTATACCCACAGCAGGTTCATATGCGGGATTTAAATCCGATTCTTTCAGTATGGACTTATATACGGCAGTGCCTGAGCCCGCTACCTATGCCTTGATAATGGGTAGTCTGGTTGCTGCAATTATTTTGGTCAATAAACGCAAGAAGGGCAAGAGATGATGATTCATTCCGCAGGCTGCGAGCTTGTTGTTAGTTCGTGCTGATAGCGTCTCTTTAAAGGTTTAAAAACAAAAACATCCATCTGTAAGTGGATGTTTTTTTTTATAACTTTCTTAAGAAATTTTCTTTGAATCTTCGAGTTCTTTTTCGAGTCGTACGATGTACTCAGAGACATTACAAGTTAAGAGGCGAGTCGAGCCAGGGGAGACCTCAAGGACTTTGTTCACGACCCCGTCGAGGAAGGCGCGGTCGTGGGAGACGAGGATGACGGTGCCATCAAAGGCGTTGATGGCATCCTGTAGAACTTCCTTGGATTTGATGTCGAGGTGATTGGTTGGTTCGTCGAGGATGAGGCAGTTGCCGGGCTTCATGAGCATTTTGGCAAGGGCGACGCGGTTTTTTTCGCCACCGGAAAGGACTGCGGTTTTTTTGAGGGCTTCGTCACCGGAGAAGAGGAGGGCGCCGAGGGCGGCGCGGGGGTTGGCCTCGGCGTTATCGATGGCGGCGGATTCGACTTCTTCGAGGACGGATTTAGCGGGGTCAAGTTCGTCGGCTTGGGATTGGGCGAAGTAACTGATGACGGTGTTGAGTCCCTTCTCGATAGAGCCGTCCTGGTAGGGTTCGCAATCTGCCATGATGCGAGCGAGGGTGGATTTACCGGCACCGTTCACGCCGACTACTGCGATGCGGTCGCCTTTGTCGATACGGAGGTCGAGCCCGTCAAAGATGACGTTATCGCCGTAGGCTTTGTGGAGGTTGGAAATAGTAATAACCTTCGAGCTTGCGGGGGGCGGTGGGGGGAAGCGGAAGAAGATTTTTTTCTCCTCGCGGGGGATGGTGATGCGCTCCATTTTTTCAAGCTGTTTAATGCGCGATTGCACCATGCTGGCTTTTTTGACGTTGGAACGGAATTTGTTGATGAAGTCCTTGATGTCGGAGATTTCGCGTTGCTGGTTTTTGTAGGCTTTGCGAAGGGTTTCGAGGCGCTGCTCAGTTTCCTTGAGGTAAAAGGAATAGTTGCCCTTGAAGGAGTTGAGGTTGCCGAGTTTGAGTTCGAGGGTGCGGTTTGTCACGGTATCGAGGAAGGCGCGGTCGTGCGAAATGATGATGAGGGCGCCTTGGTAATGGCTGAGATAGTTTTCCACCCAATTCTGAGAGACGATGTCGAGGTGATTGGTCGGTTCGTCGAGAATGATAAGGGAGGGGCTTTGGAGGAGGAGCTTGGCGAGGGCGATACGCATTTGCCAGCCGCCGGAGAACTCGCCGGTGTCGCGTTGAAAATCTGAATCCTTAAAGCCCATACCGAGGAGGATCCGCTCGATGCGGGACTTCATTTTTTGGGGTTCGTAGTCCTCGAGTTGTTGTTCCCATTCGCCGACCGCATCGATGAGATCGTAGTATTCCTCAGCTTCGGTGTCCATTTCCAGCATTGCCTCATCCGCTTTCGCAATTTTTTCCTGCAACTGAAGAATGTCTCCAAAAGCGCTCTCCGCCTCCGCATAGAGGGTTTTTCCGGCGACTTCGATGCCGTCTTGAGGCAGGTAACCGATGGAGACATAATCGGGTTTATCGAAGCTTCCCTTATCGGATTCGACTTCGCCCATAATCATGCGCAGAAGGGTGGTCTTACCGGAGCCGTTGGCACCTACGAGGCCGATGCGGTCGCGGGGGCCGATGACGCCATTGATGGCGTTGTAGAGGGTTTTTTTACCGTAGTGGTGAGTGACTTGATTGATGGTGATCATGAGCAGGAAAGAAAGAGAAGTTGTGAGATGGAGGGCGGAGAGGCAAGCGGGAAGGGGTTGACTTGGGCATGAAAAAGCCCGCTGCGGGAACAGCGGGCCGAGTGCGGTATTCAGAAGCGTTCTAATTTACTTCCCGCAAGATGAACATGCAGAGCCGCTTTTTTTACCACCGGGGCTTTTGCGGCCTTCTCCGCCGCTAAAGCGCTCACGGGCGGCGCGGCGTTCCTCTGCGGTGATTTGACCGTCACCATCGGCGTCGAGGTGGTCAAACATACGTTGGGCGCGATCCGGGTTGCCGCCGTTTTCGGCTTCGTCGCGGGTGATGATGCCATCGCCATTGGCATCCATTTGCTGCATCTTTGCGATGTGTTGCGCGTGGTTGCCGCCGCCTTTTTTTCCCTTGCGGGAGGAGTCCTCGCTTTGAGCGGTGAGTGCCAGCGGGACGAGCGTTGCCGCCAATAGGGCGGCGCTGAGTAATTTGGATAACTTCATAATAACAGTATTGATTGTTTTATACGGCAGGTAAGCCGCTTCAGGTAATAAATCGCCAACTGTAGTTTAAAGTTTCACGGAAATCAGGCGAGACCTGCCTCGATGGCATCGTTTTGCATGCGGGTGAGGTCCGCGATTCCGTCGGCGCCGAGGGCGAGAAGGGTGTCGAGTTGTTCGCGGGAAAAGGTAGCTTCTTCACCGGAGCTTTGGACTTCGACGAATTGCCCGCTGCCGGTCATGACGAGGTTGGCGTCGACGCTGGCGTCTTTGTCCTCGGGGTAATTGAGGTCGAGGACGGGGGTATCGCGGTAGACTCCAACCGAGACCGCCGCGACGGAATCCTTGAAGGGGTTCTCGGCGAGTTCTCCGGCGGCGATTTTCTTTTGGACGGCAATTTGGGCGGCGACATAGGCACCGGTGATGGAGGCGGTGCGGGTGCCGCCGTCGGCCTGCAGGACGTCGCAATCGACCCAGAGTGATTGGGCGGGTAATTTTTTGAGGTCGAGGACGGCGCGGAGGGCGCGCCCGATGAGGCGTTGGATTTCGATGGTGCGACCATCGACTTTACCTCGGGAGCTATCGCGGGCCTTGCGGTCGAGGGTACTGTAGGGGAGCATGGAATATTCGGCGGTGAGCCAGCCGCCTTCGACGCCTTGAGCACGCATCCACCCCGGGACACGGTTTTCGATAGAGGCGGCGCAGATCACGCGGGTATCGCCGAAGCTGACGAGGACGGAGCCGGGGGCGTGGGGTGCGATGCCGGTTTGAAAGGCGATGGGGCGGAGGGCATCGACGCGGCGGCCATCGGGGCGTGAAAAGGGATCGTTGGTTTGAGAAGGATCAGGTTTCATGGGGAGGGAGTGAAACGAGGGTAGGGGGCGGAAGCAAGCAGGCAGTTGGATTCTTTGGCGATGCCAAGCTTGCACAAGTGGCGAGAATCGCCCAAGGTGCGTTGTTTTGAGATGAGCAAACGTTTTTATATTACGACCGCGATTGATTACGCCAACGGTTCACCGCACTTGGGTCATGCCTACGAAAAGGTGCTGACCGACATTGTGGCACGCTTCCGCCGCCTGCAGGGGGATGAGGTGAAATTCCTAACGGGATTGGATGAACACGGGCAGAAGGTGCAGATGTCAGCGCAGAAGGCCGGGGTGGAACCGATTGAGATTTGCGACCGTTTGGCGGGCGAGTTTCAGGGTTTGTGCGCGCGCTTGGGGATCTCGAATGACGATTACATCCGGACCACGGAGGGGCGTCACAAGGCGGTGGTGCAGGACGTACTGCAAAAACTCTACGACAAGGGGGAGATCTACAAGGCGGAGTATGCCGGGTTTTACAGTCCTCGGCAGGAGCAATTTGTAACGGAAAAGGAAAAGGTAGATGGGGAATGGCCGGAAATTTACGGGGAAGTTGAGGAGGTGGTTGAAACCAATTATTTTTTCAAGCTGGCGCAGTATCAGGACTGGTTGGTGGAGACAATTCAGGAGAATGAGGCGATGATCTACCCGCGTTTCCGGGCCGCCGATGTATTGCAATTTTTAAAAGAACCGTTGAACGATTTATGTATTTCGCGCCCGAAGTCGCGCCTCGAATGGGGGATTGAATTACCATTTGACACGGATTTCGTGACCTACGTGTGGTTTGATGCGCTGACGAATTATATCACGGCGGCGGGTTATGGTACGGAAGCCTTCGCGGAGCACTGGCCGGCGGATTATCATGTGATCGGGAAGGACATTCTGGTGCCGCCGCACGCGGTGTATTGGCCGATTATGCTGAAGGCGCTGGATTTGGAATTGCCGCGTCATTTTCTGGTACACGGTTGGTGGTTGAGTTCCGGTTCGAAGATGTCGAAGAGTACCGGGGAGGTGGTGGATCCGCTGACATTGATCGAACAATTTGGAGCGGACGCTTTCCGTTATTTTGTGACTCGTGAGATGAACGTGGGGCAGGACAGTGAATTCTCGCTGGAATTATTCCTGAGTCGTTACAACAGCGATTTGGCGAATGACCTCGGGAATCTGGTGAGTCGATTGTTGAACATGGGGGGTCGCTACACGGAAGGGAAGGTACCGACGGTCACGGTCGATGGGGAGCCCGAACAGGTTCTCAAGGCGACATGGGTTGCGACGCAGGCGGAGTTGGTGCCTTTGTATGAAGGCTTTCAGTTTCACCGTGCGTTGGAACGGATCTTCGGGTTTATCTCGGCGATCAATAAATACGCGGAAACGCGGGCGCCTTGGAAATTGGCGAAATCGGAGGCAGCGGAGGACCGTGAAAAATTGGAGACTTCGCTGGGGATGATGGCAGAGGCTCTGCGCTTGAGTATGGTTTTATTGACCCCGGTGATGCCCGAAATTTCGTCAAAGGTGCGTGCTTTGATCGGTGCGGAGTCTTTCGAGAGCCTGGAGGGTCAACTCGACTGGGGAACCCGTTTGGAGGGTGCGTCTCTCGGGGAAAAGACGATTCTCTTTCCGCGGCCTGAGCGGACTTAAAGGCGGGGGTCAGTTCAGGGGTTGTTTTGTGTTAGACAGCTCCCCGGATTTGGGGATATGTTTTAACCAATGAGTCTACGACAGGATTGTATTCACTACTTGTTCGATTTCGGTAAGCGGAAAGTTGACTTTGAGGTCAATACGGAGAAGGCGGATTCTGAAAAATTGGCCGAGGATTTGCCGGAGTGGGCGCTTTTGGATTACCGGAAGTGTCTGAATTGCGAGATCAGCCCAGATGCATGTTTGACTTGTGCGATGGCATTGCGGGTGCAGAAGGTGATCGAGGCATTTGGGAGCCATGTATCGACCGAATCGGTGCATGTAACGGTACAGACCCCGCAACGCGAATTTTCGCGGGATTGTGACTTACAGACGGGGATTCACTCTTTGATGGGTCTATTGATGGCGACTTGTGGTTGTTCACATTTGGAGAGTATGCGAAAATTGGTAAATTTCCATATTCCGTTTTGTTCAACAGAGGAGACCTTGCGGCGGGTCGTCGGTGCCTACCTGACGGAGCAATATTTTGTGATGCAGGACGGAGGTCAGCCTGACTGGGGTTTAGAGCGCCTGTCTGTGATTTTTTCGCACTTGGCACAGGTGAATCAAGATTTTGTGCGGCGTTTGCAGGGGACTATGGAAAAAGACGCGGTGAATAATGCGATTCTGGGCTTTTTTGCGACGGCATCATTGTTTGCAGCGGACTTGACCGGTCAGATGGAACGCCACCGGGCTTACCTCTTGAACGAAGCGAAAAACCTTTGATTTGGGGCGGGCTCGGTTTGCGCTTAGCAGAGTCTTACTTGCTTTTTTTACGGTGGCTGCCTTGGGTGCGCAGGCGATTTTTGCGTTGCTTGAGGTAAAGCGGAATGAGCTGGGATTCGATCCATCCAAAAGCAGCCTGGAGGCCCTCGGACTGGTAGATTTTACCGATGGCGGCTTCGATGGAAGTGGGTTCACCGAGGGAAGCGAGGAATTGATTGGAAGTCAGTTGGGTGAATGCTTCGGCGCGCTGGGCGGGCGGAATGTCGGTTTGTTGGAGGATCCATTGACGGGCAAAGAGGGCGAGGACGGCGTCGCCAATCCATGCCTCGGTGCGTTCTTCCTGTTTATTCTTCGGAGTGGGCATGTCTTTAAGGAGGCGGGTTTAATGTGCCTCGATCCAGTTGTGCCCGATGCCGATTTCGATTTCGATGGGGCATTCGAGGGGGAGGGCCTGGGTCATATTCTCGGTGACGATTCCCCGGAGGTTTGCTTCTTCGTCGGGTGCGAGGTCAAAGACGAGTTCGTCGTGGACTTGGAGGAGGAGGCGCGAGTGGAGTTGGGCCTCAGTGAGAGCCTTTTGGACGCGGATCATGGCGAGTTTGATCATATCGGCGGCGGTACCTTGAATGGGCATATTGATGGCGTTGCGTTCGGCGGCGGCACGAACAGTGGCGTTACGGGAATCGATATCCGGGAGGGCGCGGCGTCGACCGCAACGTGTTTCGACATAGCCCTTATCGCGGGCAAATTCTTTTTGTGCTTCCATGTAGCCGGGGATGCCGGGGAATTGCGCGAAGTAAGCATCGATGATTTCCTGAGCCTCGGTGCGGCTGGTATTGCCGAGTCGCTGGGAGAGGCCATAGGCGGAGATGCCGTATGGGATGCCGAAGTTGACCATTTTTGCGGTACTGCGTTGTTCGCGGGTGACGGTATGGGGATCGGTCTGGAAAATTTTAGCGGCGGTGGCGGTGTGGATATCCTGTCCCTCGCGGAAGGCGGTCAAGAGGCCCTCGTCCTGGGTGAGGGCGGCAAGGATTCGCAGTTCGATTTGTGAATAGTCGGCGGCAAGGAGTTGCCACTCCGGGGAACGGGGGATGAAGGCTTTGCGGATGGCGCGGCCCCGATCGCTGCGGATGGGGATATTTTGAAGGTTGGGATCGTTGGAGGTGAGGCGCCCGGTGGCGGTTTGGAGTTGGCCGAAATGGGTATGGATGCGTTGGGAGGCGGGATCGACGGCGAGGGGGAGGGCGTCGATGTAGGTGCTCTTGAGTTTGGTGAGTTGGCGGTATTCGAGGAGGTCTGAGACGATGGGGTGCTCGGAGGCGAGGGCGGTGAGGACCTGTTCGTTGGTGGCGTATTGCCCGGTCTTGGTTTTTTTGGGTTTTTCGATGAGTTTGAGTTCATCGAAGAGGACTTCCCCAAGTTGCTTGGGGGAGTTGAGGTTAAACTCACGACCAGCGGCGGTGTAGAGGCGTTCTTCGAGCGCTGCGATGTGGGATTCGAATTCGCTTCCGATTTCCTGAAGGGTTTCGGCATTGAGGGTAATGCCTTCGTTCTCGATGGCGACGAGGACGGGCAGGAGGGGCGTTTCAATTTCAAAGAAGATTTTATCCTGTCCGGAACGCTGGAGGCGGGGCTTGAAATGTTCCCAAAGCTGGAGGGCAACGTCGGCGTCTTCGATGGCGTATTGTGCGAGGCGTTGTGGGTCGACATCGGTAAAGTCTACATCTTCTCCTTTTTTGGCATGGGGCAGGAGTTCGCTGAAAGGGATGGTTTGGTATTGGAGGTAATCCTCGGCGAGGGTGTCGAGGGCGTGTCGTTGACCGGGGTCGAGAAGGGCGTGGGCGAGCATGGTATCGTAGCAGGCACCGGAAACGGGGCAGTCGTGGAGCGCAAGGATCGCGAGGTCGTATTTGAGGTTATGACCGATTTTATCGAGGGTGGGGTCGGCAAAGAGGGGTTTGAGAGCGTGGAGTGCTTCGGGGCTGGCGGGTAGGTAATAGCCGGACTGGGGGGCGATGGAGAAGGAAAGGCCGATGAGCTTGGCGCGGCGGGGGTTGAGGCTGGTTGTTTCGGTATCAAAGGCAAAGGAACCGTTCTCGCGGAGGGCGGTGAGCATTGCCTGGAGCTCGGCGTCATTTTCGATAGTGCGATAATTTACCTCCAGATCAGCGAGGGTTTTAAAGGTGGTGGTTCCGAGGAGGTCGAGTTGACCGGCGCTTTGTGTTTGCTTGCTGGGGGCGGGGTCTTCGCCTTGCAGGACTAGGTCTTCAGCGACTTGTTGGTGGACGTAGTCGGAGCCAAAGATGCGTTTGCCGAGGGTCCGGAATTCGAATTCGGCGAGGAGGGGAGTAATTTTTGCGGGGTTAGGGGCATGGAGTTGGAGGTTCTCCCATTCACAGGAGTAGGGGACATCGAGTTGAATGGTGGCGAGTTTTTTGGAGAGGCGGGCCTGATCGGCATTTTCGCGAAGGCGTTCCTGTTGTTTGCCTTTGAGCTCTTCGGTGTGTTCGAGGAGGTTCTCGACGGTGTCATACTGGGCGAGGAGTTTGGCGGCGGTCTTGGGGCCAATGCCGGGGACGCCGGGGATATTGTCGGCAGTATCGCCGCAAAGCCCGAGCATGTCGATGACTTGATCCACGCGGGCGATGTCCCATTTTTCGCAGATCGCGGCGGGGTCGAGGATTTCGGGGTCGTCGCCGCCTCTGCCGGGGCGATACATGCGGATGCGATCGGTAACGAGTTGACCGAAGTCCTTGTCTGGGGTGACCATAAAGATTTCATGGAAGCCATCAGCCTCGGCGCGATGGGCAAGGGTACCGATGATATCGTCGGCCTCATAGCCATCGAGACGAATGGAGGGGATGCCGAAGGCTTCGGCGACGCGGTCGAGATGGGGTAAGGCGGCTGCGAGTTCCTCGGGCATGGCCTCGCGGTTGGCCTTGTATTCGGGGTGGATACGGTGTCGCTCGGTGGGTGCGGAGGTATCGAAGACGAGGGCGAGGTGGGTGGGTTTTTGCTTAGAAATAAGCTCAACAAGGGTAGCGGTAAAGCCGTAGATGGCGGAGGTATTAAAGCCTTTGGAAGTAGTGATGGGGCTGCGCATGAATGCGAAGTGGGCGCGATAGGCGAGGGCCATGCCATCTAAGAGGTAGAGTGATTGCTGCATGATGGTGGAGTGTGTGAAGGGAAGGGTGGAGGTCGAACCTTGAATCTAATGGAGGCATAAAAAAACCCCGCGCGGTGTGCGAGGGGTTTGTGGGTGAGTATAAAGTATCGTTTATGCCTCAGGGGTGGTTTTCTTGAGACCGATGACGCGGTCGCCATCTTTCCATTGCCCGCGTTTTTTGAGCAGGTCGACGCGTTCGAAACGTTTGAGCACGGTTCGGTTCTTTTTGCCACCTCCGCCGGAGGCCTTGAAGCTGTTGTGTTGTGTCATGGAAGTATCGGTTAAAAGTTAAGCGGTAGAACAAATGGGAAGGCTTGGGCGGGTGCAAGTTTAAAATAGGGATGGTCGCAGTTTCCGAGATATAGGGGGTGCAGCGCAGAATCAGCGCTTTGGATTCTTTTTGTTGCGCTTGGCGCGGCGTTCCTTCCGTAGTGCGGAAAGTTCTTTGGGACCGGGTGCCTTGGATGGGCTGGTTTTTTTCTGAGCAGGTGTACGCTTTCGCTTGTCTTCGTTGACAACGCGGAAGTCGATTTGCCGCTTAAAGCGGTCGACTCGTTCGACCTGCACCCGGATGTGTTGGGCGAGGGTGTAGGTTTTCTTTTTGCGACGACCGATGATTTTAGAGCCATCTTCGTTGAGGTGATAGAAATCGTCGTCAAGGGTGGAGATATGAACCATGCCAAATGCCATGGTATCGGTTAATTCGATGAAAAGGCCGTGGTTCTTGATGTCGGTTATGACGGCGGGGAATGCTTGCTTCTGATCTTTATCGAGTTCGCGCTCGTAGAATTCAAGGAGTTTGGTCTTAACGGACTCGCGTTCGGCATCGACGCTGTTGCGTTCAGTCACGCAGAGGTGCTCACCGAGGGAGTCGAGCTTCGCCTGCGGGTATCGGATGTCGGGTTTTTCAAGGGCGGAATCGGCGCCGTTTTTGCAGAGGAAGGCATCGAAGACGCGGTGCACGACGAGGTCGGAATAACGTCGAATGGGCGAGGTGAAGTGGGTGTAGTCGCTTTTGGCGAGGCCGTAGTGGCCGTCTGCTGAAGCGCGATACTGAGCCTGTTTAAGGCTGCGCAGGACATGGGTTTTAAGGGTGTATCCCTGGGGATGCTCTTTCAGGATTTGAAGGAGTTTGGACATTTCATTGGCTTTGGAGAGGTTGCCGCAGGAAACGCCAAAGGTGCCCATGGTCTGGCGGAGTTCCTGAAGTTTTTCCTCATCGGGTTCATCGTGCACGCGATAAAGGCAGGGGAAGCGGTTGCGTTTCATTTTGCGGGCGACCTGTTCGTTCGCAGACAGCATGAATTCCTCAATGAGTTGGTGACTTTCGTCGTTTTCCTGTTTTTCGATACGGTCGGCATAGCCCTCGGGGTCGACGTAGATTTTGATTTCGTTCATATCGAGGTCGAGGGAACCGTTTTGGAAACGGCGTTTGCGGAGTTGGTGGGCGATCTCCCAGAGGGCGCGGATATGGCGCTGGAGGGTTTCCATTTCGGAATGGGAGAGGTCGCTGAGGGGGCGACCGGTGGAGCCGGTCTGGTGCTTGGGCGGGAGCGGGGTTTTACGGACCGCCTCGAGGTCATCGTTTTGCATGAAGGCGAAGGCCTGTTTGTAGGTGAGGCGTTTATTGCTGCAAATGACGGTATTGGCGAAATCGATCTGCTCAATTTGTGCTTTTTGGGAAAAGGTTATGAAGACGGATTTGGTGAGACGATCCTGCGCTTCGACGAGACTACAGAGTCCGTTGGAGAGGGCGTGGGGCAGCATCGGTATAACGGTGCCGACGAGGTAGGTACTGTTGCCGCGTTTTTGGGCTTCTTTGTCGAGGGGGGTGCCGGGTTTGACGTAGGCGGAGACGTCCGCGATATGGATGCCGATGCGGTGGCGGCCTTCGCCGAGTTCCTCGATGGAGAGGGCGTCGTCGAAATCCTTGGCATCGTCGGGATCGATGGTGAAGGTAAAGATATCACGGCAATCGCGGCGGCCCTTGCGGTCGGCGGGGCGCACCTGGTCCGGAATGGTTTCGGTTTGTTTCTGGACCGCGGCAGGGAAGGCGGGGTTGAGATCGTATTTGTGGAGAATGCCCTTGAATTCGGCGTCGGGGGCGTGTGTTTCTCCGAGGACATCGATGATTTCACCCTCGGGATTGAGGTGTCGTTGTTTCCATTCAACCATCTTGACGACAACCTTATCGCCAACTTTTGGGAGGGGTTTGATTCCGGAGTTGCGGGGGTCGGGCACGATGAAATCCTGAATGATGCGGGGGTCGTCGGGTATGACGTAGTAGGTGTGGCGTCCTTTTTTGAGGTTGCCGACAATGGTCTCACGGGCGCGCTTGAGGATGCGGATGACGCGGACGTTGGGTTTTTCATCGGGATCGTATTTGGGTCGGCGCTGGGTCTCGTAGCGGCGGCCACGCCCGCGCCCACGATAGAATTTTTTGTGATTTTGCTCCTCGATCCGGGCGAGGACATGGTCACCATGCATCGCGACGCCGGTGTCCTCGGCGTTCACGGGATGCCCAGCGGCGCCTTTTTTACTGGCATCGGCATCGGGGATAAGGAATGCCGAGCCGCTTTGGCGGAAGTGGATGCGCCCGCTGACGAGATTGGCGTCATCGGTAAGGCAGAGGCGATCTTTTTTGATACGGGCAATTTCGCCGGACTCGAGGAGGCCCTGTAGGATTTTGCGCGCGCGTTTGGTGGAATCCTTGCTGAGCTTTAGGACCGCAATGATTTCCTCTTGTCGCAGGGGGAGGTAGTCAGGAGACTTCAGGAGGGTGAGTATTTTTTTTCGCAGATCCATGAAAATTGCAGTTTGCGGTCAATTGGGTGCTTGGCGATGCATAAAACGCGAACAAGGGAGCGCTTTACAAAAAGCGCTGAATGCCACAGAGATGTAAGGGTGGATATGTTACTCGGAGTGATCGGTTGTTCAGTGGGTGGAGTGGCGCGTCATATCGTGTCGACGGCGCTTACGGCGTGGCGTGGGGAGCGTTTCCCATGGGGGACTTTGCTGGTGAACGTGACGGGTAGCGCCTTGCTGGGGTTTAGTTTGGGGGTGGCAATTGAAGACCGGGCGTGGGGCTATATGCTGGTGGGTTTTAGTGGCGGGTTTACGACTTTTTCGACCTTTAGTCTGGATAATCTCAACTTGTTGTCGCAGGGCCGCCGCGGGGCTTTGGGATGTTATATTCTCTTAAACCTGAGCTTGGGCGCTTTGGCTTTTTATGCCTCTGGGGTCTGAATGAAGGGTCAATACTGGTGAAAAATATTCGTAAAAAAGATTTATGGGTGATCGCACAGGGTTCTACTCTGGGAGGGTTTTTGCGGGTTGGTATCGAGGCGCTGGCAAGTGGGTTGGGGGTTGAATTACCGCTGGCGACGATTCTGGTAAACGTGAGCGGGTCGTTTTTGATTGGCTGGCTGGCGGGTAGTTGGGCGCAAGGCGGAACAGCGGTTTTAGGGTCCAATCGTTGGCATTTTTGGGTTACCGGTTTTTGCTGCAGTTACACGACCTTTTCTCTGTTCAGTATGCAAATGCTGGACCTCTTGCAGGGGGGATCCGGTCAACTGGCGGGATTGTATGTAGCGGGCAGTGTGGTGCTGGGCTTGCTGGCGGTTTGGTTGGGCTTTTCACTGGCACGGTGTCGTGCTGAACGCGAGGCAGTCTATAACGCCCGCATTGAATACTACGATCGCCGGAAAGCGGTGCTACAATGGGAACCGATATACGGGGAGGGGTTTTTGCGCTGGGCTTACGGCACGGGCATCGGTCGCCTCACGGTTCGCCTGATTGTGCAACGGGCATGGTTTTCAATCTGGTATGGTTGGCGCATGAACCAAGCGGCGAGCCGCGCGAAAATCGAGCCCTTCATTCAGCGTTTCCGCTTGGATCGCAGCGAGCTTGTCGAACCCGAAGGAGGCTTTGCTCATTTCAATGATTTTTTCTACCGGAAATTAAAACCGGGGGCGCGTCCCATTGCGGGCGGGTTGGATACGGTGGTCTTTCCGGCGGATGGCCGTCATCTCGCGATTCCCGATCTCGATGCCGCCGGGGTCTTTTATATCAAGGGACAGGCTTTTGATCTGGGGGCCTTTGTGGGGGATGCGGCGCTGGCGGAAGAATATGCGGGCGGGTCGCTTTTGATTTCGCGATTGTGCCCGATTGATTACCACCGTTTTCACTTTCCGCTGGCAGGGGAAGCCGATGCGCCCGTTTTGCTGGGTGGATGTTTATGTTCGGTGAGCCCGCTGGCCTTGCGGCGGCGGCTTGCGATATTATGGGAAAACCGGCGGGTACGGACGCGATTGCGCACGCCGCGATTCGGCGCGGTTCAGGTCTTTGAAGTGGGGGCGACCTGCGTGGGGGGGATTCACCAAACCTACAAGCCCGGGACAGTGGCGCAGGGCGGCGAGAAGGGCTATTTCAGCTTTGGAGGTTCCTGTGTGGTGACCCTGTTTAAACCCGGTGCAGTGAGATTTGACGCGGATTTAATCCAATATTCTGAGCAGGGTATCGAGGTGTATGCGCGGATGGGCGAAGCCTGCGGCAGCGCAAGGGGCTGAGGCGATTACTGTAATTGAAAGTCCGGGAATTGCGGGAGCTGGTCGAGGGCGTCGAGGAGGGTTGCTTCCGCAGTGCGCATTTTTTTTCGGTCGGCGTCGTTGCGGTCGTCAAAACCGCAAAGGTGTAGCCAACCATGAACGAGGTAGAGGGCGAGTTCGCGGGCGAAGGGGAGGTCGAGTTCGGCAGCGCGGGTGCGGGCATGATCGACCGAGACGATTATTTCCCCGGCGGATTGCATCTGCGGCTCGGGCGGGAAGGTGATGACGTCGGTGGGGCTGGGGTCATCCATGAATTGGGCATGGATGGTCGCGATAGCGGGGTCGTCGACAAAAACGATGGAGAGTTCCCCTGCGGGGAGCGCGAATTGCGGGAGGGATTGAAGGCAGTCGGTAAGGCTTTGGGTGGGGCCTTCGGGGTCACGAAGGGCGGGGTAGCGGTTACTGACGGCGAGTTCCATCTTAGGATTTGGGCGCGGCTTCGGGTTCGTTGGGGTCTTGGTCTTCGCCTTTGGGGTATTCAACGCGGGAATGGAGCATGTTGAGGAGGGTATAGACAAAGCTTTCTCGGATCTTGTTGAGTTCCTGAAAGGTAAGGGGGCAATCGTCGAGTTGTCCGTCTTCGATACGGTCGCGGAAGATTTTGTCGATGAGGTCTTCAATGTTGGACTGGGTAACCTTGGGCAGGGTACGACTGGCGGCCTCAACACCATCGGCGAAGAAGATAATGGCGCTTTCCTTGAAGGCGGGGCGAGGACCGTCGTAGCGGTAGGTGCTTTGATCGACTGCGGAGCCGTTGCTTTCGCTTTCCTTTTTGTTGGGGTCGTCTTTGAGTCGTTCGCGGGCCTGATGGTAGAAGTATTGGATGAGGCTGGTGCCGTGGTGCTGTTTGATGACATCAATGATAACGCTGGGCAGTTTGTTTTCGCGGGCGAGTTCGACGCCTTCCTTGACGTGGGCTTTGATGACGAGGGCACTCATGGAAGGGTTTTTTTCGTCATGGGGGTTGAGCCCGCCCCGTTGGTTTTCGGTAAAGTATTCGGGTTTTACGAGTTTGCCGATGTCATGGAAGAAGCAGCAGACGCGGCATAGGAGGGGGCTGGCGCCGATTGCGGCGGCGGCGTTTTCGGAAAGGTTGGCAACCATGAGGCTATGATGGTAAGTGCCGGGCGCTTCGATTTGCATGCGTCGCAGGAGGGGGTGGTTGAAATCGGTGAGTTCGAGCAGGGTGATGTCGGTGGTGATTTTAAAGAGGTTTTCAAGGAGGGGCAGGACGCCCACTGCGATAATGCCGGAAAGGAGTCCGATGAGGAGGCTGACCGCGACGAGTTCGGCGATGAGTCCGGCAGAGAAATTGCTCAGGATGCCGGTCATGATGGCGGCGAGGGCGGCGGCAAGTCCGGCGAAGAATCCGGCACGGACCAGTCGGGTGCGGGAACGGATGTTGTTGGAATAGTAGGCACCGACGACCCCTGAAAGAAAGGCGATGAGGGTGAATTCAATGGAGTTGCCCTGGGAAATACCGAAGAGGGTGGCAATGACGAGGGTGGTGAAGATAGCGGGCGTCATACCGGTTAGGGCCGCTACGAGAATGGGGGCAAGGGCGTAGGGGACGAAATGGGGCAGGATGCTGAGGACGCCCCGGTTGTTGACGGCGATGAGTTCCCCGATTTCGAGGATCAGGCGGATCGCAAGGAGATTGACCAAGAGGCAAACCGCTCCGATGACAAGAGCGCGGGAGCGGTTGGGATAGTTGCGAAGTCCTTGTTTGAGGTAGAGGCCAATCGCAATGAGCAGGAAGGAGGCGAGGACGAGTCGCTCAAGGAAGAGGGCATTGAAGAAGAGGGGGTCGTTTCCGCCTTCTAGGGCGGCGGCGGTGTATTGCTTCATGCGCTCGAGGTCGAGTTCGTCGATGATGGCGTCCGGTTCAATAAGGGTATCTCCTTGTTCGAAGGTAAAGCGGGTGGGTTGAATTTCCTGAATGGCGCGGTCGATGGCGGCAGCGGTGTCGCCTTCACTGTAAACGAGGTTATCGGTAAGGCCGGCGTTGAAGATACCGAAAAGGGCGCGGGCGGTTTTGTCGTTGCGCGAGAGGGAATCGATTTCGCGGCGGAGGGCGATCTCAGCGGCGGAGCGGGTCCGGGCGGCAGCTAGATTGTTGTTGCCGCTCTCCTCGAGGAGTTGAATGACGGCGATATTGCTACCGGTATTTTGTTGATCGCGGGCGGTGTAGATGCCGTCGTCGTAGAGCGTTTGGAGGGCGTCGAGGGCTTTTTCGAAGAGTTCAGCACGTTCTCTGGGGTTGGTGCGCTGGATGAGCTCAATGATAATGGCGGGTTCGATGGCGACTGCGGTGGTCTCGATCCACTCGCTGACGGCTTTGCTTTTTTCAGCATTGAGGCGTTCTTCGTCTTCATCCTCGAATTCAATGAGGACTTTCGCGATGCGGTTTTGAAGGTTGCTGAGGGCGGTGTTGAACTCGCGGAAGGGGGTATCGCTTCGTTTGAAAACAGGGGGTACCTGAGCGCGCATCGCAGTGGCCTGCTGCTGGCGAATAATATCGCTGGTGTATTCAAAGGGGAATTCCGCGACGATTCGGGTCGGGGCGGGTTGGTTGAGCAGGATCTGAGGCCCCATCGGTTGACGTCCAAGGAAGGCGATACAGATGAGTCCAAGGACGAGGAGGCTGAAGAGGAAGGCTTCAAGGATTTGACGGGAATCAAACTGGAGCTTGCGGTTTTTGCGTTTGCGAAGGCGGCGCGCCTCTTTTTTGCGGCGCTTCTGGGTGGAGTTGTTTGAATCGGCCATGGTGCAGGGTGTTGAAGTGGTTTTAATCCGGAGGGATCACTCGGGGGTATGTTGGGTGTAGGCCCGGATGATCGATTGCACGAGGGGATGACGGACAACATCATCGCCGGTAAAGTGGAAAAGTTCAATATCCTTAATGTCTCTCAAAATGCGGGCCGCTTCGACGAGACCCGAAGGTTTTGCGCGGGGCAGGTCGATTTGGGTGATGTCTCCGGTGACGACCATGCGGCTGCCGTCTCCGAGACGGGTGAGGAACATCATCATTTGCTCATGGGTGGTGTTTTGGGCCTCATCGAGTACGACGAAGGCGTTCGAGAGGGTACGTCCGCGCATGTAGGCGAGCGGGGCGATTTCGATAATGCCGCGCTCGAGGAGTTGGCCGGCGCTCTCCTTCCCGATCATTTGATACATGGCGTCGTAAAGGGGGGTGAGGTAGGGCAGGATTTTTTCCTGTAGTTCACCGGGCAGGAATCCGAGGGCTTCGCCGGCCTCGACTGCGGGACGAGTGATAATGATGCGTTCCACAGTGCCGGCGAGCAGTTCCTTGAGTGCCATCGCCATGGCGAGGTAGGTTTTTCCGGTACCTGCGGGGCCGATGCCAAAGGTGATGGGGTGCTTGTCGATGGCCTGCAGGTAGCATTTTTGGTTGAGGGTCTTGGGGATGATGCTGCGCTGCTTAAGCTCGATTACGTAGGGGTTTTGGTAGATTTGGCGCAATTCGCCGGCGCGTCCCTCCGCGACCGAGCGCAGGGTGTGGTGGAAGTCGGAGCCGCGAATGCGGAGGCCTTGTTTGCGGGCGGTGTCGAGTAATTGGAAGACTTGGGTGGCTTGGGCAATGGCATCGCTCTCGCCTTCAAAGGTGATCCAATCCTCCCGCGTGACGGTTTTTACCTGAAGGGCGCGGTCGATTTCGTCAAGGTAGCGCGGATCGTTGGCATAGAGCTGACTCAAATGCCTGGCATCGGGAAAATGTAAGGTTTCGGATGGCATTGGAAGGGATGGCGTAAGGGAGTTGTAGCGCGAATTGTGCCTAAAGGTGTTGGCGGAGGCGTTCCCACATGGATTGGAGGGCGTCCGGCAAAACACGGGTGTTTCCGATAACGGGCATGAAATTGGTATCGCCGTGCCAACGCGGGACAATGTGGCAATGCAGGTGTGTTGGAATGCCCGCGCCGCCGGCGGTGCCAAAGTTGTAGCCGGTGTTGAAGCCGTTGGGTTTCAAGGCCCGGGTGAGGAGGTCTTGGGCTGCGGTGATGCAGTCAATGTGCTCGTGGCGGGCTTCAGGGGAGAGGCTTTGGAGGTCGGGGACTTCCTGATAAGGCACAACGAGGAGGTGTCCGGCGTTATATGGATAGCGGTTTAGGACGGTGTAGTTATGTTTTCCGCGCAGGAGGATGAGGCTTTCGGCATCGTCCTGATCGGGGAGGGAGGTAAATGGATTGGCGGAAGCGGGGTCGGATTTGGGCGCGAGGATATAGGGCATGCGCCAATGGGCTTGCAGGCTTTCGAATCCCTGTGAGGCTTGGGATTGGAGGTTTGGATGGTTCGGATCTGGCATGTATTCTCGTGTTAAAATAGTCCGGGTGGAGTCGGGGTCGAACCAAAAGCACCGTCTCAGAGGAGGGTTTGAAGTCGTATTTATGTGGTTGCTTTTGATCAGGGTAGGAGCTTTTTTCTTAAAGTCGCACTGTTTAGCCACTAATTTCTGATTAAAATCGTGACTGAGAATAAATCCGACATTTCTTTTTTGAGTTTACCTAGGCAGACGCTTTACGGCTGCTGCTTGATTTTGGGATTAGTGGTTTTCACGATCTGGGATCAGCTGCATTGGTGGCAGACCAATGACGAATACAGTTTCGGTTACTTGGTTCCGCTTTTTGCGGCCTACGTTGTCTATGACCGTTGGCCCCAAATACAATCGTATCTTTTTCGGGGGATTCGTTTGGGGGATGCAACTCCGGAGGTGGCTCCCAAGAGGGGGATATGGACAGTACTTTTTGAATGGACGGCGCTCATTGGCGTATTGGCGGGGATCGTGTTGTTTTTGATAGGGGGCTTGTTGCGCTCGGTTAGCGGACCGCAAAACCCGGCCTCGCTCGCGATATCCGTGGGTTTGGCATCGATCTCTTTATCGATGATCTTTATTTTCTCGAAGGAGCGTGCCGATGGCGTGGCGATGAGTTTGAAGGGACGCTTTGGGCTGACCTTTCTCTTTCTCTTTCCCGCGTTGATCTGGCTTTTGTCGGCTCCTTTGGTGGGCGTGGTACAAAAAGCGATTTTGGTGTTTCTGCAATCACAGGTGACCTCGGTGGTATTTACGGTTTTTGATTTGGTGGGTGCGAGTTTGGAACGTGAGGGTAGCGTTTTGGTGCTGAACGGTGAGGACCGGGTAGGGGTTGAAGAGGCCTGTTCGGGAATCCGCTCCTTGACTGCCTGCCTTTTTGCGGGGTCTTTTTTGGCGGCGGTCTTTTTACAGAAGTTTTGGAAGAAATTGCTGTTGATCGGTGCGGCGATGGGTCTCGCCTTTGTGACCAATATGTGCCGCGCGCTCTTTCTGACCTATTGGGCTTACAACCACGGATCCGGCGCGATTGATGATCATTGGGTTCTCCCTTTGGTCGGAGATATCGGATCGGTCCACGACGTAACGGGATTCCTGATTCTGGGCGTGACCTGTGTGGGGCTGATGTGTCTACTGCCGATTTTTAATTATTCTCCGGAAATTCCGAGTGCGTTTCTGGATGAGGAATCCGGCGAGCAGGCCGAAGGAGCGGGTACTTCGAACCAATAGCTTGTGAGCGAAGGCCAAAAAATCCTAATGGTGGCACCGGAGGTTGTGCCGCTGGTGAAAGTTGGAGGTCTAGCCGACGTGGTGGGGGCGCTTTCAAAGGCATTGAGCGGGCGCGGGCACGATGTGCGGATTGTTTTACCGAAATATGGGGCCTTGCGCGAAATTGAGAATGCCACCCCGCTGGAATCTTCGCCCTTGATTGTGCATCTGGGCGGACATGAAGCCTATGCTCAGGTATGGGAAATGCCGCTTCCCGGTTCAAAGGCGATCTGTTACCTCATCGAGCACAATTTATACTTCGATGGGCCTGAGGTGTATTGCGGTCCATCCGGTGACGAGGCCGACAATGGGCAGCGTTTTTCCTTTCTTTCCCGTGCGGCGATTGATCTGTGTTATCATTTGGATTGGATGCCGGACGTGGTGCACTGCCATGACTGGCCAACCGGGCTCTTGCCGGTTTACCTCAACACCACCGAGGTGGATCGACCGATGGGGCGTGCTGCTACCGTGATGACGCTGCACAATATGCAGCATCAGGGTTATTTTCCACGCGAGACGATTCATTTTGCAGGCTTGCCGGAGTCGACCTTCCGCTCTGACAGTATCGAATCGTTTGGGCAGGTGAACATGCTGAAGGGCGGGATTTATCACTCCAGCAAGATTACGACGGTGAGCCCGACCTATGCGCGGGAAATTCAGGGCTCGGAGGGCGGTTGCGGACTGCAGCACCTCTTGCATTTTCGGGCAGCGGATTTAATCGGGGTGATTAATGGAATTGATGAAGATGAGTGGGATCCCGCCAAAGATCCGCATTTGCCGAAGTGCTACGCTGCTGATGATCTTTCGGGGAAATCGGTCTGCAAGGCTGCGATGCAAAAGGCGTATGGTTTAAACGAGGCGGCGGGCGTACCGCTCTTTTCGGTGGTCTCGCGACTGGTGGATCAAAAGGGTCTGGATTTATTGGTCGCCATGGGGGATCGACTGATGGAAACGATGGATGTGCAGGTGGCGGTATTGGGGACTGGTGACCCAGCACTGGAGGAGGCCTTCAAGGCTTTGGCGGCGCGCCATCCCGGGCGTTTTGCCGCCCATATCGGCTTTGATAACCAACTGGCGCACCTCTCGGTGGCGGGTTCGGATTTTTTATTGATGCCGAGTCGTTTCGAGCCCTGTGGGCTGAGTCAGATGTATTCCATGAAATACGGGGCGCCCCCCATTGTGCGTGCGACGGGCGGTTTGGTTGACTCAGTCGAGCCATATGTTGAGGGCACGGGAATCGGGACGGGCTTTCGTTTTGATGCGGCCACTGCGCAGGCCTTTTATGATACGATTGGTTGGGCTTGTTCGACTTATTATGATCGTCCGGAGGAGTATGCCCGATTGCAGGCAAACGGTATGACTGCTGATTTCAGTTGGGATCAGTCGGCGAACACTTACGAATCGGTCTACCGGTGGGCGATGGATGCGCGCAGTGAGGCGTTTGCGGCAAAGTCAGGCAGGGGTGCGGTTGACCTGACGCACTAAGTTGGTTTTATTTGAATAGTGACGGATTCGAATCGAGATTTCAGCGAGGTCGTGCGTGCGATACGCAAGGACGATCCCCGATATGCGCGCGGGGCCTATTATTTCCTGCGGCAGGCCTTGGACTACAGCATAAAAAGTCTGCACGAGGACGGACAGCTGAATCAGGGGCACCATCTCTCAGGGCAGCAACTACTGGAGGGCATTCGGGTTTACGCGATTGAGCAATACGGGCCGATGGCGCGTTCGGTGCTGGAAAGCTGGGGGGTGAAGCGCTGCAGCGATTTTGGGAACATCGTCTTTAATCTGGTAGCCTGTCGGGTCCTTGGAAAAACCGAGAGTGACAGCCCCGAGGATTTCAATGACGGCTATGATTTTGAGGCGGCTTTTGATTTACCATTCCGCCCGGAAAAACAACCGAGCACCCGGCGGCCGCGCATGCTTTAACAGTCAATGTTCTATTGCTTTGAAGGCGGCGGGGTACGGTGCGCGCGAAAGCTAAAGCTTTTCCCGTTTTGAGCGGTGCGCAGCGTTTCGGCCTCAACGCAGAAGTAGCGTTCCAGCAGGGTATCATTCAGGACCGCCTCGACATCGCCCTCCGCAACCAGTTGGCCGCCACAAAGCACTAAAAGGGCGTCGGCGTGCGCCGCTACCTGATTGGGATCGTGGAGCGCCGCGAGGACGGTGGTGTTACGGCGGGCGGTTTCCCTGAGGAGCTGAAGGAGTTGCTGTTGGTGGGAGAGATCGAGGCTGGTGGTGGGTTCGTCCAAGAGCAGGCAGCGGGGGGAATCGTCATCCTCCTCGCGCCAAATTTGGGCAAAGACCCGGGCGAGTTGCACCCGTTGTTGTTCGCCGCCGGAGAGATTGAGGTAGGAGCGCTCACGGAGCGTTTGCAATTGAAAGGCTTGGAGGGATGCCTCGATCGCCCGGGGGCCTTTTATCGTTTCGTTTTGGGTGGCACCAAAAGGACTACGACCCAGCGCGATGACTTCCTCAACCGTGTATTCAAAGGAAAGTTCCGCCCGTTGGGGCAGGGCACCGCGGATTTGCGCCAGTTCATTGAGCGGCCATTCCGTGAGCTCACGTCCGTTGATTGAGACCGTTCCGGTTTGCGCTTTGAGCTCGCCACTGAGAATGCGCAGGAGGGTGCTCTTGCCCGCTCCGTTCGGGCCAAGGAGTCCGTAGAAACGCCCGGGTTCTAGTTGGAAGTTCACCGAATCGAGGAGTGTGCGTGCGCCTACAGAATACTGGATGCCGTTTGCCTGAATCATACGATTTCCTTTCGTCTGGCATTAATGAGCAGGTAAAGGAAGAAAGGCGCCCCGATGAAGGCGGTCAAAATACCGATGGGGATGTTGGCGTTGCTAAACAGGTTGTGTGCAAGGACATCGACGATTACCATCAGGATGGCACCCGCAAAAAATGAAGCAGGTAAGAGGTAGCGGTGATTGGGGCCAACAAATAGGCGAACGAGGTGCGGGATGACGAGACCGACAAAAGCAATTGACCCGCAGAGTGCGACCGAGAGACCCACCAGTGCGCCGCAAAGCAGGATGAGGCGGCGTTGAATCGGGTGGGGATCAAATCCGAGGTGGAGCGCCTCCGCGTTACCCAGGAGGAGCACATTGAGGGGATGGCTTTGGCGCAGAAGTAGCAGTATGAGCAGGACAAAGAGGGGGCTGGCGGCAAAGACTGCGAGATGTGGTGCCCGGGAAAAACTCCCCATCCCCCAAAAGGTGATTTCGCGAAGGGTGTCGAGGTCGGCGCAAAAAAGCATGACCCCGACCAGCGCGCCACCGAAGGCGTTGACCGCGATGCCGCACAAGAGCATCGTCGGGACGTGAATGCGCCCCCCGGTTTTGGAGAGGCTGTAAACCAGTTGGGTGCTTGCGACGCTACCTAGCATCGCCACCAGCATGAGGGTGTAGGGACTGCTCCAGATGGCGGGCGTGAAAGATAGGGTCGAACCGAGGAGGAGTACCAGACCTGCGCCCACCGCACCCCCGGAACTTACCCCGATCAAAGCGGGGTCGGCGAGGGGATTGCGAAAGAGCCCCTGCAGGGTCGCCCCGGCGAGCGCCAGACCACCGCCCGCAAGGAGGGCGAGCAGAACGCGGGGCAATCGCAGTTGAAGGATGATGGTCGCCTTTTCCGGAGCGGGATCGCCCAGACCCAGCAAGGAAGCGAGCGAACCGAGGCAGATCGAAAGAATTTCTCCCGGCGGGATGTCGATGCTTCCAAAATTCAAGGCCGCGAAGCTACATGCCAGCGTGGCAAGCAAGAGAATCGCTACAAAAGAGCGGCGGTATTGTTTTGGAATCATGAACCCGATCAATCTGTGAGCCCTTTTCGATCCTGTCGATATACATTTGCTTGGAGGACAGGGGACCGTTTAATACAGCACAAATGCACAATGGTATTCAGGTAAAAGTCTGCGGCCTAACCCGCGAGGTCGATGTCGAGGCCGCTCTCAGTCACGGCGCGGATGCCTTTGGTTTTATTGCATACCCGGATTCCCCGAGGGCAGTCACTTTGGAGCGGGCTCAAGCCCTGGCAACAGCGCTTCCGCTGGAACAATGCGTGATCGTCGATGTTGAGCCGGAGCTTGAAAAAATTCGGGCCTTTCAATCGGCGGGCTTCACGCGTTTTCAAATACATGCCAGCTTGCAGAGTATTGAAAGTGAACTCGCGGGTTGGTTGGAGTCAGTCGGTCGCGAGTCCTTGTGGATTGCGCCGCGCCTCCCCAGGGGTGCTGCCTTGCCGGAAATAATCCTGCATCATGCCGCCGCGGTTTTAATCGATACCTACTCGGAAGAAAAAGCGGGGGGCACGGGTGCGACCGGAGATTGGACCCGCTTTTCAGCACTACAGAAGGCCTATCCTGAAACAAGCTTCATCCTCGCGGGAGGACTGTCTCCCGAAAACATTGCCGCTGCGCTGGAAGAAAGCGAAGCCCGTTTTCTGGACGTCAATAGCGGGGTGGAATCTGCGCCGGGCGTGAAGGATCCTGCGAGGTTGGCGGCGTTTTTCAGCGCGCTTCAATAAGCTCGGATTTTCCCGATTGGCGCGGCCAAGCCCGCGCAATTATTGCCGTGGTGCCTATTTTTTCAGTAATAGGTTGACAGCAGGTATATTGAGACTCAGTTTCAATTATTCTTACTGAGAATGAGTCACATTTACAGCAAATCTCAGTCATTCGCATCCGTTATAAATGAAAAATTATAAGTCAGTTGTTAAATCTATCATCACTACCTTGCTTGGATCGTTCCAAGCGATTGCTTTTGCAAATGAGAGGGGTGCGGATGAAGTTTATGTATTAAACGATTTTGTCGTAATGGGATCCTCCCTCTACAAGGATGAAGTCAATGCATTGAAAAGCCCAACACCCATCATTGAGGTTCCGCAGAGTTTGACGATTCTTAGTTCCGACCTGATCTCGCAGCAGGGCTTCGACAGTATCAGTGACATTGTTGAATACACTCCCGGGATCAATACATCGCAGGGTGAAGGTCACCGCGATGCGGTCGTGTTTAGGGGGGTACGCTCGACGGCTGACTTTTTTGTGGATGGGGTACGCGACGATGTTCAATACTACCGTCCGCTTTATAATGTGGAGCGTATTGAGATTTTACGCGGCCCGAATGCGATGTTTTTTGGACGGGGCGGAACCGGTGGGGTGTTGAATCGCGTCATGAAGAAAGCTGCGATTGGTGAAAACTTTAATACCTACGAGTTATCCTATAGTACTTTTAACAGCGCTACCGCACAGTTCGATAGTAACCTCGCTTTGGGCGAGTCAGTTGCCTTTCGGGTAAACATTTTTAATAATGATTTGGGCGGCCACCGGGATTTCTTCTATGCGAATGAGTATGGAATCAACCCGACTGCGAAATTCCTACTGAGCGAAAATGCGGTACTCGATTTGTCCTATGAATTTTTGGACACCGAGCGTTTTATTGATCGTGGTATTCCAACTTCCAGCACTACGAATGAACCGGTGGAAGCGTTCAAGGATATTGTATTTGGTGATGATCAGGATAATTTTTCGAAACTCAGAGCCCATGTTTACAAAGCTTCATTGGAGAATAATTACTCAGACGTTCTTAAAACCAGATTGAACATAACGTATAACGATTTCGATAAGCTCTATCAAAACGTATACCCCAACGCTCAAGCCGAGGCGACCGATCTGACCATTCCTCTGGGTGGATACATCGATACAACAAAAAGGAGCAGCCTCATCGTATCAGCTGATCTGATTGCTGAATTGGATCTGCTCGGAATGCAGCACACCTTGATTGCCGGCCTTGAATCGATCCGAACCAACAATGATAATACCCGGAACAATGCTTCGTTTGCCAATGAGTTTACCATACAGCGACCCATTGCATTAAGTGGAGGGGTTGGAAGTGATAGCGTAGGAGCAGTGACCAATGACTTCGACACCTTTGGTGATAATACCAGCAATGATGTGTCCGTTCTGGCACTTTATCTAAATGACGAGATTGATCTCACCGATTCACTCAGCCTGGTTCTGGGTTTGCGATTGGATGATATTGACCAGAATTCGATCAAGTATGATGCCAATGGCGATGTTTCAGAGGCCGTAGATCGAAATGACAGCGTGGCTACACCACGATTGGGCTTTGTCTATAAGCCCAAGGTAAACCTTACCTTCTATGCAAGCTACAGTGAAGCGTATCAGCTCAAGAGTGGTGACGAACAATATGCGACCGCCTCGAACACCAATTTAGACCCGAATTTCTATGAGAACACCGAGGTGGGCTTGAAATTTGATTTCAACCAAAACTTGGGCATGACGGCAGCGCTGTTTGAAATCGATGCCATTCAGCAGGAAAATTATACTGGATCAAACAACGGGGCGCTCGTGCGTGATGTGAAGGGCGAGATCAGCGGCTATGAATTACAGCTACAGGGTCAACTTACCAATAATTGGTTTTTGATTGCTGGATACAGTCATCTTGAGGGTAAGGATAGTAAAGGTGCTAATCTCAGAGAAATACCCGAAACAATGTTTTCTGTTTGGAATAAGTATATCCTCAATGACCAGTTAAGCCTTGGCTTGGGTATGACGCATCAGGCTGAGAGTCTCACCAGCACAGGAGGCACCGCATATCTGCCTGCTTTCACCCGGGTTGATGCCGCCATTTATTACAAGCTCTCTGATAAGTTAAAGCTACAGCTCAATATCGAGAATCTCACGGACGAGCTTTATTACCCGAATGCG
>CBFHKU010000013.1:0-36331 GCA_965656495.1 Coraliomargaritaceae bacterium
TGCCCCCATGCTAAGGATTAACACGATGCATGCACTCTGCACGGGTTCAGGCACAGGAGTTCCCGAGATCGTTAATTGATCCACCGAGAAAAATGCCCCATCCCCGTCTGTGAAAAGGTCATTGCCCGCTACCGAAAAACGGAGACCGTCAATAGAGGTGCCGCTGTAAGCTTCCGTAGCAAAAATTATTTCACCATCGGTATTATTACCATTATTGTAGGAGAGTATAATTCGGTCGTTTTCGAAATCAATCTTTGTGGTAATAGTCAGCCCATTGCCGCCGGTACTCAGTCCCCAATTCGTGGCACCATTGACAGAAGGATTAAAACTAGTCACCCCAGAATCGTTGATGATATACTCGGGACGGGCATGGCCGTTAACGGTATGCGCAATGCGTGTTTCCGCCACCTTGGTCGTCCCATTCATCAGACCGAAACCCAGCTTCGCGGATTTCGTGGTGGTATTGATTAAATTAAAATCAATTTTAAACTGGAGCGTCACACTGGAATACACCGCTTCGGTGAGGGGCGAAGTAAAAGTACGGATCTTGAATTGGTCAATTAGATCGGGATCGCTGTTAGCTGTTGAATCATAGGCCCACACCGCCTGCCCGGATCCATTCGTCACAAATCCGGGCATATCGAATGCATTGGAAAAGAAATTGTTCGTCGCTGTGGCACGTGCCGCGTGAGTCCCAGCCGCATCATTAAAATCGATCGTTGTTAAGAGATCTTGACCATAAGACTTCAGCAAAAGGGTAATTGCCAGTATTGGAATCAGGAATTTCAGTTTCAAAACCGCGCGAGGTATGATTGTTTCTTGAACCATACACCTACGTTAAATTTTATTTTATGGATTTTAAAATCGTTTTTAATGTGAATTTATTCAATTAATGAATTCATATGCGTATTATTCCGAATATGTGAATTTTTGCACATTTAACAACAACTCCGGTACTCGCTTCAAGCTTTGCTCAGGCTTGGGCAAACCCGTCGCGATCCACGCCTCAAAACATCAAGGAAGAGAGCTAACATCTCCCCTCCGAAAGAAGTCACTCTGAAGCCGTCCGAGCCAGCGACCGATTAACCTCTCTTAGGATGCACTAAAAAGCCCCTGCATACACAGGGGCTTCCAGTAACGATAGAAGCAATTACTATTTACGACGGCGCAGAATGACCGAGGCCAGTGCTAAGCAACCACCAAGCAAGGCGAAGCTGCCGGGCTCTGGAACGGCAGTGTAAAGCCCAATTAAGTCCGTGCTCAATACACCGGTATCCGCACTTGACATAGCCCAATCTCCACCAGCCTCTAATTCAAGTTTATCAAATTGAGTTCTTGTAAAAGTGGAGCTTTTAACCAATTGGCCATTACGGTAATAATCGATAGCATTCGTCGCGAAATCAAATTCGATAGCCAAATTGGAGAAAACAACATTAGAGTCGACTGGATTCGCAGTATCTATGGAAACTGATTTCTGCCCAAAGTCGCCTGCTGCGCCAGCTGCTGTCATGCGACCTTGCACAGTATCAGCGATTCCATCAGAGCCCACCTCGTCCCATATACGTAATTCAATCTCAGCAAACTTATTAAACCCATCTTCTAAGCGAAGTAAGAAGCCGTTGGATGAAGACGTCATATTATTAAAATTTGAAAAATTGTAAGATGAGATATCCAGCTCTAGGCGCCACTTGCCCGAATTAATGGGGCTAGCATAATCAATCTTACGAGACCATGATCCAGCATCTCCATCAGTAACAGCGACACCAGCGCCATCCGCGACAAACTTGCCACCCGCGGAATTGGCGTTCCAAGTTCCACTGTTGGAACCAGAATTCGCCATCGTTGAAAGTCCTGCGTTGTTGCTGTCAGTTTCGAAATCTAAAACATCATATGCAGACCAAACTTCGCCACTAGATAAAATCTGAGAGTGTGCAGGCGTCGCCCCCAAAATGAACGCGACGAGTAAGTAGAATATATATTTATTAGTCATAGGGATAAACTTGTGAGGTATTATGCAACAAATAATCGAAATTTAGTGGGGATTGACAAGGGAATCTCTGGATGATTATTAACAGTTTTTTAGTGATTTTGCGAACCTTGAGGCAGCCAAATATATACAAAAAAGCCCCCGCAATGGCGGAGGCTTTTTGAAAAGAATGTATTCCACGCTGCTTACCGGCGGCGGCGCAACATGATCAATGCGAGCGCGAGGCCACCTGAAACAAGTGCAAAGCTGTCAGATTCGGGCACCTGAGTCAATCGAATCGTGTCCAAATTAAACGCGTTTGTTCCGGAAGTACCGTTCCAGACACCACTCGTCGAACCAATGAATTGACCAATCTCAGTTGTGCCATCCACAGAAAAATCGAGGGCCGATCCCAAAATCGATGAGCCATTAAAAAGATAGTCGACGGTGTTGTTGTCGAAGTCGAAGAGGATAGACGCGGTAAGATCCGTATACGCCTGATCGTTTGTACCGATCAATGCGGTTCTGAACTGATCATTCCGACCTGAACTATCGTCGTTGTTAGCCGAGAATTGAACTTCGACGTTCCCATCTTTTTCACGGATATTGAAACGAACAAGGCGATCCCCATCGGCATCGTTGATGCCCCATGAAATATTATCTCCTGCGGCATTATCCTGATAATTGACGTCAAACTCGATTTCAAGTGAGTATAACCCAGTATTCCGTTGAAACGCCGGGCTGTAAAAATCAGTTGTAGCATCAGCGTTCGCGCTGCCTCGCACCGGAAGTTTACGCGTGGCGGTGCCCTGACCACTGTCAAAGGCGAGGTTTCCGGAACCGTCAGTTGTCCAACCGCCGAATCTCCATGAGCTTCCCTGGGTGCCACTGTTTGTGGTATTATTCAGTGCAGTGCCAGAGACATCGTCGAAGAGAAACGCTTCAAGAACGAGTTGAGCCGATACAGGCAATGAAGCTGCTAGGGCTAACGTAGCTGTAGCAATTATATTTGATTTTGCAATCATGAGGTATGGAAGTTAAAAATAGTACAAAATACAAATTATGGACAATCGCTTTGTCATACAAGGTACAGCTTCTATTAAAAAAATAGAAAAACTACTGATAAAACGAATAAAACCGCTTTCCGTCTTTGGAAAGCCTTTGAATTGCATTTTCGCGGCTTATATCTCCAAGCCTATGCTCCTTTTACACACTGACACTAGATGCACTGGAGCGGTGTCCTGAATTTCCAATAATATTGCGGTAAGCAAAATACGACGCCTTTGGCGTGCGCTCCAGCGTTTCAAAATCACAAAAAATGAGGCCGAAGCGCATATCGTAGCCCCGGGTCCATTCAAAATTATCGATCAGGGTCCAGCAGAAGTAGCCGCGCACGTCGACACCGTCCTCTTCGATCGCCTGCTGCATGGCATCGGCGTAGGCTTGGATGAAATCGGCGCGCTCCTGGTCGTCAGTCGCGGTGGCGACATCGTTATTGGCCAGTGCGGTGCCGTTTTCAGTGACGTAAATCGGCAAGCCATCGTAGCGTTCGTGAATCCACTTGAGCATTTTACGGAAGCCCCATGGGACAACAAACCAGCCCATACTGGTGACCGGCCAATCGGAATCGGAGCTGAGCACGACTTGCTGGTCATCGCTCATGCCACCGTTCCCTTCCTCTGCGGCGACCGCGTTCTCGACGCGGTCGGCGGTGCGTGATGCGTAGTGCGTCGTATAGTGATTGAGACCAAGGAAGTCGGCCGAGCCTTTGAGCAGCGCTTTCTGCTCGGGTGTGAACTCCGGCAGCCGATCACCAAGGCGCTCGCGCATGATCGCGGGATAATCACCGAAGATAACCGGATCGGTGAGCCAACCGTAGAAAAATTCCATGCTTTCCTGGGCGGCTGCGCGATCTTGGTCGGAGTCGGTCAAGGGCTCGCGGAAGTCGCAGTTGTTGGCGATGCCGATTTGGCCGCCGTAATTGCCGTCACGGAAAACCTTCACCGCCAATCCATGCGCGAGCAAGAGGTTGTGCCCGACGACATACGGCTCTGTTTCCGAAACTCGCCCCGGCGCAAAGAGACCCGTGCCATAACCGAGCACTGCGGTGCACCAGTTTTCGTTGAAAGTTATCCAGTCTTTCACCCGGTCGCCGAAGGCCTCGAAGCAGACTTGTGCATATTGGGCGAAGGCCTCCGCAGTGCGGTAGCGTTGCCAGCCATCATCCTCTATTTGTAATGCGAGGGGTAAGTCCCAGTGATACAAGGTGACAAAGGGTTTCACTCCCTTGGCAAGCAAACCATTGATTAAGCGATTATAAAAATCGATGCCTTCTTGATTTACCTCCCCTTTGCCATCCGGGAGGATACGTGCCCAGCTTATCGAAAATCGGTAACCACCCACACCTAAATCTGCAATCAGGTCGATATCTTCTTCGTAGCGGTGGTAGTGGTCGCATGCGATAGCAGCGGTATCGCCGTTAATAATCTTTCCTGGAGTATGCGCGTACGCATCCCAGATATTCAAACCTTTACCGCCTTCCAACCAGGCACCTTCAACTTGGTGCGCAGCGGTGGCAACACCCCAGATAAAGTCTTCTTTCAAACTCATAAATTTCCTTACCTAGTTTTCGCACCGCGCGCGCTCAGCAGCAATCGCCCCTGAAAGCACCTCCATAACTTGTGCATACTGCGGATCGTCCGCACGATTCTCATTCTCAGCCGAATCTAGCGTGTGATCATAATATTCCCTCGCAACAACCGTACCTTGCGTCTCACGAATCCACTCAGTGTAGCGACCCTCCGGAGACTTGACGGAATAACCCATCACTCCGCCGTGTCGCGGATATTGAGAATATGCCAACTCATCCCAATTCGAATCGGGATTTTTCAGTAAAGGCAGGAGGCTGGTTCCCTCGCATTGCTCCGGCGTGGGCAAGTCGGCCAACTCGCAAAGAGTCGGGTATAGATCCAAAAGCTCCACCAGAGCATCGGTGTCGTCCGCCACCGAAGCGGAACCCGGGGCCTTAATCAAAAAAGGAACCCGGGCATCAATCTCGTAATTCGTATGCTTGCACCACATGGCATGTTCTCCAATCTTAAAGCCATGGTCACCCCATAAGACCACGATGGTGTTTTCGACCAAGCCCTGCCTTTCAAGTGTCTCCATCAAGCGTCCGATCTGAGCATCCACGAAACTCACCGAAGCATAATAGCCATGAATCAAACGACGGGCCGTGATCGCATCGACCGCTCCCTTCTTTGGAATACCAGCATAGGCACGCAACTCCCCCCAGGTCATTAAAGCGATGGGCGGCGCTCCTTTCGGGCTGTAGTAATTATCCGGCAATTCAATCTGCTCAAAATTATACAGATCCCAATATTTTTTCGGCGCGACAAAAGGCAGGTGCGGCTTCTTGTAACCGACCACCATAAAGAAGGGCTGCTCACCAACTGTTTCAAGCGCCTCAATCGCCAAATCCGTCATGGCACCATCGTGGTATTTTGAATCCGGAACCTCCGCCCATTCATAAGCGGGCCCTTTTGTAAACTGACGGAAAGCCCGCCCCCGCAACCCCTTTTCCTTCGCCTCCGCCTCCAGTTGCTTGATCCGTGCCCGTGTTTCTGGGTTATGATATCCATTTACCCCTGGGATATTGTAGGTATCAATCCACTCCGTCCACTCGCGCCATTGCTCATCATGGAGGACTTTGCCGGTACCTATGGTTCGGTAGCCATGTTTTGCAAAGTGTTGCGGCAGTGTCACCGCATCGGGGATGGTCTCGCGAAACTTTGTTTGCAGGTCATGCACCCCCGTAGAGTTGGGGCGCATTCCGGTAAAGAGGCTAATGCGTGAAGGCAGGCAAACCGCCTGTTGCACATAAGCCTGATCAAAGCGCATTGACCCTTCAGCGAGGCGGTCAATGTGGGGCGTCACCATATGCGCCGCCCCGTAGCACCTCAGCTCCGGACGCAGGTCGTCAATCGCAAGGATTAGAACATTGGGCTTTGTAGCATATAGTGACGTTGCACTAAGGATAAAAAGTAGGACTGAAATATGACGCATCCGCAAGGTAGAAGACTAAAACTGTATCGAGGCTTTCATGGAAATGCGCCGTCCATCGGTATAACGTGCGTTGTTACCGGTAGCAATCAAATCACGGGCATCGAACGCATTCGCAACCGATAGCTGAAAGCTGTATTTTGGATTACCTCGGCCCTTCTTGAATTGACCCCGCCATCCCGCAAAGGCGCCTACCTCTAAATTATCGGCTAGCCATAGGTCATAGCCCACCGGATCTCCCCCCTGATAAGCATTACCATTGCCATCAACAATCGGTACATAATCCGGAATTCCATCCTTGTGATCGTCACCTACCCCGTTGCCATCACTACCGATGTCCGCATAAAGACGATTGTAAAACGACTTGGATCGGTATTTGATATTGGATCCTAAATACCAGCCTTTCAGCTTTCCATCCGTAAAGGTATAGCGCGTGGTAAAATTGGCACTGTGGTGTGCGGTACCGGGTACCAGTTGACCCTCTTCCAAAATTTTCTCCCCGGTGGGCTTGTCTACCGGTGCATCCAGAAAGGATGCATCGACATATGCGTAACCTAAAAAGAAAGAAAGGTTTCTGTTTGGATTGTAGTAGAGATCCAGCTCAGCTCCCTGACTGCGCGTTTCAATTCCAGATACATTTCTGCCGATAGGATTGAATGCATTGTTATTGTTAGGATCATACAGAAAACCGTATTCGGTTGACGGATACAAGCGCTCAAGCTGCCCATTCGTCAATTTGTTCAGAATATCATTCTTCTTTTTAATTATGAAAGCGATCACCTGACCACTGATCTTGCCGTCTAAAAATTCAAACTTGATACCTGACTCCATACCCCTACCCAACTCAGGCGGCACTGTATCTCCGGCCGGATCCAGTGCCCAGCCGTTGGGTGATTCAATGGATTCAGCATAATTCGCAAAGATCCCTACGTTTTGATTCAACCAAAAGAGGGCTCCCAAAGAGGGACTCACCTCGGTGTAGTCTTCATTGATGTCTGAAAACGATCCTCCCTGCCAATTTTTGGTGGTCGCACTTAAGTTAATATCATCAATACGCGCCCCGAAAAGGGTATTCAATCGGCCATTCATATAACGACCCTGTGCCGCTAGCCAAAAGGCCTGCGTTTGCACCTTGCTCTCGCGGGTGCGCTGCAGCGCAAAAAATGAGGCATCTCCGTTTCGTTCCCTAAATATGGGACTGCGACCTGCGCCCATGTTGGCATTAGGATTAAAATTATTGCTGACGTGGGTTGATAAATCATAATAATAACCACTCCACTTGCCGTCCAGAAGATCACTTAATAAAACATAATCCTTAGCCCTGCTTGCACCCGACCAGGTGCCATCGTCTGGATCAACGACGGGATTATTAACAGGATCGTCCGACTGCCAAACTTCCTGATATTGACGATCCGTACTGTTTCGGAGATCCAAATCAAGACCAAACAAGAACTGCTGCTCCGAACCTAAAATCTCTTTTTTCCAAGAAACCGTCGTACGAATCGCATCCGTATTATCCGTCGTGTAACTTGTTTGCCAAAAGGGCGTCATGTAAGGCGAGGGCATCTTGCCCGCATCATCGGGGTTTTCGGGATCAATCGTATTCGGCTCATCTTCAGGATCACGCAAAAAGCCATTATTTCGTGCGGACAGATAAATATCATTGGCGCTCGCCCGTATGCGATTATCTCCGTCCAAATTTTCATGCGCATAGGCAAATTTCGCGGACAAATTATCCGAGAATTGGTGAGATACATCGCCAATAAAGAAAAAACCTTCGCGTAATTGGCGTTGATCCGGCCCAGAGATAGTCCCGCTGTTGTTTTTGCTGATGGCGCTGTAGAAGTTACGTAAATCATCCGCACTGTTGATGTCCAGCTGTGGCTTAATAGGGGTTGGATTATTCTGATTACCTTTTTTAGCCATTAGCGTTCCGTCATTGTAATCGATCATATACTGCATGGCATCAGCCGAGAGGTATTTGATGATATCCGGGGTAACCGGAAGGTTTTGTAAGATCCCAGTCATACCGTTGTTGCCAGTTCGATCCTGGTATACACCTTTGGGGTTATTACGGTTCTCATCAAAATACTCAGCATGCAGATTAAAACTGGTGCGCGTGCTCGGGCGAAAGTTCACTGCTGTGGTAACTCCATCGAAGCGGTTGGACTTATAATCCTGCGAAAACTCCTTTTGTTGATGGGTCGCCATCAAACGAACCGCCCATTGATCATTGATTTGAAGATTGCGATCCACCGCAGCCCGATACAATTCATTCGTTCCACCCTCCACTTCAAACTTGTTGAAGTCATTGGAAAAGAGGGCCTTCTTACCAATGAAATTTGCTTTGCCGCCCGGAGCCGCCTGTCCATAGACCAAACTGTTTGCGCCGCGGATCACCTCCACCCGCTCGACATTGTAGCTATTCTGCGGACCCTGACGCGGCATAAACTCAAAGAGCTGGAAACGGGTTAGCAAACCGCGAAAACGAATGAGGCGATTACTAAAACTCTCACCCTCAGATTGCGCACTGGCGACCACATCTGCCAGAGAATCAATCTCGGTCAGATTCATATCGCCCAATAGTTCCTGATTCACCACCGAGATCGTCATCGGGGTGTCCTTAATAAGTTGATTGGTACGGGTTCCGCCCAGTGAATTGGCAGAATAATAACCCCGGTCTTGCTCCGCCGATACCTCAAAGTCCTGCAACAGGAAAATCTCTTCGCCGTCTATTTCTTCGGTTTTACCGTTTTCCTTTGCCGCTTCCGATTCCGGCAAAACAAAGTTAACCGCCTGATTTTCCTCAGCGGACTCTTCCGGTGTTTCAGCCGCTAAACCGCATAACAGCAAGCAGGTTAATGGAAAAAGCAAAGCAAGCTTAACCGCGAGGTTCAGTGGGTATCTTTTCATGATAATTTAGTTTTAATCACCCCTTAGGGTCAGAATGAAGCATTTAGCAAACACATTCATTAAAGATAATGCTTGCTACAACCCAAGGGTTTTACGCATTGATAATGAGCTTGATTAAAATGAATTAACGCCCTATGTAGAATGCGTGAAAGGTCAGAATTCTACCCCAAGCATTTTCAAGGCAGCCAAGCCAAAGCGCAATCAACCCTCGATCATTGTTGCGATGGACTGGTATGATGAGCGCGTCCTGCGGGGTATTTTTCGTTACGCCCGCGAACATGCCTGGCACTTGTCGCCCTATATGGCAAATGGACGCTTTACCCCGCACGGCTGGCCCGGCGATGGCGCCATCACCTGCTGCGCACCGGGCTTCGAGGATCTTATCAAATCACTCCGCATGCCGATCGTAGACATCAGTTATGTTGAAATGCCCAAATCCATTCCTCGCGTGGGGGTCGATAACGTTGCGATTTGCCAGATGGCCGCAGATCACTTCCTGAACCGGGGCTATAGGTTCTTTGCTTATTACTCCTGGGAGGATGTCCCGGTAAATATCCTGCGCCGCGATGCCTATTTTGCCTATCTCCGCACACGTGGCATCCCAAAAGACCAAATCTTTGAAATCAAACAGTCTTCCCGTGAATTGCTCACCAAGTGGAAGTCGCACCAGAAGGATATCCTCAACCAGTTGGATCGTATCCCACGTCCTGTGGCTGTCTTTACCGGGCAGGATAATCTTGGTGCCAGCCTCATTGAAATCTGCACTCGGGCAGGCATTCACATACCGGAGGAAGTGGCGGTACTGGGAGTGGACAATACCGATCTCCTTTGCGATAGTGCCCCGGTGCCACTTTCCAGCGTGCGCACCCGCCTTGAGGAACTGGGCTACCAAGCGGCGCATCAACTCGATCGCTTGATGAAGAAGGAAATCAACAATCGCGCGACCCCTGCCTTGATAGCCCCGCATGGCATCGTAAGCCGCCAAAGCACCGATGTTCTGGCAGTGGATCATCCCGCCGTCTTCGCGGCCCTGCGCTATATCAAAGCACACTTTGCTGAGCCCATTACCATTGAAAGTGTGGTTGAGTATGCTGGCCTCTCGAAGCGCGGACTGGAAAAAGCCTTTGAACAACACCTAGGACGTACCCCCGCCAGCGAGCTCAGACGGGTGCGTCTCGACAAGGCCAAGCGTTTACTCACCGAAACCAACGATAAAATTGAATCCATTGCGCTGGACTGTGGTTATAGTAACAGTTCGAACTTAAGTTGTGCCTTCCGTCGCGATACCAAAATGTCTCCACGGGAGTACCGATTAAAGTTTGGCCAGCACAAAACCAGCACCCCATAGCTCCCATTGCATTTTCTCAGTTAAAAACACTTGTTTATAAGCGAAATACGCAATTCCCATTCGAGCAACGATTGCCTATTTTCTTGTGTATGAGAGTCCTAATATGTAAGTTTTTATTACTTTCACTCTTTTTCCATATCCCATTCGCGGGCGCATGGGCCGAGGCCGCCCTCCACGGAAAAATAAAAAAACCCAACATTCTCCTCTTTCTGGTGGATGACTTCGGGGCACGTGACCTTAGTTGCTACGGCTCGAGCTTCTACGAGACCCCCGCAATTGACCGACTCGCACTTGAGGGCCAGCGCTACATTCAAGCCTACGCAGCACACCCACGTTGCGTTCCCTCGCGCTACGGGCTCTTCACCGGGCGCTTCCCAGCCCGTGATGGTTGTCCTGGCAAAACCTACAATATCGCATCCCAGACACGCACCCTTGCAGAGGCCCTAAAGGAAGGGGGCTATGCGACCTTTTTCGCAGGCAAGTGGCATCTGGGGAAAAGCGCTGCAGAGATGCCTGATGCGCAAGGCTTTGACATCAATATTGCCGGCGGGGCAGCGGGCGCGCCACGTTCCTACTTCGCCCCCTACAACCAATCCAAGAACCCCAATCACAAAGCCGCCAAAATTGATGGCCTCGACGATGCTCCAAAGGACGAATACCTCACTGATCGCCTCACCGATGAGACCGTTCGGTTTCTAGAAAAACATGCCGAATCCGATCAGCCGAAACCTTTTTTTGCAGTGCTGGCGCACTACGCAGTTCATACTCCCATCGAAGCAAAAGCGGAAGACAGCAAATATTTCGAGAATAAGCGCGGCCCGGTCGGCCCGGAAAAGTTTATGCTGCGGGACGGTAGCACTAAAATCGAACAGGACAACGCTACCTATGCCGCCATGATACGCAGCACCGACCAAAGCCTCGAACGTGTTTTACGCACCCTGGATAAACTCAAGCTGACCGAGAACACTCTTGTTATTTTAACCTCAGACCACGGAGGACTTTCCAATCGGGGCGCTCAAAGCAATCGTCCACTCGCGACCAGCAACCTTCCGCTTCGCGCCGGGAAAGGACACCTCTACGAGGGTGGCATTCGTGTGCCTTTCATTGTGCGCTGGCCCGGGGTTGCGCCTGTTGGTCAAACCAATAATACCATTGTGACCGGTAGCGATCTTTATGCCACCTGTCTCGCGGCAGTAGGATTGGAACCCGAACCCGAACACCACCTCGACAGCGTCAACATCCTGCCGGCCATCAAAGGCGAAGCAATGGAGCGGGAGGCGATCCTCTGGCACAGCCCCCGCCCCCGCCCTTCCAGTACGGGTGACACCGCTTCCAGCGCCCTACGGGTCGGCAATTATAAGCTCATTAAATTTTACTTTCCAGAGGTACACTACGAACTCTACGACCTCTACACTGATCCCAATGAAACCAAGGATCTTTCGCAGCTTCAGGTCTCAGTATACAAGCAGCTCATCCAACGCCTCAATTCCAAGCTAGCTGAGGTGAATGCGATCGAACCGCACACTGGAAAAAAATAATCGGGAAACCTGCCGCATAACACCCATAAAATCTCGCAGGAAGCAGGAGTTCCTGTGAAATTAAAACAATGAAGCATTTTTTAAGAATAATATTCATAAGCTTCGCGTTTTCGCTATGCACGCAGGCCGCGCAACCCAAGCGTATTATTTTCATTCTTAGCGATGATCACCGCCACGACTTCATGGGCTTCACCGGAAAGGTTCCGTGGCTGGAAACGCCCCATATGGATCGGCTCGCCCGCGAAGGGGCACACCTGAAAAATGCCTATGTCACCACCTCCCTTTGCTCCCCCAGTCGCGCTACAATTTTGACCGGGCTCTATGCACACCAACATACCATTGTTGATAATCAGGCCCCTAACCCCGGTGGACTTACCTATTTCCCGGAATACCTACAGGATGCCGGATTCACCACCGCCTTTTTTGGCAAGTGGCACATGGGGGATCATTCCGATGACCCGCAACCCGGCTTCGACCATTGGGAGAGTTTCAAAGGCCAGGGTGTCTACTACGGTCCCCTGCTTAACATCAACGGCAAGCACCAGCAATACGATGAAACGGTCTATACCACCGACCTCCTGACCGAGCACGCCATTGAATGGATGCAGGCTCAAGAAAAAGAGAAGCCTTTCTTTCTCTACCTCTCGCACAAATCCGTACACGCGGAATTTGCGGCTGCTAAACGTCACATTGGACGCTATGCGGACCAAAACTACACCTTTCCGCAGACCTATATCCAGACAAAAACAGGAGCCTACCGCAAGCTGCTCTGGCCGGAATGGGTCAAGCAACAACGCGTTAGCTGGCACGGCGTTGACTACATGTATCACCAGAACAGAAGTTTACAGGATGAAGTGCGTGACTACTGCGAAACGCTCGCAGGAGTCGACGACAGTATAGGACGCATTCTGGACTATCTGGAGGCCGAGGATCTAAGCGATTCCACCCTTGTCATCTATATGGGAGATAATGGCTTCAGTTGGGGCGAGCATGGCTTGATCGACAAACGCCATTTTTATGAGGAATCCGGCAAAGTACCCCTGCTCATGCGCTACCCGGATGGCATCACCGGTGAGCAAACGGTCGATGCCCTTATCGACAACAGCGACCTCGCCCCCACCATTCTCGACTTTGCAGGCCTCCAGGCACCGGAACACTTCGTTGGCCACAGCATCCGCAAAGTTCTCAATAAAAAGCAACCGGAAACATGGCGTGAATACATATTCTACGAATACTATTGGGAATATGATTACCCCATGACACCCACCACTTTTGGAATACGCGACGCGCAATTTAAATACATCCGCTATCACGGCATCTGGGATCGCAATGAGCTCTATGATCTGCAAAACGATCCCCACGAAATGTACAATCTGATAGAATCGCCCAAGCACCAGTCGCGAATTAAAGCGATGGCTGAAAAACTCTACGACTGGCTGGATTCCACCAATGGCATGCAAATCCCCCTGAAACGCACCGTGAAACACCGCTGGGGAGATTTTCTACATCCTAACCAGTATTAGAGATAAATTCTCACCGAAACCCAGACACTGCGCAGAACGATTCTATTTAATCCTTCATTTCCAGAAGCACTTCCCGAAGGGCATAATAGGCCGGCTTCGGCGCATAATCGTAATCAAAGATGCAACCGTCCAGATGCCTGTTCTTAAACCACGAATCGTCGTCACTCAAATTCCAGACATTCCAAGTCACCTCGCCGCTGTCTCGTTTCGATAACAAAGTGCGCAAAATCGCGGCAAAGGTTTTAGCCTGCCCCTTGTAGTCCTTCGCTTTGCGCAACCAGACGTTGTTCTCCGTCACGTGAAAGGAAAGATCATTGGCATGCGCGCGCTCAATCAAGGCCTCAAGATCCTTTAGATTTGTTCCCTCTTTTTCCCATCCCAGGTTCACGTGCGCCTGCCAGCCAATGCCGTCCACCCGAAGACCCTGACCACGCAGGTAATCCACTAAATCAAAGATTCGGTCCCAAATTTCAGGGCGTACGCTGCCATGTTGGTTAATAATCTGTTCAATCTCCGGAGCGTGCTCGTTCGCGATCTCAAACGCCATTTTGATGTAGCGTGGCGGCTTCAAGGGATGCGTCTCATCAAAGCCCAAGAGCGTCCAGGGATTCTCCCAACGATCAACGCCGGGCCTTGGACCAAACCATACATTTTTTTTCGGCTCAATGGTTTCATTGACGACATCCATCCATTTGACCTGCGGTAGACCGTTGTAGCGCTGGCACAGTGCCGTCATGTAATCAATGAGGCTTTTCTCCAACTCGGCCGCGGTGCGGTGATCCGCCTTCGCCCATGTCGAGCACTGCGGACTAATAGGGCCATGAATACGGATCACCTGTTCATGCTTGGCGGCACTCGCTACCCATGCATCGGCACGCTTCCAGTTCCAGACCCCCGGACGCGGATGCACCATCTGATGCTTGAAGTCATTTTCCGGAGTGATGTAGCTGAATTCACGATCGAGCAGACCGGACCTGCGGGAGGGCTTTTCCCAACCCGTAGTTCCCCCGATATAGACATTGCCCTCGGGGTAATGCGCCGCGGTGATCTCTCGGAGCGAAGGACCACCGGTCACCGGTAGCACTGCAGGCAGATCAGCCAGCAGGGCGCTACCTAGCATGCATAGGTAAATAAGTGCGCAATTTTGTAATATCATTTTTAGTCTTCGATAAATCCTAATCGTTCCAAGAAGTCGGTCGCACGATTAAGACTATCTGCAAAATTTTGCAGGTGCCCACCTTTGTGATAAAAACTATGGTGCTCATTGGGGTAGATAACAAGCTCACAAGGATTCCCCAAATGGTGCATCTTTTCAGCGAAGGCCATACAGCGTTCTACCGTTGTAGTTGTATCACGCTCGCCATTAAAAATGAGCATTGGCGGCTGGGCGCCCTGCATCTGGTCAATCGGCGAAATGACCTCGCCATCAGGTCGAATCTGCTTACTCCCGAAACCCTTGCGGGTCGTGTCCAGAACCGGATTAAACAGAAAGACCGCATTGGGACGCGGACTGACGCCCCGCAAGCCGGGCTCGGTGCTTTCATATCCGCCAACCGTCGCCACTGCAGCAGCGAGGTGACCGCCCGCTGATCCGCCTGTCACCGCAATACGATTGGGATCGACCCCAAGCTCGCTCGCGTGGGCGCGCACGTATTGCAGCGCTTGCATCGCATCAAGAGTACTTTCAATCGGAGAGGTGCCATGCACGCTCCGAATGCGGTAGCGCGGACAGAACACCACCATTCCCCGACTGGCCAGATATTGCGCTTGCCAATAAAACGCCCGGGGATCTCCGGTGTTCCATCCCCCACCGTGAAAAGCCACCAGAGCACTCCGTTGATCCTTCGGGTTCCATCCCTTTGGCTTAAAAACATGCAAATCCAATTTACCCTCAGGGCGCGTGGCATAGGTGATAAAAGCATCTGGTTCCCGCCACTCTATTTCAGCAGTTGGATCAACTGCATTTGCAGGATCCGCGATTGAGAGCCAGGCAGGGCGCATTGCCTCCTCGCTGGATGTTTTGGCACGTCGCAGGTGTTTATCACCGCGGGCCATGCGCTGCATATCAAGCAATACATCGGCATAGTCAGGATCGTTCGCCAAATTGCGCGTTTCATCCGGATCCTTATAATAGTCGTAGAGTTCGACGTCTAAGACAGGACCGTGCGTGCCGCCTTCGCGAAAACCCGTGTCTTCCCACTCGATGTATCGATACCGCGGACTGCGCCAACTATAGCCCATGATTTCGCGTCCCTCGACATAACGGGTAAACTGGCTGACTGCGGCAGGCTTCACGTGCTTGTTTTCGTTGCTTAAAATTGGCCTGAGACTCGTTCCGGCTATTCCATTGGGTGCTTCAAGACCGCTCAAGTCACAAAGCGTTGCAAAGAGATCGACCAACTCGACCGGGGCAGGCGATTTCCCGCCGGCGAGGTGCGCGGGATCACGTGGATCAATAATCATAAAAGGTACGCGGGTCGACTGTTCATAGTTGGTGTGCTTGCACCACATCCCATGGTCGCCGAGGTGATAGCCATGATCGCTCCACAAAACAATCACGGTATTATTGGCCTCCCCGCTTGCCTCCAACGCATCGAGCAGCTTACCGATTTGGGCATCAATATAGGAAACACAAGCATAGTAGCCGTGTATGAGTTCCACAGCAGTTGCATCCGGGATTCCACCTTCTTCCCCAAGCAATGGCACACCGGAGTAGGAGCCGTTGCGCAATTCCCAGCCCGGTTGATGGTGGTAGACCGGCGAGCCTTCAGGGCGTTCCGTCAGATAATGCGGCTTAAACTGTGACGACTTATAAAGATCCCAGTATTTTTTGGGCGCAACGAATGGCAGGTGTGGCTTCTTAAAACCGACCGCCAGAAAGAACGGTTCCTTCTTGGGTGCGAGTTCCTTAATAAGCGCGACCCCTGATCTCGCTATCTGTCCGTCATCGTAGGCTTCGTCCGCAACGGCTTCTGTTCCTTCGTAAGGCGGCGTGCCCCCCAGTGCTTGCTTCAACGGAGTTTTGTCCCCTGCCAAAGCCAGGGCCTGCTTCTTCGTGCGCACCATCCCCACATATTCAGGATTCACCAACCCGAATTCACTTTCCGGGTTTTTATCGAATATAATATACGGACGACTCCAGGAATCCGGATCATCTTTTTTATGACCCTCCACTGATCGAAAATCAAAAATCTTCCCCACCCCGACGGCATGGTACCCGTTCGCCCGGAAGTGTTGTGGGATCGTAATGATATTGGGGTTTTCATCACGAATCCTGGTTTTCAAATCCCACACGCGGGTTTGGTCAGGGCGGCAACCCGTCATCACGCTGGCCCGCGAGGGCCCGCAAACCGCCTGCTGGCAATGCGCATTTAAAAAGGTCATGCCTTTCGCGGCAAAGCGGTCAAAATTTGGAGTAACTGCAATTTTATCTCCGTAGTTCGAAAGCGTCGGCTTCAGGTCATCCACCGCAATAAAAAGTATATTCGGTTCACCGGCATTCGCCCGGGCATACCCTTTCAGGGAAAGCCCGATGGCCGATGTTATTATCAATATGAATAGGACGTATTTACTTTTCATAAATTCAATTTTGATTCACTTCCAAACGGCTGAATCGCTTGTCATAGGATTCATCCAAAAGAGGAATCCTTATAACTTCGTCCACCTGACCATGAATAAAAGTCGGGCTTAGACTGTCCCAATCCACCAAATCGGTTGAGTGTTTAAGCGTGTATTTTAAATCGATTGAATCGACCGCAAGGGTGAGCTCGTAATACTTTGCTCCGTTAAAATCTACAAGCTTCGGCAGTAAACTCACCCCATCTGTAGAGAGAGGGTTTCCCCCGAGCGCGTATTCCATAAAATTGGTAATGCCATCCTTATCGGGATCATCCATCGCAGACTGCAAGGTCTCGCCAGACCAATCCAAGCGATCGACCCAAAGGTAATAACGATCTGCCTCAAGTTTACGCACCTTCAAATAATCAATCGTAGCAAAATCAGATGCACCCCAATCGGTTTGATTATTCTGCCCAGCATATATCATACTGTCCCAATTGGTACCGCTCGCACCAAGATTCACTTGACCTGCAAAAAATTCAGCAGCGCTTCCAATCGTCAAATAAACATCTGCAGTGTCGGCATCCAAATCGACTACGGAACGTATTTTAGCCGGTTCACTAAGCGCAAACTGATCCGTGAAAGTATGAAGGAGGGTGTAGGTTGAATCGATGTATGTGCTGACTGCAAGACCACCCCCTGTCTTATTGATGCGCACCATAAATATCTCTGTATCTGCGGCGGAATCTCTCATTCCAAAACCGAAGGAAGCCCCATTGGAATCACCAGCGGTGAGATCGGCGGAAAGCACCACAAATTCGATTTCATATTTACCGGTATTTCGAGACTCAAACATCATGGGCTCAGCAATAATAAAATCTCCCTGCCATGGCGTGGTGATAGAGGGGTGCTGCGTAATCCTGAGTGCTCCGGCACCATCGGTTTGCGCCGAGACCGCCGCCTCCGTGAACACTGCAGTTCCAGTGGAATTTGTACTGTCCTTTAATTGCGTCCCGGCAGTATCATCAAAAGGCCAATATTCCAATGTTACCTCCCTTGAAGGTAAACTGACATCATTGAGCACAACCTGTTGGGTTCCATCAGCCAATAAATTTACGGTGGAGTTATAGTCAGTCCCATTATAACTGACGATTAATTCCTGTTCTCCCTTAAAGCCACTGAGCGTCGCCTCACCGCTCGCTTCAGTGCTCTCAGTGACATCGGAATGATATCGTATGCGGTGCAAATAATACCACACGAGCCCATTAAGTTTAATGATCGGACCATCAACCCCACCCGCGCCATCCCCGTAATAACAAAGCGAACGTGTGTAGGCATTGTCGGTACCGTCTGGCTGCGGATTCATAATATCCCAGGCATTCATGCCGGTGACCTGTTCATGACTAAAGTACACATGCAGGATTTCTTCCGTCAAGCGGGCACGGGTCTCCTCATCGTAAGCTTCCACCAACTCAGCGCTCTGGAATTGGTAGTTGTCTTTGATTTCAAACTCTGTCCCTACAATTTCCAGACCGGGATATCGCTGCGCAAACTCATCGATCCGTGAATATACTGTAGCGGCATCGTAGTCTGTCAGGAATTTAAAACGGCTCTGGAAGCCAATTCCATCAATCGCGCCACCATCGGCAATAACCCGGTCAATGCGGCTGAAATAAGCATCACGGCGACTGCTATAATTACTGCCGGACTCAAAGCTGGCAGAGGGTAATTGAAATTCATTGATCAACAATTTCGCGTCCGGGTTTACTTTATGCGTCTCGGCAATATTAAACCACTCCGCCATCTGATTTTCCCCTAGAATTTCAAGCAAAAGGGCATTACTGAGAGTTTCATTGAGCACATCCCACTCGTATAAATCCCACCGGCTCACCCATTCCTGTACCTCCGCATCGACCACCGCCTTGAGGGCATCCTTATCCGCCTGCGTGCGCGCACTGGCCTTGTATGTTTCCACTGCCCCGAGAACATTATAGGACGCATAGTCCGAAGTTGAGGCAGTGCTAAGATGTCGACCGTAATCGAACCCCGGTACCGCTCCGGGCGTGTCCATCGCCGCGACACTACCTAACCCGGGCCAGAGCAAGAGATGCCCCCGAACATCCAGATCGTTTGCCGCTGCCCATGTCAAAAAGCCCGGAATATATTCATGTTGATTAACAATGCGGGGTTTAAATCCGTTGTTGAGTCCTACCGAATTAAAGAGGGCGGTAACGATGCGTTTCCAGTCATCGGTGGTAGATCCTGCGTCTGCCAAATCATTCCTTGCGTCCGTCAGATCCATCACGGTGACAACACCCCCAAATTTGAAATCGTGCTTTTTGAGCGCCATACGCACCGCTGCCCCTGAAACCGGATTACCGACGCTATCAACCACTTCCACCGTAAGATTTGCTTTGCGGTGTGCTTCAATACGGGCATCCGCCGCAGTCCTCCAGGCCGGCTCTGTCTGCGGCTTTACGATGGAAGCTAAATCCGCAATCTCTTGTGCGCTCAGGCTGATCCCGAGATCGGTTTCTATTTGCGTAATCTCGGATTCAGTCAGGCTTGGAGTAAGCTGTCCCAGTAAGTTCGTTGCTGCCGTCAGGCTAAAAAATATAACCGCAAGCACTAGGAGTAGACAGTTGGTGTGCGCTTTCATTATTTTGAAGTAAGATAATGAGAAGCATTGACATCAGTCCACTCACCAACAATCCATCCTTTCGTTCTTTTTTGCCTTTTTATTAGTGAGTTTCTGAAATCCCGTGCCTTTAGATTGCCCCGCGTCGCGCCTCTAATTCATGCCGAATACCAGACGCCTTTTCCCGATCAATGGGGAAAAATTTCAAAAGCAAAAGTGCCAGCAACAAAGAACATACCGGTATCATAATATAGCCCAGTCGCATATTCCTATAGACCGCCTCCCCTTGATCACCACCTAGAGCAGCATCGAAGCCAGTCAATTCCAGCAAGGGTCCCGAAATCAAAAAGCCCACACAAAAACTCAACTTCAAGATCCATGAAAAAATGGATGCAAAGCTGCCCTCGCGACGTTGCCCGGTTTTGAGTTCATCGTAATCCACCACATCCACCTGCATGGAGGGTAGCATTAACCACAACCCTGCATAACCCGCCCCAATAAAGGCGGTGTTGATCAACATTAACCAAGGGCATTCAGGCGTGAAAGTCCACCAGGTCGTGCCCGCTGAAAACAAAACCACACACACCGAGAGCACTAGACAACGGTTCTTCCCAATTCGTTCAGAGAGGCGGCGAAATATCGGGATAAAACTCAGACTAAAAATCGTGTACACCAGCGTGCCCCATCCCGCAAAAACCGCACCCCGACCCCAATCGCCACCCAGAACATAATAGGTCCCCACGTAACGACCGTAACTGTCAAAAATTGCAGTCCCCAACAAAAAGAAAAGCGTGAAGATACACAGAATTAAAAACGCGCGATTCGAAAGCGTCTCCTTGAGACTCGTTAGTAAACCAATCTTTTTTTGGCGCTGCCGCACCTGTTCGTAATAGCGCTCCTTAACGAAAATTGCCGGAATCAAACCGCCCACCAGTATAACCGCCGCTATTCCCAGACTGACATAGCGCATACCGTTCGCGGTGCTTGCAACCAACTCGCCGCTTCCCGGTTCCGTAACAAAAAAGAGGGGACGTAGCGTAATCCACCAAATCCAACCATTCAACAGGCCCGCCAGCGTCTGGAAATACCCCCGCACCTCCGTTACCCGCGTGCGCTCATTATAGTCCGGAGTCATCTCCATCAGCATACTCTGATAGGGCATCGCCCAAACCGTGAAACAGGTGTAGAAAATGATCCCAAATCCTATCACCCAAAGCATGTTCTGTTCAGGACTCAGCCCTGCCGGAAACCAGAAAATCAAAGGGTATGTAAGCGCCGATAAAATAGCCCCCACGAATATAAAGGGCCGACGGCGACCCCAACGCGTACGGGCATTATCCGAAATCCAACCCATGATTGGGTCGATGATCCCATCCCATAAACGCAGGGACATTAAAATGATTGAGACATAGAGCGGGCGCATCTCCAACTCCATGTTGAACAAGGGGTAGGCAATACTCACCAGCACCCATACAGACAGAATATCCACTGGTCCCCCCAGTGCATAGGCCAATTTTTTCGCAATGGGTACCCGGTCTCCTGCGGCAACCTGTACGGCTTGATTATGGGGCTGACTCATCTATTTTAATAAGACTTGCTGGTGATGAGACGACAAGGGCATTACATCATTATAAACATAACGGATAGAATGAGAATACGCAGTCCCCTAATTACGCTTTTTCATTTCATTAAGGCACTACTTAAATGCAAAATTGCATTTACCATCCCGAGCAAAACTTGAGAATAATAAACCTGTTTTTTAGAAAAAATCATCCATATCTGCATGCGCTTTCCGAGAGTTAAAAATTTGATTTCCTGCATAAGCCTGACCATTGCAAATGGTTTTTACAGCTACGCTGATTCTGTGGATGCAGTCCTCCAAATTGAGGCTAATACTATTTTGCAACACACCGATCGCCACCGCCTCATCGGAACGAATCTCTCCCTGTGGAGCCGGAAACACATCATCGAAAATCCCCGCTTTCAGAATGACATCCGCGCGTGGCAACCCGCTTGCATACGGATCCCGGGTGGATCCTGGTCCAACGAATACTTCTGGAACGGTAATGGCGTTCGGATTGGTGACGGTCATGGTCCGGAAAATTTTGATGCTAAACAACGCCTGCCCCACGGCTCATGGGACATCGATTACCGGGAGTATAAAAAAGGCTTCCGCGTTCATGGTGAGGAACATGCGCTCTCCGATTACCATGGTGACCTTGACGTCAAATTGCAGCACGAGTGGATTCAGAATATTGGCTCCGAAGCAATGGTAACTGTCAACATGGGATCGGGATCGCCCCGCATGGCGGCAGAATGGGTCAAGTGGGCCAACCAAAAGCAAAATTACGGCGTCCAATACTGGGAAATCGGTAACGAATTAAATGGCGACTGGGAACTCGGGCACCGCTTGCCGGACGGCACCACCATGACCGGTGAGCTGTATGCCCAACGTTTCTTACAGTTTGCCGCGGCAATGCGCAGCGAGGATTCTTCGATCAAACTCGGCGGTCCGGCATGTTCTGACCTCGCCCTTGATTTTGTGGAGGAACTCATCCGCGACGGCGGCGAAGCGCTGGACTTCGTGACCCTCCACGCCTACCCCGTGGGTGTTAATACAAAAGAAAGCGAGCCGAAGTTCGCCGCTATCAACAAAATGCGCGAAGCTGCCCGCCTAGTTCACCGCTGGATCGAAAAATACCAACCCCAGCGTAAAGACCAAATCGAAATCGGCATTAGCGAGTGGAACATCAAGGTCAATGAAGACCACGACACCGTTGACCTCATCAATGGCCTCTGGTCGGCTATTTGGATCGGAGCCATGTTCGAAGAGGGCATCGACTTCGCAAACCAATGGGATCTCACTACCTTTGCCGAAGATGGCGGCCACAGTGCCTTCTACATCGATGAAACCAATGGTATCACGATCCCCAAAAGCCAATACTGGGCCCTTTGGATGTGGGGTAACCTAATGGGCGATGCACTGGTACAATCCACAATCAAAGGTCATTCCGCAGTTTCGAGTTTTGTCACACGCTCTGAAGCAGGTCTCCAGATCATGTTGGTCAATACTTCCGAATCCAAGGAAGCCAGCGTCCGGATTGAAGCTCCCGGTGTCGCAAAAAGCGGATTGCTGCACACCTTCTCCAGTGCGGAATATTTCTGGGATCCCCACAACCGTAAACCCCTTTGGAGCCTGGAACCCGCCCAAAAGAAAGTTGATCTCACCCAGCACGCGACCCTGAGCCTCCCAAAATACAGCATCAATGTGATCACCCTGCCCTGGACCAAGAACCCCCTCACCTTCTCTCGCCCCGAAACTCAAACCGATTCCATTAAACCCACCCTTACTTTTTCACTGCCCCAGCGAATCCCCACTGACCGTTCAATTGAAGGATGGGTCATTGCGCATGATCCCAACATTAAACGTCCCTACCTACAAGCATCTGATCCCGTTCAGCTAAGCATTGAAGGTCCCGCCAAACTCAGCAAAACCAGACTCAACCTCGATAACGCCAAGGCAGCATTCACCCTTACTCCTACCGGCCCTGGGAAAATCCGGCTTCGCGCCGATTCCGGAAATTTAAGCGCTAAAACCAAAGTGGAACTCGTTCCCATCCAGGAACGCGCCCTCGTCTATTGGACCTTTGACAACCCTATTAAAGAGTGGAACGCCAAAAGCACCTTCAAGCTCGGATCCGAGTCCTCAATCCGACCGAACCAGTATGTTGCCGCAGCGCGTCTCTCCAGAGCCTTGCCCGCGCGCGATGCCGACCTCCTCTTTCACTTTGAACCGCTCCCCAAAGAGCAACTGCCCTTCGAGCATGCCAGCGGTGTACTGGGAAAGCTCCGCGCCGCACATAACCTCCAGTGCGCCGACCCCAAAGCACGTGTTAACCTCATCCTTCAAAGCGACGCCAATCACTGGATCCCGCTTGGCTCAATTCCCCTTAGCACTATCATGGGAGAGTGGAAAACTTTTGCCTTTACCGTCAAAGAGCCCGCCCTTCTCGATGCTATGGCTAAGCTTTATGCGGTCCGCTTCCAAATTCAGGCAGATGCCCCCGTCACTGGAGATATTTATCTCGACGACCTCGGCTTCATCTTCCGCACCGGTCTCTAATGAAAAAAAATTCCATTCTAAAATCCTGCACCACCGCACTCTGCCTCAGCGTAACGCTTTTAGCCGCCAAACCGCCAAACGTGCTCTTTATTGCGGTCGATGATCTCAAGCCTACCCTCAGCGCTTACGGCCATAAAGTGCCCACCCCGGCTATCGATCGCATCGCGGCACAAGGCACCACCTTCATGAACGCCCATTGCCAGCAGGCGGTCTGCGGACCCTCCCGCGCCAGCCTCATGACCGGAAAATATCCCGATTTTACAAAAATATGGGATCTTAAAACAAAAATTCGCGATATAAATCCAAATATCCTGACCCTGACACAGCACTTTAAAAACAACGGCTATCACGCTGTCGGTATGGGGAAAATATTCGACCCGCGCAGCGTGGATAAAGGTTGCGACACTGCTTCCTGGAGTGAGCCCTATACTCAAACCTGGCACCTTGACTACAATCCCGGCACCGGTAAACCCATTGGCCATTACCACAACCCCAAAAGCAAAAGTATTGCTGCCGGGCTTGAAAATTCAAACTGGGGCGCTGTCAATCGGAAGCTCTTCCAGGGCGGAGCCTGGCCCGTGGTCGAGGCTGAGGCGGTTCCGGATGATGCTTATGACGACGGCGCGATCGCCGCCCACGCGGTCAGGACTCTTTCCAAACTTGCCACAAAAAAAGAACCTTTCTTTCTCGCAGTCGGATTCAAGAAACCACACCTCCCTTTTGTCGCGCCCAAAAAATACTGGGATCAATTCGATCGCGAGGCGATTGCGTTGGAACCCTACCAAGCCCCGCCCGAAGGAGCACCCGACTACGCACTCCATAACTTTCCCGAGCTCCGTTCCTATAACGGAGTTCCACAAAAAGGACCCGTTGACGAAGCGACCCAGCGCGAACTCATTCATGGCTACTACGCCTGCGTTGCCTACATCGACGCACAAATCGGCAGGATACTCGATCAACTCAAAACATTGGGCCTCGCCCAAAATACGATCATTGTAGTGTGGGGCGATCATGGCTGGCACCTTGGCGATCATGGTCTTTGGTGCAAGCATACCAACTACGAACAAGCCACCCGCGTCCCACTCATCATTTCAACACCCGGCAGTCGACCACAAAAGACCAACATGCCCGCTGAACTAACCGACCTTTTCCCGACCCTCTGTGACCTCGCAGGCATTGAAATTCCCGACCATCTCGATGGCACCAGCCTTGTACCCACCATTCACGACAAAGCTATCCTTTGCCGGGAATTTGCCGTCAGCCAATTCCCGCGTGGCGATAAAATGGGTTACGCCCTCCGCGATGAACAACACCGCTTTGTGGCGTGGTTTAAAACCGATGGCGAGGGTGCCAAACCCGGCGACGCCATCATCGCAACCGAACTCTATGACTATGCGACCGACCCCCTCGAACAACGGAACCTGTCAAAAGATCCAAATTATAAAGCCACAGTCGCTGAACTTTCCAACAAGCTCTTTCGCTTCATCAATACTTTTAAAAACCTCTAGTCCATCATGAAACAACCGCTTAGAATCCTCGCAGTCAGCCTTGCAGCCATCAGTTTACTCAGCCCGCTCACTCGGGCTGAAAACGCCACATCCGAGCGCCCCAATATCATTTTCTTTATTTCGGACGACATGCTTCCACAGCATTTCAACTGCCTCCCGCAGGGCAAGGGCAAGAACCTCACCCCCAACCTCGACCGCCTCGCTCGTGAGGGAACCCTCATGATGGGGCAGCACGTGGTTTCACCCGTTTGCACCCCCAGTCGTTACAACGTCCTCACCGGGAAATTCGGCAGTCGTGCCCAAAACCCCTGGTTTAAACAAATCACTGCAAAAAACGGGCAAAGCATTGTAGAATTCAATACCCACATCTTACCCACCGACCGCACCCTCCCCGCCCTCCTGCAAAGCGCCGGATACACGACCGGAATGGCCGGCAAAAACCATGTTGTCGAAGTCCATGGCCTCAAGGCTTTCCCTAGCTTTGATGCCAGCGCCAAAGATCCTGCCAACAAGGCACTCCTCAAAGCCAATCACGACCATACCTGCCAGGCCATGCGCGAGATCGGGTTCGATTTCGCCGACAGCGTATACCACAATAACCCCAACTTTCTTGGCCTTCACGAAGTCGCCGTTCAAAACATGGACTGGATTACCGATGCCGGAGTGCGATTCCTCAACCAGAAACACACGCAACCCTTCTTCCTCTACTTTGCCACCACCGTCCCACATGGCCCCACTCAGGCAAAACGCTCCTGGGACGCCGACCCCCGCCTCACCGCAATCGGCTACCTCGATGAAGCCCTCAAAGTTCAACCCGCCCGCGAAACAATCCCAAAACGCATCCGCGCCGCAGGCCTCCCCGTCAATGACAATACCGCTAACGTCCTTTGGCTCGATGACGCCCTCGGTGCACTTCTCGATACCCTCGAAACCAACGGACAAATCGATAACACCATCATCTTTTTCTTCAACGACCACGGTCAACGCGCGAAGGGAACCGTCTATCAGGGCGGCGTCCATAATCCCAGTATCGTTTGGCGCAAAGGCGGCTTCCCGGTCGGCGCCACCTCCCGGGCACTCGTTTCAAACGTGGACTTTGCCCCCACCATCCTCGACCTCGCGCAGGTTGAATACCCTCATCACGCCTTTGACGGCGAAAGCTTCCTTCCCTACCTGAACGGCAAAGAACCCTCTAAAGATCGCCTCCTTTATTTCGAACTCGGCTACGCCCGCGGCATCCGCATCGGCGACTGGAAATATATGGCCATCCGTTACCCCGAAGCCATTGAAAACATGAGCCTCGAAGAACGCACCACCGTGCTCAAGGAATGGAACGATAACCGGCGCCGGCGCCACCTCAATATTGTAACAGACGACCCCACCCAACCCTTCAGTCATCTCACCGCCATCCCCGGTGGCGGCGATGCCGAAAAACGTTCCACAGGTTCCCTACCCGCCTACTTTGACCGCGATCAACTCTATAACCTCGCCAACGATCCCAACGAGCAGCACAACCTCGCCAACGACCCCGAATACGCCGCCCAGCTCAAAGCCATGCAGAGAGCCCTCAAGCAACAACTCGCCACCCTTCCCGGCGGATTCGGCGAACTCAAACCAAACTAGACCCCACCTTCCAATCTTGCAATTTTCCGGCACCTGTGCCAATCTCAGCCTTCGCTCTTTGAAAGAACCGTCGCCTAAACGCACGGTCCTTTCCGGAAAATTTTTCCCACAAGGTTCAACGTTCAACCTTTAACATCCAACTTTCAACGCCCAACGTTCGATGTTCGATGTTCAACGTTCAAAGTTCAACGTTCCCAAAAAGGGGGGGGGGTGTACCGGATTCGACCTCGTGTCCTAGCGCGCGGCTGCATGTCGGAGATAATGGAGGCTCCGTATCAATCCATTACAAACATTAATTGGCGAAGAACAATTCGCTCTTGCTGCATAGTTCAGCAACGTTGCTACCCAGACACCTGCTAAGGGCTAGCGGCGTCGACCAGCAGGCCATAACCGATAAGACGGCTCTCGATTATCGGTTGTATTTAGAGAGCCTGGAAACTGAAAAGCTCGCTTTTACAGCGCTTCAGTAACGACAACAAATTAAAAGCTATGCATGTAGACGCCACGCGTAAAAGCACGAGGGACGCGGGTTCGACTCCCGCCACCTCCACCATGTTCGCCTAAGTCGTTCACAGTGAACGCTAGGCCGCAATCTTAAGGGCTATTCTCCTTGTCTGTTACAAAAAACTGTTACAAAACAAGGAGATGGACCCCATGCCCAAAAGGCCCAACGGACTAGAGAAACCCACAGGCAGACACTGGCGTTTTAGAAAGACGTATCCTGCCGAACTGCACGAAATAATTGGCAAAAGTGCGTTTATAAAGTCCTTCGGAACGAGCGACTACCAAGAAGCCCTCGACCGCTACCCCTTAGCACTGATCGAGGCCAACAACACAATCAAGAAGGCCAAGCGTGATCTGCAACAGCTGCAAAACGCACAAGCCGAGCAATCAGGGAAGCCCACAATCGAGTCTTTATCCAGTGAGGAGATACAGAGCATCGTTTTATCATGGTTCCATGACATCGAAGCAGAGCTTGCTCCTAGGGTTGAAGAATACATCGGCGACGATTCACACGAAGAAAACGTAGCGGATGGTCTGCTTGGTGATATCGAAGCCCTCTACACGGCAAAATTCGATAAGGTCGACTTCACTGATGGATGGGTAAGCAAAGAGGCCGACAAACTACTCGAACAGCACTCCATCCTGATCGACAAAGACTCCCCACAATACAAGTTAATCTCAAATCTTGTCTATCGAGGGCTGACCGAATGCCGCGCCAGACTACTAGGACAGATCAAGCGGACAGAATACTCCCGCGACAGCTACTTTAAGGATATCGAGCATGCTAGCCCTCTTCCAGATCGCGTCAGAAGCAACTCCCCTAAAGCCACAATAAAGGTTTCCGATCTCCTGACAAAATATCTGGCTGAAAAGCAACTGGGAGAGAAAACCAAAATGCAATACCGCCAACACGCGTCTCGGTTTGCCGAGTATGTAGGTGAAAATACACCCATAGATAAAATCACAAGAGACGACCTTGTCGCATACAGGAACCTCCTACAGTCAATCCCAACGAATGCCTCAAAGCGGTTTCCTGACCTAACATTCCGCGAGATTGCGGAATCACCCAAAGCAAGCGAATATCCAACGCTTCACCCTAGAACCATCAACAAGACATTCGAAAGCCTCTCCACACTGTTCGGTTTTGCGGAAGACTGGCAGCTCATCCCCAAGAACCCAGCCAAGAAACTCCAGCTACCAGTAGACGAGGACGATGAGGACAACAATGTCCGCCCCTATAATGGCAGAGAACTGAAGGTGCTTTTCACCGCTCCACTCTACAAGGGATGCGTTGATGATGAGCGCAACTACTCGAAGGAGGGTAAGAGTATTATTCGGAGGCACCGCTTTTGGATACCTCTGATTGCGCTATACACGGGAATGCGCCTCAACGAGATTTGCCAACTCTACCTAGAAGACATCAAAAGCGAACGAGAGGTTCACTATATCGACATTCGTGAAAAGCGGGAGGATGGCTCACTCCCTGACGACAAGAGCCTGAAAAACAAAGCCGCGAAGAGAGTCGTTCCAATTCATTCAGAACTAGTCCGAGCTGGATTCCTTCAATACGTCGAGAAACTTCGAAGACAAAAGGCTTCCCGCCTTTTCCCTGAATTAGTCTTTGGCAACAATGGCTACTCGGACTCTTTCCAGAAATGGTATCGTCGCTTCCTAACATCACTCGGACTCAAAGACGGCAATCGCGCCCTCTGCTTCCACAGCTTCCGCCATACCTTCAAGGATCAGCTACAAGACAAAGAAGTCTTCCCTGAATACCGAAACCGAATCTGCGGCTGGACTGAATCAAACAGCACAGCAAAGGACTACGGCAAAGGGCCATCGATTGAAAAACTAGCAGAGCAGGTGGAGAAAGTAATCTACCCTGACCTCGACCTCTCGCACCTCTACCTCTGAGACCACCACAGGGTGCTGTAGACAACGAATTAGTTGTCTACTCTATTTTAAGTTAGCTCGTTGACATCTCTTCAGCTCCTCCTTAGTGTGTATACACTGGTTGGCCAAATTCAAATGGCATGCTGTGTCTCCATCCAATGGATGCAAAGTTGTGTGAGTTTTGTGAGGCTGTAAAACTATGACTAAAAGAACCAAAGTGAGAACACGCTCGAAGCCAAGGCGGGCTGATCTGGCCTCCCTACGCTCCATGTTCGAACCCGCTCGACTCAACTCCGAGACGATAAGGGCTATCTGCGAATACAAAAAGCTCGGGACTCCAAATAAGCAGTCCGCAGAGGCGGCAGGGATAAGCGAGAAGACCTTTTATAACTGGGTTAATGCTGCAAGACACACCCTAGACAGGGTCGACAGCCTCATTGCCAACGGCAAGACTGTGTGTGAGGCACTCGGCAGCCTGAGTGAACGAGAGCAGTTACTGCTTCAGCTTTTACAGTCACTAAAAAAGGCAGAGGCCGAGGCAACGGTCTACCACGTTAAGAACATCAGGGAAGCAGGCAAGACGAGGTGGCAAGCGTCCGCTTGGGCATTGGAGAGAACCCACCCCGAAAGCTTTGGACGCCCTGACGCCAACTCCCCCCGCTCATCCTCATTTTCGAGTGAACCTACCAATCGAAGCCAATCTGGCATTTCACAAATGTCCGACGATGACCTTCTGGCGACAATGAAAGCTGTAGTGGAAGGTTGTGAGCGAGCAAAGGGCTACAAGTTCGAATGAACGCAACTCCACATTGGCAGAATCACATTTAGATTGACGAAATGAGTCTTAAATAAGTTGAATTTGCTAATGAAAACCAAGTTTGCTATTCTCCCCCTACTTCCATTGCTTCTTCTCATCTCAGCCTGCGGAGGAGGAGATTCAGATGGAGAGGCAACACCCGAGAAAAGTCACACGACATCAACTGAAAACTCATCAGTCGAAGGCTACTGGATCAATCCAGAAGGTGAAGCACTGGCAGAGTTCGTTAATGGTAAGCTTATCGTCAGCTTTCTAGACGATGATAGCGAGCAGTTCATCACAGATTATGAGATGATCGACAGTGGCCGTTATCAAATTAAGGCCAGTGGCTTCATACCATCCTCCATGATGACAGTCGACTACGAGACAGGGCAACTAAACCTCAACCTGCTGAAGAGCCTTGCGGGCGACCAAGGCAAAATGCTCTTCGTGAGGCCGCAGCAAGTTGCGTGGAACGATCTCAAGGGCAAATGGTATAGCGTCGATTCCTATGACAATTGGGAGTCATCAACCATTGTAACCATTAGAACCGATTCCTTCGATTGGGATAGCCTAGACCTAGACCACGAGAAAAAGACTTTTACACGCACCCTTAGCAAGAATGGGCAATTGCTGCTCGAACACGGTTTTATCTTCACGGATACTGACGACAGCTACACGTATTATTTGCTAGCCCTTAAGGACAACGCTATTACCTATGTCGACAGTGAGGGACTCGTTTGGTCGGAGACAAGAAAAGAAGCCCCCACGCACATCAAGATTCCTGAAGGGTATACCGAGAAAACTAGACCATAACAGCTCTGATCTAGAGATCGAGTATGCCATTTTGGTGAATCGCGAAAGCTGGCACCTAGAGGACTTCTAGCCCTTTTTGCTACTGGCAATCTCAACCCCACGATGACGCAGATACTTATACAGCGTCGCCTTTGAAATGCTGAGTTGCTCCGCAATCTGATTCGCGCCTATTTTGCCCTCTAGGTAGAGGGACTCACACAGCCTTGCAGTTTGCTCTGCCTTCTCTGAAAGCCCCTTAGGACGCCCGCCTGTGCGCCCTCTAGCACGAGCTGACTGCAAGCCCGCCCGAGTGCGCTCACGAATCAGGTCACGCTCGAACTCAGCTAGAGAGGCGAATATATTGAAGATTAGCATACCATGGGAAGAGGTTGTATCAACAGGGTCATTCAGAGACATAAAACTGATACCCTTGTCCTCAAAGTCAGCCACGGTTTCAACCAGATGCTTCAAGCTGCGCCCTAGGCGATCCAACTTGTAGACCACTACAGTATCTCCCTCCCTCAAGTGTTCACGCATCATGTCGAACTCAGGGCGACTTGCCTTTGCTCCTGATATTTTATCCTGATAGACTTTCTTACAGCCAGCCTTCTTCAAGGCATCGAGCTGGAGGTCCAAGTTTTGGTCACTGGTCGAGACGCGAGCATATCCAATCTTCATGAGTTCAATAAAACCCATAAATTTAGGTTTTGCAAACCATAATTAAGTAAACCAGTTTAATATACCAAAATGAGTGAATATGCGGGCGTATTTGCAACAGTTGCAAAGTTCACTAATACGAACGTTTTCTTAAACTCCCGAGCCAAATGGGATCTTATAAATCTTACCATCGTGACGGCAGAGTTGCACAAGCCTAGGTGATTAGGGCAACGCCCATCACGGTAGCACCTATAATGAGTGGAACTATCAAGATCAAACATCCGCATCCACTGTTTGCTTTGCGTATCGCTTGCTCTCGCATGCCTCTCTCATCTTGCTTCTCTTTCTTTAGCTCTGTGATTTCAGCACGATGCTGAGAGGCAGAGGTTATATACAACTCCTTGTAGATTTCCTCCTTCGACTTCCCTGCATAATCGTCATCGTCATCGACGGGTGCGTAATCAGCGAACTGAAACTCAGTATAGAACTCCTCAAACTCTGCGATGGCTTTCTTCAGTTCCGCCTCAGCATCTACAAGTCGACGCCTCACTGCAGGGGAAACTTCCTCCAAGTCATAGACTGCACCACGTTCTAACGAGCGGTAGTGATCAAGAATGTTGGAGTAGGTCGAAAGAATGTGGACGGATAGATTTCTTGCAGCAGATAGACCTATCGGACGAGCCTCTTCTATAGGGCAGTTTACGGTCATTCGCCATTTCTCCAATCTGATTCGACTCTCCGCGATGCTCCAACGATCCCACTCAGCGGCCACGTCTGCCAGCTCTAGCTCATCAACACGACTTTCCGACATATCCAATGAGGCGTCGCGGCCTTTCTTATAGAGTTCTAAGGCTTCCTCTGCAGTATATTTCTTGCCAGACTCGTGTAGCCCATACTCCATTATCGTTCTGACGTAAGTGGGATCTGCAGGCTCAGGAGGCAGTAAATCATCTTCGCTCATACTAAATACGTTATAACTCTGTGCACTGTTCGGTCAATAGCCAAGCTAACCAGATGCGATGAGAACTCGAAACCAAAGCCCAATCAGTTTCCAATACGAAGAAGACTGGAAGACCGCACAACTGGAATGCCCGAAATGCGGTTGGCAAGGAACCTTCAATGACGGGGCGGTAGAATGCTATAGCGAACTCATGGACTGCTCATGCCCTAAATGCGACTGGGCCACAGCTCCAATGCTCGCTATTGTTCTATGCACGCAGCCAGAAGACTTATCACTTGCCTCAGCGTAAGCCTAGACCATGTTCGCCTAATGGATCTATGGTTAGCACATGCAGTTAGTCACGGTGAGTATGAGAAACTATCCCTCGGCCATGAGTATGCTTATCTCACTTGGTCAGGATTGAGCCGAATGGCGCTCATGACAGAAACCTTAGCGCCCGCCTCATGAACTGGGAAGATTTCAATCGTTGGTTCAATCGCGACTTTTGGAGAGCGTTCAAGAACCGCACATTCCCGATAGATGTCCCCAATACTCAAGCAGATAAGAAGGCAACAGTCCGCAAGGTATTTGACGCTATAAAATCTGCTCGCTATGCGCCTTCCATCCCTGAAGCGGAAATCGTAATGAACAAAGGGCATGGGGTAGCTCGAACAATCCCAGTCTTTTGCATCGAAGACTACATCGTCTTCTACTTCTGCATTAAGGAACTAGAGGGCGTAGTGTCAGGTAACAGGACCGAGAATACCTTTGGAGGATGGTCATTAGGTGGTAGCCTTCGTAAGCTTGAGGACATCGATGTCGAGTTTGACACGGGCTTTTCGAGTGCACGCTACTCGTTCAACCCAAGATCATGGCAAAAAGCATTTGGCGAGTTCAACTCCCTCCTATTCGCGCAGCTTGAAACGGGTTCATACACTCACGCTCTACAGTTTGATCTATCCAACTTCTACGACTGCGTTCGCCTCGACATCCTTGAACGCTGGATCAGAGAAGACGCTCCTTCAGATAAGGGCTGGATCATCGCACTCCTATTCTACTTCTTGAACCAATGGAACCGCCGCAACACGGGACTGCACCCTCAAGGCGTCGGCATCCCGCAGGATGCCCTAGCAGACTGCTCGCGTCTGCTAGCCAACTACTATCTTCAAAAATACGACAAGTTCGCCGCTACTCTTTGTTCGAGAGCGGGTGCCCTCTACTTTCGGTATGCCGATGACCAGATGATCCTTCTGAACGGCACGGACCGAATTGACGAACTCATGCTCCTACTCACTCGCAATCTCGACAGACAGGGTTTGAGAGTGAACCAAAAGAAAGTGGACCTTTGGACAATTAAAGATCTTGAGAAGCACAGGTGTCGGAAGATCCAAGCAATTTTCTCCGAAGCAGGCGACAACAAAGACCCGAAGTTGGTTCGGCAATTCGTTGATGACTATTTCAAACTCTCCAGTGCTCAGCTCGCCAAGACTTGGAACGGCGGACTTCCGCTGCTTAACCGCCTCCTATGGGCCAACTTAGAGTCACTGCCGCAGAAGCTCTTCAATAAACTCCTGACTCGCTACACTGCCCCGAAATACCTTCTCCGAGCAGAGAAAGACAAACTTGCACGCATCTATGAATTGAACGCTAAACGAAAAAGGCCCATCGATTTGTGCAAGCGACTGACTGACCTTGGGAAAGCTACCTTCCACAATGGCTTTCACCATGAAACGTTGGCCTTTGCTAAAGAGATCAAGAACACTGCAATGAGGAAAGCATTCCAAAAGCGGCTCAAGGAGCTTGACGAGAAAATGGATGCCAATCGTATTTCGCCATAAGGCCACCTTGCCTGATCGTTCAATTTGCAACATGTTGCAAATAAGGATCATAAATAGGAGGGAAAGAGGTAGGTAGTATATAGGGAGATAGGGAAAGAGAGATAAGATGCAGTTACCCCAGTTTTACATTTTGCCCAAGGGCTTCGACCTTGATGCCATTATTCAAAGGAAGCAGATCGGCAACTACTACAACATGAGGCCAGAACGCTACCAGAAGGCGTTTGCCTTCATTACCCTAATTAACTGGTTCGGATTCGTTGAGCATTACGGCAAAGAGCGATCCGATGGCTGGGTGCAGATGAAGGCTTCCCTATTGGAGCGGTTACTCGGCAAGGGGTTTCCTAAACAAATCAGGTTCATGCTGGAGGATCTCGGAATCATCGAGTGCGACAATCGATACATCGTCGGGCAGAAGTCTCTCAGCTTCAGACTGAAACCCCTATACGCAAACCGCCAGCAAGTCACCGCAGATATAAACGATATTCGTTGGCGTGACCGTATCGCTCGATTTAACGCTATCGAAGAAGCGAAAACCCGCCACGCAATCGACAGTGCCCCCTACCAGACCATACTTGAAAACTTGCAACAGTTTCAATTTAGCTCTGATGCTCAGACCTATATCAAATTGTTTGAAAACCGCAGGCAAAGCCACCGCCAAATGTGTTTCGACCTTCTGGCAGAACGAACCAGCTTCTTCACTATCGATGGCAAGTCGGGCCGCTGTTTTCACACACTAACCAGCACGCCTAAAGAAATGCGTGAGTTTCTTAGAATCGATGGCGAGAAGGCCAAAGAGGTCGACATACCAAACGCCCAACCCCTCCTAGCCGCCACCCTTTACGACTCCAACAAACCAGATCACTGCGAGGAGAAGACCCGCTACATCAGATTTATTGAGGCGGATTTCTACCTGAGTATCGCCAAGGCCGCTGGCAGAAAGACCATAGACCGCGACAAGATAAAGACGGCCTGCTATAAGGAAATCTTCTTCAACCCCAAACCGTCCACAGGGAGACTCTGGAAAGCCTTCGAGAAGCTTTTCCCAGCCCTTGCAGGGCTCATCAACAAAAGGAAGCTGGCGAGCAGCTCAGGCTTCGCTATCTACCTACAGAATGCCGAGGCGGACCTCGTAATCCATCGCGTCGGAATGAAACTAGCAGAGGCCGACATCCCCTATGCCACTGTCCACGACTCAGTGATCGTCAAAAAGCGGCAGGCTCGCGTCGTCCGCAAATGGATGCGCGAGGCCGTCGAGGACGCCATTGGCCAGAAGGTGAAGCTAAAGTTCTAGATTATATGACAATCGAAATATCAATACCGTCATCAGAAATGGGTCAGGCCGACTACAATTCGGTTTTAGACGAAGAGCACGCCGAAAGGGAGAGCACTGTGGAGAGTCTTTTCGACAAGCTTGGCCATGATCAGCAAGAGGTATTACTCGGTCAGTTCTGCACGAACAGCAGTCTGTATGGTCGGGAGACATTTTCGCATGTCGATTGCGTAAGTGAGGTAATTTTCGAGGGGGAAGATCATGGTGTTCTGTATGTTGAGTTCACAGGAGATATCTTCGCTGGTTGCAAAGATCTAAGGGGTGCTCCTGAGCATATCGAGAAGGTGGATTTCAATATCGATCACGAAAAAAGGCAGGTAGTCTTCACCACTAGGCCACCAGATCCAATGGAGAGGGAACCGGATGAGATTTGACTTTATTCACATCGAACTGGTAAAGACACTGCCGAACTGTTACAAAAAACCAACACAGCTCATTTGTATCAGGCACCCAGAAACCCCTTAAAATAAGACATTGAGGACGGCAGATTGACTCTCCCGCCACCTCCACCATTTTGCGAAGCAAAAGGGTGCCCTGAGCCTCCCAAAGGGCTCCTTCCCCAAAACTTCACCCGGCAAGCCAGCTATAAAGACTTAAGTAGGCTGCCCACCGTCTGGTCCGCCGCTACGTCGGCATTTTCAAGCAAAACGGAAAAGCGCAGCAGCTATTCCAAGACCTTATTGCAAAGATAACGACATGACCCCTGCTATGGGAGATATTGTCAAGCGGTTTAGATTTGGCTAAATCATGGTGTATATAATCGTTGTGGTAAGGAGTG
>CBFHKU010000014.1:0-32082 GCA_965656495.1 Coraliomargaritaceae bacterium
TTGCCTTTCATTGTCTGGTTCCTTTCTAGGGTTCCAGACTAACTTTTCAAGTGGACCAGTTTAAGTCACCTCGACCACAGGCTTCCGCGACGGCTTCGGGGCCGGTGACTATCAGCTGCTGATGGTTGCGGTTGTCCCAATCAAAATAGAAATCGCACAGTCCGCGGGCAATCGTGGTTTTTCCGACCTGTCGCGGTCCGCTCATAAAGAGCATTTGGCGGTGATTTTGGAGGTGATCTTTAGCGATCGCCCCGTAAATTCTCGCTCTGTTTTTCATGAGTCCATAATGGTGTGCATTCCAAAATGGTCAATGCTGAAATGGGGGTATTTCCAAAATGGTCTATTTTGTGATACGGATGCCAAAGGCGAAACGCCAGCATTTTTATGCGGGTTTACAGAATTTTGAAATTACATTATTTTATTGAATTTTAGAAACTACTGCACATTACAATTAGTAACGTAGCGGTTGGGATTTTGCCTCAATCCATTCTCATCAAAGATCTCATATAATATTGGAGAAAAAAATATATTATGATAAGCGAAAGACTCCCATTTAGTAAGAAATCGGTTCATACGCATTTTGTGATTTTAGCGGTGTCATGGTGGATTGGTATGCCCCTTAGTATAGTGGGCGTATTTCTGCCAGAGAAGTTAGAGCTACTACTTGGGCTAATCTGTCTTCCGTTACTCATCGTGGCGACCGTATTCTGGTGCATCCTGTTGTATCGCCAATGGTTTTTACTACAAGGGCACGGTGCTCGGGTCACTCCAGGAAAGGCTGTCGGTTTCGGTTTTATCCCATTCTTTTGTTTCTACTGGTGGTTCGTTGCCTACGCTGGACTGGCAACGGATACCAACAACTACCTGAAGAGTATCGAGATCAATTCCACACGTATGTCATTTGGGCTGGCGGTGACCGACTGTATTCTCGGCATTCTGTTATGCACCATAGGGTTGGTACCAGGGGTCGGCGCGCTTATTACGCTTCCCTATATGATCATTGGGTTCATTCTTATTATTCAACAAAGGGACTGCGTGTTGGCTATTTTACAAGATCGTGAAAGTAAGCTCGAACCGGGCGCAGGTGGCAACGGCTAGGCGGAACATTACTATCAGAAATGTTGATACTGATCTTGATTTGCAGTGACATCATTTCGTCAAGCAGCAAGTGCAAAGCTACGGCGACTCGAAACGTTCTCTAATGATAAACTAACAAAACCTATCAAAACTGTGAAATGTACATGCTTTCTCCTATCGGCATTTCTCGTCGCAGCATTCTCATCTGGCTGTCGTTCGACTCACAGCGCAACATCTGCTTCCCCGAGTTGTATGGTATCTGATGTCGAAGCGATCTTTACTTTCCCAATATCCAGCAAGGAGTCCTACGAATGGAATAATGTCGCCGATAACGTCCTGGAGTATTCATGTCAGGCTTTCTTTGGGAAATACTCCTTGGGATTTTCATTGTTTAAGCACCCAGAATCGAGTCCAGCTTCCGGCAGTATTAATGATCTTTTAAAGGCAGGCCAGTGCAATGCTTGGGCTTCGCGCGAATACATGAATGACGTAGCGGTTACCATAAAGTATCAAGATGACTGCCTAGTCGTTACACTGAAAGACAATGATCTGATTGAGGAGATATTTTCTCAAAAACCAACGCAGTATAAAGTTGATATTCACGGGTTCGATTATGATGGAGTGTCTTCAGGTAAAATCACATATCAAACAGAATTCTGAGGGTGGGATCAAGGCCTTAGGCGCGATCCACCCTGGCGATAGCATCATCGTCTCAGCTCATCCCTGAGCGATCGGCTACGGTCGCTATCCTAGGGCTTGGCGCGCTGATTACAACGCTGCTGCGGCGGCGCAAATGAGCGCTTAAACATTCCGCTATTTTTTACACCCCTCTCTTGTCTAGGGAGGGTTTTTTTGTTAAAGCGAAACGCTACTCTACGCATATTTACGTGGGTTGTGCAGTCTCACAAGTTTGCTATAATGGGAGGCTATCTTGATTCATCCACAGGCACTATAAGGAAGTGCAAATCCAGAATTTATTATGGGTAAAAGAAAGACTCTTAAGTTCCTAGGCATCGGAATCTCTCTGGCCCTTTCGATTTGTGCTGCGTTCGGCATCGCTCAAGCCGCCGACAGGCCCCTTCGACAAGCTCAGGGCAGGCCGAATGTCGTCTTCCTTTTGAGTGACGACCAGGGCTGGAAGGATTACGGCTTTATGGGGCATGCTCATGTGAAGACGCCGAATCTGGATCGCCTCGCCAACGAAGGGTTGATCTATGAGCGCGGCTATGTGACGGCGCCTTTGTGTCGTCCTTCGCTTAACAGTATCGTGACGGGAGTCTATCCGCACCAGACCGCCGTGCGGGGCAATGATCCGGCCATGCCTGGCGTCAGTAAAAGGGAGCGAAAACGCAACCCGGAGATGAAAGAGCGGGCTCGTGCGCTACGGGAAGCCATGACGGCCTCCGTGGTGGATGCACCGTCCATGGTCAAACAATTGCGGGCAAACGGCTATGCAACCCTGCAGACCGGCAAGTGGTGGGAGGGGAACCCTCTGGATCATGGGTTCACGGACGCGATGACGAAAGGTGGCCGTGCCGGAGACGCGGGTCTCAAGATCGGGCGCGAGACCATGCAACCGATTTATGACTTTGTCGATAAGGCGCAGTCGAATGAGCAGCCCTTCTTTATCTGGTATGGCGTCTATTTGCCGCACTCGCCACATGATGCACCGGAACGCCTTTACCTAAAATTCAAAGACATCGCCCCGGATGAACCGACCGCACGCTACTGGGCCAACATTGCCTGGCTGGACGAAACCTGTGGGCAGTTGATCGACCACCTTAAACAGCAGGGGCTCTACGACAACACGCTGTTCGTCTACACCTGCGATAACGGTTGGGTGCCGGATTCGAAGAAGGTCGGTAAATATACCCGCTCGAAGCGCGAGCCCGTGGAAGCCGGGATACGCACGCCGATCTTCCTGACACACACGAACGCGATCCTGCCGCATCGTGACACGGTGACCCACGCCAGCAATATCGACATTGCGCCAACGATTCTCAAGGCCTGTGGTATTGAGCCGGATGCGGCGATGTCCGGACTGGATCTGAGAGAGCCCAAGACCCTTGCCAAGCGCGGTCGCATCCTTGTGGATGTGTATGAACATGACACTCAGGTCGAAGCGGTTCTGGATTTGGACAGCGATTTGGTCGCACGGGTCGTCGTCGATGGCTGGGACAAGCTGATCGCGCGCCCGGAGGGCAATGAACTCTACGACCTCAAAAATGACCCGGACGACCGCAGGGATCTTGCCGCGCAGAACCCGGAAAAAGTTCAGCAGCTTTCGAAGTTGCTGGATGAGTGGCTCAACGCGACCCCCGCCGTTCACGTGCAGGAGGGCAGCGCATTTAACAGGTTTAAAGCTGAAATGAAAATAGGAGGATTGAAATGAATCAGATGAGTTATTCCGCTTTTAGGCGGCGAGTGATTTTAGGTTTGGTTTGTTTGATGGCCAGCGCTGCCGGCGTTTTGTCGGTTCAAGCGGCAGAGGAAAGACGGGACGTGGTCTTTATCGTTCTCGACGACCTCAACGACTGGGTCGGCGTGTTGGGCGGGCATCCGCAAAGTGAGACACCCAATATTGATGCGCTGGCTGCACGAGGTGTTTTGTTCTCCAATGCCCATTGCAATGCCCCCACCTGCAACCCGTCGCGAAAAAGTTTTCTGAGCGGTCTGTATCCGAAAAGTAACGGAAAATACTTTAATGGTGGTGGCGGCATGAAGAAAGGGCCTCCTTTTTTTGGGGATCAGCCTGTGAGTGGACCCACCTCCAAATCGGCTCCGAAAAGTTACACGCACATGCATCAGCACTTCAAAAATCAAGGCTACCGCGTGGTGAGCGGCGGGAAGGTGGCGCATGGCCCCATCGCCAGCCTGGTTGGCGAAGAGGCGTTGGATGCCTCAGCAAACCGCAAGAAAGCACCGTTCAACCATGAGGGTGCAGGCTATGCAAGCGAGCGGCGGAATGTCTGGGGGCAGTTTGGACCGACCAATCAGACAGATTCGCAAACCAGTGATTACAAAATTGCCCACTGGGCGATTGACCAGTGGAACACGGTGACTGATGAACCCCTGATGATGACGGTCGGAATCTTTAAACCGCATACCCCGCTGACGGTTCCTAAGGCCTATTTTGATAAGTTTCCGCTGGAATTCATTCAATTGCCGGCAATGCCGGACTTTGATGATATGGAGGACTTGTCCGAATATGCTACATGGATCGCACGTTATACCAACTTCGACTACAAGTTTGATCCCCGAAGTGTTCATGAAGAGATCTTGCATCGGGGCGGTGAAGAGGAGTGGAAATATATGGTTCAGTCCTATCTCGCATGTATCAATTATGCCGATACACAAGTCGGGCATTTACTTGAAGCGCTGAAAGAGAATCCGCGTGGTCGTGAGACTATGATCATTCTGACCGGGGATCACGGCTGGCATTTGGGTGAAAAAGGACATTGGTGCAAGTCTGCCCTGTGGATTGATGCGACCCATATTCCTTACATCGTCGTTGCGCCTGGGCTTGCGGAGCCGGGGACGGTGAACCCCCAGCCGATCTCTCTGGTCGATACCTATCCGACAATGTGTGACTTTGCGGGGATTCCGCAGCCCGAACATTTGGATGGCGAATCGCTCATTCCGCTGTTGACCGACCCGAACGCAACGCGGGATGCGGCCTTTATCAGTTATGGCCCTGAAAATACCGCCATGCAGACCGAGCGCTACCGCTATATCCGTTACGAAGATGGTTCGGAGGAGTTATACGACCACCAAAACGATCCGCACGAATGGACCAACCAGAGCAACAATCCGGAATTTTCAGAACTCAAAGCAAAACTCAAAGCAGCGGTTCTCGAGTTCCAGGAAGTAACGCCTGATTCCGACACTGACGAACCCGGCATTAAAGAAATGAACAAAGCCATGCCGGAAAAGAAGGCGCAGTCTCCTGCGGAATCGGTGACTGCTGCCCCGCCAGCGCCGACGGGAAATTACGAAATGCGTCAATGGGCGGCCGGCAAAGCGAAGGCGGCGCAAGGCGCTTTCATCCGCACACTCGTTAGCTCAAAAGGACGAGAACAGGTTGAATTGAAAGCGGCTGACGGAACGGTGTTCACGATTCGCATGCAGGCGATGACCGCGGAAGATAAGGCGTATCTCAAATCGATTCAGGCGCATTAGCTCAACGACGAATACAGTATTTAATGTAAATAGGAAATGAATGTAATGAAGAAGTTATTCAGGCGAGTGAGTTTAAGCTTAGTTTGTTTGATCCGCGGATTGTCAGCTTTTGCAGAGAAGGCAATTGACTCACCTTTTGATGCATTACAATTTGGATTGTTATGTACAATGAGCGATTTTTCGCTCAATTACCCTTGATTGGCTGTGACGATTGTTTGCGGCTGAGAGATTTGTAAATTTACGGGAACGGTCTATTTCCGCATTCCGGTAAGCGCTAAATAGAGAACAATTATCATGAATAAGTATATCGTAGTAGTAATGGCGCTGGCTTGTTGCCTGACGTCTTGGGCGCAAGCCGCCGACACACGCCCGAACGTTATCATGCTGTTTATCGACGATCTTGGCATGGGCGATATCGGCGCATTTGGTTGCGAGGATATTCCGACCCCGCATATCGATCGTCTCGCCAGCGAGGGCGTGAAGCTTACGCAGATGTATGTCACCAATCCACCTTGCTGCCCGAGTCGCTACAGCATGCTGATGGGAACCTATGCGCAGCGCTTTGGCAAATACGGCATGATGCGCGGGCAACCGCTGCCTGACGAACCGACTTTCGCTGAAGTGTTCCGTGACCACGGTTATGTGACCGGACAGGTCGGCAAATGGGATGTGGGCTATCAGCAAAGCCCGTCGAATCGTGGCTTCATGGAAGTCGCGGTGGATCCGCCAAAAGCCCCGAATGGAAAACTATTCATGCGTCTGGATGAAAACGGCGAGGAGATTTGGCTCACGGAATTGGACGGCGACCGCTTGGTCGAGTTCGTCGATCGGAATCGCAAAAAAGGAAAGCCCTTCATGATGTATTGGTCGCCGCTGGCGGTCCATTCGCCGCATAGCAATACGCCCGAGGAATATTGCGCCCGAACCTCTGTCCCGGAAGACTTGCCAATCAATCCGGTGCATGGAGCAAACCGTCGTTTGCTGGGTGGCGGAATCGTGGCACTCGACGATCAGATTGGTAAACTACTGGATTATCTGGACGCACATAAGATGCGCGAAAATACCTTGATTCTCTTTGCCAGTGATAACGGGCCGAATATCGCTGAGGGTGGCTCATCGGCTCCTTATCGTGGCGGTAAAGGCTCCAAGAACCGCGAAGAGGTTGGATGGACGCTGACCCCCGGGATCGTTTCCTGGCCGGGCGTGGTTCCCCAAGGCACGACCTACGACGGAATGCTGTGCACCTTTGACTTCTATCCCACCATGCTCACGGCTGCGAATTTGCCACTGCCGGAGCATCTGGATGGTGAAGACTTGATTCCTTATCTGACCGGCAAGAAGCAGGGGCATGTGCGTGATTATGTGTATTGGTTTAATCAGGGCTCGAAATCGCTCACCCGCAATATACAGGCAGTTCGTTATGGCAAATGGCGTCTCTACCGCAGCCTGCCGGAACATCCTTGGCGTCTGTATGACCTCGATCAGGACCCTCGCGAAGAGAACAACCTCGCTCAGGAATTTCCCGAAGTCGTCCAGCAACTGGAAGCCAAACACAGTGAGTGGTCGGCCGAACTTCCGCCGATGTATGATCTCGCAAACCGTCCACCACGACCGGGGGTCATTCCGAATCAGGATCTGGCACCTCAGGACGGCTGGATTATTACCGACGGAAAAGTTAGCTATACAAAGCCTACCCCTGAGCAAGCAAAGCAAATGAAGGCCGCCAAAAAAGCAGCGAAGCAAAAAGGAAGTGCCTATTAATGAAAATACCTGTTCAAGTTTTAATTGTTTGCTTGAGCCTGTCTTCACTACTTTTTGCGGAGAGCACACAAGCGCCTGCAAGCCAACCGCGTCCCAGTGTCCTTTTTCTGAATGTGGACGACTGGAATGACTGGAACGTAGTGCTCAAGGGGCACCCGCAGGCAATTACGCCACATATTGAACGTCTTGCTGAGCAAGGGGTCACATTTAGCAACGCCATATGTGCATCGCCCTCCTGTGTGCCTTCCAGACCTGCATTGTTCACTGGCATTGCGCCTGCACGCTCAGGGAACATTTCAAACGATAATAAGGGAGGGTGGCGCTTTTATGCGGGACCGGAGGCCGTTACGATTCCCAAGTTGTTTTCGCAGAACGGTTGGAAAAGCATCGGCATTGCCAAGAACTTTCACAAAGGCGATGCGCCTGAATTTGATACTTACGTTCCCCCGTTTAAAACGCCCAAAAAACTCAAAGGGGTAGGGATCAAATTAAACGCATCCGCAATCTGGGATGTTGCCGATATTCCCGCCTCTGAAATGGGCGATTATAAGGCTGCAAGCGCGGGTATTGAGACCTTTCAGTCGCATCAGGATCCGCTTTTCCTCTCGCTCGGTATTTTTCGCCCACATGCCCCCTGGATTGTGCCGCAGGAATATTTTGATCTCTATCCGCTCGAAACGCTTCAGCTCCCCGAACAGCGTGCCGATGACCTCGACGATCTGCCGGAGCGCTTCAAGCTGCTTGCGGGTTTTGAGGCGAAGTTCGGCAAGGGCTATCACGACATGCTGGTCGAAAACGGCTACGATAAAGAGTTTGTCCGTGCCTATCTCGCGAGCGTGACTTTTGCCGATGAACAGGTTGGGCGCGTGCTGGACGCGTGGTATGCCAGCCCTTATGCGGAAACCGGCTACGTGGTGTTGTGGAGTGACCACGGCTATATGCTGGGTGAAAAGCGCGCGTGGTCGAAAATCAAGCCCTGGTATGACTCCTCGCGCAGCAATCTGATCATTGCCGGCCCCGGACTGCCCAAAGGCGTGGTGTGCAGCAAGTCGGTTTCGTTGCTGGATCTCTATCCGACGCTGATCGAACTGCTCGGATTACCGAAGCCACCCCAAGACCTTGACGGAAGCAGTCTGGTTCCACTTTTGGAAAACGCGGAGGCGGAGTGGGATCGCCCTGCGGTGATGACCAGTCAGATGGACGGTATCTTTTTTGAGTCCGTGCTGGATAATGACTATCGCATGACCCGGCTGATTACCGGTGAAACCGAACTCTACAAACTGTCGAGGGATCCACATGAGTTTACGAATCTCGCAGACAATCCGGAATACGCACCCGTGATCGAGAAACTGGAGCAGCACCTCTCGTTTCGTTATCCGGAAATTCCGGCGGATGGGTGGATCGAGGCGGAAGCGATTCCCGTGCAAACCTCTGCTGACTATCAACTGCGCGGAAACTTCCATTACCCAAAATCGGAGGAGAGTGCATCCGGCGGGCGGATTGTTTGTGCAGAGTTGCGCGCCGGTGCGGGCAGCTACATTGAATTCGTATTGGACGTGAAAACACCCGGAACGTACCGACTCGACGGAACCATCGTATCAAGCGGAGTTTGTTCGGTGCAGGTGGATTCTGTGGAAAATGAGGCGGCGCAATCGGACTCCGATTATCCGATGAGAACGGTCGGCACGCTGGCGGCATCGGACGCATTCAATGACATCGCCCTTGGTGTGGTCCGGTTCAATGAACCGGGACTCAAGATTATTCGTTTTGTTTCAACCGAACACAAACAGCAGCTTAAATTCGACCGGATTCAGCTTTTGAAAGATGACGACGCGCCGGTGACCAAATCGGACTTAAATGCTACATTGCCGGTCGTTGAAAAAACAACGGCCTCGTCACTAGTGCAAAGCAGCAAGACCTCTGCAAATAACCTCTGGGAATCGCAAGACGAATGGAACCAAAAACGCCCTGGGTTTGAGTGGGCCTTTCCCTTTGTCGATCAGAACCGCGACGGCTATATCGATTCCGCGGAATATAATGCCCTGCAAAAATATAAGAAGAAGCATGGCAGGGCCTGGAAGGATCAGGCCCGAAAAGATCTTGGGCTTTGACCCATGCGGGAAGTACTCCATCCAATCGCCACTGCCGTTAGGCTTAAGAAAGACGAGATGAAGACTTTTGAAATATCTGATGAACAAAGGGGCCAGAAATGAAGCGTAGAGATTTTTGATACCACGGACGGAGTCGTCGAAATAGGGCAACGCTTCTCCAGCGCTACGCTGAGGTTGATGGGGAAAGAATAAGCTCGGTTCGAGTGGCTCTCTCAAATAGAAGTCTGAGCACGGCGGCCGGGAGACCTGCGCAAATTAGTAGGTAGACAACATCCTGAATTAATCTAAAATAAAGCGCACTATCCCGTGACTGCCGCCAAAGAATTGCGTCCGATTACTCCTTGAAAGGAGAAAAGAAAATGAAAAATGTGAAATTTATACTATCGGTGCTTCTGATCGCTTTCGGTGCGCTCGGTGCGATGGCCGGCGAAGATCCGAATCCTGACGAAATTATAGTCTACAAAGAAACGGAGCAAGGCAAGTTGTCGTTGCATCTCTTCTATCCTGAAGGACATCAAAGAACCGACAAACTCCCGGTAATTGTGCTCTTTCACGGCGGAGGCTGGAACGGGGGGACTCCCAAAATGTTTTATCAGCAGTGCGCCTATCTTGCTTCGCGTGGAATCGTTGCGATTACGGCACAATATCGTTTGAAAAAGAAAAATGAAACCACACCGATTGAATGTGTGAAAGACGGCAAGTCGGCGATTCGCTGGATTCGTAAAAATGCCGATACAATCGGGGTTGATCCGGACAAAATTATCGCGGGTGGTGGCTCCGCCGGCGGACACGTTGCGGCGGCAAAGGGAACGGCAACGAGCTTTGAAGAAGAGACGGACGACAAAACCGTCAGCTATTGTCCGCAAGCGCTTATCCTCTTTAACCCCGTCTACGACAACAGTGAAACGGGGTATGGGCATTCAAAGGTTAAAGCGTACTGGAAAGAAATTTCACCGATGCACAACCTGACGGAAAAAACGCCACCAACGCTTGTCATGCTGGGAACCGAAGATGCGCTTATTCCGGTTGCGACCGCACAGGAATATAAGCGTCAGATGGAAGCGCTGGGAATCCGTTCGGAACTTGTTTTGTATGCAGGAGAACCGCACGGATTTTTTAATTACTCGAAAAACAAAAAAATGTATCAGGAAACCATCGAGGAAGCAGCCCGCTTTTTGACTTCGCTAGGGTATCTTGAGCCCATTGAGAAACAGGATTCAGGAGCGAAATGAGAAATCCTAAATCTAAAATTTGGATGCTTCTTTTGGGGCTTGCCTTGTGTGCGACAGCGGCGCAAAGGCCGAATATTATTCTGATTATGTCGGATGATATGGGCTACACTGATCTCGGCTGTTACGGCGGCGAAATTAAAACGCCGAACCTGGATCAGTTGTCCGCAGATGAACTTCGCTTTACCGAGTTCTACAACACCGGCCGTTGCTGTCCAACCCGCGCGTCTTTGCTGACGGGGCTTTATCCGCATCAGGCGGGAATCGGGCATATGATGACCCCGACCGATGCACCGGGCTATCAGGGTGACCTCAACGAAAATTGCGTAACGATCGCGCAGGCGCTCAAGCCGGCGGGCTATTCGACCTATATGGTCGGTAAATGGCACGTCACCAAAGTGACCACCGCCGAGACCGAAGATCAAAAATATAACTGGCCGCTTCAGCGTGGCTTCGATCGCTACTACGGAATCATTAACGGTGCATCCAGCCTGTGGGATCCCAACTCGCTGACGCGCGACAACACCCGGATTACGATTAAAAACGACCCCGAATATAAGCCGGCTGAAAAATACCATTTCACCGATGCGATTAGCGATAACGCCGTCCGCTATATTAAAGAGAACGAGCAAGGGAAGCCGTTCTTTATGTATGTTGCGTATACTGCCGCGCACTGGCCGATGCATGTCCGCGAGAAGGATATTGCCGCATACAAAGGCGTGTATGACAACGGATACACACCGCACCGCGAAGCCAGTCTCACGCGAGCCAAAAAACTGGGCGTGGTTAAAGCCGACGCTGAACTCTCCGAACAGGTGGGTGACTGGGACGCGGTTGAAGATAAAGAGTGGGAAGCGCGCTGTATGGAAGTGTACGCTGCCATGGTTACGCAAATGGACCGTGGCATTGGTGACATGATCCAGGCCCTTAAAGCAACCGGACAACTCGATAATACGCTGGTTCTTTATTTTCAAGACAACGGCGGATGCCCGGAGAAATGCGGTCGCAACGAAAAAGGGCCCCGCGTCGAACGCGCCGCGAACCCGCAGTTTCCGCCGATTCCTGACGACGTGGTTCACTATACCGCCTCACGCCCGAAACAGACGCGTGACGGCTGGATAATCCGGCGCGGACACGTGATGCCCGGACCGGACGACACCTATATCGGCTACGGCCGCAACTGGGCGAATGTCTCCAACACGTCGTTCCGCGAGTATAAAGCCCACATTTACGAAGGCGGAATCTCAACCCCGCTCATCGCGCACTGGCCGAATGGTATTAGCGATAAAAATGCAATCCGGAAGAAGCAGTCGCTCCATGTTATCGATTTAATGCCGACCTGCCTTGAACTCGCCGGCGCAAGCTATCCCGCTGAACTGAAGGGAAAACCGATTACGCCGATGGCGGGCGAAAGCTTCGTCGCCACATTGAAAGAGGATGCGGAAATTAAGCGCGACGCGCTCTATTTTGAACATAGTAAACGAAACGCCATGCGGAGTGGTGACTGGAAAATTGTAGGTGAAAAAATTCTCCACAAGAAACTGGGTCCGTCCGGCTGGGAACTTTACAATATCGCAAACGACCGGTCTGAAATGCACAACCTTGCGGCTGAATATCCTGAACGGGTTCAGGAAATGCACGCAAAATATATGACCTGAGCGGAAGAGGCAAAGGTCTTGCCGCTCCCTTCAGGTGGAAAGAAGAAGTAACGTGTGGGGAATTTTGGGAGAAGAGAAATGAAAAAGATAAAGCATATATTCTGGATGGTTCTGGTTTTGGGCGCATTTGTTGCTGATGCAAAAACGCCGGAAAGAATTCCCGATCCAGCCAAGTTCCCGCGCTATAAAACGGACGGAACCGTACCGAACTATCACGGCGAGGCCTTGCCGAATATTATGATTTTCCTGGTGGACGATATGGGCGTGATGGATACCTCCGTGCCGATGTTGACCGACGGAAACGGAAACCCCAAACGATACCCGCTCAACGATTATTACCGGACGCCGTCAATGGAGCGTTTGGCGAAACAGGGCATCCGCTTTGAAACCTTTTACGCGCAGAATACCTGCTCGCCGAGCCGGGTTTCGATTCTGACCGGACAGAATGCATCGCGCCACCGATGTTCGTCATGGATTAAGCCACAAGAGCGAAATTCGGGGCCATACGATCCGCCGGAATGGGGCTGGGAAGGGATTACGGAAGCGATGTCGATTTTGCCCAAAGAGCTGAAAGCAAAAGGGTATCGCACGATCCACGTCGGTAAATCGCATCTGGGGCCATACGACACCTACGCGGAAAACCCGCTGAACCTCGGCTACGATGTGAATGTGGCCGGCACCGCCTGGGGCGCGCCGCGTTCCTATTATGGGGAAGACCATTATGGATGGCTGCCCAAGCCAAAAGCAAACGCGATGGTCGGACTGGAAAACTATCACGGAACGGACACCTTTTTGACCGAAGCCCTGACGCTTGAAGCGATCAAAGAGGTGAAACGTTCGGCGGCGGCAAGCCATCCGTTTTATCTCAACTTCGCGCATTATGCCGTTCACGGTCCGTTTAAAATGGACCCGCGTTTTGCGGACAATTACGCCGAGAATGAGGCCGATTCGCGTAAGGTTTTCGCCACCATGATCGAAGGTATGGATAAATCGCTTGGCGATATGCTCGACTGTTTTGATGAGCTGGGCATTGCCGAAAATACCTTGATCTTTTTCCTGGGCGACAACGGGAGTGATGCCCAGATAACTACCGAAGCGGGCGAGGATGCGCGTCTTGTCGTGAAGACAGCGGCACCGTTGCGCGGCAAAAAATCGACTGAATTCGAAGGTGGCTCGCGCGTTCCGTTTATTGCCGGCTGGGCGAAACCCAACCCGAAAAACAAATGGCAGGAAAAACTGCCGATCGCCACGGGTAAAATCCAGACGCAACTCGGTACGATTAACGATTTGTATCCGACGATTATGGAGCTACTCGAACTTCCGGTTCCCGCCGATCATGTCATCGACGGTTGTTCGCTCAAAAAACGCTTGGCCGGCAAATACGACACATCCGCACCCAAAGAATTCCTGATGCATTTCCCGCATCGGCATCGGCGGCATTACACCACCACCTTCCGCGACGGTGACTGGAAACTGATTTATTACTATGCGCCTGAGATGAATAAAAGAACGTCTCCCTACGCCCTGTTTAATCTGAAAGACGATATGGCTGAATCAAACGACTTGAGCGAAACGAACCCGGAGAAACTGAGATCCATGGTTCAGGAAATGAATCAAGAACTGACGGCCGATCTTGCGCTCTATCCCGTGAAAGACGGCAAAGAATTGCGTCCGATAATTCCTTAAAAGAGAGAAAAATATGAAAAGTATCATGAAAAAAATCGCACTTATGACTGCCCTCGCAGCCATGTGTTCCGCCGCACTTTGTGCTGCGGAAAAACCGAATGTAATCCTGCTGTTTATCGATGATCTCGGCTACGGCGACATCGGCGTGTTTGGCGCGGAGGACATTCCGACGCCGAATATCGATCGTCTTGCTCAGGAAGGGGTCGTGCTGACTCAAGCCTATGTCACCAACCCACCGTGCTGCCCGAGCCGGTCGAGCTTAATTATGGGGATGTATGGTCAACACTTCGGCAAATACGGTATGTCACGCGGGATGCCGATCCCGGACGACAAGCCAACCTTCGCCGAAATTTTCCGTGATCATGGCTACACGACTGGGCAAATCGGGAAGTGGGATATCGGCACCAAGTTCCAGGGGCCGACGGCGCGCGGATTTATGGAAGTCGCCAATATCCCGCCGCGCACGGATGATACGAAGAACAACTTTCTCTGCGTCGCCGAAGACGGCAGCGAGGTATGGGTCACGGAAATCGACGGCGATAACCTGGTCGAGTTTGTGGACCGCAACCGCAAGGCGAACAAGCCGTTCATGATGTATTGGTCACCGCTGGCGGTGCACTCTCCACACAAAACGATTCCGGAAAAATATCCTGCCCGCACCACCGCGTCGAAAGATCGCCGCAAACTTGCCGGGGGAATTGTCTGCATGGATGACCAGGTCGGGAAGTTGCTCGACTATCTGGACCAGCATAAGCTGCGTGAAGAGACGCTTATCATTTTTTCTAGCGACAACGGCGGTAACGTCAGCGAAGGCGCGAGCTCGGCGCCGTATCGCGGCGGAAAGGGTAAGGGCACCCAGCAAGTGGGTTGGACACTTGCCCCAACAATTGTTTCGTGGCCGGGAGTGGTTCCGCAAGGCAAGGCCTTTGATGGATTGGCCTGCACGCTCGATTTTTATCCGACCATGCTCGCCGCCGCCGGCCTGCCGATTCCTGAACATATCGATGGCTACGATTTGATGCCGTATTTGACCGGCAAGCAAAAGGGCGATGTGCATGAGTATATCTACTGGCTCAATAGTGATCCAAACGATGCTAAACACCGTCAATTAGTTGCCGTGCGCCGAAAGGATTGGCGACTGTATCGCCAGAAGGAAACCGATGCGTGGCAGCTGTTTGATCTGGCAAAAGACCCGCGCGAAGAAACGGACGTGGCGAAGCAGTTTCCTGAAGTGGTCATGCAACTCGCGCAGAAACACGCGAACTGGAAAGAAACATTGATTCCGCGTTGGGAAAAAGATCCGAATGCGCCCGAGTATCAGCAGCCGCCCAAGCCGGTGGTAGGCTATGGATGGGAGATCACAAGCGGGAACGTCGTGCATGAGAAAATCGTAAAACACGCTCGGAAAAAATAGCATCCGCTGAGTGGACGGTCCGGCTAGGCTTTTCGACATGGGATAGGAGCATATGAAGAAATAAATATTATAAGTACTGGCCTTTCTGGGCAGCTTGACGGTTACAGGGGCGACTCGATACCCACTTTCTCGGAGAAATGATCCCGCACATTTGTGCGGGTTGTGCCGGTCGAAGTTTTTTGAGAACATGACATTACTATTGATCTCCGCGCAGCAAGCGCATAAACTTATTTCAACTAACAATGCTATGAGTAAGCTAAATCGACGTTCCTTTCTTCAAAAATCTGCGGTGACTGCTGCGGGCGCATTCGTGCTTCCGCGTTTTTCGATCGGCAAGCCGGGTCCCTCCGCGAACAGTAAAATGAACGTGGCTATGATCGGGGCGGGTAATATTGCGAAGAGCTCATTTGCGGGCTGTCAGAGCGAGAATATTGTCGCGCTGTGTGATATCGACAGCAGGCAGTTTGGTCAGTATGCCAACAAGTTTCCGCAACTGACCAAGGCGAGGACCTTTGCTGATTTCCGCGTGATGCTGGATAAAATGGGCAAGGAGATTGATGGCGTTTGCATTAATACACCCGACCACACGCACTTCGTTGCGACCATTGATGCCATGCAGCGTGGTCTCCACGTCTGCACGCAGAAGCCGCTGTCGCATAATATATGGGAATCACGTACCCTGAAGAAAGCGAAGGACAAGTATGGTGTCGTCACGAATATGGGCAACCAGGGGCATACCTATGACGGTATTCGCAAGATGCGTGAATGGTATGACGCGGGTGTGTTCGGTCAGGTGCGTGAAGTGCATCTGGGCTACCCGGGGCCGGATTGGGATCTTAAATGGTTTACGAAGCCGGCGAAGATGCCCTTGCCGAAGCAAGCGATCCCTGACGAAGTCGATTGGGATCTATGGCTCGGGCCGGCAAAGCATACGCCTTATAACAGTGCCTACCATCCACTTACATGGCGTGGTTTCTATGATTATGGAACCGCACAACTTGGAGATTGGTTCTGCCACATCGGCGATGGACCTGTCTGGACGCTGGATCTCTACGAACCGACGGTGGTCGAGTGTGTGGAGCGTGGCCCCTCGCTTGAAGGTATGATGCCGGATTACTCGGTCATACGTTTTGACTTCCCGGCGCGTGGTGAGAAGGAAGCGTGCACGATGTATTGGTATGACGGTCACCCGAAAAATGGTGCGAAGAGAATTAAAGTGCCGGCTGAGTGGGATCTGGGTAAGCCGCAAATGTCGGGATCTTATTGGTATGGGGATAAGCAAAACGGTTATCTGGATAACCGTTCCAACAATCCACGCCTCTCAACCAAGCAAGCGATGATGGAGTTCAACAAGGGGGCGGACATTCCGCAAACCTATGAGCGTGTCAAGCAGCGTGGTCCGCACGCCGAGTGGGTTGCCGCCGTGAAGGGTGATATCAAGGAATGTGGTTCGAATTTCGACTATGCCGCACCGATGTCAGAGGTGGGCTTACTCGGGGTCTTGGCTCAACGCTTTGGTGGTCGTATCGAATGGGATCCGGTCAAGGGGGAGGTCACGAACCGCCCCGAGCTCAATGCATATGTGCGCGCCCCCGTCCGTAAGGGCTGGGAATACGGCGAGGATCTCTGGAGCTAAGCCGAGGCTGCGCTCGCTGCGCAGCTTCGGTAGTTTGACAGAACCCCATAAGCCAATAGGTGATAGAAATGAAACGCCTCATCACACTCATTGCAGGGATACTCTGTTTAATCCAGGCGCATGCGAACGATCAGCGTCCCCTTCGACAAGCTCAGGGCAGCCCAAATATTCTCTGGATCTTTACCGATGACCATTCCTATCAGACTTTGGGTGCGTATGGCGATCCGCGCTTTGAGGGAATCGACATCACTCCGAATCTGGATAAGATGGCCGAGGATGGGATGCGCTTCGACCGTTGTTATGTCGGGAACTCGATCTGTTCGCCATCGCGAGCGACTTTACTGACCGGCAAACACAGTCATAAAAACGGGAAATATACCAATGAGGATCGGTTCGACCATAATCAGCCACAATTCCAAAAGCTGTTAAGCGCCAATGGCTACCAGACGGTCATGATTGGTAAGATCCATATCGGCGGCCAGTTTCAAGGCTTTGATTATTGGGAAGTGCTGAGTGGACAAGGGCATTATAACGATCCGTTCTTCTTGACTGCAGGCGGCAAACGGATCGACCGCAAAGGGTATACGACCGACATCATCACCGAGCAGTCGATTGATTGGTTGAAAAACCGGCGCGATCCGAACAAGCCGTTTATGCTGATGGTGCATCACAAAGCGCCGCATCGAAACTGGCAACCGGCAGTACGCCATATGGATCTGTATCAGGACTTCGATTTTGAACTGCCGGACAACTTTTGGGACGACTATGCGAATCGTGGGACCGCGGCACTAGATCAGGATATGTCGATCGATCAATCGATGTCCATGATTGGCGATTTGAAAGTCATCGCGGACTGTCCTCCAAACGCAGAGTTTGGGAAGGCGCTCAAAAAAGAGCAGTATACGAGACGGAACGAATATTTTAAGAAACATCGCCCGACAGGCAAAGATTTGGTGGCGTGGAAATACCAATTATACCTCAAAGACTATTTGCGCTGCATCAAGGCGGTCGATGAGGGTATTGGGGATCTTCGCGACACGTTGGAAGCGTTGGGCCTCGATGAAAACACGGTTGTGATCTATTCTTCGGACCAGGGTTTTTATATGGGCGAGCACGGCTGGTTTGATAAGCGCTTTATGTATGAAGAGTCCTTCCGCACTCCCTTGCTGGTTGATTGGCCGGGCGTGGTAAAGCCGGGTTCAGTGAATACCGATTTGGCACAGAACATCGACTTTGCGCCGACCTTCCTCGATATTGCGGGCCTGGCGGTTCCGGAGGATATGCAGGGTGTATCGCTCGTGCCTCTGCTTGAGGGGGAAACGCCTAAGGATTGGCGCGGGAGCCTCTATTACCATTATTATGAATACCCGGGCTGGCACAGTGTGAAGCGGCATGAAGGTGCCTTCGACAAACGCTTCAAGCTGATTCGCTATTACGGAAAAGATGTCGAAAACGGCGAAGAGTGGGAGTTCTTCGACCTGGAAAGAGATCCGTCCGAGATGAAGAGCGAGTATAACAACCCCGAGTATGCGGGAGAGCTTGCGCGGATGAAAAAAGAGCTTGAGAATCTCCGAGAACTCTACGACGTTCCGGATGAAGCACTTCCTCAAGATCGCGAATGGATCAAACCGGGGCAGCAGGCGAAGAAGCAATAACGATGAGAAGACTTATTTATCTGGCAGTTTTGGGCTTTTGCATGGCTTGTAGTGTCCATGCTGCAGAGAAGCCTAATGTGCTGTTTATCGCCATTGACGATCTACGCCCGAACCTCGGTTGCTACGGCGATGAATGAATTGAGTGCAAAAATTAAACAGGCGTATCCCGCCTTTTAAGCAGGCGCGACGACATACGATTAAAATAAGGAGAAAATTATGAAAAAATACATATTCACGACACTGTTTTTAGGCTCCTGTTTGTTCTGTCAGGCATCAGAGCAACAGGCAGGACAAGATAAGCCTGCTTATGATTCCAGTAAGGACGTGGGCTTACAGGCTCCTGCCAATGCGGATATCTTGTTTGATGGAACGCAACAATCGATTGATACAAACTGGGAAATGTGGCCGCAGCAAGACATGCCAATTACCTGGTCATTGGTCGATAATCCAAACGGTGAAGGCAAGCTGCTGATGACCAATGGTGGCAAGAAGTGGGGCACGCACGATCTGGTCACGAAAAAGAAATATACCGATTTCGAGGGGCATGTTGAGTTCTTGATGATGGGAAAGCGTGGTGACGGTATCGCGGAAGGCTATTCGAATAGCGGAGTGTATATGCAGAATCGCTACGAAATCCAGATCGAGTCACCGAAAGGAGAGGATGTCTTGGATCCGTATAATTGGGTAATCGGTAAACATGGCATTGGTGCTTTCTGCCTCGAACGTGTCCCCGACTATAACGTGTGGCGACCGAACGGTGAATGGCACGCATTTCACTTTATTTTCAGAGCCGCACGCTACGAGGGGGATAAGATTGTCGAAAATGCCCGCGCAACCGTTTGGTGGAATGGCGTCAAAATTCATGACGATGTCCCGATTAAAAAGGTGCTTCCACGTGCTGGTATTGCAGCAGGGCCTACTCCCGGTGGTATTAAGTTACAGGAACATGGAAAGGACGTGCGCTTCCGCAACATCTGGATTGTCGATAAGGGCGGAAGCAGTGTAAACGGCCAGCGCTAATAGATTTCGAATCACTCATTCTGAACGCAGAAGCGACAGCTTGATGTTTCCCTCAGCTCCAAAATGAGGGAACTGACTTTGCCAGTGCGTGAGTATTTTCCAAAACAACGCTTTCATCATAGCTGCTCTGAAAGTCTGATTGGCATGCGAGAGTCCATGACGACTGGCAGGAGAGGAGCGCCACGGGCAAAAGCAGTGCCTCTGGAGTAGCGGATGCCTTTAGGCTCCGTTTGCAGTGCTCAAAGACCAGCATGGAATCATGCTCACACCGCGTAAAAGACTTTGCCTTACGCGGCTTTGCTACGACGTGGAGCAACTGTGGTAAGAATTTATTCCACTAAGCGTTGCGAAGGTCCTCGAATGAAACGACAAGGCGCTCCTGTTCGTTGAATCGCGGCAATGTTACTTAGGCGACTTAGATGATGTTTTGTCGGGCGGCTTTGACGACCGCAGCGGTCAGGTTTGGGGTGTCGAGTTTTTCCAAAATACTACGGACATGAAATGCTACAGTATGATAGCTCAGGTTCATTTTTGCAGCCACCTCTTTCTTGACGAAGCCTTGAGCGAGTAGTTGTAGGATTTCCGTTTCCCGAACGGTGAGCGTATTGGAGTCAGGCGAGTCTTTTCCGCAGAGCGTCGATAATACGGCCCGCGAAAGTTTCGAATCGATATAGGTTCCGCCTTCGGCGACATCGCGGATGACGTTTCGGATGTCCTTCACGCTGGCGCTTTTGAGGAGGTAGCCGCTGGCGCCGAGGTGTAGTGCTTCCAGCACAACGCGGAAGTCGCTGTTTTGGGTGAGGATGATCACGTCCGATTCCGGCGCGGCACTTTTCAGCAGCGGCAACATCTTGATGCCGTTCTCACCGGAAAGGTTGAGATCGAGCAGTACGATTTCGGGCGGCTCAATTTCTCCGGACTGTAATTTTTTTAAACAGGGCTCGACAGCGGGGAACGCACCGATGCAGTCCATGCCTGCGGCCAGCTCAATGATGTTGAGCAGTGATTTTCGGTAGGTGAGGTTGTCTTCGATGACTGCTATGTGTATAATTTTCACCGTATGGGAATCGTGTTTCGTTTGTTTTACAGGGTAAGCTTGATGAAGGTGCCGCCGTTTTCGGTGGATGTCAGGTCGATAGTTGCGTTTAGTTTTTTTGCGCGCTTGAACAAGTGGGTAGGATGGGCATCGGACGGTAGCCCTTTTCCGTTATCGCGGATTTCAAGGCAAACCGAGTGTTTGTGTTTTCGGGTGCTGATTTCAACGACATCGGCATCCGAGTGTTTGATGATATTGTTGAGGGCTTCCTTAAAGAAGAGAAGCAGATTCCATTTCTGGGTGGGCGGTAGTTGATTGAGCTGTTTGGTTTCGCTGTAATCTTCGATTAGCTCAATACCGAACAGCATCTGATTGGATGTCGCGCGGAAGCGCTCGATCAGGTCGCTTTGGTCCGAATCTTTTTCCATAAACTGGATCAGGGATCGAGTCTCGGTTGCGCTGCGTTCGGCGCTATTGATGATGTCGGCCAGCAGCTCATTTTCTTTGGCGGAGAGTTGATCGCTGAAAAGCTCCTCAAGCAACTGGGCGGAATTGGAGATGCCGCTGAGAGTGGCGCCGGTTTCGTCGTGGAGGTCGTCGGCAATACGGTCGCGCACCGCCTGAATTGCTTTCTGGTTGCGGTAGTGCGATATCAAGAGCGCTAAGATAAAGAGCAGGATGAGTGCGGCTGACCCCAGTAGCAGTTGCTGGATCGTTTGTTCCAGTTGGCGCACCATGTCATTCTGCCTCTCAAGCAGCATCTTTTTTTGAACTTCAAGTTCGGCGCGGCGGGCGAGTTGCTTGAACCAGGTTCGTTCGGGAATGATGTTGGACGCTCCGGTCTTGTTGTCGGTTAATGTTTGGTGTGGCGTTTTATTATGTTGGCTAACGAAAAGTTCGCTCTCGCTCGCAAAGGGAATCCCTGCGAGTAGGTTTTGGCCCTTGTGTAACAGTTGCACTTCGGAGAGAGAAATGTATCGGCCGCTCTTGGGGCGCTTTGTGCGCGGGTCGATGCGGCCGTCTTGGAAAATAAAGCGCACATAGCGTCCCTGCATCGGGGGCATTTTGTGGCACAGCGGTGCTTCGCTCATATTGACTGGCACATTCGCTTCTTCAATCAGGTAGGGCTTCGCGCCGGTGAAATCAGCGTGATCGGATACCTGAATCCAGATCTTTGTAGGAAACCCGACCGCCAGTGAGTGCACGTGCGAAAATTGTGGAATGAAGTCGACGGGAAAGAAACGCGCCTCGTTGAATGTCTGGCTCTGCTCCAGGTCGAAGCTGACGATGAACTCCGTATCCATCACCCGCGGTTGAGTGTTGGGGCGCAGTCGATCGTGGTATTGGAGCAGTGGCGGGAAATAGGAGTAGCCATCGACTAGATACTCGGGGGCGAACACCAGTCCGTAGCGATATGGTTCGGGTGCCATCACTGCCGCGTTTAGAGCCACATTCTCTTCGCCATCAAAGATGAGTATCTCGCTCAAAGCGAACAGAGGTTTCTTCGAACGCCAGGTGCGTTCTTTCGCCAATTTTGTAGCGATAACGGAGACCTCGGTTGCTTCAACCGCAGCGGGAAGTTGGAACACGACAGGATCAATTCCCGGATCCGGGAAATCTGCCTGTGTCTGATCGACCAGTATCACGTTTGTTCCGTCAGGCGTCCGGGCTTCGATTCTAAAGCGGAGCGGGAAGCCGTTGCTCAAATACTCACTGTTCCGATCCAGGAAATTCAGCGGCACCATCACCAGCATATCGATCATTTTGGGCTCGGAAAACTGAATCTGAACCCGATTTTTTTCGGGCCGGGAGGGAATGACTTCCGCCAGAAAGCCGAGCGTTGGCGTGAAGCTGTTTACATTTTTCTTCGGCAAGCTTTCGAGCTGCGCATTCACCTCGGCGAGCTCGCGCTTCAGCTTCGTGTATTCGCGCGTGCAGCCGCCGAGCAAAACGGCGACCGTCAATGTGATTATGATCTTAAACGTGCGTATGATCGATGTACTTTCAGGGGGGAGTGACCGCTTTTAAAGCAAAATCTGACCTACCCAAATGTGTGGGTTGCCATGCTGTTGGTTTTCTGTATAATAATCTAAATTATCACCTTGTTTTCGGGAACCTCATCGCAATAGCCGCGCCGTCATGGAATCAATCCATAGAGGCCTGATTCCAAGTAAATTTACGCTAGAGAACTGTAGATCGCATGAAAACCTTTTATCAAATTGTTATGGGAATGCTCACCTTTATGGCTGCGCTCTCTGCATTTGCTGGGGACAGGCCCAATGTGATTATAATCTACAATGATGACCAGGGCTATCGGGATCTGGGCTGTTATGGTGCAACCGATCTAAACACACCGAATGTCGATCGGCTCGCGGCGGAAGGGATGCGGTTCACCGATTTCTATATGGTGTCATCCGTCTGTTCGCCATCCCGTGCCGGTTTGCTTACGGGGCTTTATCCGCACCGCGCGGGCGTTCCCGATGTGCTTTTTCCGGTCACGCACAAGGATGCTAAAAAGAAGAAAAATTTAGGGTTGGATCCCAAACATTTTACGCTCGCCGAAATGTTTAAAAGCGTGGGCTATAAAACGAAGGCGGTCGGCAAATGGCACCTGGGCGATCTGCCGGAGTATTTGCCGACGGGTCAGGGATTTGATTCCTATTACGGAATTCCGTTCAGCAACGATATGTATCCCGCCGACTACACCCGATATGCAGATGATTGTTTGTTTCGCGAAGGCTGGAGCGAAGCGAAGATCCAGGCGCGCTTTGAGGAAGCAAAGGCGAAAAAGCTGAAACGAAGAGGGCTGGCCAGATTGGTGCCGTTGCTGCGCGATGAGTTGTGTGTGGAATTCCCAACGGACCAAAGCACGATCACGAGGCGGTTGGCCAGCAATGGGATGGAGTTTATTTCAGAAAGTGTCCGGGAAAAGAAACCCTTCTTTCTCTATCTGGCCAACCCGATGCCGCACACGCCGCTTTTTGCGTCGAAAGAATTTAAGGGAAAGAGCGCGCGCGGCTTGTATGGGGATACGATCGAAGAGATCGATCACAACGTAGGCCGGATTTTGGATCACCTCGATGCGTTGGGGATTCGCGATAATACCATCGTCTTTTTCACCTCGGATAACGGTGCCACCCTCAAGCGGGGCGACACAGACGGATCCAATTTACCGCTTTTCGAGGGGAAGGGGACTCACTTTGAAGGCGGCTACCGGGTGCCGGGCATTATCCGCTGGCCGAAGAAGGTGCCGGCTGGATCCATCTGCTCAGAAGTGGCGAGTTCGATTGACCTGATGCCGACCTTCGCCCGTATCGTTGACGCGGAAGTGACTCCAGCGGTTCCCATCGATGGGAAAGATATTTCCGACCTGATCTACGGAAAAGTGGGCGCGGTTACGCCGCATAAACACTTTTTCTTTGATACGTTTGCGGTGCGGAGCGGGGATTGGAAATACCATCAGGAACGAAGGTTTGTCAGCCCAAAGAACAAAGGGGCGGAGAGCGGTCCTGCGCTGTATCACTTGAAAGAGGATCTTGGCGAGTCAACGAACCTCATCGCCGAAAACCCGGAAGTGGCGGAGCGCTTACGCAAAGCCCTTGCAGAACACAACGAGTTTATGGCTGCGGGCGATTCCCGCAAATAGATGACACAGGAGAGAACGATGAAAAAACCGAACATACTTTTTATCCACGTGGACCAAATGCACTGGGACGCGATTTCGGGTTTTGGGAATCCCCATGTAAAGACGCCCGCAATGGATCGCATCGCGCAAGACGGCATTTCGTTTCGCGCCTCGTATGCTACCATGCCGCAATGCGTCCCCGCGCGTACCTGTTGGTACACAGGCCGGATGTCCTGCGAGACCGGCGCGCCGACGAACGGAGACTCCTGTCGTCCGGATATCCCGGACCTCGGTCAGTGGTTCAGCAAACATAGCGACTACCATCCTGTTTACGCCGGCAAGTGGCATGTGAACGGTCGGGATGTGGCCAAGAGTTTCGACCTGATTTACGGTAAGCCGCAAGCGAAAGGCGAGTATATGGATGGTGCCGTGGCACGAGCGTGTATGGGTTTCCTCGATAACTATAACGACGACAAACCCTTCTTTTTGAACGCCGGTTTTATGAACCCGCACGATTGTTGTTATACCGTGGGTGCGCGGGGCGGACAGGGAAAGTTCGCCTTTGCCAAAGAGATTGCTGATGAACTGCCACCGCTGCCCGAAAACTGGGTGAAGCCATCAAGGAAAGGGAAGTTCTATTCCGACTGGACCGAGGAGCAATGGCGTTTCTATATCTACACCTATTATCGCTGGGTGGAGATGGTGGATGCCGAAATCGCCAGCCTGTATGATGCGGTTCGGAGTTCGCCTTTTGCCGACAATACGGTGATCATTTTCAGTGCGGATCACGGCGAGGGCGTGGGGTTTCACGGGAATGTGAGTAAAGGCTATATGGAGGATGAGGCCTGGCGCGTGCCGCTGACGATTGTTGATCCGCGAGCGAATAAAACGCGGGGAGTAGTGGACAATGTTCACCTTTCGACTGGGGTCGACATCACCGCGACGATCCTGGATTACGCACAGCTTCCGCCCATGCCGAAAATGACGATTGCCAAGAGTTTAAAACCCTTGGTCGAAGGGAAAGAAATTGAATGGCGTGAACACGTCATTGGCGAATCGTTCCACGGTCAACAGGTTGCCGTTCGCGATGAACAGTACAAAACGATTCTGTATCTGAACCCGAAAATTAAAACCAAAGTGTTCGATATGAACGCCGATCCGCTCGAGATGAACAACCTGATGGATTCGCCTGAGTTGGGGGAAACAGTGATGCAGAAACATAAAAAACTGCTACTCGATTATCTCGATACGGTTGAGGTGTACGATCCGCCCGGAAAGGCCAAGAAGAAGAGCCATACCCTTTATTTGGATTATTATAAAAAACTACGCGAGGAGGCATAAGCATGAAACGAAGAAACTTTATCCAGATCACCGCAGCCGCTCTTGCCGCACAAGGATGTTTTCCCTTATTGGCCGCTGATGCAAAAAAGAAAACAAAGGCAAAAGCTGCCGTTAAAAAATCGTGGGGCATCTCACCAAATCCCTATGTGGAACCCAGCGCCATTGAACCGATCACGGGTGTCCTGCCCGATTTTACTCCGGCGGCAGGTGCGGCCATGACCGGATCATTCACTGCAAACTATGTCTTGCCCGCTTGGCAGTATGCTGAAGAAAAATCAGTCAATAAACTGATGGGTTCCGCCGCACTTTCCTTTATGCCATCGGGATTTGAGCTGACGGAAATTCGTAACGACAAAGATAATAAGACGGTGGCAAGCACCGCCAAAACCAAGGTTCAGTTCGGCAAAGGAAACACCGCAAAAACATGGACGCAGGAGTCGATCTCTAAAGATCGAGAAGATACGCGCTTCACCGAAGTCGGCGTTTGGAACGGTAAAAAAATGGTGGTGAAAGCCAAAAGCTTTTCGCGCGAATATGCGACGGAAAATCCGCTGATTCACCGCTGGGGCCTGTTGCCGCTGTTGGCTTCCGGGCAAATCAAGAAAAAGCCGCTGGTGTTCGATATGCTCGACGACTCGGCGATACGTCCCGATCAAACGCTTTCGTATGAAGGCAAAATCGAGATTCCGGTTAAAGGCGGAACGGCAACGCTCGATAGCTACGTGCAGACAGGCTACGGCATTGTGCCGACCCATTATCTGGTCGATCAAAACGGACGCGTTCAGCTGATTACGCTTTCTACCGTAAACTGGGTTTTGGCGGCCTAAAAAAGAGAATAGAATGAAAAATATAGTGATATCATTAGCAGTTGGTATCAGTTTGTTAGGAGCGTGTTTCGCCACACCAACCGGTAAGACCAAGGCCGGCAACATTGTCGCTTCCGCAAAAAAAAACGTCATCTGAAGACTCGGAGTACAAGCAGTGGGAACCCTATCCGGTCTGGGAAAACTACGATGTAGCTAACGCAAATCCAGATTCCTCCTCCGCTAAGGCTACGGCGGACAGGCAGGAGCGTCCCCTTCGACAAGCTCAGGGCAGGCCGAACATTCTTTGGATCACCTGCGAGGATATCAGCCCGTATCTGGGGTGTTACGGGGTTGAGCAGGCACTGACACCGAACCTCGACAAACTCGCCGAACAAGGCGTGCGCTACACCCGCGCCTATGCGGCTACGACAGTTGCGCCGTGGCGCGTTCTTCCATTCTCAATGGGATGTTCTCTCCCGTAATCGGCACGCATGGGATGCGCGTAAGAACAACGGTGCCTGAGGTCATCGAGGCCTTTTTCAAAAGTTCGTGGCGTTGCCAAGGCAGTTCTGCATCTCGCTGCACGCCTGCCTTGGCGCTTTGCGCTGCTTTCGAAACGGCTCTCACCAATGCTTCTAACTAAATGCAATATGCTCTAAAACTGATCGGTGCTTTTAGTCATGCAGCACAACTCACTGCGATGGTATAAACTCTCCGCCCACGCATGATTATGCGGGTTGTGCGATCTCCTGTATCTGCTAAACTGGGCACTGTTCGGATTTATTGCCCCTTTCAAGAGCAGACGGGGGGAGTGCCGCGTTGTTTACAACGATGGTTTGTGTCGAAACAACACCGGAACGGAGACAGAGAATGAAAAACAAAAAGAGCGCCAAGCAAAGCAATGACCCGATCATGCAGGATCTGAGTGATTCCAAGTCGATGATCTCACAGGCATTCGCCCGAATTACCCCGCCGACAGCCCCCTTTGATCCCGAGGTCGAGTGGACGCATGTGTATGAGGACTACTGATTTCAGTAGGTTGCAATATTTTTAAAATTAGGGTATAGTAAGATATAAAATCATAAAAAGCCCTATTTGTCTGCCCCAAAAACCTAGCATCCATAATCATAAAGAACCATAAGATAAAATATGAAAAAGAAAGCAATCTTAGGACTCATCATATTGAACATCGCAGGTGTCGCGCAGGCGCAGAGAACATTCACGGAAGTAACGGATACTAATGGTGACGGAACGGGTGATTACCTGTGGAGCACTACTGCGAACTGGGGCACTGGTGGGATGCCTGACTCAACCTCCGGAAACCCCACCAACAATGTTTCAATTTCTGAGGATGCGGATGTTGTGATAAATGACGACACTGCTGTGGCGCGCAACTTGGTATTAAGAGAGGGCAGCTCTCTGACGGTGACGGCGGATGGTGAGCTGAACACGGGCAACTTTTTGGATCTGCAGAAAAACGTGGATGTGAACAACTATGGCACGATTAACGTAGCGGCTAGATTTCTTCTGACGACGAATGGTGCTGACGCTTATAATCATGCTGGAGGGTCGATCACAGCCTCTAGCCTCGAGATACGGAAGAACGGCACCTTCCATATGCTGGGTGGAACCTTTAATTCTACTGGGGGGTTGATGGTTCAGGATGAACCCTCGCCCGGCGGTCATCTGAACGTGCATGGCGGCAGCATGAACTTCACGAATACGGACTGGTTTGATTCTTCTGTTACGGGTTGGGATTTAGAGGACTACACGATCGATTTTGCGGGTACCGGTGAACTCGTTTTCGATTTGGACGACGTTACTGGTGAGACCCGTTACGGCCAGCTTGTGACCACTATTGGCGCTGCCATGACTGCTGGCCACATCACAACCGATGGTGTTGCGTCATCAGGAGCTACGATGGTGACAGATGATACCCTCAATACTATCACACTCACTGCCGTTCCCGAACCCGCCACTTACGCCTTCTTTGCGGGTTGCTTCGGTTTCGCATGGGTGATGCTTCGCCGTCGCCGATCCTGAGCCTGCGGGCACAGCGCGCTCCGGCTGTGCCTTGCGTATCCGTTGCTCAGAGGTAGCTGCGTGCTTCAGCCGCAGTTTCGTCGTGTAAGTCTGCGTGTTGGTCGAACGCGGGCTGAAGCGCCGCGCTCCGGCTGTGCCTTGCGTATCCGTTGCTCAGAGGTAGCTGCGTGTCTATGCCCTAGGGGTGCTTCAGCCGCAGTTTCGTCGTGTAAGTCTGCGTGTTGGTCGAACGCGGGCTGAAGCGCCGCGCTCCGGCTTTGCCTTGCGTATCGGTTGCTCAGGGGTAGCTGCCTGTCTATGCCCTAGGGGTGCTTCAGCCGCAGTTTCGTTGTGCAAGTCTGCGTGTTGGTCGAACGCGGGCTAAAGCACCGCGCTCCGGCTTTGCCTTGCGTATCGGTTGCTCAGAGGTAGCTGCGTGTCTATGCCCTAGGGGTGCTTTAGTCGTAGTTCCGTCGTGTAAGTCTACGTGTTGGTCGAACGCGGGCTAAAGCACCGCGCTCCGGCTGTGCCTTGCGTATCCGTTGCTCAGAGGTAGCTGCGCGCTTCAGCCGCAGTTTCGTCGTGTAAGTCTGCGTGTTGGTCGAACGCGGGCTGAAGGTTTCGATAGGCTCAAGCGGGCACACCGCGCTCCGGGGTTGCCTGCGGCTTTCTCGTTTAGCTCACGAGTCTTAAATCAGTCCTTGGCGGGTGGCTTTGGCGACGGCGGCAGTGAGGTTGGGCACGTCGAGTTTTTTGAAGGTGCCACGAATATGGAAACAGATGGTGTGGTAACTTAGGTTTAATTTTACGGCCACCTCTTTTTGGGTCAAGCCTAGCGCGAGGAGTTTGAGTATTTCAATTTCGCGCGGTGAGAGGGGGTTATTTTCGGTGATGTCGTGCCCGCACAAGACATGGAGCACAATGCGCGAAAGCTGGGCGTCGACGTAGATTCCGCCCTCGGCGATAGCCCGAATAACCTCGCGGATTTTATTTACGGATGCGCCCTTGATCAAATATCCCGACGCATCGAGATGTAAGGCTTCCAGGACCGTTCGGAAATCGCTGTCTTGCGTTAATATAATCACATCGGTTTCAGGTGATGCGGCTTTGATCTGTGGCAGCATTTTGAGTCCATGCTCACCGGGCAGGTTGAGGTCGAGCAGCAGGATGTCGGGTTTTTCAAGCGTCGAATCTTTGAGTGTGCTGAGCAAGAGCTCGGCGGAAGGGAAAGCGGCGAGGCAGGTCATGTCGTCCGTCAGTTCAATAATCTTAAAGAGCGATTTCCGATACGAGGTGTTATCTTCTACTATAGCAATTTTCATAATATAATTATTCATTTTTAGTGAGGGGCATGCTGCAGGTAACTGTGGTGCCTCCGGTGGCAGGGACAAGTACCTCAATTTTAGCGTTCAGTTTTTTTCCGCGTTTTAACAGGTGGGTGGGCCGGGCGTTCTTTGGCAGACCTTTTCCATTGTCGTGGATTTCAAGATAGAGTGCATTGCCTTTTTTTTGGGTTCGAATTTTGACAGTATCAGCGGCGGCGTGTTTAATGATATTGTTAAGGACTTCTTTAAAGAAGAGCAAGATATCCCACTTTTGGATCGAGGGCAGTTCGTTGAATTGCTTTTCTGCCTGCAAATCCAGAGTCACCTCGAGGCCTGAGAGCATTTGTCGGGCGGTGTTGCGGAAGCGTTCGATCAAGTCGCCCTGACTGGAGCCTTTTTCCAGAAACAGGATGAGCGCACGGGTTTCTTTGGCACTGCGTTCGGCGCATTCGATAATATCCTTAATCAACTCGGCCTCATCAGCGCTGTTCTTCCCGTTGGAAAGTTCGGCGAGTAGTTGCGCGGAATTGACGATGCTGCTAAGCGTGGCGCCGGTTTCGTCGTGTAGATCGTCGGCGATCCGTTCGCGCTGGGCCTGAATCTTTTTGCGGTGTTGATACCGGCTACGGCGGAGAATGAAGAGGAAGCACAGCAGGAGAAAGGGGATGCCCACCAGCAGGTTGCGAACCAGTGATTTTTGCCGGGTATAGCCCTGTTCCAGTTGCAGTAGCAGTTTGGCATGTTGCTGTTCGAGTTCCGCACGATGTGCCATCTGCAGGAACCACTGCTTTTGAGGGATGATTTTGCCAACAATGGAATTTCCATCGGTCAGAATGGTGGGCGAGATCGTGACAGGTTGCCCCAGAACCAATGGTTCTTCGGTTCGAAAGGGTAGGCCGCGGAGCAGGTTTTCGCCGTTATGCAACAATTCAATCTCCGAAAGTGAGAGGATCCGTGCCTTTTTGTAAGGATTCCTGCGGCCGTTTCGGAGGGTGAGTTGCACGTATCGCCCTGAAATCGTGCTGAGTTTTCGCGTGAGCGGGGCGCTGCTCATGTTAACCGGATAGTCTGACTGTGCGAGGACGATTGGCTCCGTGTCCTGAAACGAAGGGTCGGGTGACAGCTTAAGCTCAATTTCCATCGGAAACCCAACTGCAGAAGAATGGATGTGCGGAAGATCCACCATGTAATTGTTTGGATAGAAGCGCGCTTCGTTTAGGCTTTGGATGGCTCCCAGATCAAAGATGAGACGGACTTCGTCTGCGTGGGTGCGAAAGTTCAGGAATGGATTGTTACGCGCCGGTTCATATGCCGGGAAATAGGAATAGCCATCAACCAGATACTCGGGCGCGAACTTCATTTCCTGGATAAAAGGTTTTTCGCCGGAGACTTCGGCGTTGAGTGCGATGTTTTCTTCACCCGAGAAAACCAGCAGTTCGTTTAGCATGAACACATATTTTCCGGGATTCAGGATTTGCGCCTGTACCAGCCGGGTGGCGGTCAGAGTGAGGCTTTTAACGGGAGTCGGGTTGCTTGTGGTCAATACCACTGGCGTAATCCCCTCCAGGTGGAAGTCGGTTTTGGTGTAGTCTGCGATGCAGACCGTGTTGCCCTCGACCGTTTGCGCTTCGACTTTGAAATGCAGCGGAAACCCAATGGGGCGATACTTGTTCTTGTTGTTGAGGGAAGCGACTGGCACCAGCACCACGGTATCGATCGGTTTTGGCTCGGGAAAAGTAATGGTGAGCTGATCGCCCTCGTCTTCCGTTTTAAAGAATGCGGAACTGTAGCCCTGAGTCGGGATCAGGGTGTCGATTTTGAGGTGCGGCAGTTGTTCCAGTTGCGCTGCGGTCGCCTTGCGCTCGGCCTCCAGCCGATCCTGCTCAGGGGTGCAGCCCAAGAACAATATGCAAATGACAGCAGTGCATGTGAGTCTCATCGCTTCTAATAGAACAGAAAACCCCGTAAAATGAAAGCCTCGCAACCCTACTGATTTCATTAGCTTGTGCAGATTGTTCTGAATTGAAGACAGTGGATGCGAATTTGGAACATTATAAATTAGCACATCGCGTCGGGTTGCTCAAAATATGTGCATTTAGATGGCTCAGCTGCCGGCGGATTTCAGTTACGAAGCCCTTAAATATAAGTAAAGGACGACTTTATATGAAAAAAGACAGCCGATCGATTGCATAAAATGAAGGGGCAATGAACCACAAAGCAGTCGATGCAACAGGTAAAGCACCACGCATATTTATGCGTGTTTACAAAAAGCTTACGAAATGTTACTTTATATATGATTTTTATCTTTTATTCCATGCAGCTAGCTGAATCCTAAAACTCTACTCAACTACCTAAACCCATACTCTAAATGAAAAAGGAAGTTTACACTAACAGCCTTAATCCTCGGTACGACTGGTGTCGCATTGGTCGAGGTGACTTAAACTGGTCCACTTGAAAAGTTAGTCTGGAACCCTAGAAAGGAACCAGACAATGAAAGGCAA
>CBFHKU010000015.1:0-27430 GCA_965656495.1 Coraliomargaritaceae bacterium
TCACGTCCGATTCCGCAGCCGGCAAGGAGCCGCCCCAGGTCGTGGCGTCACTCCAGTCACCGCTTTGGGTAGCGCTTGCTGCGGGCGCAGATATCGTCGATACCATCACATTCGCAGGAGCGGATGCGCTACCAACGTTACCAACGGCATCACGCATCGTGACCGTGTAGCGGTATTCTAAGCCTGTAGTCAGCCCCGTATCCTCATAATACGGCGAGCTCTGCCAACCACTGCTACTGCCACCTGCGTTCCCACTTGTTTCAGTAAAGAGATATTCAACCACGCCGGACGCATCGCTGCCCGGCATTGCCAGCATCCTAACCGAACTCGCGTCCAAGGCAGTCGGCGCACCGTCAAAGCCCGCCGGGTTCGGAGTCGGCGTAGTCGCATCCGCATACAGGCGGGTCATATTCGAGTCGGCATCATACCTCGCAACAACACCGCCACTGCTAGCGGAAGTGAACACATGGCCGGCGGCAATCCAGCCATCAAGTTTACTCACCGCATCGCCCTTAAGTATGAGTTCACCGTCCCCTTTCACATCAATCAGAAAATCCGCAGATGCACTTGTCATGTCGTTGACTCGAATGGTACCACCATAGAGTTTCAGATTGACCTTGCGACCGTCATGAAGATTCAGCCTCTTCGCGGTCACACTGCCTTCGAGCATCGTAAACTCTGTCCCCACAGTGCTCTTGACACAAAGGTGTAGCCAACCGCTGGAGCCAAGATCGATCGTCCCCGTATTCGTGAAGCTGGACTCAGCATTCGCGTGGCCGCCAAGAACCATACCGGTGGCAGTCAAAATCCCATGATTCTCAATGGTGTTAATTCCCTGCGATCTCAAGCTCCCACCAAGGGTGATCACACCGTGATTTGTCAGCGATGAGGTCTGATTTCCGTTCGCCGCCAACTGAAGTGTAAGATTGCTCGTGGTAGCAAGCGTTCCGCTGGCACCAACGACCAAACTCCCCGGCCAATTTGACCGGCCCAGCTTCACCTGATTCGCAAGCGCGCCCGCAGACTGAATTTCAGCAGCGACCGCTGCAGTCGAAAAGATGTCAACATTCGTTGTCGCGCTCGGAACGCCTACAGGGGCATAATTGCTGCCATCAAACCAATTCGTGCCACTGGCGGTATCGAAGACTACAGAAAAGGCAGGCGTCGCACTGATTGCCACCAAGGGAATGAGCGCGAATGCACGCTTCATGAAATTGCCCCCTCTCCAATTGTGAAGCATCTTTTAAAGCAGCAGTGATCACACTGCAACAAACACAATGAGTTGATCATCTTCGTAGTAAAGTCGAGTTCGAGTAAGGGCTCTGTAGGGAGGAATTAACTGATCTTAGCAAGCGGGTCAAATACAGACAGGGCCTTGGTCTGTATTATTATTTGACACCGCTACTGAGTCATATCTGGAGGCTAATTGTTCCGAAAATCTCATCCATTTCATTAATAACTATCAATCATCGTGTATCATAACCTGAGCCCATCCTGAATCAGCACTGAGTCTAGGCTGCAGCACCCTAAGGTTCCAAAATACAAACTCACAGTTTGGTATTTGGACTTAGAGACTAAAATTGTAGCGCTTTGCAGTAGCTCTGCGATTAGGCGTAGTTTCAGGCGGCTAAACCGAAACACGGGCTGAAGCACCACGCACCGGTAAAGTAGGACGCGAAAAGCACCCTTCAGCACTGAGCTTTCAGTCACAGTGCTGCGGCGTTTATTTCGTTGCCTGATCGACCAATGAATCCATTTTTTCGCCAAGAACCGTTAAGGCGCTTGTCTCCGGGGCGACCGAGCAGGCTGCGGAAGAACTTTCAGTTGGCGTCCAGACTTTCTGGTTTTCCTCAATAAACTCCTTGGCTAAATTCATGAAGGTATGGGGCTGCTCCTCCGGCAGGATTGCAAGGGGATGCTCATACCATGATTGAATCGTGCCCAGCGCAGGCATCAGCCCGCTATGCTTAACCGACCGCAGGCAATTCATTACGTTTTCATGGAAGAGCTGATCGGACGTGCTTCCTCCGGTATGATCATTGAACAGGAAGTAGAACTCCAGCCCCTGCTCTTTGCAAAATGCTTCCATCGCCCGAAGCTTTGCCCAGCCGTTCTCGGTGTTCACAATCCGCTCATAGGAATACTCGGGCTGAAAAATATCGATCCGGGTGTCCAAAGCATGACATGCCTCGATGACATCAAGGAGTATATCTTTTAAATCGCCATAATCCTCAGCGGGCACTTCTGCCGGGTAGGTCGCCGCGTCGTCCCAATGGAAACGAAAGGCGGCCTCAAGGATGCCGACCTTCAGGTTCGGATACTGCTGCTTGATCCCCGCAACATATTCCGCGTATCTTCTGACGGCGTCTTCATAAGTCCATTTATAGACTGGTATCGTGTCCGCATGGTGTTGCGATTTGACGAAGACATTATCTGTGATGATAAAGTCAACCGTGCCACCGGCCGCAGTGATCGGATCCAGTAGAGTTCTCTCGGTCGCTTCGTGTCCTGCCCGAATCCCCACCTCGACCGCAAAGGCCTTGCCCATCCCGGCAAGATTCGCCACCGATTGCCGCAAAAGCTCAGGATCATTACGATACAGCCAGGCGAGCGTCGCGGTGTAAAACTTGAAGTGTGAGACATTCTCGAGCACCTCGCTCCACTCATCCGTCTGATTGATAAAAAGATCCTCCACTCCCCGAACAAATGCCGTTTCACCCAAGGCCTTTGGCGTCAGCCGCGGACAGACGGTCACCTGCATCGGCTCCACCGCAAAGGTACTGCCCGCCATGCAGAAAAGCGTTGTTAGCTGTTTCCAATATTTCGAAACGATGCTTCCAATTCGAGCAGTCAACTCGGTAGAGCGCTCTGTTTTTTTTAAAACTCTTAACATATTTTGTATTATCTTTTCTTAATCGCTTCTACTCGGAGAGTTCAATGGATACGGCATTGAGTGTGACAACGGTTTTTTCGTTAACGGCGCCGTAATTCCATGCACCGAAGGCCAGTGTGTAGCCGGAAATGTTGGTGGAAAGATCGGCGAGCGTCTGCGTCAGCACTGAATCGCCGCTCGTGCTGGTCGCGCCCTCAAGTTCGATGGTGGCCTGAGCTCCATTCAAGGTATAAGTGATTGCAGTCGGCATGCCAGTAATATCTGCAACAGTGCCTCCACTTGCGCTGGCTCCCTGCAGCGCTTGGTAGACAATGCGCCAGGCAGCGGGATCGCCCTGTCGTTCCAGGCGGAAGCCGATGCCGTTATCCAGTGCGTTGTTCTGCGGCTGATACTTTCCGTCGGCATCGTCACCGATCGAGAAATAGAAGACATTCCTTTTGCTACCTGGGTCTCCACTGATCGATGCGATATCAAAACGAACCGTAACCGGGTGATCATAAAAATCATACAGTTTCGCGCCGCTGTCGACCGTCGAATCGCCATCCTGATTCAGCATCGTGTGGAGCGTTGCCTGAGTGCTTGTGTTACTGGAGTTGACATCCATTATGAGTTGACCGCCGGTCTGGGAAACCGCTGCGCTACTCCCCTGAGTGTAGACCGTCCAGTGGGCATTCAGTGCGGCACTGCCAAAGCTATCGTCCCATGCTATGTTGGTCTGGCCACCAAGAGTTTCGCGTATCGAATAGAACCGACTCTTGGTATTAGCCATCGGCAGCGTTACAGTCATAAAGCCGTTAGACGAAGCTAGCTCACTCGACAGCTCCTGCCAGTCGGGATTTGTCAGCGATACACTCTCCATTAAGGTGTAGCGATAGCCAGCCCGAACCGGATACCGGTAATCCATCGGCCCACCGGCAGGCAATGTGCGCAGCCGGAACGGTATCGGCATGGACGCGTTGTTGAAAGACTGCCTTACCGGTACTCCGTCAATTTCTTTCCAGTCGGCAGCATGCCAGTTGAAATCATCCACCAGCTCATAGGCTTCGAGCCATTCCAGCGGCGTGCCCTGCTGCGTGCTCCACAGGTATTCCTTATCCGCCCTCTTCTGGTCCCAATAGGAGAACCAGCGTGCTTCCTCATACCTGTCATTCGACACTGGAATGTGTGCGTTCTGGGCAGTCAGCTCAGCCAGCAGCAAGTCTTCGAGTTCGTCGACCACAGCCGGATATTGCTCGGCCAGATTGATTGTTTCGCCGATGTCGGCATCGAGATCGTAGAGTTCACACGGCCAGGCTTGAAACGGATTATTGCTGCCATCCCAGAAGTGACGCAGTTTCCAATTCCCCTTACGAATAACTGCTCCCGAACGGTTCCACTCCGGCTGCCCGAACAATGTGTAATGCGGGAAAAACCAGGTCACAAAATCACGACCGGTCGGAGTTTGTTCGGTGATGTAGGGCTTCAGGCTGATGCCATCGAGCGGGTTGTTCGGGAGTTGTTCCAAACCAGCGACATCCAGTAGCGTCGGATAAATATCGTGGGTAACAATCACTTCATCGCTCTCACGTGGAGCAACACCCGGCCAGCGGACGATCGTCGGCACGCGGAGCCCGCCCTCATAGGTTGAGGTCTTTGCGCCACGCAGCGGACGCATGGAGGTGACGACTTTATTTTCGCTCGTCTTATCAGATGAATCCATTCGGATGCCGCCATTGTCGGAGGTGAAGATGATGATGGTATTTTCGTAGACGCCCTGTGCTTTGAGTTCGGCCACAATGGTTCCGACCGCATCGTCGAGGCTTTTCACCATGCCGGCATAGATTGCAAAGTTCTGTGGATTGGTCGCGTCGCGTGTGCCGGTGAAATAGTCGATATAGGCCTGCTTGGCTTGATACGGCCCGTGCACCGCGAAAGTCGGCACGTAGCAGAAGAACGGAGTCTCTGTGACAACGTTGGCGCTGATAAAGTCGCAGGCCTCAGCCGCAAGGCGGTCGGTCAGCTGTTCATTGACAGGACCGTCGCTCAGATGCGGATTTCTATAGGGCGAAAAATAGCTTTTGGGAAAGCCCAGATGGTGATCGGCTTTGGCGACATCGAAGCCCTGCTGCGCCGCCATTTTATCAGCGTCCGGCCCGAGGTGCCACTTGCCGAAAAAGCCGGTAGCATAGCCCGCCTCTTTAAGCCGCTCGGCGATGGTGATACTTGAAAGCGGTAGCTGCTCCTGCTGCTGTGGGACCGTTACCGGATATGCGCTGGCATTTTTCATGACCGCCGGATCTGTCCAAGCGCTGTAATTAAACTCGGGGTCCGAACGCTGGGTTGGCGTCACGCCAGTCAGGTGCTGACGCGCGGGCGCCCATCCGGTCAGCATCGCAGCTCGCGTGGCTGAGCAGAGCGGCGCGGAGGCATAGCCACTGGTAAATTTGATTCCCTCCGAGCAGAGCTGATCAATATGGGGCGTTTCGTAGAATTCGCTGCGGTAGCACCCGAGGTCGCGCCAGCCCATATCATCAGCCATGATCACGACGATGTTTGCCGGTTGAGTCGTTGGAGCGACACTCTCCTCCGCCTGCAAGCCAATCGCGAACAGGAAGAAGATCATCCAGCTGTATACAGGCCTCAGCATTTCATTTAAAGAACTACCTAGTCCGCTTCACACTAATACGACTGCGGAATTCCCTGCATGCGGATTCCTTCAGCCCGTTGACGGAACACTTGCTGCGCCCAGTCCCCGACTGGCTTCACATTCTTGCGCTCATCTTCAATGCGATCCAATTCCTTGCCCATCCGTTTCAATACAGATGCATACTCCGGATCATAGGCCAAGTTGCGTGACTCATTCGGGTCGGCAGATAAATCAAACAACTGCTCTATCCCAACCTCGTGAGTCGAATGCGAAGGCGGCGGTCCCTCAAAGTCCTCCGGAATGATATACTCGCGCACATACTTAATCTTCCCATCGGTGACCACGTGTAACGATCCATTCACTTCAATATAAGCCATCTCACGCCAAGGTGCATCACGCCCTTCCACCAGTGGGCGAAGGCTCAAGCCCTGCGGAAAGACGGCTCCATCAGCGCGGGCATAATCACACACCGTGCGCGCAAGATCGACGCCAGAAATGAAGTGCCCCTCATCTTTGACTCCCTTGGGCACTTTAAGGTCACCTAGCGTAGAGACAATAAACGGCACCCGACAGACCTCGTCATACGGGGTCGCTTTCGCAGTCGTTTGATGCCGCGCCATCCCGTCGCCATGATCCGAAGAGAAAATGATCAGCGTGTCGTCCGCATACTTCGTCTGCGCCAATGCATCGAGCAGCTGCTCAATTTGCAGGTCCACCATCTCGGTAAATCGATGATAATTGTAACGATAGATGCGCCACATATCATCGCCCCAGTCCTGATACTGACGCCGCTTCGTCAGCTTCGTGACACTTGGCTCGCGGACATCATAGCTAAAGGCATCCGGCAAGGGCGGCACGTCCGATTGTTCGAGGACGCCCTCCTTGAAATAAGGAGGCTCCTTCTCTCCGTTCACCGTCGTCGCACGCACATCATCATGCCTCGGCGAGATGCAAATATCATGCGGGTTCATATAGCCCACACTCAGGAAGAACGGTTCATCCCCGTTATAATTCTCCAAAAACGAAGTCGCCGTGCGAGTCACTTCCGTATCGGTGATCTCGCCCCACCAGCTCCCCTCATGCAAGACATGAAAGAGCTTGCGCACGCTCTTGCCCGGCACATGCCATTTGCCGGTGTAGTAGGTATTGTAACCAGCGTCCTGCAATTGGCGCGAAAGATCCGGCATCTCCGGATGGCAGGGTGCGGAGTTACAGACCACGCCGTGCTCAGAGGAATACGAACCGGTAAACCACGAAGCCCGCGCAGGACAGCAGACCGGGTCCGTCGCATACGACTGCATAAAGGAGATACCATTCTCCACCAAGCGGTCGATCCCGGGCGTCTTGGTAAACTTGCTGCCATATGCACTGATCGAATCGAGCAGACTCATCTGGTCGACATGCAAAAAGATGATATTCGGTGCGCCGGATGCAGCACTCCCCTTTGCATTGGCCGGATAGTTCAAGCCCGTCGCCATCGCCGCCAAGGCACCACTTTTAATAAAATCACGTCGGTTCATTAAACAGTCCCCCTCCACGCCTTTGCAGGCTCTGAATCTATGATTGGATTCGCATTATAGATTAAAAGATACATGCCGTAGCGCACGATGAGTAAGCGCCCGGCATCATTCACCCAGTAGAACGTGGGCAGCAGGCCATAGCCTTTTTGGGCATAGCCATGCAAGCGAATCGAACGACTACCAAAACGCGCTTCGTAATCGCCAATAGATTTGACCGAGTGACCGGGCAACAATCGCTCCAAGTCCTCGAAATAATCAAAGGCGTAGGCTTGATCGCGCGGCAAGCTTTGTACCGCGGCGAGCACGCTCCAATTCGGCACCAACGATACATCCGGATCCACTTCTCGATAGACATAGGGCTGCCCCTGCTTGCCTTTCTTACGGATGAGCGTTTTGCCGGATCCGTCCTTACCATAGTTATAGGCACCTTTGAACTGATAGCGATTATAGGGCGCCACTTCCGGTTTCTTGATATTCTTCAACTCCGTTTGAACCATCCAATGACTGTCCGGCTTTAGAGAGAACAAGGCATCACGCCGGCAGGAGTAAGCGGTTTTGGTAAAGGCACGCTCATGCGAGAAATGTTGCCCGGTCTGTCGCACGCTTTCGATCTCCATGCGCACACCTTCGGCATTAAAATTCGCCTTCACATGCAAGGAGCCATAGATCGCTTTTGCGATGTCCTTGGCCGCCCGCGTCCCCGCATAAATCACATCATAGCGGTTTTCCCAATTTTGCTTCGGGTTAAACGGTGCATCCGGCAGCGTGCTCTGCGGAGCCGAGAATCCCATGGGGAACATCATATCCGTCAACGTGGCGTTATCCCCAAAGGACCAATGTAATCTGTCTTTCATTGTTGGAACCTTGTTTTCATTTTTAAAATACACATCACGCTCATTCAGCCTGTTGCTTCGGCGCGGACCGGCCAATCGAGAAGCGAGGCAGCACAAAAATGCCTGCACCGGCAACAAGGCTGGCCTTCAGGTAACGTTGATGCGAGGGGGTATACGGATTGTAATTCATACTTATTTCCAATTGCTTTAATTCATTCAATGGCTTCGCACTGTGGCTATCACCCACTGCCCTAAGCCTATGTCGCCACCTTTCAATTCCTATTTGTAATACAATATACGACCATTCGGATGCAATCACAAAAGCACTACCCGTCTCGCTTCACACCTTCGACAAGCCCAGGGCTGGCGAACCACCCTCCTCCTCAAGCATATCCTTATACATAAGTCTGAGAGTCGTGAAGCATGCGGTAAAATAACTCCTTCCCTGCGAAGGGAAGGTGGATCGCGACTTGTCCGCCGTAGCTCGAAGAGCGAAGGAGGAAGCGAGACGGAAGGGTTTTCTGCCGAGCTTCAGCTGTTTTCCGATCAATGACTAGCACGACGCCAATAACCACCTCGGTCGGGTTATTATGCCCTTGGGTGCAAGCCGACCACTCCTCCTTGAAAAGGAGGAGAGCTTAAATATGCTTTTTATTTATCATGGTATCGCAAACAAGAAGATACAAAGATGTGTATTAGGATATGCTCCTCAAGGAGCGGAGCTGAAGAACTCCCGACCGAGGTGGTTCATTCCTTGAAGGTAGCTCGCCGCCCGAAGGTGCGAAAACGAGGTGGTGCTCATAAAGGACAGACCTTGCTAAAAATGGTATCGGTAGAGCTAGGGCCGAAAAAATAGCTACTGCTTACGGAGCGCGGTGCTTTAGCCCGCGTTCGACCGACACACAGGCTTGCACGACGTAAACTGCGGCTAAAGCACGCAGCTACTACAAACGGTGCGCGGTTGCTTACGGAGCGCGGTGCTTTAGCCCGCGTTCAACCAATGCGCAGGCTCACACGACGAAAACTGCGGCTGAAGCACGCAGCTACTACAAACGGTGCGCGGTGCTTTAGCCCGCGTTCGACCGATGCGTAGGCTCACACAACAAAACTGCGGCTGAAGCACCCTAAAGGGCATACACACGCAGCTACTGCCTACTGCTTCCATCATCAGACTTTACCATCGCCATAAAACTAATCGCAGCCCAGTTTACCTGCATGTGCTTCGAACTTAAAACCAGATGTTTCTGGCGCGCACAACTTCCGCATTGGGAAATCGAATCGGGATACTATTTCATTACCATTCGATGCGCAAACTCACTGCCTCAATCAGTCACCCAGAAAATCAAAGAAGTCCACAAAAGCCTCGCAGCCATTGAACCGAGCAACGAAGCCTTTCTCCAACTCCAGCGTCAGTATTTTCAAGCAATTGATAAATATGCTGACACACATCAAGGCTTCTGCCCCTTTCGCACGGATAGCTGCGCACGCGCAGTCATACAGAGCTTCGAGGCATTGGCTACTTCCGGATGGCAGATCAAGCATTACGCGCTTATGCCCAACCACGTGCATTTCATCGCACAAGTTCACCCCACTTCAGCGGACATGCACACCGTGCTCTCTCAGTGGAAGGGAGCAACCAGCCATACAGCCAATCAAATCCTGAACCGCTCGGGTGCCTTTTGGCAACGCGACTGGTTTGACCGCGTCATACGCAGCCAGGAAGCGTTCGAACGAGTTAAAGAATACATCCAACAAAACCCGGTCAAAGCAGGACTCTGTCAAGAGTGGCAGGCATACCCATACGTGCGCTAGAGCATCGCACCGCCACGACGAATAAAGCACGCAGCTACGGCTTACGGTGCGCGGTGCTTTAGCCCGCGTGCGACCAATACGTAGGCTTGCACGACGAAACTGCGGCTGAAGCACGCAGCTACTGCCAACGGTGCGCGGTGCTTTAGCCCGCGTTCGACCGACGACAAGCTGACACGACGAAAACTGCGGCTGAAGTACGCAGCTACGGCCAACGGAGCGCGGTGCTTTAGCCCGCGTGCGACCAACCCGCAGGCTTGCACGACGAAACTGCGGCTAAAGCACGCAGCTACGGCAAACGGTGCGCGGTGCTTCAGCCCGCGTTCGACCGATGCACAGGCTTACACGACGAAACTGCGGCTGAAGCACGCAGCTACGGCAAACGGTGCGCGGTGCTTTAGCCCGCGTTCGACCGATGCACAGGCTTACACAACGAAACTGCGGTAAAGCACGCAGCTACGGCTTACGGTGCGCGGTGCTTTAGCCCGCGTTTACCCCGCGGCATGCCTAGTCCATCGGCTGCAGCCAGATGTTGCGAAACTGCATTGTATTGACATGATCCTGAAGCTGTATGCGGACCTGCTTGGCTGTGGTTTTGATCGGCACCCGACTGTGGATCGTGCGGCCATTCAGGCGCACTGTGAGCAGCGCCGCATCGCCTTGCGCGTCGGGCATTTCAAGGACGACGTCATAGGCCTGCCACTCCAGCGGCGGGCCGGCCGCATCCAGCTTGGCGGGCTCGCGCTTGTAAAGTGCACCACACTCGTCCCAATAATTCGGTGTGGTATAGCTGTTGAGAATCTGCACCTCACCCAGCGGCAGGAAAAACAGGCCGCTGTTGCCACGCCCCTGGCCGGACTTGTTCGCCTCAACCGGATAGCGAAACTCCAGATGCAAGCGCATACTGCTGAACTCATCGCGCGTCTGAATATTCCCTCCGAGCCCCTGTGCCTGGTTGGCTTTGTCATGCTTGGTGACGGTTTGCATGGCAGCATCCACAATATCCCAACTAACGCCTCCCCCATCACTGTGCATCCAGCTAGCATAGTCGGATCCGTCGAACAGCACTGTCGCGCCGGCAGGAGGCTGGAGCCCCACCGTCGGCGAATCCAGGGGCATTTTATTCAACACGAACTCGGTCCACTCTCCGTGCAGCTTCGCGCGTCCGCGCACTTCGGAACCACTGAAAACCACCTCGAAGCCTGATTGAGCTACGGCGACCCGCTGATGCGTCGCAGGCACTTCGGCAATCAGGTAAGGTTTCGCGCGCTTATAAAGCTCCGGCAGAATCACGACCCGATAGTGTGAGCCGCCCCGGACGGGCAACAACTGCGCGGCGATTGCAGGGTGCGCTTTCTCGTGCCCTTTCTTGGGCTGGATCCACTCGCCGCGCCAATCGCCCATCAAGGGATAGTCGGCGGGATCTTCAAAGCCAGCGGCACGCAGCACCGAGCTGCCCATCAAAAGGACGAGCAGCGCTGCCAGTAGAAGCGATTGAAATGCTTTCATGTGAATTGTATTTAAAGAACCACTACAGGGCTTACAGCATACCATACCAGCTCTGTTCCGGATGCGGGCGGGTAAAGTGCTGCACATCTTCGGGCCTGACCGGGATACCGGTTTTCGGATCGACATCGATCGCGTGGCCGGCACGCAGGGCGGAGTTGCCCATCTGTGCGATGGCACTCAGATAAGCACCATACTCGAAGCTGGAGACGGTAGCATCCCACTCCTTTTCGCCGCGAATCGCTGCCACCCAGTCGTCGCCATGATTCAGAAAGGAGTTCCCTTTGATCACCGGATGCAGCTGCTCCACGCGGCCAATGTCACGGCGCTTCTGCTCGGGAATGAGAAAGCCGGAAGCATTATGCCCCTCATTAAAGAGGAAGGTGCCCTTCGTCCCCTTCCAGTAGCAACCGTGCTTCGATACAGGCCAACGCTTATCCGCTTCCAAATCATCCGGTCGTGGTGGCTGGAATGCGGGATCCTTAAACTGCGCGGTGTGGAAATACATATCCAGTTGCGGCTTCCCTTGACGTGCTGGGAAAGTCCATTTGACCGTCATTCCTTTGGGGAACTGCTCGCCATTGAACTCGGTAGCTTTCAGGACCTCAACTTTGGAGGGATAGCCGATATCGCCCAACGTTTTAAAGATTCCGCCAAACACATGACAGCCCCAGTCGCCGATGTAGCCGCCACCAAACGGAATCCACCAGCGCCACGCACCGGGGTGAATGCCATTTCTGTATGCATGCTCGCCAGCCGGACCACACCAGTTCGACCAATCCAACCCCTCAGGAATCGCAGTCCCGACATCCGGGAACGTTTGCACCGCGGCATCGCGCGCCCCGTCCGAATAGATCCAGCCGTGCACTTCCACAATATCGCCCAAGTGACCGTGCTGGTAGTAGGCATCGGCGACACGCCAGGCGTTGGACGAATTCCCCTGATTACCCATCTGCGTGGGCACCTTCGACTCGGCGGCAGCCTCACGTAGCAGAAAGCCCTCATGCGGACTCCAGCAGATCGGCTTCTCGCAATAAATCGGCTTACCGTGCTCCAGCGCCAACTTGGCTATGCCAAAATGGTGGTGGTCGACACTGCCGCACAACACGGCATCAAACGCATCCCCATACTGCTCAAACGCGGTGCGGTAATCCATGGTGCGAATCGCATCCGGGAAACACTTCGGGAAACTGATTTCCGGACGGGCAATCATCGGGTTGACCGAATCCATGCGGCGCTCATCCGCATCACACAGCAGCGTCGCAATATGACGACGCTTAGACGTGCCCGCCCACGACAATGCGTGCGCGTGGGTGATATTACCGAGCCCCATTACCGCTAAGCGGAGCGGCTTATGCTTCGGCGCAGTCTGGCCTATTGAGAAGCGCGGCAACACAAATGCGCCCGCACCAGCAGCGAGGCCCGCCTTCAAAAAATTTCGACGCGAGGGGGTGTATAGTTTGTTATTCATAATTGTTTCTAATGGCTTTAAATTCATTCAATGGCTTCATCAACAGATCATGCACCCCTCAAAGCAACAGGCAAATCTGTCACGTGCCAATCAAGGCAAATGCTTGTTAATGTATTTCTTTAAGTCGCTCGTTCTATACAAAACATAGCATGAACAGCCGCATTCATACCGCAGTCTAGTTCGCACGTAGGCTGACGCAGTGCCACGCACGTAGATTCATTTCTAAAGCTCGTATTGGGGGATGCGCATCCACTCTCCGTCCTTGAGCGCCGATTGATGCGCAACCACGCCGGCGAGCGTCATGTTAAGTGCTTCGCTAATACCAACCGTTGGGTATTTATCCAATAGGATCGACTCGATAAAATCGTTCGTCAGGTAGCCGTGTGACGCGCCATGATGCGGGCCGTTCGCTCCCGGCGGCAACGGCGGACGGTGAATCATGCGCTTACCAAAAATCTTGCTACCGTAGACGCGGCCTTTTTCGCCATGTGCGTTTTTCATATCCCACGCGATCGCCATACGTGAGATGCCACCATCACTGGTTTTAAAGAGCCCGACCTCATTGCCGAAGGGATTTTGGTGAGGATTGTTTTCGGGTTGGAACTGTATATTCTCGCTCTTGGTGCCCAGCGCAGAGACCTCGGTTAAGCGACCGCCCGTAATCGAAACATAGTATGCGGTTGCATGTGTGGGATACCACATGGGAACCAGACCACGGCGCCAACCATCAAGATCAATTTTCCCATTCTTAGGATTAAAACTCCCGATCCCCTTGGCCCCGAAACCATGATAGTATTCACCTTCTGAATACTTAATATCTCCAAGTGTCCCCGCTTGATGCTGCACTCGTGCATTATAGTTCTCCGCATGAAACGAGGACGTTTCATTCATCATGTAGATCTTACCGCTACGTTTGACGGCGTTGAAAAGCGCGTCGGCCTGTTCAAAAGCGGTAAAGCCAAAAACAGCCGGACAGGAAACCGCGACATGCTTGCCGTGTTCCAGTGCTAGGATGGATAAACGGGCATGACTCGGCGCATCCGTTGCAATGTAAACGGCTTCGATGTCCTTATCCTTGATCATCTCCTCGCAGGAAGGATAGGTCTTCTTCGCCCCCACGGCTTCAGCCAGCTCCGCACAACGCACAGGATCCAGATCCGTGGCCGCAACTACCTCAACATTGGGGTGGTTTTGATAGAACCAGGTTGCACCGAATTTGCAGAACCCGTATCCGGCAATGCCGACCTTGACCTTTCGGTCAGAAACGGGCTGCCAACCCTCGCCCCAATAACTCTTGCCCTGTTCGGTTTCTTCGAACCCGGAGATGACTTTCCCATCAGCGTCTCTTGGCAGCAAAATTCGTCCATCCGCACCGCGCTCAGCGCTTGCCGTTCCCGCCATACCGACCGCTCCTAGGGCGACGCCCCACTTGCCTGCCGTTGACATAAATTGTCTCCGAGAAAGTCCACTCCGTTCATCTTCACGCATCATACTATTCTCCTTTGATTTATTTTCATCTCGTTTGATTGTATCTGTATATTTTGAGGCACTCTCTCACTATTGCTCGACCTTCATCGCCTCCAAGTCAGCGTCGATTCCTTCCGATGTCACCCGACCGTTCGGCCAATACCAGAAGACACTCGGCGAACACTCGCTCGGTGGATGTTCGAACTCCTTGACCAAAGATTGACCAGAAAGTCCATTCATCGCCAGCGCCGACAGCACAAGCAGTCGGAACAGCTTTCCAATCATCACATTCATTCGTTTCAGATACTTAATCGTCAAAATTCCTAGGGGAGGAGGCGCGACATCTTAGGCAGAAATGCAATGAGCTTGCCTGCCATTTCTGGCTAACAAGACAGCTCGATACAGGGGATCGGGGCACTTACACGTCGGACATCGAATAGACCTAGGAGTCTATTCGTGTTACCACCCTTAATTATATGCAAATTTGTCATACTTAAATCAAGGCAGTTTTACGTTTTTCTATTCGCTGCCATTGGTATCTGGCCAAGCCAGTGAATTCCAGTTGCCCGTAATCCTCATCCCGCCAACATACGCATGATGCTTCGTAGAGTTTTACTATCCCTCAGCCTGCTAGCTTCCTACTCTGTATCCGCCAAAGATCGGGTCTTCGCCGAAGACTCTGAGTGGCAGGTCATTTCAGAGGGGCACCAATTCGCCGAAGGCATGGCTTGGGATACTGAAGGGCATTTTTTCTTCACCGACGTCCCTCGCAACCAACTCTTCAGAGTGGATGCAAAGACCGGCGAGCAAACACTCTTCGATGGTGACACCGGCGAAACCAACGGCATCGCACTGGCGCCTGACGGCCGCATCTACGGATGCGCCAGCGGAGCCAAAGGGATCCATAGTTGGGATCCCAAAACAGGCGAGCGAACCACGATCGAAACCGGCACGCTCTCCAACGACATCGCCATCCTCAAAAACGGCACGATCTTCTACACCGACCCGCGTTCCAAAACGGTTTGGCGCTTGGAAGCCGGTAGTCACGAACTGTCCAAGGCGGTCACACTCCCCTGGTTACCCAATGGCATTACACTTTCCAAAGATCAGAAAACACTACTGGTCGCCGAATTCTTTTCCAACACCATCCATGGCTTTCCGATCGGCAAAGATTCGAAGCTGAGCGGTAACAGTTATCCCGCTTACAAAGTTGCAACGCCTTCCGATCAGGTCGGATACCTCGATGGCATGCTCCCCCTCCCCGATGGACGCCTACTAAGCGGCACTTCGCTCGGTGCGCAAATCGTTCCTCCAATACACGGAGGCGCAGGTGCCGCAGATCAACACATCGTCATCCCCTCGCCGGAAGGCCGCCCGCGCTGCAACTACGTGCGCATCAGCCCGGATAGAAAGTGGCTGTATACCGCTTATCGCGATGATCTGCTGCGGCGACGCTTGGTCGATGGTTTCGGCCAGCGCTGAGTTTGGCAGGTGAGCCAAGTGCAGCGGTAGCAATGTCGCTAGTGTGCGGCCAGAACTTCGTCTGCACACGGCGAAGCAATCGTCTCCCCTTTGATTGAGAAGGGCGACAGAAGCACCGTGCCGATGCTCCACTCACGATTCAAGTTTTGCTGACGCAGCAAATCAAAGCACATTTCGATTTCTCTCTCTGGCGAGAAACCGACACCACTCATTTTCAGGCCGACACTCAAGTCTGATTGATCCGGGCTGGCACATGCGACACTGATCTGTCCCGGAATCTGCACGCCGAGAGCAGTCAGCGCCTGAGTCACTTGATCACCGCGCTCATGACACATACAAGCATAGGCCGTGATTTCCGATTGCTCCTTGATAAAGGATTGGCAGGCAAGCGTGTCTCGCTTACCGATTTGGAGGGTTTGATCATATAAGTCCTCGCGAACCGAGAGGCCCGCTTCCATCATCGCGCGACGATATCCGCGATAAAAGGTACGATTCAATTCTATCGTATAGCCTGGCCATGCAAATGGCGCAATTTGCTGATGCCCCCGCTCAATCAAATCAGAGGTCAACTGATAAAACGCCATCTCGTAGTCGGAAGCAACACAAGGCGTAGAGCGGTGGTCGGGTTCGCACCAGAAAACCAGCGGAATGCGATCTTCCAAGAGCCCATCAACATCACCACGGGCAAATGGCACGAGCGAAACGATTCCCTTGACGCTTTCATCAAAAACCTCCCCCACACGGTTCAGATCGTTCCAATTCTGGTGTTCCTCCGCATACACCACACGGGTCTGGTAATTGCGATCTGCCGCATACTTCATAAAACGATGTACCAATATCCGTTCAAAGCCCAAATGTTCCAACTCGCGTTCATTCTTGGGGTTGGAATGCAAAACAATCCCCATCGTACCAAGCGGCTGCCCCTTAGGAGTCATCGATTTTAAATATATGCCAGAACGATTTTCCTGTCGCACATAGCCCTCAGCTCCAAGCCGTTCAATCGCCTGTTGGACTGGCATACGACTTACCAGGCACTGATTGGCCATTATCATCATACTGGGCAATTTTTCTCCAATTTCCCAGCGCCCAGCATGAATCTCTTCACGCAAAATAGCGTGAATTTGATCTGCAAGGAGGACTTGACTGGAGCGAACAATGGGGTGACCTAGTAGTTTTGGCGTCTTCATTTACAAAAACATTGTCATCTTGAATCTGTCATATCAAATAAAAAACCTCCTAAACCCGAAGGTCAAAGGAGGCTTTTGATGCACAAAGCACCAAGAAAAACTAGGTACGCTCTGCTTTTTTATTCAGCAACCGGCGGTTCGTATTTGTAAGGCGGTTCAGTGTAGTCGTATTGTTCCAGAGCATCCGCCAGCAAGCCCTGCATTTTCTTCAGCTGTGCGGCAGCTTCGGGTGAATGGATCAGGTTCTTCATTTCCTTCGGGTCCTTGCTGAGGCGATAGAGTTCATCCATATTTCCTTCGGCGGCATCCTCATATGGGAGGTGAATGTATTTCCACTCCGGTGTGCGAATCGCAAGCGTGGTTGGAATCGCCGGCGCATACTTTTCCTGGAAATATTGGTAGAAGAACGGATCGGTACGACCTTCGGCTTTACCTTCCATGACCGGTACAAATGATTCGCCCTGTACGGTGCTCGGGATCGTTGCGCCTGCTAGCTCTAGAATCGTTGGAGCGATGTCGATATTGGCAACCAGTCCTTCGATACGTTTACCGGCTTCCAATTTGGCGGGATAACGCATCGCGAACGGCACGCGAATGGACTCCTCATAGGCGAGGCGTTTGTCGCCGCGACGATGCTCGCCGTAGAACCAGCCATTGTCCGCCATGAAAATGATGACGGTGTTGTCGAGGCGACCTTGTTCTTCGAGCAGATTGATCACGCGACCGACGCCTTCATCGACCGCCAACATACAGCGCAACATGTCATACCACGGAGCGGGCGGTGACCACTTTTGAGCCGGCAGTGTTGGAGCGACCTCCATGCCTTCGCTGGCAACCCATTTCTGGTAGTGCGGACCAAAGATCTTTTCGCGGCGCATCCATTGTGGCTTCTCGGAAAAGTCCAGCGACCAGCTTTCCGGCTCCTCAATTTCAGCATCGGGGAATGCATCCTTGTGACGCTCTGCGGGTATGAATTTGGCGTGACAAGCTTTGTGCCAGAGCAATACACAGAATGGGTCCGTTTCATTGCTCGAAAGAAAATCGATGGTTTTATCCGTCAAAATATCGGTGATGTATCCCTCCTGCTTGACAACTTCACCGTTGATATTCAGCTCCGGGTTATTGTAAACCCCCTGCCCCTTGAAGCTGAGCCAATAGTCAAAGCCAGGGCGTGGACGGGCGTGATGCGCCATGTGCCACTTGCCGATCAAGGCCGTTTTATAGCCAACCTTCTGCAAGGCCTGTGGGAACTGCTCCAGATGTGGTTCTGGGTCCTGAATTTCATTATAACGTACACCGTGAATGTGCGAATAGGTACCAGTCAAAATGGATGCGCGACTCGGCGAACAGAGCGAGGTCGTCACAAACATATTATTAAAGACCGCACCTTCATCCGCCATTCGCTGGAGATTCGGTGTCTCCAAAAAGTCGAAGCGATCATGAAAAATAGCGTCCGGCGCCATATCATCAACCATCACAAACAAGAAGTTCGGCTGCTCCTTCGCTGCCGAAACCGCACCTGCGAGTCCGAATAAGGCAAACGTTAAAATGCTCATTTTTTTCAATCTACTCATAAATTATTCTTCATTCAATTGGTTCATTTAGTCTAAAATTAGTTCACATTACCTGACAAACAATGGACCCTCCGGACGAGGAAGCGCGGACTCGGATTCAGGATTGTAGCGCGGGTTTGCGCGCGTGTCATAACGGACGGGTATATTAGCAAAGCGCCACTTGGCCAAGGCCTGTTTCATATGCCCCACCCGCTCGGGCATGGATGTGGAAAGATCCTTTGTTTCACCGATATCTTTCGAAAGGTCAAACAACCGCATGGTTCCATCATGATATGCGATTAGCTTGTAGTCTCCGTCAATCATTACGCTGCTCGGAGCCATCATGGTCGCTCCCTTCTTCATGTTATCGGGGCGATAATAGGGTTCATGAATAAAGATCGGTCGTTTCGCAAAATCATCCGGTCGCTTTTGCAGCAGAGGCACGAGTGATTTTCCAGTCCATTGGTCTTTGATTTCCTGCGAAACCTCCTGATGCCCCAGCGCAGCCAGTGTCGGTGCAACATCCTCCAGTGTAACCGGCGTATGCACCCAAGCTGCGTTACCTTTTTGGCCGGGCGCATACACAATCATCGGCACGCGAATTCCGCCCTCGAAGGTCTGGGCTTTCTGCCCGCGCAGTGGCGTGTTGCTGGTCCATCGCTCGCCCTTCTTGACGGCTTGACCGCCGTTATCGGAGGTGAAGACAATGATCGTGTTGTCCGCCACTCCCAGCTCTTTGAGCGCGTCACGGATGGTTCCGATAGAATCGTCGAGCGACCGGATCATGCCGGCATAGGACGGATTGTCTTGATCGTTCCAGCCGCGGGTTGGCTTGTCAGAAAAATAAGCCACATCCTCCGGACGCGCTTGGATGGGACCATGCACCGCGAAATGGGCGAGATAGAGCAAGAATGGTTGCTCGGGTTTTTCTTTGACATGTTGGCGTATCCAGTCGGTTCCCAGCAGAGTCAGATCGTCCGTCAGATAGTCGGCCTGCGCGGGCGGCCCCGGATGGTGCCATTTCTTACGCACCCCTTTATTATATTTTGACCAGCCCTCATCTTCATAAGCAATCGCCTCGAATCCGAAATCCTGTGGGCGATGCCCTTCAATATCGTTGCCGCCGATGTGCCATTTTCCAAGGAAGGCGCTCCGGTAATCCGAGAGTATTTCTGCCAGCGTATAGACTTTCAGGCCCTTGCTGTCAGGCAAACCATTTGGCAGGGCATGGTTTCCTACCGCAACCTCTACCGGAAACCTGGGCGATGCCCCAGGCAGTTTGTCATGTGCCAGATAGTCGCCTGGTGGCGTCTGCCCCTTAGCGGCAAAGGTAGGATTTCCGGCACGCATACCACAGGCATTATTGAACCCGAAAGTCGCCCCGTTACGGCCAGTAACGATTGTCGCGCGCGACGGCGTACAGAGTGGCATACTGTAGCAGCGCGAAAATGCGACGCCCTCCTCTGCCAGCTGATTCAAGTGCGGGGTTTCATAAAACTGTTTTACAGCCGGCGTCCCAGTGGCGAACTCAGCGGTGGGGTTGATATCCATCCACCCTAAATCATCCGCCATAATCAAAACGATATTGGGGCGCTCAGTTGCGGCAGCAGTCACACTACCCGCAACAAGTAATCCGATGTTTAACCATTTACTCGTCATAGTCATAATTCTACTTGTTCAGTGCCATTGTCAGCACTTCAGCAATTGCAGCTCCGGGCTTTGCATCATCGGCCACATTCAACGAGAGTGGCGAACGCCCTTCCGGTAAACGGACTGGCCCAAAGACAATCTGATCACCTGAACGGTTTTTGACCGGAACGGATTTTCCGCCCACCAGCAAACTGATCGGCGCGCATTGATCAAAGCCCGTCCCTGTAATTTCAACCGAGACCGTGAGCGGCTTTTGTACCTCAACGGCATAATCGGCTCGATCGCCGGGATATTGGAAGCCTTTCACACCTCCGAGAAAATCATGCATGTCCATTTTGCCTGTCAGCAGCAAAGGCTGCAGTACCTGAATACTCCAGATATCCTCATCCAGAATATCGGCATTATTGATTTTAAGCTGCCGCATCTGGAAGGTGCGGTTTTGCAAGGCAATCGCATCCCACTGTGCACGAGCGCGCGCGGCCATCGCCTTGGTACGTTCCGGCATGCTTTTACTTAGGTCGGCTTTCTCAGTCGGGTCCCCTTCCATATCGAATAATCGAAGGACTCCTCCTGGCAAATGATGGAATTTATATTTACCGTTGCGTAAAGTCGTGTGCAGTGATGTGTAGCTCAGCGATTGCATATCGGGTGTATTCGCGCCCTCGCCGACCGGCACTCCCGGCCCGCCCGTCGCCACCCGGAAAATGTCGCGATCATCGGTAAACTTTTGGTCCTCCAACGATCCGGCAAAGCTCTGGCCTGCAAACGGGAAATGCTGCGGATGTTTGTCTTTCGGGATCTCTGCGAGCTCGAGCAACGTAGGCAACACATCCTCCACGCCGACCGGCTGTTTGCGAAGCCCCGGCTCAATATGAGCGGGCCAGCGCACCAACAACGGACTGCGGATTCCGTTATCCCACACCTCGCCCTTGCGACCGACCAGCGATAGCGGATTACGAATCCCCCAATCCGGCGAATGCGGACGCTTCTCTTCCCAGTTTTCCCAAACACCCATCTCCTGATTGTCCATCGCATCGAGCGAACCGTTATCGCTCATAAACAAAACAATTGTATTCTCTGCCTGCCCGGCGTCATCGAGTGCTTGCAACAAACGCGCAATCTGGTCGTCCATTTGCTTGATCGAGCCATAGCACTGCGCAATATCTTCTGAGTACCCCTTTTGACGGAAGGGCTCAGCATACGATTCTGGTGAAACCCAAGGAAGATGCGGAATAATATAAGCAACCAGCGAAAGCCAGGGCTCGTCACCCGCTTGATTGATTTTTTCTATCGCGGCATCGGTAATATGCTCGGCAGTCCAACCTTCTTCTACCTTATGAGCGTAGCCACTTCCATAGCCTTCGAAGAACGAATCGAAGCCGCGATCGATTGGAGTCATCTCCATCATTTCCAAACCGCCATCCATCTTACCAAAGGCCCAGGTTTGATAGCCGGATGGCGAGAAAAAGCGGGGGATGAGTGTTTCATCGCGCCGCACCTTACCGCGCGAGCCGACGCCCCACACCCCGGTCTCGAGGTAGTTGCGCCCCGTGAAAAGCGACACCCGCGTCGGGGTGCAAGCCGGCCCTACCATGAAGTAAGGGAAAAACGCCGACTCTTTTGACAGGCGGTCTATCGCAGGAGTCTGTACGACATCATTTCCCGTAAAACCGAAATCACCATAGCCCTGATCATCCGAGATAATCAGCAAAATGTTAGGCTTACGCTCCGTCCCACCGGAGCACGAAACAGCCAGCCCTAACACCAATAGAAAGCGAATCGCATTTTTCATAAATCTTACTGCTCCAGATTCAGTTTCACAAAAATCACTTTACCTGCATCCGATCCCGCTTTGGCATCCTCTGCGACCGCCAACGAGAGGGGAATGCTTCCCGCCGGTAAGGTGACTTGTCCAAACACCAACTTTTCTGCGGAGCGGCTTTTAGGCTTAAGCCGTTTACCATCGATCAGCAGGTCAATCGGGGCACATTTATCGAGGTTTTTGCCCGTCGCAACAAAGGACACAGTGAGCGATTGCTGCACATCCAGCGTGTAGTCAGAGCGATCACCGGGATTGCGGAAACCAAGCACCCCACCGTAAAAGTCGGACAGTATTTTACCCTCAAAACGTTGCGCCCGGTTCGCTTCAAGCAGCCAAGAATCAGCCCAGCGGTCGATATTATCGATCTTGAGCTGACGCATTGGAAAAGTGCGGTTACGCGAGGCGAGGTCGTCCCAACGTGCGCGACAACGTCTCGCCATCGCTACGGTCTGTTCAGGCATCGCTGCGCTGAGATCATTCTTCTCACCAGGGTCGTTTTCCATGTCGTACAGACGCAAGCGCCCTCCCGGTAGGTGATGCAACTTATACTGCCCATTGCGCAAAACCGTGTGTAGTTTGCTATAATCCACCTCCCGGGCATCTTCGATGATTTTTGTGGTAGTCACATCCCCAGGGTGCCCGGGTCCATCCAGCGCGAGGCGGAAAATGTCGCGGTCTTCAGTAAAGCTCGAATCTTCGAGCGAGGGTCGGATGCTTTTGCCGTCAAAGGGTAGATGCTTCGGTCGTTTGTCTTCAGGAATCTGCGTGAGGTCAAGTAAGGTCGGCAATAAATCTTCCACCTTGACCACGTGCTTTCGAACCCCCGGCTTAATCTTGCCCGGCCAGCGCACCAGCAACGGACTACGAATCCCACCGTCCCAGACTTCGGCTTTCGCGCCTGTCAAATCGCAGGCATTACGCAGTTCCCAGTCATCCGTAAACTTGGCATCTGCAAAGTTATTATTGACGTAAGCCGGAGTGTTTTCGGTCGGGCCGTTATCGCTCAAAAACAGTACAATGGTATTATCTTCCTGACCCGCCTCGCGAATCGCATCGAGCAGGCGTCCGATTTGATCGTCCATCTGTTTGATTGATCCATAACACTGCGCGAAGGTTTCGGAGAAGCCCTGTTCGCGATAGGGATCAGCATAGGAATCCGGACATTCCCACGGCAAATGTGGAATAATGTAAGCCATATAGGCGAGCCACGGCTCATCGCCCGACTCCTTGATCTTTTGAATCGCCGCATCCGTGATCAACTCAGCCGACCAACCATCAGTCCAGACCCCACCTTTAGGCGTGCAGAGTAGCGGGCGCTGTTGCTTGTAGCCGCCACCAATCCCGCAGAACCAGTCAAACCCGCGGGCAACCGGATCGAGCTCCATCATTTTGGAGCCATCCCATTTGCCAAACAGCCAGGTATGATAGCCCGAAGGATTAAAGAAAGCTGGCATCAGCACCTCGTCACGACGCACATCGCCGCGTGAACCGACTCCCCAGACGCCGACATCCAAATGGTTGCGACCGGTAAATAGCGCGGACCGCGTCGGCGTGCAAGCGGGTGCCACCACCATCCAAGGATAAAACGCACCGTCTTTTGACAACTGGTCGAGCACCGGCGTGTCCGCCAATGGGTTGCCCGTAAACCCGAAATCCCCATAACCCTGATCATCTGAAATTATCAGCAATATATTCGGCTGACGCGTTGCCGCACCCAATGAGGCACTGCACAGCGCAAGCACACCCAAAACCACACTTTTAAATATCCTCTTCATGATTCAATAAACGATACCTTTTGACACGACTGACTACTTCACCTTGGACAGTTCCTTTTTCAGTCGGTCGACAATTTCGGGATGCTGCGAGAATACATTGTTTGTTTCGGTAGGATCGTTTTCCAAGTCATAGAGCTGATCGCTATTTTCAGAGACACGCTTGGTCGGGTTTTGCGGGTCGTGCTCGATATACTTCCATTTTCCTAAACGAATAGAAAAGATAGAATTTGAAGTACGCGCCGGGGCAATGCTACGGTTTGCTGCTGTACCCATATCTGTCCAAACCGACCAAAAACTAACACTATCGATCGCGCTTTCGGGAGCAGCAACTTCGAACATATCCGCGAAAGTGGCAAATAGATCTGTGATGCAGAATAAATCCTCGTTGGTTTTTCCAGCCGGAATATGATCAGGCCAACTGACAATAAACGGTATACGACTACCGCCTTCGTAAACCGCGTGCTTACCTTCCCGCAGCTCGCCATTACCGAAGTGACCGGCGTCATAAGCCTCAAACATCGGTTCCAGCTTCCACTTCTGGGCAAATTTCTCATCCTTGGCTACCACCGCGCCGTTGTCGCTGGTGAAAATGATGAGCGTATTATCCAGGCGTCCTGTTTTGCGTAACGCAGCGACCAACTCTCCAACCTGCCAGTCGAGCTCATGCACAAAATCGCCGTAAACACCACATTCGCTGGTGCCAATGAACTGCTTGGCTGGAGTGATCGGCTTATGCGGAACTGTGGATGCGAAATAGAGAAACAGCGGTTTATCAGTTGGAGCAGACTCAATGTATTCAACCGCTTTAATTGTGGTGTCCTGCCCTACTTCGTCCTCTTTATAGAGCACGTCCGGGCTCCACGGAGTCACCTTTTTGCCCTTGATCGTGATTGTATCATTCGGGCCGCGCCCGGCGAAGCGATCGTTTTCAATGTAAAAGGCCGGTTCGTTCAACACATTGGCGGCAAGACCGAAGAAATAGTCAAAGCCGGAGGCCAACGGGCCGCCTTCAATTTTCGGGCGATTCCAGTCGTAACGATCCGTTGGAGATTCTCCGTAACCGACCCCAACATGCCATTTACCGAAGGCTGCGGTGCGGTAGCCGTTCTCCTGAAAAAACTTCGGGAGTGGCGTAATGCCCTCCTCCAATAATGCGTTCGGCGAAGCAGGTCCGATCACCCCTTTGACTGGGTGAAGTGGACTGCGCCACCAGTAACGCCCTGTCAGGAGGCTGACACGTGACTGCGAACAGGTCGACGAGGTGGTGTAGGCATTCTTAAAGAGCAACCCCTGATCAGCGATGCGGTCAATATGCGGGGTCTTCAGCTTTGTTGCGCCGTAGCAGCTCACATCCCCATAACCAAGGTCATCCGCAAAAACCACCAGCACATTTGGCTTATCCTCTACTGCAACCACTGCATTTGCCGAAACAATCAGCCCGGCAAGGATCCAATGATAGTATTTTTCCATAGTCTTTATTGATTGAGCCATGCCTTGATCATGGCGGTGAGTGCTTTCACTTTTTCCGGATTGGATGCGGAAATATCAGTCCGGTCGTCGGGATCGTTTTTCAAATCGTAAAGTTCATTTGCGCCGGGACGGGCGATCAGCTTGTCCCAGCCATCGATCACCACACGAGCCTCTAAGCCGTCGTCCAGATTTACCAGCCGATCAATATTGCTGTCATGCTTGTAGACATCCACGAAGATGCGATCGCGTTTAGCAAGTGACTCAGGATCCCGCAAGTCGAGACCCGTCATCGCTACTGGCGGCTGAATGCCACAGGCGTGTAGAATAGTGGTGGCGACGTCGATGTTACTGGCGAGGATCTCCGTTTCGCGCTGTGGCTGTATCGCGTTCGTATGCGTCACGAAGATCGGGGTGCGGATGCCCATCTCGGTAGGCTCACGCTTAGAGCGGGTGTATTTGCCAACATGCTCCGGATCCGGCAGCCAGCCGTTATCGCAGGTGTAGACAAAGATGGTATTCTCGTAGAGTCCCTGTTCTTTCAGGTGGTCAACGAGCTGACCGCAGGTTTTATCGAACCAATCGACGTTCGCCCAGTATTTGGCGGTCGACTTATCGGGTGCGATCGCCTTGTATTTATTGTAGAATCGTTCCGGTGCATTGTGTGGAGAATGCGGCAAATAGACGCCATACCAGATAAAGAACGGTTGGTCGTTCTGCTGCGCCTTTGCCACAAAGTCGACAATCGGCTGCATCGTGCTGCGCCCAATTTTCAGCCCCTGATCTCCATGTCGACCGCCACGGCTTGGATCACCGTGAGTCATTGCATCCGTGAATCCGTGCTCCAGTGGATTGCCTTCCCACCACTTGCCGGTCTGCAGGGTTGCATAGCCGTTTTCCTCAAGCAGCTTAACCATGGATGGCGCGTTGGCCATCGGCGCAGTCATTTGATTGCGCATTTGCACCCACTTTGCCTTCATCGCATCGTTGCCGGGCTGATTCATCTTTTTCTTGGTGAATCCCTTCGGCATCACTGGGTCATTCCCACGGATGCCGGTCTCGTGCGGATACAGTCCCGAGACAATACTTGCAAGCGAAGGACGGCAAAGCGGTGCGGTCACATAGCCGCGCTCATAGAGCAAACCTTCGGACGCCAAGCAATCGAGATTCGGCGTCTGCACATGAGGATGCCCCATGAATCCGTAATCCAACCAGCCTTGATCGTCGCTCAATAAAAAGACGACATTTGGCCTGGTTTCTGCCTGTAGCACTCCAGCAAGAGTGGCGAGTAATCCTATAATCAGTTTGTTCATTTCAACATTACAAACATTCATCTTCATCCCCCTGGCGCAATCTTGCAACCTTCAATTGTAACTTTATAAACTGAGAGGTGTGATTTTAATTATTGGCAACGGTGCACGGTGCTTCAGCCCGCGTTCCATTCGACCCCGAGCTGGCGCGCCCCTGCGAGGCACTGCGACTGAAGCACCCCTGGGCATACATACGCAACTACATTTGGGGTTCAAAGTGTCCTTTATTGGTTGAGCCATGCCTCGACCAGAGCTGAGAGTTCTTTAACTTTTTCCGGATTGGATGCGGCAATATCCGTCCGGTCGTCGGGATCCTTTTTGAGGTCGAAGAGCCGACTTTTCTTGGGGCGGGCGATCAACTTGTTCCAACCATCGATTACTACACGGGCAACCAAACCTGCATCCAAGTCAGCAAGCTGATCGATGTTGCTGCGGCCATTATAGACATCTACATAGATGCGGTCACGTTTGGCAAGCGTCTCGGGATCCCGCAGGTCAAGACCCGTCATCATTGCTGGCGGAGTGATGCCGCAGGCATTTAGGATTGTGGTAGCAACATCAATGTTGCTGGCGAGAATCTCTGCTTCGCGACGCGGCTCGATGGCCCCGGGATGCGTGACAAAAATCGGTGTGCGGATTCCCATTTCGGTCGCTTCGCGTTTGGAACGGATAGAGTAGCCGACCTTTTCCGGGTTCTGCAGCCAGCCGTTATCGCAGGTGTAAATAAAGAGAGTGTTTTCGTAGAGCCCCTGCTCCTTAAGGTGGTCGATGAGCTCGCCACAGGTTTCATCGAGCCACTCCACGTTGGCCCAGTATTTGGCCGTAGGTGGATTGGGCGCGATATCTTTGTATTTATTATAAAGTCGCTCGGGCGCATTGTGCGGCGTGTGCGGTAAATAGACTCCATACCAGATAAAGAAGGGCTGATCATTTGCCTGTGCCTTTGCGACAAAGTCGACAATCGGCTGCATGGTTTTGCGCCTGATCGAGTTACCCAAACTGGGCCAGAGCTTTCGTTAGTCTGGATGGGTTAATGATGTGTTCTAAGTTGTAGAGTAA
>CBFHKU010000016.1:0-25998 GCA_965656495.1 Coraliomargaritaceae bacterium
TGGTTGGAGCGATTAACGAGTTGGATAAAGGTCTCGATGACGAGGCTGCCGCCCGGCAAGCGGTCGATGGGGTGCTTGCTGATTTAAAGACCACCGAGCAGGGTACTTTGGTTGGAGCGATTAACGAGTTGGATAAAGGTCTCGATGACGAGGCTGCCGCCCGGCAAGCGGTCGATGGGGTGCTTACTGATTTAACCACCACCGAGCAGAATACTTTGGTTGGAGCGATTAACGAGTTGGATAAAGGTCTCGATGACGAGGCTGCCGCCCGTACTGCTGCCAACAATGCGATCCGCACTGATTTTGCTGCTGCTGATACGACTCTCCAGACGAGCATCAATAATGAAGCTGCCGCCCGGCAAGCGGCGGACGGTAATCTTGCTGATTTAACCACCACCGAGCAGGGTACTTTGGTTGGAGCAATTAATGAGGTTCATGCTGCTTCCGCGATGAACAGCGCAACGAATCAAAGACTCGAATCCCGAATCAATACCAACAGTGGCCACATCAGCCGCAATACCCGAGGTATCGCGATGGTAGCAGCACTCACTCACACCACTATTCTTCCTGGTATGACCCATGCCCTGGACATCAGCGCTTCACACTTCGAAGATGAAACCGGAATGGCACTCAGCTACTCCCGTCGCGTCAGCGAAGGGGTACAGGTCAACTTCGGTGCTGCATCCACAACTGACTTTGAAGAGGCTGTGGTGCGTGCCGGCATCGGTTTTCAATGGTAGGTTCTTTGCTTTCATAATCGAGTTGCGGGCCGCCAATTCATATTGGCGGCCTTTTTCTTGAATGATCCATCGCCCATACATTCTAATCTTTATACTGCTCTTGCTTATGAGTGCCTGTGTCAGGGTGCGCACGGACGCTCCAGAAGCGCCGAGCTTTCACAACAATCTTCCCAAGTATGCCCTGCGCATTAAAGGCCAAGTAAGTCATGCCGAAGGATTGAGCCAGTTGCCGCAAAAGGTTTACGTCTTCCCGCCATTATGGGTCGATGCGTCATTCCAGCCCCTGAATCAGTATCGTTCGCGTGTCGGGCCAGGAGATAAACTGTGCTGGACTTCGAGTGCACCCGCTGCAGGTGAAATCCAAGAGACTCTGATTCGGGCGATGCGAAAAAAAGGTTACCGGAATTTATCATTTGATCAACTCGCCCGAAATGAATCGGACCACTCGGTTGCAGTCATGAATCTGTATTTTTCCAAAATCCGACCTGAAAAATGGCAGGATCAATCGACCGGGCGCTGGCTCGCATCGCTGCGAATCACCGCCTCGAGCTATCCTGCTTCGCTCGAACCGCTTCAAAAGCGCGACCTCATACAAATTGATGCCATTATTGTCTTTAATGACCAAGCACACTACCGCGATGCCGTAAAGCGGAGTTACCGGTATGTTACGGATCAAATGATGTCTGAGGGCAGCTTCAATAAAACGCTCTCCTTACTCGAGTAGCGATTAAATTGAACGTATTCGTTTTATGAAAGCTCCCAAAGCGATGACTACCCTTTGTCTTGAAAAGGATGAAGCGATATTAGCATAAGGATGGAGTACCATTGCTTGCCTGTTTGATAAAGAATCAGTCTATTGAAGTTACAAACTTTGTTTATACCTGTTTTTAAACAGGCTACGCATTCGTTCCGCGGCTTCAAAATCGATGGAATCCGATTGCCATCTCGCCGTTCATTCCTCAGACAAGGTGCACGAATTTTGAACTATGAGTATCATTGAAAAAATTGAAGCGGCGGGCGCGTCCGGCGATTTGCTGGAAAGCACCGTGAAGCATTTGAACACCTGGACGCAGGCGGATTACCTCCCGGAATGGGTGGGGGCGAGTATCGCGGAATTGGTAGAGCAGGGCGCGTGGGAGGAGTTGAATGATCGCTTCTACCGCGAGTTGGCGTTTGGAACGGGCGGGATGCGGGGCCGCACCATCGGGAAGGTCAGCACCTCGGTCGAGCAGGGGCCGCCCAATGCGAGCGGGGCACCCGCCTACGCCGCGGTGGGAACCAATGTCCTCAACGATTTCAACATCGTGCGTGCCACCATTGGGCTTTATGAATACGTCAGCGCGTACCTGATCGGAACCGGTTGCTACGACCGTCCGCGATTTGTGATCGCCCATGACGTTCGCCATTTCTCCCGTCATTTCTGCCTTCTGGCGGCCTCGACCTGGAACCGCCTCGGGGGGCAGGCGCTCATTTTTGACGGACCCCGTTCGACCCCGCAACTGAGCTTTGCGGTGCGCGAATACGGGGCGCATTGTGGTGCGGTCATCACCGCGAGCCACAACCCCCCGCACGATAACGGTTTCAAGGTTTACTTCGGGGACGGCGCGCAGGTGGTGGCGCCGCACGCCGAAGCGATCGTGGCGCAGGTGCAGGCGGTCGGCCTGGAAGCAGTCCCCGCTTTCCTCGAACTGGATCTTTCGCAGATCATCACCCTGAGTGATGAGGCCGATGCCGCTTACCTCGCGGTCTTGGAAGCGGGTGTCCTTGATACGGAAGTGATGGCGCAGCAGGCACCGAAGGTGGTCTTCTCTCCGATTCACGGCACGGGCGGTATCAGTTCCATCCCCGCTCTCAAAAAACTGGGCGTGGAGGTAATCGAGGTGCCCGAGCAGGCGGTGCAGGATGCTCGTTTCCCGACGGTGCAATCCCCGAACCCCGAAAATGCGGAGGCTTTAAAAATGGCGATGGAAAAAGCGGAGGCCACCGGTGCCTCGATGGTTCTGGCGACGGATCCCGACGCGGACCGGATGGGCGTGGCGGTGCGCAACGCCGCCGGGGAGCTCCAACTTTTAACGGGGAATCAGATCGGTACCCTCCTCGCGGAATACCGTATTGCCACCCTTAAGGAATCGGGCGTCATCCCCGAGGCGGGCAGCGAACGAGTCGCGCTCATCAAAACATTTGTCACCACGCCGATGCAGGAAGCACTGGCGACGGCGCACGGTATCAAGACCGTCAATACCCTCACCGGTTTTAAATGGATCGGGGAAAAAATGGCGGACTATGAGGCGGAGATGGAAGCGGGTCTGCTGGAAGCGGAGGGCATGGCGCTGGATTATGATCGCTGTGATCCGTGGACGCGCGCGGAGTTGCTGATGGAGTATTCCACCTTCTTTGTCTTTGGGGGCGAGGAAAGCTATGGTTACTTGGCGAGCGACCGGGTGCGCGACAAGGACGCAAACGCGGCGGTGGTGATGTTCTGCGAAATGGCGGCTTACCTGCAGGCGCAGGAAATGACGATTCCGGAATATCTGGATTCCCTCTACCTACAGCACGGGTATTACCTCGAAAGCACCATCAATATTTATTACGAGGGCGCGGCGGGCAGTGAAAAGATCGCGGCGATTCTCGCTTCGTATCGCGCGGATGCTCCGGCGGCCTTCGGCGATATTCAAGTGACGGGCTTCACGGATTTCGGGCGCACCGAGAGCGTGGATGCCGACGGAAAGCCGATTCCCGCGCAGGATTTCTACGTGCTCGAATTGGATAACGGGTATAGTTTCGCGGTGCGCGGATCCGGCACGGAGCCCAAGATTAAATTCTATCTCTTCGGGCGTTCTGAGGTACAGGATGCGGGTGAACTCGAAGCCGTGAAAGCGGCAACGGCAGCGGCGATGGAATCCCTAGCGGCGGCGATCGAGGCAGATGCCCGTCAACGCGCGGAGGGGTAGAGAATGTTGAACATCGAACCTTGAGGGTTGTATCACGTGGAAGCGACACTCTTGTCGCTTTGCTTGTACGGCTTGGGTTGAAAAGCGACAAGAGTGTCGCTTCCACGGCTTGTACGGCTTGGGTTGAAAAGCGACAGGAGTGTCGCTTCCACGGCTTGGGTTGATTGTCGAACGTTGAGGGGGATTTGTTGGTGGGAAGGCGTATAGGTGGGAAAGTGGGAAGGTATGAAGGTGGGAAAGTTGGGGTTAGTCTTAATCTTAATCCTAATCTTATTCTTACTCTCAATAAGCAAAGGGTTGTGTCTCGTGGAAGCGACAATCTTGTCGCTTTGCTTGTACGGCTTGGGTTGAAAAGCGACAGGATTGTCGCTTCCACGGCCGGTGGTTGAATATCGAACGTTGAAGGGGAGTGAGATTAAGATTAGGATTAGGATTAAGAATAAGATTAAGAGAAGGTGGTTCGAACTTCCAACGTTCAACTAACAACTAACAACCTCCCTCAACTTCCAACGTCCAACGCTTTAATTTTGGCAAATATGGATCTGCGGGGTTTTTGGCATGGTTTAGGCTCCATGGGTTGTGCCTCTGGCATCTAACCTGAACTTAAAATCAACAATGACTATATTATCGAAATCAATAAAAAGACTTACGGCGGGTGCGGCCGCGTTCCTTCTCCTTGGAACTTTAAGTGCTCGTGCTGACGAAACTGTTAAAGTTGGCATTCTTCACTCGCTGAGTGGAACGATGGCTATCTCTGAAACCTCGCTTCGCGATGTGCTCCTTTTCACGTTTGACGAGATCAATGCGAACGGGGGTGTGCTCGGCAAGATGATTGAACCGGTCGAAGCGGACGGTGCCTCGGATTGGCCAACCTTCGCGGAAAAAGCGGAACAACTCCTTGCGGTTGATAAAACTGCGGCAGTTTTCGGTTGCTGGACTTCGGTGAGCCGCAAGTTCGTGCTCCCGGTGTTCGAAAAATACAAGGGCCTGCTTTTCTATCCGGTGCAATATGAGGGTGAAGAGGAATCACCCAATATTTTCTACACTGCGGAAGCGGTTGGACAGCAGGCGATCCCTGCAGTGGATTATTTGCTGGAAGAGGGCTACACGAAGTTCTACCTCATCGGTACGGACTACGTTTACCCGCAGACCACCAACATCGTGCTGTTTGAATACCTCCTCTCAAAGGGTATTCCGGTTGAAAACATCGGGGGCGGCATCCGTTATGAAGGTGATGTCGCGGTTTCCGCGGGTAATTACACACCGTTTGGACACACCGATTTCCAACAGATCGTCGCTGAGATCAAGGACTTCGCCGCTTCGGGTGATGCCTGTGTCATCAACACCATTAACGGTGATGCCAACGTTCCTTTCTTCAAGGAAATCGCGGCTTCCGGTCTGACTTCTGAGGACTGCCCGATTGTTTCCTTTTCCCTCTCGGAGGATGAATTCCGCAGCCTGCCCACCAAGGACTTGGTCGGCCACCTCGGTTGCTGGACTTACTTCATGTCAATTGATAGCGATGCCAACAAGGCCTTCAAAGCCAACTTCCAGGAATGGCTCGCCACGAAAGCACCTGCCGCCGTGCAAAAGGAAGGTCGTGTGACCTGCAGCCCGATGGTGCTCTCCTACAATGGCGTATATCTCTGGAAGGCCGCAGTTGAAAAAGCAGGCACCTTCGATCCCGAAGCGGTGATCAAGGCGCTTGAGGGCGGCATCTCCTTCGATGGTCCCGGCGGAACGGTGACCACTCAGAAGAACCACCACCTTACTAAGAGTGTCTACATTGGGGAGACGCTGGAAGACGGACAGTTCGACATCCTTGAGGTTATACCGGACGTCTATGGCGAGCCTTGGCTGAAAGGTACTTTTAAGTAAGACAGCTTAGCTTTTACAAGTGTAGTTGTAGTTTTGCTTGTTGGGCTTGTGGGGTGGTTCCCACAAGCCCACTTTGCAAATGAAGGGGCCCAATTTTTTCGGGCAAATTTGATTGTGCACAGAATCTGCTAAGCGAGTTGTGTGCCTACCGCAAACTTCATGAATTTAATAAAACGATCGATCCTGACAGTTGCGTGTCTGGCTTGCACGGGCCTCTCGCTCCGCGCGGAGGCCACCGCCAGTGCCCGCGAAGTATTTGCCGATTTGATTCTTGCCGCGCCGGAGGAACAGGTCGTCTGGGTGGAGGTGCTGAGCGGTTACGGCGATCCCGTGATCTCAGAAATCTATGCCGCATGGCGGGCGGGCGGAATTTATACATTAGAGAGCGGGGGCAGTCTGCGTTTACTCGAGTTGGATGGTGAACAGGAGTGGACGGCGGTGCGCACCGGCGAGGCGGTGCAATTGACCGAAGCGGAGGCGAGCAGCGCCACCAAGAATCGACCCTCCCGGAAGTTGCGCAAAGTGATGAAGGGTTTGATCGACACCCTCGGTTTGAAGGCGCCGGATGCGGCGACACGGATCGACTCTGCGATTAAGATGGGCCGCAGTCAAAAGAGCGAATACCTCGAGCCCCTGCGCCAACGGCTTGAGGTAGAGAGCGATGCAAAGGTGCAGGCGGCATTGCGGGAAGCGTTGGCAATCAGCCTTTTAGAGAATGGCGACCCCGGCGAAGTGCTCGCGGCGGTGGGGGAATTGGCGGCGATGAAATCCATTCCCGCAAAAGATTTTATTGACAAAATATTGGCGAAGGAGACTGCGGGGGAGGGCAATGAAACGGAATTAAGTCAGGCCTGCACCCAAGCGCTCGTAACGATTGAACGTCACATTAAGACGATCGAATTTTACGGTAGTTTTTTTCGCGGGTTCAGCACGGGGTCGGTGCTCCTGATTGTATCCTTCGGGCTCGCTATTACGTTCGGTTTGATGGGCGTCATCAACATGGCGCACGGGGAATTTGTGGCAATCGGTGGTTACGTGACCTTTATGGTGCAACGGGCATTCGCGGATGTATGGGGTGCGGGGAGTGCCGCGTTTGAATGGTATTTTGTGGTGGCTTTACCGGTCAGTTTTCTGGTGGCGGCGTTGCTGGGGCTCCTGCTGGAAAAATCGGTGATACGATTTCTCTATCGCCGTCCGCTGGAATCCCTGCTCTGCACTTGGGGGATTTCGATGGTCATGCAACAAGCCTTTCGTCTGATTTTTGGGGCGGCGAATGTACAGGTGAACAATCCCAACTGGCTGATGGGCAACCTCACTTTCGGCGGCTTTAATATGAGCTTCACGCGACTCTTTGTGCTGCTCTTGGCGCTTCTGGTGGTTTTCCTGACCTGGCTCTTGTTGCGAAAGACAAATCTGGGCCTGCACATTCGCGCGGTCATGCAAAACCGTGAGATGGCAAGCGGACTCGGTATTCCGGTAGCCCGCGTGAATTCCCTAACCTTTGCGCTGGGTTGCGGGCTCGCCGCGCTTGGCGGTGCGGCGCTTTCACAGATCGGGAATGTCGGGCCGCTCATGGGGCAAGCCTACATCGTCGATAGTTTCATGGTGGTGGTGATCGGCAGCGTCGGGAATCTCCTTGGCGCGGGTCTGTCCGCGATGGGGATCGGTTTGGTCGACCAACTCCTGCAGCCCTCGCTCGGTCCGGTCATGGGCAAGATAACGGTCTTTGCCGTGATCATTCTCTTTTTGCAATGGCGGCCCGGGGGAATTTTCCCGACCCGTTCCCGCAGTCTTGAAGATTAAAACCGACCCGGATTTCAGCCATGCTCAAGCGCGAAAATACCAACGAATTTGTCATTCTGGCACTGATCACGGGGCTCTTGATGCTGGTGCCGCTCCTCAATGCCTGGGGGCCGGCGGAGGGGATTTTATCGGTGAATTCCTTTCAGGTTTCCCTCTATGGTAAATATCTGACCTACGCGGTGCTCGCGATGAGCCTGAACCTGCTTTGGGGCTACACGGGGCTCCTGTGTTTATGCCAGAGTTTATTTTTCGCGCTGGGCGCCTATATGATGGGGATGTATCTCATGCTCATGATTGGGGAGCGCGGCGCCTACCAGAGTGTGCTTCCGGACTTCATGGTTTTCCTCGGTTATCAGGATTTGCCGCTGCACTGGAAACCCTTCTACAGTTTTTGGTTTGCGAGTGGGGCGGTCCTTTGGGTGCCCGGACTCCTCGCGCTGATCTTTGGTTTCCTCGCTTTCCGTTCCCGCATCAAAGGGGTGTATTTCTCGATTCTCACACAGGCGCTGACCTACGCCGCCTGCCTGATGTTTTTCCGCAATGACTTCACCTTTGGCGGCAATAACGGCTTCACCGATTTCAAAGATATACTTGGGTTTGATCTGAATGCGGACGGCACGATCCGGGGCCTCTTCATTGCGACCGTGATCCTTTTGGTGCTGACCTATCTGAGCACGACCTTCCTCCTGAAATCGAAGTTTGGAAAGATCCAGCAGGCGATCCGGGATTCTGAAAATCGCGTCCGTTTTTCGGGTTACTCGACGACCTCCTACAAGTTAATGATCTTTGTTTTTTCCGCGATGCTTGCCGGCGCGGCGGGGGCTCTCTATGTCCCGCAGGTCGGAGGGGTGAACCCCAGCGCGATGGAGGCGGCGAAGTCGCTGGAAGTCGTGGTATGGGTTGCAGTTGGGGGACGCGGCACCAAGTGGGGCCCCGTGATCGGGGCGGTGCTGGTTAATTTCCTCAAGAGCTATACCACACAGGCTTTTCCGGATTATTGGCTCATCATCATGGGGGGTCTCTTTGTGATGGTGGTGCTCTTTTTCCCCGATGGCGTGATGGGGCTCGTGCGCGATGCCCGCGCCGCCCTCAAAAAACGTAGCGCCGCTACCCAAATCGAATCTACTGAAAATGTCTAATCCCGCCGCACCATTACACCGTGATACACCCCTGATCCTTTCGGTCTCGGGGGTCACCAAATCCTTCGATGGTTTCAAGGCGATTGACGACCTCAATTTCTATTTGGAAGAAGGGGAACTGCGGACCGTGATCGGCCCCAATGGCGCCGGTAAAAGTACCTTTATGGATATTCTGACAGGACGCACCCGCCCCGATGCGGGTAGCGTTATCTTTCACGAGCAGAATGGCCGCGATTACAACCTCGCCAAACTGCGCGAGTTTGAAATCAACCGCCTGGGAATCGGGCGGAAGTTCCAAACCCCCAGTATTTATAAATCCCACACCGTTTACGACAATCTCGTGCTGTCCCTCGATCATCCCCGTGGGGTGCTGGCGGCGTTGCGCTACCGTGAATCCGCGAGCGATCGCGAACGCATCATGGAGGTGCTGCAGTTGATCCGACTCGAGAACCGGAAAGACGAATTGGCGGGTTCGCTCTCCCACGGACAGAAGCAATGGCTGGAAATCGGCATGCTCCTCGCGCAAAACCCCCGCATCCTCCTGATTGATGAACCCGCTGCCGGGATGAGCGACGAGGAGACCGAGCGCACCGGGGAACTCCTCCTCAGCCTCGAGAAAAAACACAGCCTCGTCGTTATCGAGCACGATATGGAATTCATCCGCCAAATCGCCCGCAAGGTCACGGTCCTGCACCAGGGCCATGTCCTGAAAGACGGCTCCTTTGAGAGTGTCAAAAGCGACCCCCGCGTCATCGAGGTTTACCTCGGTCGGCAGGGTAAACAAACCGCCCAAGCAAATGATTAAGTGAGTATGACCGACACCGCCATCCCTTCCACGCCTCTGCTTTCGGTCGAGGACCTCAGCGCAAGCTACGATGAATCGTTGATCCTGCGGGGGATTTCGATGGAGGTTCCGCGCGATTCGGTGGTGGCGCTCTTGGGGCGCAACGGGGTGGGGAAGACCACCCTTCTGCGCAGTATCATGGGGCTTTTGCCGCAGGCTCAGGGGTCCATCAACTTCGACGGTGCGGCGATTGAAAATTTGCGGGCCGACCAACGGGTGCGCCTCGGGATGGGATATGTTCCGCAAGGGCGGGATATTTTTCCCAATCTCACGGTGGAGGAAAACCTCAAGGTAAGCCTGAGTATTTCAGGGGCGGTCGGCGCGGAACGTTTGGATCAAGTCTATGAACTCTTTCCGGTGCTCAAGGATATGCTTGCCCGGAAGGGCGGGGTGCTTTCCGGCGGGCAACAACAACAGCTCGCCATCGGGCGCGCCCTCCTCACCAATCCCCGCCTCCTCATTCTGGACGAGCCCACCGAGGGCATTCAGCCGTCCATCATCGATCAAATCGAAGACGCCATTCATACCCTGAAGAATGAAGGCGATCTCAGTATAATTCTCGTAGAGCAGTATTTGGATTTTGCCAAAGCGGCGAGCGATACTTTTTATATTTTAGAACGTGGAGCGGTGGTTCAATCCGGCGCTTCCGAATCCCTATCAACTGGCCTTATCGAACAATACCTTACGGTTTAAACCCTCATGCACCTTACCCCACGAGAACAGGAAAAACTGATGGTCGTAGTGGCGGCTGACCTCGCGCGCCGCCGCTTGAATCGCGGCGTCAAACTCAACCATCCCGAGGCCGTTGCCCTCATTACCTATGAAATTATGGAGGGGATTCGCGACGGGCGCAGCGTCGCGGATTTGATGAGCTACGGCACCACCATCCTGCAACGCTCCGATGTCATGGAAGGAATCCCGGAAATGATTCACGAAGTTCAGGTCGAAGGCACCTTCCCTGACGGCACCAAACTCGTCACCGTTCACAATCCCATCCGATGATCCCCGGCGAATACAAGTACTCCGATCCCGAAGCCCGCCTCTCCGGAAATACCGGGCTTGAAACCCGCACCGTGGCGGTGACGCATTCCGGGGATCGTCCCGTGCAGGTAGGCAGTCATTTTCATTTTTATGAAGTGAACGAAGCGCTGGAATTTGACCGCGCTGCGGCACGGGGGTTTCGTTTGAACATCGCCGCGGGAACCGCGGTGCGCTTTGAGCCGGGTGATCAGCGTGAGGTGGAACTGGTGGCGCTCGCCGGCACCCGTGAAGTCTATGGCCTCAATAACAAAATCGACGCGCCGCTCGATTCCTGAACTTTTAAAAACGACCCTAAGCTATGAGCCTCGAATTTACCCGCCGTCAATACGCTGAAATGTTTGGTCCCACTGTAGGCGACCAAGTCCGACTCGCCGATACCGAGCTTTTTATTGAAGTGGAACGCGACCTCATCGCGGAGTCCGGCGGTTACGGCAACGAGGTGAAATTTGGCGGCGGCAAAGTCATTCGCGACGGAATGGGGCAATCGCCGCTCGCGCAGGGCGCGGACTCGCTGGATCTCGTCATCACCAATGCCACCATCATCGATCCGGTGCTGGGAGTCATCAAGGCCGACATCGGGGTGAAAGACGGGCGCATCGCGGGCGTGGGGCATGCCGGCAATCCCCTGATACAATCCGGTATCAGTGAAGGGATGGTGATCGGCGCGGGCACGGAAGTCATCGCGGGGGAGGGTCATATCGTGACGGCCGGTGGTTTTGATTCCCACATTCATTTTATTTGTCCCCAACAAATTGAGGAAGCGCTCGCGAGCGGGGTGACGACCATGACGGGGGGCGGGACCGGTCCGGCGACCGGAACGAATGCCACCACCTGTACCCCCGGCGCCTGGAACATCGCCAAAATGCTGGAGGCCGCGGAAGCCTTTCCCATGAACCTGGGTTTTATGGGCAAGGGCAACGCCTCCAATCACGAGGCCCTCCGCGAGCAGGTGCGGGCGGGTGCGATGGGTCTCAAACTCCATGAAGACTGGGGCACCACTCCGAGCGCCATCGACCACTGCCTCAGCGTCGCCGACGAACTCGATATACAGGTCGCGATTCACACCGACACCCTCAACGAATCCGGCTTTGTGGAAACGACCATCGCGGCGTTTAAAGACCGGGTCATCCACACCTTCCACTCGGAGGGCGCCGGGGGCGGACATGCTCCCGATATTATGAAGGTCTGCAGTCTCCCGAATGTCCTGCCATCCTCAACCAATCCCACCCGGCCCTTTACCGTCAATACCATCGACGAGCACCTCGACATGCTCATGGTATGCCACCACCTCGACTCCAGAATTCCCGAGGATGTCGCTTTTGCGGAATCCCGCATCCGCCCGCAAACCATTGCGGCGGAGGACATCCTCCATGACCGCGGCGCGATTTCGATCATGTCCAGCGACAGCCAGGCGATGGGTCGGGTCGGAGAGGTCATCATCCGTACCTGGCAGACCGCCGATAAAATGAAGCGCCAGTTCGGGAAGTTGGAATCTGACGCGCATCCCGCTGCCGACAATTTCCGGGTCCTGCGTTACATTGCAAAATACACCCTCAATCCCGCGATCGCCTGTGGTTGCGCTGCGGAAGTTGGGAGCCTGGAAGTCGGGAAGCTCGCCGACCTCGTGCTCTTCAAGCCGGCGCTCTTTGGAGTGAAGCCGGAGCTCGTCCTGAAGGGCGGCTTCATTGCGCTCGCCAATATGGGCGATCCCAACGCTTCCATCCCGACGCCGCAGCCGATGTTCTACCGTCCGCAGTTTGGATCTTTTGGGAAGGCCACCGCGCGCACCGCCATTACTTTCCTCAGCCAAGCGGCGCTCGATGCCGGAATCGGGGAGCAACTCGGTCTCGAAAAAATCCTGCGCCCGGTGCAAAACACCCGCACCATTTCCAAACACGATATGTTGCTGAACGATGCCTTGCCCGAGATTGAGATCGATCCCGAAACCTACACGGTGCGTGCCGACGGCGAAATCCTCACCTGCGAACCGGCAACGGTGCTTCCCATGGCGCAACGCTATTTTCTCTTCTAAAAATCCCTCTCCCCATGTTGCACATCACCGAAGCCTTGTCTCCCGTCCCCGAGGGAACCCGCGTGAGCGTGTGTGTCGACCGTCACCAGTTGGCGCGTCGTCGTTGGCGCGGCACCGCCGAGGACGGAACGGAGTTTGGGATCGATGTAGTTGAGGCGCTCCGTCATGGCGATGCGATTCATGCCTGCGGGGATAAAGTTTACTGTATTGAACAAAGCGCCGAGGGTTGTTGCCTCGTGCCCCTCAAGCAAGCGCCGGACGCTGCCCATCTCGGTTGGCGGATTGGCAACCTCCATTTTAAGGCGGCTTTCTCGGAGGAGGGGATTCTTGTCTCTGACGATTCGGCGGTGGTGCAGATGCTCGAGCGCGAGGGGATTCCCTTCACGCGGGTGCAACGTATTTTTCAACCGGCCCGGCAGGGGGGCCATTCTCACCACCATGACCACGCGCACGCGCATGAGCACGAGCACTGAGACAGCGCCACTGCAGGGTGATGCCGATTGGGTGCCTGCCCTGCTTCAGATCAGTGACCCGCTCTTTCCCACCGGTGCCTACGCCCATTCGATGGGCTTGGAGGAATGGGCGGCGACCTGTGGCTACCGGGACGCCGAAGATTTAATGGCTTTTTTTCGCAACCATGCCGGGCCGGCGCTCGCCGCTTGGGAATTGCCCTACCTGCGCTTTACCCGCAGCGCCCTTGCTGCTTCCTCCGGTTTGGATGCGGTGCTGGAAATTGAGGCGGAAGTCGATGCGTTTAAATGGGCGGCAGAAATCCGAGAGGCGAGCATTGCGCAGGGTCGGGGGCGCTTGCGTCTCCTGCAGAAGCTCTGGCCCGGCGATGCGGCCCTCGCCGCTTACAAGACCGCCTTTGCGGAGGGTCGCGCCCGAGGGCACCACCTCGTGGTCTCGGCCTATCAATTTGAATTACTCCAAGTTCCGCTCCGCGCGGGGCTGATGGCATACGCGTACCAAAGCCTCGCAAATTTTGTCTCGGCCTCGGTGAAACTCCTGCGCATCAGTCCGGAGTCCGCGCAAGTGGCGCTCCGCGATGGATTGGAGCGTTTGCCTGCCTGGGTGGATGCCGCTCTGGAGGTTGAACGCGCCGAAGCGGGTTGGTTTGCGCCCGCCTTCGATATTGCCGCAGCGCGTCATGCCTCTAGTTTTTCACGACTCTTTATATCCTGAAATCTGCTTAACTATGACTGAAAAAACTCCCATTCGTCCCGTCCGTGTCGGTATCGGTGGCCCGGTTGGTTCCGGAAAAACGATGCTGCTCCTGCGCCTCATCGAGGTTCTCAAAGACCGTTACTCGCTGGTCGCGATCACCAATGATATTTATACGAAGGAAGACGAGCAATTCCTCGTGCGCAACAGCGTCCTCGAAGCGAGCCGTATTTTGGGTGTCGAAACAGGAGGCTGTCCACATACTGCGATCCGTGACGACACCAGCATCAACGAAGTGGCGGTGGAGGATTTGCTCCAACGGCATCCCGATACACAGGTGGTGCTCATGGAAAGTGGCGGCGATAACCTCTCCGCAACCTTCTCGCCCGATTTGGTGGACACCTTCATCTACATCATCGACGTCGCGGAGGGTGATAAAATTCCCCGCAAGGGCGGGCCTGCGATTCGTTACTCCGATCTCCTCATCATCAACAAGACCGAACTGGCGCCGCACGTCGGGGCCGATCTCGCCGTGATGGAACGGGACTCAAAGGCGATGCGCGGTGAGCGCCCCTTCCTTTTTTGTGACCTTAAATCCTACCAGGGGCTGGAGGCATTGGTGGAATGGCTCGAGAAAGAAAGCTTCTTTCCGCTCAATTCCTGATGCCGGATCCCGGAACAAAGCCCGCCTCGGCACGGGTTGCGGTTTGCGGCGGAGCGCGTCTGCGATTCGCGACCCGCGATGGGGTCGGGACGCGTCTCTTGGAGCAAAGGGTGCGACCGCCCTTGCACCTTGCAAAAGCATACCATGAAAACGACTGGGCGATCAGTCTCTTGACGAGTCCAACCGCAGGGCTATTGGAAGGGGATGCCCTGAATATCGATACCGAGCTTGGGCCCGGTTCCCGCGCCGCCCTCATCAGTCCGGCGGCGTGTCGCGTTCACACCATGACCGATGGGGTCGCGCGTATTCAGCAAAAATATTCCCTCGCGGCAGGCTCCGCCCTCGATGTTTGGCCCGCCCCCCTCGTGCTGCAAAAAGACGCGGCCCTCCATCAGGAAACCGAGATTGATTGTGCCGCCGATGCGACCCTGTTTTTTACCGAGATCCTTGCGCCCGGTCGCGCCGCCCACGGCGAATCCTTTCAATTCCGGGAATGGCGATCCCGCCTCCGCCTCCGCCGCGCCGGTCAACTCGTGGCATTTGAAAATTTCCGTTGTTCCCCCGAAGCGGGTGAGCCCGCGGATTGGCGGCAACATTATCCCCAAGGCCTCTACGCCAGCATCTACTATTTGAGCCCCCAGTCATACGGAACCTCGGTGGAAGCCTTGCACCAGCTCGACATTGCAGAGGCGACCATCGGCGCGAGCCCGCTCCGCGAAGGCGGAATCGCCATCAAGATTTTAGCAGCGAGCGGCATCCAATTGCGGCGCAGCATTTTAGCGGTTCGTGAGCTGCTTATCCCGCAAACCGGTCTGGGCTTCCCGCCCGCACTGCAACGCGCCCAGACTTTTTTCTACTAGCGGCGGCGAGATCGAACCCGACCGCTTCAAAAATTGCGAGGATAGGGCGCTTTTAATCCAGCGCTTCCCAATCCGCGAACATCGCGGCTTGTCCGACCACCGCGCCTACCGCGTCCAGTAAATTCCAGACCCGCGCCCCCGCGATTTGAAAGCGCCGGCCGCTCGCGCTCACCCGCACCCCGCCGTAATTATCTGCGCAACCCCGTTCCGCCACCGCTTTAAGGAACCGTTCCCGTTCCTCCCGGTGCAGCGGTTCCGCCGAGCAACGCGAGGGCAGGGCGGTCAGGGCATCCCAATCCATCTCAAACAAGGCCTGCGCCGCGGCATTCCCGTAATTAAAAACCGGATCCGCCTCCGTCCCGTGCGACAATACCACGAAATCCGCCGCCATCAACGCCGCCGCTTCACCCGCACCCCGCGCCACCAAATCCTCCCCAAAACAACGGCGGTAATTGTCCAATAACAACTCAGTGTGCGCGGAAAGATCCATCCCCTAAACCCTCCGCATCCACCATCGAAGTGCAACCGTTTTTGTGGGCCAATGAGAAGCACCGTGCTGCGTACGCGTAAAACGCAGTCTGAATGCTGGGGTCGCTAGGCCTTGCGGTATTTGTGTAGGATTTCGCGGGGGATGTGACAGGGGTCGTCGGGGCAGCGGCTCAAGCGGTTCTGGTGTTCGGGGGCGCTTTTGAGGTAATGGGTGAGGGGTGCGATTTCGAGGGCGATTTGTGCGGCGCAAACGGAAGTGGATGACGGGGAGGGCGGAAAGCTGATGACCTGGCGTTTTGAATCGACTTGCACCACGCCGGCAACGGTGCGCACGACCACCACGCACCACACCAATAGTCACGGTCGGGTGCATGGCAACAGTCACACTCACGCGCACCATACCGCCACGCAACACGTGGTGCACGGGCAAACGCACCACAGCCACAGCCATTACCATGGCAACAATCAGGTCAATACTCACGGTAATCAAGTGAGCACCACGACCTTCACGCCTGAGACCACGACCACGAATACCTACACCCGTTCCTTTTATACTGACCCAGACGGTTACATTTATGACTTCGCCTGGAAGGGTTGGCACCCAAGTTACTGAGTTGGATTCGGCACAGCTTTCAGCGTTTTCATAGCCAAGCCGAACAAATCGAGTCATTGGGTTAATCCGTCTCGTTGGGTAAAGTTTTGATGATTTGTTATTGACGCAGAATGACTGGTCATAAACACTAGTTATTATGCAAATAACGGTGACGGAATTCAAGGCAAAGTGTCTGCGCCTCATTGATGAGGTCAGTAAGACCGGTTCAGTGCTGGAGATTTCAAAGCATGGCAAGCCAGTGGCGAAAATCGTGCCGATCCAAGCAGAACGACCCTGGGAGCAACTGCGTGGTGTGGGTCGTTTCAAGGGCGATGCCATGGCACCGGTAATCTCAAGCGCGGAGATTGAAGCACTGAAGTAATGGATGCTCCGCTGCTTGATACCCATGTTTGGCTTTGGTGGCTCCTAGGTGATGCACGTCTCGGCGCGCGTGAGGCTGAGTATCTGGACAAGCTGCCAGCGGATAACCGCCCCTATCTTTCTGATATTAGTTTATGGGAGGCGGCGCTTCTGGTGGATCGTGGGCGCCTGCAATTGGATCAACCGCTGGAAGACTTTCTGGGAATCGCGGGCTCACCAGCCACCGTGCAGCTTTGTCGAATCGATCTTGCCACAGTGGTTGAGATGAACGCTCTTCCAGAGAGCTTCCACCGCGACCCCGCAGATCGTATCATTGTCGCGACGGCGCGTGCCAGAGGTTTGAAATTGGCCAGTTTCGACCGATTGATTCTCGATTCGCGATTGGCTGAACCCTGGCGTTTGTAAGTCCGGTCGCAGCGGGCTTTGAGTGATTCTGCTAATCGTTGCGGTATTTGTGTAGGATTTCGCGGGGGATGTGACAGGGGTCGCCGGGGCAGCGGCTCAAGCGGTCCTGGTGTTCGGGGGCGCTTTTGAGGTAATGGGTGAGGGGCGCGATTTCGAGGGCGATTTGTGCGGCGTCGGGGCGTGCTGCGATGCAGGCGCGGGCTGCTTCGAGATGGGCGGGGTCGCGGCTATAGATTCCGGTGCGGTATTTTTTGCCGGTATCGGGGCCCTGCCGGTCGTGGCTGTAGGGGTCGATGATTTCAAAGAGGTATTCGATGCAATCCGCGACCGTGATTTGATTGGGGTCGAAGGTGATGCGCACGCACTCGGCATAGCCGTCGTAGGGGCCGTCAAGGGTTTGAGTGGTGCCATTGGCGCGGCCCGCCTCGGTGGCGAGCACCCCGGGGAGATGACGCACGAATTCCTGTACGCCCCAAAGACAGCCGCCCGCTAAAAAGATTTCCTGTGGTGCCTGATCCAATGTTCCGTATGCCTCTATTGTTAACCTAAGAAATAAATCACTTAATAATTGAAATTTCGATTTCTTTCATGCAAAAGCTTTAAGCATGACTAGCAAAACATCTTTTAAGTCTATTTTCCTTTTCACCTGCGCCCTCGTGGCGGGTTTGAGCGGTGCCGAGCCCGAGACCGCGAATGAGGATTCCGAGATTTATATGCTGCCGACCCTAACGGTGCGGGGGCAGGAGACTGCGAATGTGCTGCCCGCATCGACCTTTGAATCGGTCGTTTCGAATCTCGATTTTGATCCGCGCATTGATTTCCAGTCGCGCAACATGGCGGAGGCGCAGGGGGACGTCAGTATTCGCGGGGGGATTTTTGAGGGCACCGGACTCCAGGTTGGGGCGGCGACCCTGCTGGATCCGCAGACGGGGCATTACAGCACAGAGTTGCCGATCGCGCCGGAGATGTTGGGTGAGCCCAAAGTGCTTACAGGGGCGGATAACGCCCTTTATGGATTCAATAGCACCGCCGGTACGCTATCGTATCAATGGAGTGAAATGACTCCCGGTGGAAGTGTCACCCTCGGCGGCGGTGAGAATCAACTCAACTTTCAACGTTTACACAGTGCCTGGGTTGAGCCCCTCCACGCTGATGGCAAATGGAAATGGGGTTATGAGGCGGAATATTCCCGTTCTGAAAGTGATGGCACGGCGGAGTATAGCGATCACGACTTCAGTCGTGTCTCTGTAAGGGTGCAGTTGGTGGGACCTCACTCCCAGACGGATTTATTTGCGGGTTACCAATCGAAGTTCTTTGGTCAATTCGGGATGTATACCGGGGAGCAATACCTTAGCTATAGCCCTTACGAAACTGAATACATCAAAACACGTTTATTTATTCTAAACCACCAGCAGGACTACGCCGAAGGCAGTAAGTGGCAAGCCACTGCCTACTATCGTAAGAATGGCGACCATTACATCTTCAATCGCTTTGCGCCGAACAATACCTTTGTGCATGAGACTGAAGTTGGTGCTTTGGGGCTGTCGGGACTCCATGCCCTCGATGCTCCGTTTGCCCTGAATTACAGCCTTCAGCTTACACATGATTCAATTGAATCCAATACCTTGGAAGCCGGTAATTTTACGAGTCGCAGCTACTACAAACTGAGCCTGGTGCCGCAATATCGCCACGTTTTGAATGGGCAGCGGGAGCTTCTTTTCAAAGCGGGACTCTCGGTAGACGACACGAACCGGGATGCCTCGGAGTGGTCACCTATTGCGGAAATTAGCCTTCTCACCGACCGGGGCATGGGCAAATCCGAGCGGCTCCACCTGTCCTATGCCAAGACCACTCAAGTTGTAGGCTATGGGGCAATTGGTGGCAGTGAAACCAGCGGACTGTTTCGCAGTAAGCATGATTTGCTCCGCGAAACTGCTCAAAATTTGGAACTCGGCTATTCCCTGAATCGACCCCGATGGAGCTTTGATGGCGCTATTTTCTATCGATGGGATAAGGATTTAGTGGATTGGACGTATGCGGGGGTGGGGGCACGCTCCGCTGAAAACATGGACCTCGAAACCTTCGGCATCGAGCTGATCGGCTCGAGGCGCTGGGACGCGATTGAAGCGATTGCGAGCTATACCTACCTCGACAAGGACGAAAGCTACGGCAACGCAAGCGTTGACGCGAGCTTCTACGCCCTGAACTACGCGAAGCATCGCATCACCCTCGGGGCGATCTGGACGCCGAATGAGATCCTTGAGTTGCGGATCGACAACGAGTGGCGCAATCAGGAAGCCAATGCGCTTCGCAGTAGTGATAATGAAGCGCTCTTCACGCATATCGGCCTTAGTGTTTTCCCGCCCGAGTTCGATAATTTAGAGCTCTTCGCGGCCTACGACAACGCCTGGGATGACGACTATCAGGATGTGCCCGGCACCCCCGGCAGAGGGAGTCAGCTTTCCTGCGGTGCGATTTATCGTTGGTAATCCATACTGCGTTTAAGAAGGGACCATGCACTACCTCGCCATCGTTTCTCTCATTTGGGCTTTTTCCTTTGGCCTGATTGGGAGTGCTTTGACGGGAGTGGATTCCTTTCTCGTCGCGACCCTGCGGTTGGGTTGCGCGACGCTGGTGTTTCTGCCCTTTTTACGACTGCAATCCATCGACGGAAGGAACGGGCTCCGACTTTTCCTCTATGGCGCGATTCAATTCGGGCTCATGTATGTCTGCTACATGAAGGCCTATCAATATTTGCCGTCACACCTCGTGGCGCTCTTCTCGATCCTCACTCCGGTCTATGTCGTCCTGATTCACGATCTCCGCAGCCGGCAGTTTTCCACGCGCTATCTCCTCGCGGCGTTCCTCTCGGTCGCAGGGGCAGCCGCGATCAAAATACAGGGCGTCCCCACCGGTTCGATCTGGATTGGGTTCGCCCTCATGCAAGTGGCGGGGCTGTCCTTCGCCTTTGGGCAAGTCGCCTACCGCGATTGGAAGCGCGAGCATCCCGCCGTTCACGACCATGCCGTTTTCGCGCTCCTCGCCCTCGGTGGTACCTGCTGTGCCGGACTCTGCAGTTTGTTTTTTGCCAACCCCGAAGCCCTCGCCATCAACCCCTCCCAATGGCAGGCGATTCTATACCTCGGCTGCATCGCCTCCGGGCTCGGCTTCTTCCTCTGGAACAAAGGCGCCAGCCGCAGTAACCCCGGCACCCTTGCCGCCTTCAATAACGCCTTAATTCCACTCGCGATGCTCTTTTCCCTCTTCATCTTCGGCGAGATCGAAACGGTCTCCGCTCAGGCCCTGCTCCGCCTCGCGCTCGGCGGATCCCTCATTGCGGGCGCTGTCATCGTGGCGACGCGGAAGAAAAGCCCACCTGCAACGGGCTGAACTTTGGCGGTGGGCGAGTTGCCCGCTTCGGTTTTGATGCGGTCGTCGGCGGCGATGCGGGCTCTTATTTCAGCGCAGGGGTGTCAAAATAGGCGGCTTGATTTCTTACCAAATATGTGCGAAAGTAAGGAATGTCAGTTTTGCAAGCCAAAGTCACCTCCAAGGGGCAAGTCACGCTGCCGAAGCAAATCCGGGAATCCCTTTCGATTCGGACCGGGGATCGGCTTGAGTTTTCACTGGACCCCTCAAACAAGATTTTGATCAGGAAAAAGAAGAAGCCAGGTTCATCGGCAGGGTGTGCAAAGCATCGGATCAGGCCCGGACAAAAGCCAATTACCGCAGCACAGATGGATGCAGCTATTCAGGATCATATGCGGAAAAAGTATTCACATCTAATTGTAAAGTAAGTGATCGCCTTTGATACCAATCATTTGCTTCGCCATGTTTTGGATGATGATCCCAAGCAGGGTGCTCATGTTTGTGCGTTGATCGAGTCTGCTGTCGCCGCTGAAGCGCAGATACATCTTTTAGATTTAGTTTTAATGGAAGCCTGTTGGGTTCTCCAAAGTGTCATGGGGTTGGATCGGGATGGATGGAGTCAAGTCCTGGATGACCTCTTGCAGGATCCTGTGTTCTGCTTCGATGATTCAAATCGATTGCGGAAAGCCCTGGAAAGATATAGAAAGGGCAGGGCGGGTTTTGATGACTATCTGATCTTGGGTCACTCCGAGTCCATCGGTGCAAAGCTCGAAACCTTCGACAAAAAGCTCAAAAAGGAGATTTGATTAAGGACGAAAAGGGGGACCTTTGAGCAGCTTTAGCCCGTGAAAGAACGCTGCGGTATGGCAATCATTTGACAGGCGGAATGAAAGTTATCAAAAATTGGGCTTATTTAAATCCACCCTATAATTGTTAAGTATTAAGCAATATATGAACAAAGACGAAATCCTAGCTCTCTTCGATAACTGGAATAACGCCCTCAAGACCGGCGATCCCAAAAAAGTAGCCGCGCTGTATTCCAAGGAAGCAATCCTCCTTCCCACCGTTTCCAATCAGGTCCGTCACAATCACGAGGAGATTGAGGACTACTTTGTCCATTTTCTTGCAAAGGTACCCGAAGGCACAATTAACGAAGCCAATGTCCGGATCCATGATTCCATCGCAATCAACTCAGGGGTCTACACCTTCACCTTTGCCGATGGAGCCTCTGTGCAGGTACGCTTCACCTTTGTTTACGCCAAGAACGGCGCCACTTGGGAAATCATTGAGCACCATTCCTCCAAGATGCCCGAGTAGAGAGCCGGGCATCTTTTGAAAGCCCTGCGTGCAGCGAGCTGAAATGGTGGAGGTGGCGCGACGAGTCGCAGCCTACGGAGTTGTGAACACTTACTTGTTCGACTTCAGTTCCCGGATGATCGTTTTCGGATTCTGTATAATAGCCGTTGCCGCCTCTGTCTGGTTCAGCCTTTAGTCTGTGTGTATGCTTGCTTGTCCAAAACATCTCCTTCCGGACTTAAAATTATCAGTTCTTTTCCGATGGGAATGATTACTTTTAAGATTTTACCGTTCGGGTCTAATTGATTCGCCCTCAGAAGAGTTCCATCTTCTGAGTAGTATGGAATCTCTGTATATTTCTTTTTACCTTTGCTGTCGTAGACGGTGAACTCTGTCACGATTCCTTCTTTGTTTGTTTTGTAGACTCCGCGGGTCTTGACGCTCCCGTCATCATTGTAGGTAAAGTAGTCAGGTTTCTCTTTCCCTTGACTGAGTCCACTCAGGAGTAAGAGGGGGAGTAAGTAGAGCAATGTTTGTTTCATCATGATATTCTCTTTTTCAGGATAAGGCGGGGCATGATCGCGGCGCGTTAGCGAGGACGGTCACCTCCAGTGACTGGTTAGGTCTTATACAACAAGATAATTGCGATGACCAATTGGAGGAATGCAATGACAACTCCAATTATCATCAATCCTTTGAATTTTTTTTGCGTCTTAGAATTTTCAGTATTTAGTTTAGCAATTAATCGTTCCAACTGAATGTAATGTATTGATGTCGCCATAACATTGGGAAAATGTCTGACACGCTCATTCTGGATTCCCTCTTTAACTAAAATCCTAAGAATTTCTTTGAGTTCTTGATCTTTTTTCTCAAAAACCGCCCCCTCCATAAATTCCTCTCTAGCTTTAATAATGCTATCCGGAAGTTCTTTTAATTCTTCGTTTTCCTTACTCATAAAATCTACCTAACGTCGAAGACAGGCGCGGCGATAGCCTATGCCTGCTCTGGCTTGTACGGCACTTATTTGTTGTATTTTTTACGCAAAGCAGACTGACTAGCTGCTAATTCTTCAGGTGATGCACCTTTGAACTTCTTCAAGACATATCGGTAAGCATCAACAATGGGAATCCTTAGATTGCTTGCCTGTTCATAGAAACAATCCACTTCTTCTGTGATGTCACCGAATCTGAAACCACTAATCATGAGACGATCTAAAGCAGGATAGGCAGCCCGAGCATTATCCTTCTCCTTTTGTACACTATCCATCTCAGATATAAGTAGAACAGCACCGTCTTCTACCCCTGAGAGATACATAATTTTTGCTTGAAGGTCTAATTTGATCCAAGGCTTCCCGTTCATCATCGAGAACGCAAAGACATCTGTCGTGAATCTTGTCTGTCCTTCTTGATCCTCAGCGGTCAGTACTACAAGTACTGATACAAATATACATATTAATGATACGAGAGCTATTCTTTGTGTGTTCATTTTTTTGATTTCCTACTTGTCATCAAGCAAGGCATTTACGGCTTCCCAGATAAGCACACTAAAATTGAAAATTCAAATAAAAACCCTACTTAATATTGGGTTATTAACTTGTCAGATATCCTGCGCCGACTGCCGCAGACCTGCTTGCCCGTTAGCGTGGACGTCTCAATGGACGCGCAAAGATGACATGTTTGGAGTGTCGGTTTATCAACACTGGCATCGGCTATCATGTCATCTTTCTCAATGCACGAGCGTCGCTTTGCGTAATGCTTCCAGCGATGATCGCTGTGCTGGAAAAATAGGTAGTTAAACTCAGAGTTGAGATGCGGGTGTTATCGCCTTGACTCATAACTTGACTAATACTTGACTAATCGTGATGGCATTTATCCCGAATTTTAGCATCTCCTCAAAGCTTCTTCAGCAGGTTGAAGCGATTGCTGCGCTGCGTGAAAGGATCAGCGCGGCAAGTATTGATTTGGCGTGGATTCCGGCACTTCAGAAGGACAGCAGAGCGCGAAATGCCCATGCATCTACCGCAATTGAGGGCAACCCTCTGACTCTTGAACAAGTTCGGGCAATTGAGGCAGGTCGTGAGGTTCTGAGCTCGGACGAAAAATCCAAGCGCGAAGTATTGAATTATTTTGCGGGGCTCAGGTTCATCGAGCAGCAAACGAAACTTGAGCGTATTCGTCATGAGCACCTTTTCGAGCTACACCGCATCCTTGCGGATGCGGTAATGGATCAAGGTAAAGCGGGGTGCTATCGCACGATCCAAGTCCGTGTCGCTGAGCATTACCCGCCTCCGGCGCAGGATGTCTCAGCACTGATGCTGGAACTCCTGGATTGGTGGAATGACGAAGCACCAAAACTTTCGCCTGTATTGAGCTCGTCGATACTCCATTATCGATTCGAGGACATTCACCCATTTGCCGATGGCAATGGTCGCACCGGCCGCGCTTTGGCGCTTTGGGAGCTCTACCGGCGCGGCTTTGATACCCATCATATTTTTTCGGTCGATGAATACTATTGGGAGAATCGACACAAATACTATGAAGTGCTCGCCGATGTGCCCAAGAAGTATGCGGGCGAGCTCAGTGATTGGTTGGAATACTCTGCCGAAGGTCTGAGGCTTAGTCTTGAGAGGGCCTGGATGAGAATCCAGAAGATCGGTGGAGCGTCTCGAAGTAAGATCCTCATAAAGCCGAAGCAGGAAAAACTTCTTTTGCTGCTACGAGATCATGGGTCTATGGCACCCAAAGAAATTTGGGAAGCGCTCTCTATTTCCCGGCAAGGTGCTATGGATATAATCAATCCACTTCTTGAGGCAGGCATAATTAAAAAAGTTGGTTCGAAGAAGACCGGCCAATACCAACTTGTGAATGGCGGCTAAGAAAAGGAATAAGCGGGCATGTCGTTATCTTTGCAATAAGGTCTTGGAATAGCTGCTGCGCCGCTTTTCTACCTTATGATAAAAGAGGTCATAAAAGCTCATTCTAGGTCAGGAAGTTCGTAGGAAATTGGAGGAATTTAGAGTAGGATAAGCCTAATATATCATTGAGGCCAACAAAGGTCTTACTCCTTGGATGTTTCAGCGGTGTTAGCCTGTAGAAACACCCTCCGCAGACTAATGCTCTGCATTGTCGCTTTTACGACAACTGCAGGATATTGAAAACCTCTGCTGCGCTCTCCGGTTGAATCAGGACTACCTGCGTCTCCGGATAACCAGCATGAGAGCAACAAATCCAGAAAGAAGGGCAAATGTGCTTGGTTCCGGCACAGCCGTGACACTGTGCAATACCCATTCTCCGCCCACGATTTCTCCTTCTCCGCCCATAAGGGTATTGGTTCCTATGTGAGTGAAGCTGCTATTGTAGAAAATCCGGACTTGAGCCACATTACTCACAATCGAGTTAACTGTGGCAGTTCCATCACCCTGATGGAGTTCCAAATCTGCCAGATCAAAAAGCAAAGTTTTGCTTTTCTCCCCAATTGCTAAGGTCTTTGTTGAAGAATTGCCTGTTACTGCCCAAGGGCCACTTTTGCTACCGTTGGAAGAATATGCGATCCGCATGTCGTAATTCACATAATCGCTATCGATGTGGCTGACCACCGCTACCAGTGAGGAGATGCCTGACCAGTCGCCAGTCCAATTAGAAGACGAATTTAGAACAATAGCTTTACTTCCATTTATTTCAATACCGTTTTCTTCTACATCATCGTATTGCGAACTGGTTTGAAAATATCGACCTTGGCCGTACCCCCAACCATCTCTATCGTTTATTGAATCGTAAGAAGATCCGGTGAAATCAGTCGTGGTGCCTACACTAATTGCGGCATGGCCGATAAGTGGAAAGAAAATAATAAATAGGGTAATATATTTTATTTTGTTGACGCTTCTTATCCTTTTTCCTCCTGTCAACACTGAAGTTTTCATTTTCAGCCAAAAGCATCGGTTTCAGGAAGTTCGTAGGCAGAGAAAGGGATAAGACGACATGGGATGAGTTGCCAGTGGTGTTAGACTGGCACTTGAACCATGTCATCATTATGCCGGATACGGGGAGGGGACCACCAAGGGTGAGAGTCACTCCCTCTTTTTGCGGAGCAAACATGGTACTCGGGGAGGGACTTGAATTCTCCCCGCTGTAGTCGTAGAGATGGCTTCCCTACTGATAATCTCAGTATTTATCGAGAATAGCCGTAGAATCTGTTTGCAGATTTTCGCATCCTCTAGCAGAAAAATTGGCACGAATCTGGCACGATTTATCAAGTCATTTGTACAGGAGCGCTTAAAGATGACATGGGAGGAGTTGCCAGTGGTGATAAACTGACACTCCTACCATGAAGAATCAGAACCAACAACTCACT
>CBFHKU010000017.1:0-20526 GCA_965656495.1 Coraliomargaritaceae bacterium
TACTCTACAACTTAGAACACATCATTAACCCATCCAGACTAACGAAAGCTCTGGCCCAGTTTGGGTAACTCGATCACCTCCACGACAGAAGGAAAGCCTAAAATGGGGCAGACCGTTCAATTGAAAACAATCAACCGTAGCATCGCTGCGACCGGAAAATAATGAAAAGAGAACTGAAAAAACTGTTTATTCTATCTGCTTGTTTGTGGGCCTCAGTGGGCTTGGCGCAGGGTGCTTCAAAATCGGTCGAACCACCGGTTTCCGTTTTGAACGAAATGCAGCCCAAAACGGTGCGTTCCGAACATCCCAATATCGTGCTGATTTATGCCGACGACCTCGGCTATGGCGATTTGAGTTGTTACGGTGCCACGAAGATCGATACGCCGCATATCGATCGGCTCGCCAAAGAGGGACGCCTGTTCACCGACGCGCATTCGACCTCGGCGGTTTGCACGCCTTCACGCTACGCGCTGCTTACGGGGGAGTATCCGTTTCGTATTAACAACTATGGCCCGGTCTTTTGTCAGAATAAGTTGATTATCGACACTGACCAAACAACGATTGCGAGCTTGCTCAAACGCAAGGGCTACGCGACGGCCTGTGTCGGTAAATGGCACCTCGGGTTCGGAAAGAATCAGAAACCGGATTGGAATCAGGATCTGAAGCCGGGGCCACTCGAAGTGGGCTTCGACTATTTTTACGGTATTCCGGTGGTTAACTCGCATCCGCCGTTTGTGTATATGGAAAATCACCGCGTGCTCGAATTGGAAGCCGATGACCCGCTTGCTTACAAGAAAGGGGGAACCACGCACGCCAAACCCTATCCAGAAAAAAATTACGCAAACCCGCGAATGCTGAATGTGGTTGGCGGAAAAGCGGCGCACGAGTTGTATGTCGATGAAGAGAGTGCGGAACATTTGACTGGAAAAGCCTTGCAATGGATGAACGAGCAAAAGGAACCGTTCTTCCTCTTCTACGCCAGCCACAATATCCACCATCCCTTCACACCGCATCCGTATTTCCAGGGCAAAAGCGAATGCGGGCTGTATGGCGACTTTGTGGAAGAACTCGACTGGTCGGTCGGCGAAATCCTCGCTGCGCTGGAAAAGTTCGGCGTGGCCGACAACACGCTGGTCATTTTTACCAGCGACAACGGCGGAATGTTTAATGGCGGTGGCAAACAAGCCATCGCGTTGGGCCATGCCCCGAACGGGAAATTGAAAGGTCAGAAATTCGGCGCCTGGGAAGGCGGGCATCGTGTTCCGTTTCTGGCTAAGTGGCCAACGAGAGTCCCGGCCGGAACCACCTCTGGCGAGCTGCTTGCCAATATGGATTTGTTGCCGACCTTTGCCGCGATACTCAATCAACAATTAACGCCGGAAGAGGCACCCGACGGGCTAAACCAGTTGCCGCTGTTTCTGGATGATGCTGCAAAGTCTACACGCAAAGACTTGGTTCTTATGCCACATAAGCCGCGTCTTACCTCCCTGCGACAAGGAGATTGGGTCTATATTCCGGGTGTTGGTGATGGCGGTTGGATGAAGCCAGAGGAGGGCGATTTGCCGCGCCAGCTCTACAATCTCAACGAGGATCTGTATCAGACAAACAATCTGATCAATGAGTATCCGGAGAAAGCGCAAGCCATGCAGCAGGCATTACAGGAAAAGTTGAACACGGTCCCGGAAAACCTGCCTAAAGTGGGAGCCTTTTGAGCGAAGAAATAATATATGGATCAGGGAAGTTTTAAGTTTATGAGAAAGTCATTGTTTCTATGGAGCTGTATGTTGGCGTCTGTCTGCTCGGCGCAGGATCCGGTCGAACCGCCGGTTTCGGGCTTGAACGAGATGCAGCCCAAAACGGCGAGCTCAGACCTTCCCAATATTGTGCTGATCTATGCCGACGACCTCGGCTATGGCGATTTGAGCTGTTACGGTGCCACGAAACTAAAAACGCCGCATATCGACCGACTCGCGAAAGAGGGACGCCTGTTCACCGACGCGCATTCAACATCGGCCGTTTGTACGCCGTCACGTTACGCGCTGCTGACGGGCGAGTATCCGTTTCGGGTTAATGAATACAGTGCGATTTTTTGTGAGGATCGTCTGCTGATCGACACCAAAAAGACCACGATGGCGAGCATGCTAAAACGGAAGGGCTATGCGACCGCCTGCGTCGGCAAATGGCATCTCGGGTTTGGAAACAAGCAAAAGCCGGACTGGAATCAGGAGCTTAAGCCGGGGCCATTGGAAGTCGGCTTTGACTACTTTTTCGGGCTGCCGGTCGTTAATTCGCATCCGCCGTTTGTCTATATGGAGAACCGCCGAATTGTCGGGCTGGATCCGTCGGATCCCTGATTTATCAGCGCGGCGGAAAAACGTATGGAAAGGAGTATCACAAAAAACATACGAGCCCACATCGTGGTATGGCGAGTTTGATCGGCGGAAAGGCGGCGCATGAGCTCTATATTGACGAGCTGGTTGGAGAGAAGTTGACGCAGAAAGCACTGAGCTGGATGAATCAGCAGGCGCAGCCCTTCTTCCTCTATTACGCAAGCCACAATGTGCATTACCCGATTACGCCGCATCCTTACTTTCATGGGAAAAGCGAGTGCGGACTGCGTGGCGATTTTGTCGAGGAACTCGATTGGTCGGTCGGCCAGCTGATTGCGGCGGTCGAACGATTTGGAGCTTGGGACAACACCATCTTTGTTTTCACCAGCGATAACGGTGCAATTATCAAGGATGGTTACCAAGGTGACGTGTTGCAACAGTTGGGACATGCACCCAATGGAAAGCTTAAAGGTAAGAAATTCGGCGCCTTGGAAGGTGGTCATCGTGTGCCGTTCATTGTCTCCTGGCCGAATAAGATCCCGGCGGGAACCACGTCGGACGCGTTAATATCGAATATGGATTTATTGCCAACCTTTGCGTCGATCACGGATCAGAAACTGACTCCGAACGAAGCGCGGGACGGGGTGAACCAGCTGGCGCTGTTTGTGGAAGAGGGCGGTGTTTCGGCGCGGGATACGCTGATCATCCAGCCGCATGAACGGTCTCATACCTCATTGCGACAAGGCGATTGGATGTATATTCCGGGCGCGGGCGATGGAGGTTGGACGCGTGGAAAACCGGGCGAACCATCAAGACAGCTTTATAATTTGAAAGAGGACCCCTTTCAGAAAAACAATCGCATCGACGATTACCCCGAGCGGGCAGAAGCGATGGCGGTGCGCCTTAAGAAAATGCTCCTGGAGCGCGGCATGCCGGCCGACCCAATCAGCGGGAAGAAGAAAAAAGCGAAGAAACGATGATCAGATTATTCAGGAACCTCTTCCTGCTGATGGCTTGCCTCGCGTCCGTGGCAACGGCCAGGCCGCCCAATATTGTCGTCATCTTCACCGATGATCAGGGCTATGCCGATCTCAGCTGTTTCGGAGGCATCCATGTGAACACGCCTCGTATCGACCAAATGGCGGCTGAAGGCGCGAAGCTGACCAGCTTTTATGTGGCGGCCCCGGTCTGCACGCCGTCGCGCGCAGCGTTAATGACTGGCTGCTATCCTAAGCGAATTGACATGGCAAGAGGTTCCAAATTCGTAGTGCTGCTCGCTGCGGACAGCAAGGGTTTGAATCCTGAGGAGATAACAATCGCGGAAGTGCTCAAGGCGGGAGGATACAAAACCGGCATGTTCGGCAAGTGGCACCTCGGTGATCAGCCGGAATTTCTTCCGACCCGCCAGGGCTTCGACGAATTTTTCGGGATTCCCTACAGCCATGACCTTCACCCGTTTCACCCACAACAAGCGCATTTCCAGTTTCCCCCGCTGCCCTTGCTGGAAGGGGAGGCAGTGATCGAACTAGATCCGGATGCGGACTATCTGACCCGGCGGTTTACCGAGCGTGCCGTGCAATTTATCGAAGAGAACAAGGATCGCCCCTTCTTCCTGTATTTGCCACACCCCATTCCTCACAAGCCGCTGCACGTTTCGCCGCCATACATGAAGGAAGTGCCAGAGGAAATAAAAGCAACCTTGAGCAAGGAAAACAACAGCATCGACTATAAGACCCGCAATCGGCTCCTTGCGCAGGCCATCAGTGAAATCGACTGGTCGGTCGGACAGGTTCTGGATGCGCTGAAAAAGAACGGAATTGATGACAACACCGTGGTGATCTTCACTTCGGACAACGGACCGGCGGTCGGCAAGGCCACCCCGTTGAAGGGGAGAAAAGGCAGCACGTTCGAGGGCGGTATGCGCGAGCCCACCGTGATCCGCTGGCCCGGTAAGATTCCCGCCGGCACCGTGAACGACGAGCTGATGACCGCGATGGATCTGTTGCCGACCTTCGCCAAACTGGCCGGTGCAGCAATTCCCACCGATCGCGTGATTGACGGCAAGGATATCTGGCCGGTCTTGACCGAAAACGCACCATCCCCGCACGAGGCATTCTTCTATTACAAGGTCAACCAACTCGAGGCGGTACGCTCCGGTAAATGGAAGCTGCGTCTGACGGTTCAGGGCAATGGGAAGGGGAAGGCAACAAAAGCGACGCTTTACGATCTGGAACAGGACATCGGTGAAACGACGGATGTGGCGAAGGACCATCCCAAGGTGGTGGAGCGGCTACGCAGAACCATGGCAGAGTTGGAGAAAGAGTTGGCTCTCAACAGCCGCCCCGCAGCTTTTGTCGATAACCCGAAAACGCTGAAGTAGAAAAAGAAGGAAAAATGGAAAAACGATTACTTTTACTGCTCATGGCCGCTTGTGTCGGGGCGCAAGCCGCGAACCCGTCTTCGCCTAAAGGCTTCGACGTGGCAAGCAAACCGAACATTATACTGATCCTAACCGATGACATGGGCTGGAACGCTTTGTCGATTCCGGCGGACCCGGCAATCCCGGAATCCGGTAGCACCTATTACCAAACTCCGAATACGGACCGGCTGGCCGAAGGCGGCATCCGCTTTTCGAGGGCGTATTCGCCATCTGCGGTATGTGATCCCACGCGCACGAGTATCCAATACGGCATGACCCCGACGGCTCTCGGGAAATTTGCCACGGTCGGCCCCAAAAAGCTGCCGCCGGTCTCCGACGCGATGGTCAGCCGTTTGAAAGCGGCGCACCCGCATTATAAAGCCGCCCATTTTGGCAAGTGGCACCAGCGAACCCGGACTCCCGAACAGATCGGATTCGACGTGAGCGACGGCCAGACCATGAACGATCAGAGCAAGGATCGCCGTGACCCGAAAATGACCTTTTCGCTGGCAAGGAAGGCCAATGCGTTCATGGAAGAGCATGCCTCTAACGGCACCCCGTTTTTCATGCAGGTTTCGTTCTATGCCAACCACCTGCAATACCAGGCACTCCCGGAGACGATTGCGAAATACGAAGGGCTGTCCGACCACGCAACCGAGTATCACAGCTCTCCGCTATGGGCGGCGATGAACGAGGATATGGATACGGCGGTGGGCTCGATCCTCGACACCCTGGACAAGCTGGGCATTGCGGAAAACACCTACATCATCTACACCGCCGACAACGGCTATGAATTTAAGCGCGACAGATTGCTGCCTGTGGACAAACGCGATTACTACAAATCGTATCCGCTGCGCAGTCATAAATATGTCCTTAGCGAAGGCGGAATCCGTGTTCCGTTTATCGTTCGGGGACCGGGCATTCCCGCCGGTATTTCATCCCGCGAGCCGGTTGTGGGCTGGGATATTCTGCCCACGGTGCTGGACATGGCCGATGCCGCCGACCAGATTCCCGAAGCCGTGGAAGGCGGCAGCTTGCTTCCGATGTGCATCAGCGGCGGCAAGGCCAAGGTAAAAAGGTTGGATCCCTTCATGGTCTTTCGCTCCGCTATGGCAGACCCCAAAAAAGGGGGCTTTGGTGGCATGCTGGATGTGGCCATTATTCAGAACGGCTACAAGTTCTACCGCGAGCTGGAGTCTGGAAACGAGTACCTGTGGTCGCTTTGGGACGACCTTGGCGAATCGAACAACTTGCTGGAAAAAATGCCCGAGCGTGCGGCACGGCTCCGCAAGAATATGGATGCTTACTGTGAACGGGTGGGTTGGGATCAAAAGGAACGAGCCGGCAGCGTCCGAGCGAAAAAGGGCGGAAAGAAAACAAAAGATAAGAATAGGAAAAAATAATGAATAGATTACTAAGAACCATCTTTATGCTGACTGTTGTTGTCAGCGCATCCGTCACTGCGGCCAGCCAGCCGAACATTGTTGTTATCTTTACCGATGATCAGGGCTACGCGGATCTTGGCTGCTTCGGTAGCGAGGAAAACCAGACGCCGGTGCTCAATCAACTTGCAGCAGAGGGCACCAAATTTACCTCATTTTACGCGCAACCCGTATGCGGTCCATCGCGTTCAGCCTTGTTGACGGGGCGTTATCCTGCGCTCAGTAAAGGGTGGTCGATGCCGGCGTCGGAAATCACCTTTGCTGAAATGCTGAAAGAGGTCGGCTATCAGACCGCCTGCGTGGGCAAGTGGGATGTGTCGAATCGTAAGGCGATTGTTCCTCGCATGCCGAACGCACAAGGCTTCGATTTTTATTACGGTGCACTCGGCGCGAATGATGCCGGAAAGGTGACGCTTCACCACAACAACGAGGAAGTTGGAAAGACGGAAGATATGGCGAGCCTGACGCGGCTCTATACCGACCAGGCCTTGGATTATCTCAAGAATCAGCGCGACCCTGAAAAACCATTTCTGCTCTATCTGTCACACACGATGATGCACACGATCATTGACGCGTCACCGAAGTTTAAGGAACACACGGGCGATAACCTTTATCGTGCGGTGGTCGAAGAGTTTGACTACGAAACGGGACGACTGCTCGACACGCTCGACGAACTCGGACTGAGCGAAAACACGCTGGTGATCTATACGACCGACAACGGCCCCTGGAACCAGCCGAAGTATTATGAAAACAAAGGCGGGCATCCGGAGAATTCGATTTTCTGGGGCGATGCCGGTCCATTCCGCGATGGCAAGGCGTCCATTTACGAAGGCGGAATCCGCGTGCCTTGCATTATGCGCTGGCCCGGAAAAATCGCAGTAGGTGAAACCAATGATGGGCTGATGGCGACCATCGACCTACTACCGACCTTTGCCGCGATGGCGGGTGCGAAGGTGCCCGATGACCGACCGATTCATGGAGTCAATCAACTCGATTTTATCTGCGGCAAAGCCGAAACTGCGCGCGAAAGCTATCTCTACAATCCCGGCTCCGCGTCCGTGCAGACAAACCTCGTGCAAGGCAATGCGATTTGCGTGGGCGATTGGAAACTGATTTCGCCCTTAACCGTCGGTTGGTTTTTGGAAGATGCCGGGACGGGCGATTGGGAGCTCTATAATTTGAAAGAGGATCTCGGCGAGACGAAGAATCTCGCGGCTCAATATCCTGAAAAGGTCCAACAGCTCAAAAATTTACTTCAAGCCAGCGAGGCAAGCTTTCCTAAAGCAAAGACGAAACCCAGTAAGAAAAAGGGAAAGAGTGGGGTTGCAAAAAAGCCGACTGTTTCCAAAAAGTAATTGGCGTCCATGGGCGCATTTATCTCAAATCAGAACACCATCGAAAAAGGAAATTATCATGACCAAATCTATTTATAACTGCTGTTCAGGAGCCGTATCAGAGGGCGGATTTAACCGGCGAACCTTTATCAAGGGCACTGGTGTGGGCTGTTTGGCACTAGCACTTAGCGGAAAGCCGTTGTCGATGATGGCGGGGCCTTTTGAGCCAGAAGATTTTGAGAAGCTGATTCCAGCGGACAAGAAACTGAGCGCTGCCTGGTTGCGTTCGCTCGTGGAGCGGAGCGAACCGGAATGGTTTAGCGGAGAGGATCTGAAACACATCGGCATGCCGGTGGGCGGGATCTGCTGCGGCCAAGTTTACCTGTCCGGTGACGGCCGTTTGTGGCACTGGGATATCTTCAACCAAGGGGTCAGAACCGCCACGAACGGGCCGCATTACAAGAACCCCATGCCAACCGAAGATAGTATCGGTCTCGGTTTCGCGCTTCGTACGCGGTCCGAAGGTAAGGAGGCGGTTCGGGCACTGGATCGCAGCGGATTCTCAGACATCCGCTTTCGCGGGGCGTATCCGATGGGATTCGTGAACTACGCCGACGACGCTTGCCCGGTGGACGTATCCCTCGAAGCCTTTTCGCCGTTCTGCCCCCTGGAGGTCGACGACTCGTCGCTGCCGCTGACGGTGATGCGCTACACCCTGCGGAACAAATCCACAGAGCCAGTCGAAGTTTCGCTGGCAGGTCGCTTGCCCAATCCCGTCCTTCAATATTCCGGGCTTGATCGGGGTGCCGAGTTTGTCAACACGCATAGCCGCCGCAACGGCGCCACGTATGTGCACTATACGGTTGGCGCAAATGCTGAGGGGCCCGTTGCCGAAGCCCGACCGGATGTGGTGTTCGAGGATTTTGAATCGGAGTCGTACGAGAACTGGACGGTGGAAGGCACGGCCTTCGGCGAGGGACCCGTGCTTGCAGCCCAGCTGCCCAAATACCAGGGGAAGGTGGGCGCGAAAGGCAAACGGCTGGTGAACTCCCATAACACCCGCAAGGGGAAGAGTGCCGGCAAGGGCGATGCGGACGTCGGCGTGATGACCTCCAAGCCCTTTACCATTGAGCGACGTTATATTCACGCCCTGGTCGGTGGCGGTGCGAATTTAAAGCGCGTCTCATTGCAGCTCCTGATTGGAGACCGGGTTGTGGCCAAGCTGGCAGGGAAGAATAAGAACGCCATGACGCAAGAGTCCTTCGTCGTCGCGAAATATGAAGGCCAGACCGCCCGCCTGCGCATTGTGGATTCCTCGACAGGAAGCTGGGGCAATATCGGGGTAGACCACATTGTCTTTTCGGATCAGAGCGCAAATGCAAATGAGCCGCTGGAGCAGCGTGCGGATATGGGCGACATGACGCTGGCCGTTTTGGATGCCGGAGAGGGCGTCTTCGGCGCTGCAGAGGTGCCCGACGGCGGAAGCGACCCGTACTTTGAGGCAGGTGCTGAGACCTCCCGCAGCGCCACCCAGGACCGCCCCGTTGGCGTGGTCGGCAAGACCCTCTCGCTGCAGGCGGGTGAGGAAGCCACCGTCAGCTTTGCCGTCGCATGGCGTTTCCCGAACCAGCGTATGCCGATCGCTAATGTCAAGGATCAGGGCCACTATTACGCCAAGCGCTTCCCGTCCAGCCTGGCGGTGGTCACGCAGCATGCCGCCGAGCACGATGCCGCTTATGCGCGTACCCGTCTTTGGCACGACACCTGGTATGATTCGACCTTGCCGCACTGGCTGCTGGACCGGACCTTCGTCAATACCTCGATTCTTGCCAGCGGCACCTGTCTGCGCTTCGAAAGCGGTCGGCTTTGGGGATGGGAAGGGGTCGGGTGCTGTGCCGGCACCTGTTCACACGTCTGGCACTATGGTCAGTCGATCGGGCGTGTCTTTCCGGAACTGGAGCGCATCGTGCGTGAGCGCGTGGACTATGGCGTCGCATATCAGCCGGACGGCCGGATCTTTTATCGCGGCGAATGGCAGAAAGCTGCACACGAGGCGATTGATGGACAGTGCGGGACCATCCTGCGCGTCTACCGTGAGCACACCATGTCGGGCGATGACGCGTTTTTGCGTCGCATCTGGCCCCGCGTGAAGGGATCCATCGAATTTTTGATCCGTGAGGACGGGGACGGCAACGGAGTGCTGGAGGGTAAACAGATGAATACCCTGGACAGCGCCTGGTACGGGCCGATCAGCTGGATCAGCTCACTGTACCTGGCGACGCTGCGGGCGGGCGCCGAGATGGCGGCCGAGATGGGCGACGACACCTTTGCCGCCAACTGCACGCAGATCGCGGACAAGGGAGGCAAAAAGCTGACGGAGACCGTGTTTGACGGCGAGTACTACTACCATCGCCGCGATCCCGCGCATCCGGGTGCCATCGGGTCGGGTGTCGGTTGTCACATCGATCAGGTCTTTGGTCAGGGCTGGGCGTTTCAGCTCGGGCTCGATCGCGTGCTGCCGAAGGAGGAAACCGTGACGGCGCTGAAATCGCTGTGGCGCTACAACTTTACCCCCGACGTTGGGCCGTATCGTGCGGCTTACAATCGGGGTCGTTGGTATGCTGTTGCGGGGGAAGCCGGCCTGATTATGTGCACCTTTCCGAAGGGTGGCATGAAAGAAGCGGGCGGCGGCACGGCAGGGAAGGGCTTCGCGGGCTACTTTAACGAGTGCATGACCGGATTCGAATATCAGGCCGCCGGGCACATGGTGGCTGAAGGCCTCGTCGAGGAGGGCTTGGCGGTGACCCGGGCGATCCATGACCGCTACCATCCATCACGCCGCAATCCCTACAACGAGATTGAGTGCGGCGATCACTACGCCCGCGCCATGGCGAGTCACGGTGTTTTCATCAGCCTCTGCGGCTTTGAGCACCATGGCCCGAAGGGGCACATTGCGTTTGCGCCGCGCCTTACACCGGAGGATTTCAGTGCTCCGTTCATCACCGCGGAAGGCTGGGGAACCTTTGCGCAATCACGTCAGGGTAGCAGGCAGACTGAGACCCTGGATCTTCGTTATGGGCAGCTGAAGCTTGAGCAACTGAGCTTTGCCGTACCGAAGGGAAAAAAAGCCCGCCAGGTGCAGGTGACGTTGGGCGATGTCGCACTGGATGCGAAATCGCGCATGTCGGGGGATCGGGTTGTTGTTAAGTTGGCCGATGCTGTTACGGTGCCGGCCGGCCAGTCGATCGAGGTTCAAATTCAAATCTAGCAGGAATCATAGAATGAAAATACAAAGTCAGTTCATTACGATAGCATTGGCATGCATGTGCATGGCTTCCCAGTTACAGGCAGACTGGAAAAGGGATCTCTCGGAGCAACTGCCCTTGCTCGGTCATCGCAACTGGGTGGTCGTCGCCGATTCTGCCTATCCGCTGCAAACAGCGCCTGGCATTGAAACCATTTATGTGGGTGGGGATCATGTGGGCGTGGTGAGTGATGTGCTCGAATTACTTAAAGCCCAGAAGCATGTGCGACCGGTGATTTTTATCGATTCGGAATTGGAGCATGTCGATGAGGCAGATGCTCCAGGGATTGACGCGGTGCGCAAGGAGTTAACGTCGCTGCTGAAGAGCCGAGCGGCGCAAAGCTTGGCGCATGAAGCCATCATCAAGCAACTCGACGAAGCGGGGGAAAGCTTTAAGGTGGTGATCATTAAAACCGATCTCGTGCTACCCTATACCTCGGTGTTTATCCGCCTCGATTGTGGCTTCTGGAGCGGGGAAGCGGAATCCAAGCTGCGCGACTCAATGGAGCAATAAGAAATAAAGCCTGATGTGCAAATCCCGGATATCCATGAACCAGACCTTGGCAACGGCTTTGACCCTCATGGTCTGTTTGAGTCCGGCGTGGGCCAAAAAGGAAGCCGCTCCACCGGAATTTTTTCCGCGCTATAAAACAGATGGACTTGTCCCGAAGTATACCGGCGAGCCCTTGCCCAACATTGTTATTTTTCTGGTGGATGACATGGGCGTGATGGATACCTCGGTCGCAATGCTCACCGACGGAAAGGGAAACCCGAAACGTTACCGGTTAAATGATTTCAATCGGACCCCGTCGATGGAGCGTCTCGCTGAACAAGGGATCCGCTTTGAAACCTTTTGCGCGCAGATCAACTGCTCGCCGAGCCGCGTCTCGATTCTCACCGGACAGAATGCCTCGCGCCATCGAACCACGAAATATATTATGCTGCCTCACCGCATCGATAAAGCGATGGGGGAGTTTGCACCGCAGGATTGGAACAAGCTGGGGATTACTGAAGAGATGTCGGTTATTCCTAAAGAGCTTAAGGCGAAAGGGTATCGCACGATCCATGTGGGCAAGGCACATTTGGGGCAGCAGGGAACCTATGGGGCGAATCCGCTCAATATCGGGTTTGATGTGAATGTTGCCGGTAGCTCCCGAGGCTTACCACATTCCTATCTGGGCGAAGAAAACTACGGCTGGCCTAGCAAGAACGGCGTGTTTGGCTTAGACGAATATCACGGAACCGACACCTTTCTGACTGAAGCGTTGACGCTGGAAACCAAAAAGGAAGTGAAACTTTGCGCGGAGGCGAACCATCCATTTTTCCTCCATTTATCGCATTATGCCGTGCATAGTCCTTACATGCTGGATAAGCGCTTTGCCGAACACTTTGCGGATTATTATTGGGATTTCACCAGCTAGACAATTTCAGACCGTTCAGGATATGGACACCAGTGATGATTAAAAGAAGTATATTTGCGGTATGGAGCCTCTTGGTGGCTTCGGCCCTCCCCATGCAGGGAGAGATGGAAGTGTCGATTTGCCCAGCCATGACGGTGCAGCATAAAGGAGATCAGGATGCGTTGTTTCGCGCTTATGAAGACTTATTTGTTAAGCGACTCGACGAGTGGCCATTCGTGTCGGGAAATATTGCTCAGTATAAATTCTATATCACCCCCTTGGGTCGCCTGCTTCGAAGTAATCCTGAGCTGCTCGAAAAGATGGTTAAATCAATGTCTGCCATGGATATCGGAATCGGGATCGAGGTAGGCATTCGACATGGTCATGAACGGTTGATTAAGGGATTCCTTGATCCGATCACCCAAATGGGCGGCCGGGTGGATTTTTTGGTAACGGACAATGTCTTCGTTAAATCGCAGCACCGCTTCCCGGAGGATTACACCTGGGAGTCGTATGAAGAAGCGGTTGAGGCCTACGCAACCTTTGTGGCCGGTATCAAAGCAAAATACCCGAAGATAAAAATCGGCATGATCGAGGCGGCCTTTCGTTTTTATTGGGAGGACCCGGAAAAATACCCTCCTGAGGAAGGGAAGCGAAAAAACTACGGGGATTTCAGGAAGGTACTTGATGATGTGAACGCAGCTTGCGAGCGGAAAGGCGTGAAACTTGACATGCTTCAACCTGAATATTCCTACAGCCGTATTGAGGCGACCCCGAACGGCTGGGAGAAGCTGAAGGCAATGGAGACTTATTGCTACGAGCGGGACATGGATTTTATTTTCCTGTTCAATGACCACGAAGGTGGCACGCAGTCGGATCAGAAGTTTCATGAAAATGTGATCCATTGCCTGAATGAAGTTCAGCAAAAAGGCTTAAATCCAAGCATGGGTACACTTCAGTCATGGTATCCACACCCCAAAGAGGAGCTTCCGGAAACGAAGTCTCACACCTTTACGCATTTGGCCAAGGAATTTATTGAGATTAACAAGAACGGTCAATGGAGCGGCTCAACCCGGCGTCCATCAGTTGACTTAGTTGATCAGAATGGCAGAGTGCTAAAATGTAAGATCCTATCGGTAGGCAGTAGCGATGTTCAGGTGCAGCGGCTTCAAGATGGAAAACAAGTGATAGTGCCGCTCAATGTTTTATCCTCTGAAAGTGTGGACCTGCTCAAGGCATGGGCGGCTGATAATAAGACTATGCAAGCGACTTTGGTAGAGCTCGTAGATAAAAAGAACCGTTTGATGCAATGCGTGATTCTTATGGCAGGCGACGATTATGTTCAAGTTAAGCACGCTACGACCGGCAAGATCTGGAAAATCCCGTTATGGACCTTGTCTGAAGAAAGCGTCGCGAAGGTCAAAGCGCTGAAGTGATAGACCTTCGGGAAATGCCGAGCTGAGCGATTATTTTAGACGCTGCTTGAATGGTACCCACTCGCCAACCAATAGCATGTGTGCCAGTGATACCATTATAGGGGTATGAAAGTGGGAAGGTGGCAAAGTTGCTCTGTGGGAAGGTCTTTTCCCCGAGAGCTCTGCGTTTACTTTTTTAACGCAGAGAAGACAAAGAAAGTCGCGTACTTTGATTCTCTTTGATCACTTTAAACGTGTAGGAACGAAGTGTGCTCACGTATTCCTATTATTTCTGTTATTTGTGTGCCTTGAAGGGTGAAGACGCTTGTCTGACCACAGGGTGGTGACTTGTACGTCGGGATAAATTGAAGACGTTATGTCCTTTAGCGCTCGGCCGCAGACTTTACTTGAAGCATTGCCTCAAGGATACGATCCCAGGTGTCAGGGCTTTTCAGGGTTGCGTTCGGGAACATGCAACCATCCCAGCAGATATGTTGAATGTTGTTTCGAATTTGGCCGTTTTCATCGAGGAGCCAGGCGAGGGCACACCGAGTGATGTCCAATTTGCCATCAGCGGCATCGGCGGGACAATGCCGCCCGGTTTTGTCGTGGCTGCCGCTACCAAATATAGTTCCGTCGCTCTGTGCGACATGGAAATCAAACATCCAAGGGCCCAGCGCCTTCACCATCGTCTGGTAGGCATCCCAGAACGCGGCTTCATCGTAGCCGGGTTCGAGTAGTTTATGCTCAGGTGCATTGACTCCGAGGAGGTATAGGTAGGTGTGCGCGAGGTCGGCCTGAAAGCCCACAACCTCTGGCTCGCCAACCGCTTCCAGTAGCTCGAGCATATACTTCCAGGAGTGCATGCCCGCCCAGCAAATTTCACCTTCGGCTGCCAATCGCTCGCCATGGTCGGCTGCAATCTTGCCGGCCTCTTTGAAGGTCTCGGCGATCTTGGCCGTGCCGCCTGCCGGATCTTTGGCCCAGTCTACCGGGGAGGTCGCCGAATCGATTCGGATACAGCCGTAGGAGCGGACCCCTTGTTGCTTGAGGATCTCTGCCGCGCGACAGGAAACCTTAATAGCATGGAGGAATTTCTCCTGGTCCGCCTTTGATCCCATGGCACTGGCTCCAAGGGTGCCCTCCCAAACCGGAGCCACCAGGCTCCCGACCTTGAGGCCGCGGGATTGAATCGATTCTGCTATGCGCAGGATTGCAGCATCGTCCCCTTCGATGTCGATATGCGGTGGTAACAAAAAGAGATCCACTCCATCAAACTTGGAACTTGCGATTTCCGCAGCGGTAGTAAGGTCGAGCATTTCGTCCAAACCAATTAAGGGTTCGCTGTCGGGGGCACCTTTGCCTACCAGTCCAGGCCACATCGAGTTATGAAGTTGAAGCGTCATCGTGATTTCTATGGTTGAGTGTTATACGTAATTCTCTAAGATATATCAAAATATACAAAAGTGCTTGTATGGAATATGCGATATTTTGTATATTTCGGGCGTTTGAAACCAGATCGTATTCACTCATGGAACTGAGCAAAAGTCATCAACAACTAAAATCCTTCCTCGAGGCAAATCAGGTCGTTGGTCTGGCGGAAGAGCTGTTTGAGCGCGTTCCTGACTTGCTGTTTTTTGTCAAGGACCGCCAGCGTCGCTTCGTTTATGTAAATCAAAGTTTATCCGACATGTTTGGACTCAACCGGAAAGCTGATATCATCGGTAAATACGATGCGGAATACTGTGACGATTACGTGGAAAAAATGTTTAAGAAGGATGATGAAGCGATCCTAACCAAGGGGGTTCATATTCGGAACAAAATCGAACTCGTCACCACCATGAATGGGGTGCTCAAGTGGCATATTACCGACAAGATTCCACTTTATTCGCGGACGGGCGAGATCTGCGGCATCGCCGGTATCACCCGTGAATTTGAAGACGACCGGATCGCCGCACACTGCGAGCATCTTGTGCTCGAGAAGGTGATTCGTTTTATAAACGAAAACTACTCTGAAGAACTTTCGACGGCGCGACTTGCCGGTATTGCGGGCTTATCAATCAGTGCGCTCGGTCGGAATTTCAAAAAAACCTTTCACATAACCCCGGCACAATACATCAATCGCTATCGTGTTCAACAGGCCTGCCGCTTGTTGAGTCAATCCGACGTTTCGATGGCTAACATCGCGCATGATTGCGGCTTCTGCGATCAAAGTCATTTTAACCGGATTTTTCGTCAAATTATTCATGCGACGCCGGGATCCTACCGTAAGCGCTATCGAAGCTAAAGCCGATATTATCCAAAAAATGGGCGCAACTGTTCTATAAGGCAGAAAGTGGAAATGCTATATTCTTCACACTATAACTGCTTTAACTATGCCCAAGAAAACACTGAATATCGGGATTGTTGGCTATGGATTCATGGGTCGCGCCCACTCGAATGCATACCGCCAGGTCAATCGTTTCTTCGACTGCGATTATCAACCGGTGCTCAAGGTTGCCTGCGGTCGCAATAAAGAGCGTGTCGAAGCTTTCGCAAAAAACTGGGGTTATGAAGAAACCACCCAGGATTGGCGTGAGCTGATCGAACGGATAGATATTGACGCGATCGACATTGCGGCTCCCAATCACATGCATAAAGAGATTGCGATTGCCGCAGCGGAGGCGGGCAAGATGATCCTCTGTGAAAAACCGCTGGGACGGAATTTGCAGGAAAGCCGTGAGATCGCGGAAGCGGCCGAGAAGGCAGGGGTTAGAACGCTCGTCTGGTATAACTATCGGTTTGTCCCAGCCGTTACGATGGCCAAGCAATTGGTCGAGAAGGGCAAGCTCGGCAGAATCTACCACTACCGCGCCAACTTTCTACAAGACTGGACCATCAGTGAAGACCTGCCTCAGGGCGGCGAGGCACTCTGGCGCTTGGATGTCGAATCCTCCGGCAGCGGCGTGACCGGTGATCTGCTTGCGCATTGTATCGACACTGCAATGTGGTTGAATGGCCCCATTACTTCGGTGAGTGCAATGACCGAGACCTTCGTTAAAGAACGCGTGCACAATGAAACCGGCGAAAAAAAGGCCGTAGGAATTGACGATGCCTGTGCTTTCCTCGCTCGCTTTGAAAATGGCTCTTTGGCGATCTTCGAATCGACCCGCTACGCCCGTGGCCACAAGGCGAAATATTCCTTCGAAATGAATGGTCGAGACGCCTCGCTTGCATGGGATCTGCATGACCTGCACCGCTTGGAATATTTCGACAATGCGGATGGTGATCTTAAAGGCTGGCGCTCCATCCATGTCAGCGAAGGAGAGCACCCGTATATGGATAAGTGGTGGGTGCCCGGCCTGAGTATTGGTTATGAGCATTCGTTTACGCACTGCATCTATGGCTTCCTCAAGAGCCTTGAAGACGGGCAAGCCAATTTCCACCCCGACTTCAGTGATGGCGTGAAAACCGATGCCATTTGTCAGGCCGTTCTGGAATCCGCGAAGTCCCAGCAATGGGTTGAACTTCAAAACCTATAAGTAATCGCCTCAAAATATGACTACTTCCAGTAACACCGTAAATCTCGCCCTTGACCAAGGGCAGGGCATTCTTCGCCTCGCGCCCACCTGGGTGCCACGTTCCTTTTGCATTCCCGGTCGTCGTATCAAACTGCATCCGGATGATTACTATTGCTTCGGCGGCGAACGCGGCGGCATCGACGAACGTTGGTTTGCCTCGACCACGCCGGCGCAAAATGGTCCTTTGACCAGCAAAGACGAAGGCCTCAGTCAGGTTGTCTTCGAAGACCAACAGGTGACCCTGCTGGACGCGGTGGCAGAGCTTAAGGGGCAGGTCATTGGTGATCGTCTTTGGGATGAATATGCAAGCTGGCCGATGTATTCAAAGTTCTTCGACAACAAGGGCCCGCTACCGCACCACATTCATCATCGCGATGAGCATGCCGCACTGGTGAACCAGAATGGCAAACCGGAAGCGTATTACTTCCCACCGCAGGTGAACAACTACGGCGCAGACTTTCCCTATACCTTCTTTGGCTTTGAGCCGGGCACCACGAAAGAACAAGTGCTTGAGTGCCTGAAAAACTTCAACAAGGGCGATAATAAAATTACAAACCTATCCAAAGCTTATCGTCTCGAGCCCGGTACCGGATGGGATGTGCCGCCCGGCATCCTGCATGCTCCCGGCAGCCTCTGCACCTACGAGCCACAGCGTGCATCAGACATCTTTGCCATGTATCAATCGTTGACGAACCATCAGGTCATTCCCGAGGAACTCCTATGGGTCAACACACCTGAAGACCGAATAGGTGATCACAACTACCTGATGGAAGTGATCGATTGGGAAGCGAATGTGAACCCGAACTTCGTCGAGGATCACTTCATGGAGCCGAAGCCGCTGCACGCTGCTGAAGAAGCACAAGAGCTCGGCTACATTGACAAGTGGATCTGCTATCGTAACGAGGCCTACAGCGCTAAGGAATTGACTGTTTTGCCCGGACGCACCGTCACGATTAAGGATGCCGCCTGTTATGGCATGATCATGATGCAAGGGCACGGCACCATGGGTGCCTGGGATATTGAAACACCCACCATGATTCGTTTCGGCCAGTTGACGCACGATGAGTATTTCATTTCCGAACAAGCCGCTCGCGAGGGTGTCCAAATCACCAATACTTCGAAAACCGATCCCATCGTCATGCTGAAGCACTTTGGACCCATGAACCCCGATTTGAAACTGTAAGCACATTATGAAATTCCCCAAACAACCTCGACGCACTTTTATTAAGCAAGCCGCAGTGCTTGCGGGCATGCCAATGATTGTCCCCGGCTCGGCTCTCGGCCTCAACGGGGCGGTGGCTCCTTCAAACCGTATCGCTGTCGGGGGCATCGGCCTTGGCAACAGAGGCCGGGGAGTGCTTTCGGCCTTTTTTCATCATCCGGACTTTCAATTTCTTGCTATTGCCGATCCGCAAAAGGAACGGCGGGAAATCGTGCAGCGACTGGCCATGCGTAAATATGGAGTCAAGCAGTGCGACACCTACGTCGACATGCACGACCTGCTAGGCAGGGATGACATCGACGCTGTCATCATTGCCACGGGCGACCGTTGGCACACCACCGCATCGGTTTATGCGGCTCGCGCTGGGAAAGACATCTATTGCGAAAAACCCTGCTCAATGAACATTCAGGAGAGCCGCGAACTGGATGAAGCCGTGCTCAAGCACAAGCGCGTCTTCCAAGCGGGCACTCAGCGTCGCAGTGTGCAGAATTTCGCACTCGCAGCCGAACTCGCACGTAGCGGCAAGCTTGGGAAGCTGAAGTCGGTTCACGCTGGCATTCTCCAGCTGAGCGACTACGCGGCACCACTTCCGGAAGAGCCATTGCCTGATCCAGAACGCATTGATTGGGATAAGTGGGTGGGGCCCGCCCCGATGGTTCCGTATAACTCAAACTATTGCCGTAGCCGATGGAAAGGTCACAAAGGATTTTATGCTGCCTACCGTTTGCCTGAGTGGGGCAGCCATACCGTCGACCTTTGCCAGTGGGCTGCCGACGCCGACGGCACGACTCCGCTCGAATTTGAAACGGAGGGGAACACCATTACCGGGACCTATGCAAACGGCATTAAGCTAATCATGCGTATATCCGGAAAAGCTGATGTTGGTGACTGGTCCCCTGGGCTTGGATCGTGCCCCGTTCGTTTCGAAGGCGATCAGGGCTGGGTCGAAGCCGGAGACTTTAAGGTCATGGCTGTCAGCGATCCAAAGCTAATCGAAGGACGCAGCTACGACAGGCTCGCCGGCACGAATCCCGTCGACCACGCCCGCAACTTCCTCGACTGCGTCAAGACGCGCGAGCAGCCCGTCTGCAACTCAACGGTCGCGCGTTATGGCCACATGGCTTGCTTCGCAGCCGCAACCAGTTGGAAGCTCGGCCGCAAGGTGACCTTTGATCCAGTGAGCGAGACGTTCCCAAATGATAAAGAAGCCGAAACGGTCGGCACGTTCAGTTACGAACGTCGCGCACCGTATACCATATAATTAAATTTTCTAACTCCTCTCTAAAGAATGAAACGATACAGCATTACACTTTTCCTCGCACTCTTCGCCGCATCCACGCTCTTCGCCAACGAGTGGACGCCATTGTTTAACGGCAAAGACCTCACCGGATGGACTCTCAGTGGTGATGCCAATGCCAAGATTGTCGACGGTGTGCTTACAGGCACCCAGAAGACTGAAAAAGGCGGTAACATTATCTCTAACACCGAATACAATAACTTTGAACTGCGTTTCAGGTACAAGGTCGATTGGCCCGCCAACAGCGGCGTCTGGTTCCGCTTTAATGGTAAAAAGGGCTATCAATTCGACATCCTAAAGCACCCAAAGTCACTCAGTGGCGGACTCTATTGCCCCGGGAAACTATTTATCACCGCGAATATGGACGATTCGCTCGAAAAGCGTGATGACTGGAACGAAGGCCGTGTCCTCGCCGACGGTTCCACCATAAAGCTTTGGCTCAACGGTCAATTGGTCGGTGAGACAGAAGACACAACACACACCAAAGGTAGCATCGCCATCCAGGTTCACGGTGGTAAACAGTATAAAGATATGGCTATCCATATCAAAAGCATTGAGATCCGCCCGCTCTAACACGGCGACTCGGCACAATTTCGTCGAATGACATTATTTTAGTCTATCAAAGCACCTACTTTCGCTCTCGTGGTGGCCAATCGACCAAAGCTATTGTAATTCTGTAAGAGCACATTGTGAAATTCCCGAAACAAGCCCGACGCACTTTTATCAATTGGTCGAGGTGACTTAAACTGGTCCACTTGAAAAGTTAGTCTGGAACCCTAGAAAGGAACCAGACAATGAAAGGC
>CBFHKU010000018.1:0-19616 GCA_965656495.1 Coraliomargaritaceae bacterium
AGTGAGTTGTTGGTTCTGATTCTTCATGGTAGGAGTGTCAGTTTATCACCACTGGCAACTCCTCCCATGTCATCTTTTCTTCCCTCAAAAGCAGCCCTAGGGCATGGAGGCTGGCAGCATCGCGATGCTGGGGCTTTTCGGAAGGGCGCGCGCGAGGATAAATTCAAAAACACTGGGATCGCCTTTTTCGCGTACCCAGTCGAGGTGTTTCTGGGCGCGTTCGTGCTCGCCTTTTGCCCGCCAATAGAGCCCGAGGTAAGTGTGGGCCTCCGTTTCCTGCGCGGAGTTGCGGACATGACTGATGAGTTCGGCGGCGTTGGATTTACCGATGATGAAATTCAGGACGGGGAGCGGCCATCCGGTGCGTGGAAGATTGGCGAGGCTGTAGTCGAGGGTGCGCCGGGCATTTTCGGCATCGCCGTCCTCAAGGTGCGCAAAGTATGCCAGCAGGAGGGGGTAGAGGGTTTGCTCGCCCTCGCGGGTATAGAGCAGGTTGGCGCGCTTTGCACTTTGAGCGGCTTCGTTGAATTCTCCCCGGCACATGTAGGTCCATGCCAATGATTCGAAATGATACCCGCTGGGGGTCATGGTGCTGGCTTGGCGAAAGGAGTTGAGGGCCTCGTCAAATCGTTCGAGGTTAAAGGCGGCAAGTCCGCGGCCGTTCCAGGCAAAAGCGTTACTTGGAAGTTGCTCGGTGAGCTGATCATAAGCGGTAAAGGCTTCGGGGTAGCGCTCGAGTTTATTAAAGATCATCGCCTCACCCAGACGCGCCTGCAGGTTGTTTTGATCCGCTTCCAGAACGGTTTGAAACCCGAGGAGGGCGTCCTGGGTGGCGCCCTCACTGAGCAGTTGAAAGGCGGTATCGACCCTTGTTTGCACGCTCGGTAGCGGAGCTTCTTCCTCGCCCAATAGGGTGGAGGGAGCCAATGGAAGGAGGCTTAGGCAAAATGTGATGGCTCGAAACAAACCACCTGCCGGCTGGCGTGAATAAAACATGTCAATGATTACAAACATATTGCAACAAAATGAGATAAGCAAGAACAGAGCCAAGCTTCGGGGTTGAAAGCTGGAATAAGGCATTCATTGTGTGGCGCATGGAAATACACGTTCAGGAATTGCCGCCCATCGGCACCAACGCCATCACCCTTGTCGATTCAGAGCGGAAGTCGGCATGGGTCATTGATGCGCCGGAGGATGCCTACCGCTGGGCGACCGCGCTCGCGACGGAGCGGGGCTGTACGATTGAGGGCCTCGTCCTCACCCACGGGCATTGGGATCATATCATCGATGCCCATGCCTTTGCGGATGCCGGAATTCCGATTTACGGTCATGCCGAGGATCGACCGCTCTTTGAGGATCCCGCGCGCATGGCGAGTTTTGCGATACCCGGTTTGGAACTGCACCCCGTCGCCATTCAACATTGGATTGAGGGCGGTCAAAATCTTGAAATCCTCGGGCACGCGATGGAAGTGCGCCACGTCCCGGGGCATTGTCCGGGCAATATTTTAATTTACGCTCCCGCACTGGAGGCCGCCTTTGTTGGAGATGTCATTTTTGCCGGCAGCGTCGGGCGGTATGATTTGCCCGGCGGGGATTTTGCGGTGCTGGAACGCTCGATTCGCGAACAGGTTTACACCCTCCCGGAAGGCACCACCCTCTATCCCGGGCACGGCCCCACCACCACCGTCGCGCAGGAAAAAAGCAATAACCCTTTTGTTCGCCCGCAATAATGGATCGCTGATGCCCGAAGCTAGCACAGACGAACAATGGATGCGGCATGCCCTGGACCTCGCGCGCCGCGCCTGGGGGCAGACCCACCCGAACCCGCTGGTGGGCGCGGTGATCGTTGAATCGGGCGAAGCGGTTGCGGAGGGCTGGCACCGTGCCGATGGCGGGGCGCACGCCGAGGTCGAGGCTTTGCGGGCGCTGGGCCGCGCCCCCGCAAAGGATGCCACTCTATATGTGACGCTCGAACCCTGCTCGACCTGCGGGCGCACCGGTGCCTGCACCGACGCGATCATCGAGGCGGGGATCCGTCGGGTCGTGATTGGCGCGGAGGATCCGAATCCCGCGCATGTGGGTCAGGGCGTGGAAGTATTACGCGCTGCGGGGGTCGAAGTGGTCGCGGGCGTCTTGGCTGCGGATTGCGCCGATTTGAATTTGATTTTCGGGCATTGGATCACGCGGGGGGAACCGCTCCTCGCCGCCAAGATTGCCACCACTGCGGAGGGTGCCTTTACGCCTCCCAAGGGGAGCGGGACGCCTTGGGTCACGGGGCCGGAAGCGCGCGCCGACGTCATGCGCTGGCGGCAATATTTCCCTGCGATTGGGGTGAGTGCCAACACCGCGCTCGCTGATGATCCCCGCCTCACGGTGCGCATCGAGGGTGAGGCGGAGACCTCGCCGCGACGTTTTGTCTTTGACCGCGAATTAAAAACGGCGGGAGCGATTGATCATTTGAAACTCTACACCGATGCCCATGCTGAACAAACCGTGGTTGTTTGCACGGAGGGCTTGGACGAAGCCGCCACTTTCAAAGCGCGTGGGATTACGCTTTGGGAATTGCCGCATCCTGAGGGACGCTTGGATTGGGGCGCCTTCCGCAAGCGGTGCAGTGCCGAGCGAATTTATGGAGTTTACCTCGAGCCCGGTCCGACTTTGAGCGCGGGTCTTCTGGCGCAGGGGGCAGTCGACTACCTCTTTCATTACATCGCACCCAACGCTGCAACGGATCAAAGGCACGATTCACAAACGGGTCCCTACACCCTGCGGGAGATGCGGGAATCAAAGCACGGCGAAGATCGATTGCAGCGCGGGTGGCTTTAAAAGAATACGGATATGCAAATCATAATCGCTACCGGCAACGCCCACAAGGTGCTTGAATTCGAACAACTGCTCACTGGCCTCGGGGTGCGGGTGGAATCGGCAGCGGTGGTCGGCGGAATGCCGGTGGTCGAGGAAACCGGGCAGACTTTTGCAGCGAATGCCTTCTTAAAGGCGGAGGCTTTACGCACCCTTGCACCGGCTTCCGCTTATGTTTTGGCGGATGATTCCGGGTTGGAGGTCGATGCGCTCGAGGGCGCACCGGGGGTTTACTCCGCCCGCTACGCCGGGCCGAATGCCAGTGATGCCGAGAACCGCCATCAATTGCTCGCGGCCTTGGCGGGTGTGGGTGCAGGTGACGCGACACGCAGCGCGCGCTTCCGTTGCGTCCTTTGCCTCCTCGGTCCCGAGGGCGAGGCGCAGTATTTTGAGGGCAGTTGCGAAGGGTCCATTACCGAAGCGGAACGGGGTAAGGAAGGTTTTGGCTACGATTCCATTTTCATTCCGGAGGGGTACAGCGAAACTTTCGGAGAGCTCGGTGAATCCGTGAAGCATCGCCTCAGTCACCGCGCCAATGCGGTACTCGCGCTGCGGGATTTTCTGGCAGGGGCTGATTAGCCAGCGTCCGGCTCAACCCATTTGCCGTGGCTTTTGATGAGGTCAATCAGGCGATCGAGGGCTTCGCTTGCCGGCACGTTGTATTCCACGCACTCGCGCCCCACGTATAGATTGATCTTGTCCGGCGCACCACCCACGTAGCCAAAGTCCGCATCCGCCATTTCACCCGGACCGTTCACGATGCAACCCATAATGGCGATCGTTACCCCTTTCAGGTGGTTGGTGCGTGCCCGAATTGTTTGGGTGACTTCCTGCAAATCAAAGAGGGTGCGCCCGCAACTGGGACAGGCGACGAATTCCGTTTTTGAAATGCGGGCGCGGGCGCCCTGTAGAATATTATAAGCGAGGGCATTAGCTTTTTCGGTGAGGGGTTCCGTTTCAATACTGATGGCATCCCCGAGGCCGTCACTGAGGAGCGCCCCGCTCAGGATGCTGCTTTCGAGCAAACGGTCGCTGAAATAATCCTTGGGATCGAGGGCGTTGGAGGCGCAGTTACGAATCCACAACGGCGCGCTGGGCAGGTAATTCGCGGCGGCTTCCACCAGGGCACGGTATTCGCCGAGGGGATGCTTCCCGGAGGCACTTCCCGCGCTGGAGGTGAGGATCAAGGATTCAACACCATTCGCCTGCATGGCGGCTCCTATGCCGTTTTCGAGATCCTCCGCACTGCAATCGAGCGCGAAATTAAAGCCCCGTTTTTGACAGAACTGCTGCAACTGCGCGGCGTAAAAGGCATCCTCCGCCCCCAGTCGTTGCGCGAGGGTGATCCCGCACAATTCGCCGGCAGGCCATTCAAAGGCCTCGAGGTCGGAGAGATCCACCGCATCGCTGAGCTCGAGGAAAAAAGCCGCCAGCACCGTTTCCAATCCGCGATACAATTCCGCGAAGGCCGCCAAATCCCCGGGCTGTTCGATCTTCAGGAGAAGCCCCTCGATGCGGCTTTCTTTTTGGGTTGTTTGGGTGCGGCACACCTCCTGAATGATCGCCTGCGTTTCGGTGATGGGCTGGTGTGTTTTTATAATGACTGCCGGCAGGGCATCGCCCCCGATCCGGCATTCCTTTTTTAAAGAAACCGTCGCGGTGGCGCGGCGTTGGAATTCATATGGATTCACCGCGTCCACAAGCGGCGTTTCCGGTTCTGCCCCGGCGGTCTTCGCCCAGAGTTGCATCGCTTTGTCCGCCAACTCGCGCGCCACCGGAATTTCATACACGGGGTCCTCCGTCAGGGAAACACGGATCGTGTCGCCCAGACCGTCGTAGAGGAGACTCCCGATGCCGATCGCGCTTTTGACACGGGCATCCTCGCCGTCTCCCGCTTCCGTCACGCCAAGGTGGAGGGGGTAGTGCATTCCTTCCTCGTTCATGCGCGCCACCGCGAGGCGGTAAGCCTCGATCATGACCTTTGGATTACTCGCCTTCATGGAGAGACAGATGTCCTGGAAGCCGTGGCTTTCCGCGATGCGGATAAATTCGAGGGCACTCTCCACCATCCCGAGCGGGGTATCGCCGTAGCGGTTCATGATGCGGTCGGAGAGGGAGCCGTGGTTCGTACCGATGCGCATCGCGCGTCCGTATTCCTTGCAACGCAGCACGATCGGGGTGAAGGCTTCGTGCAGGCGTTCCAGTTCCTCCGCGTAGGCGGCCTCCGTGTATTCCTGCACCGCAAATTTCTTTTTGTCGGCGTAGTTGCCGGGATTGATCCGGACCTTCTCGACATGCTTGGCGGCCTCCATCGCGGCGCTGGGCAGGAAATGGATATCGGCGACCAGTGGCACCTCGCAACCGGCGGCGCGCAATTCCTTTGCAATCGGTCCCAAGGCTTCCGCCGCCTTTTTATTGGGTGCGGTGATCCGCACGATTTCACAACCCGCTTCCGCCAGCGCGAGGGATTGCTTCACCGTGGCGGCGACATCCTGGGTGGGGGTCGTCGTCATGGATTGCACCCGCAGGGGTTGTTGACCGCCAATCGCGAGATGACCGACGCGCACTTCGCGGGTGGGGCGGCGCAGCGACTGGAAGCGTGAGGCGCAATATGTTGCGGGCGCGGTCATACTAGGGTTGGACGGGGTCGACCGGTTCCGCCTCGACCGGATCGGGATCCTGAAGGAGTCCGGAATCGAGACCGACCCGTTCCAGATCAAAGAAGCTTACATAGACCATGAATCCCAAGAGGAGCATCACGAATCCCGCCTGGAGGTTTTCCATAAAGCGGCGCGGAAGAGGTCGCCCCAACAATTTGCTGATGGTGGCAAAAAGCATGTGCCCGCCATCGAGCACCGGAATCGGCAGGAGGTTCATAAGCCCGAGATTCACGTTAATGAATGCCGTGAACCAAATGATTTCCATGAGGCCGCTTCGAGCCATGTGCGTGAGCCCGTGCACAATCCCAACGGGGCCACTCATGTTGCGTACCTTTACGTCGGAACCACGATGCAAGAGGGCGTAAAAAGTCCGTCCAATCGTATCGACGAATCGGTTGATCTGTTCCAGCGGGCTGTAATGAATGCGCTCGGTTTTATAAGGGAAACTGTAGCCGAATCCAAAGCGGGCGGTGGTCTCGTTGTTCTCGGTTTTAATGCGCGGTTGCACCGGAAGGGTAAGGCGGCGTCCCAAGCGCTCGACCGTTACATCGATACTACGGTCACCGTGGCGGCTCAGGTAGGTCTTGAGAAAGCCGCCCGAGATGATCGGTTCGCCATCCAATTCCAAAAGGCGGTCGCCCACTTTTAAACCCGCTGCAAGCGCGGGCATATTTTTTTCCAATACCGTGATGATCGGCGCGGCACCGTCATCGGAGGCGGGTTCGATTCCGATATAACGAATCGATTCGCGCGAGACCAGCGCGGGAAAGACTTCCAGCTCCAGCGCGGCCCCGTCGCGCAGGATCCCGAGTTCCAGCATCGGGCGCCCGTCCTCGGCACGACCGGTTCCGGTGACCAGCGCACTCTGGAATTGCATCCAGTCGCGTACGGCCTGTCCGTCAATACTCACAATCGTGTCCCCTTTTTGCAGACCCGCCGTGAAAGCGGGGCCGGGTACAATTTCATTCTCGGAGTTGACGATTTGTTCCGCGACCTGACCGACCTCGGTAGATTGAATGACCTCGCGACCCACGCCCCAAAGGATGAGGGAAAGCACCAGCGCAAGGAGGAGGTTAAAGACTGCGCCCATCACGGCGACGATCATTTTGTCGGCGTAGGAAATGGGCGGCAGGGGATTGCTTTCCTTGCCCTCCGCGCCCTCGAATCGACCCATGTCGGCGAGTTGCGGAAGGGAGACATAGCCCCCAAGTGGCAACAATGAAAGGCGGAAGTCCGTACCCTTCCACCTCCAACCAAAGAGCCGGGGACCAAACCCGATTGAGAAACGATCCGCGATGAGGCCGCGTTTGCGGGCGGCGATGAAGTGACCGAGCTCGTGGATGAAGATGCAGAACCCGAGGGCGAGCAGGGCGATCGCGATGTGCCAGAAATTTAGAAATATATCCATGGGCGTAACTTAGGCTTGAAAGGTTTCGGCGCGACTGCGCGCCTCGGCGTCGAGCGCGAGGAGTGACTCAATATTGGGGACGGGCGTCGTTGCCAGTTGTTCCAAAACGGAATCAATCACTTTGGGAATCGCAAGGTAGGGGAGTTCATTTTGCAGGAAGCGCGCGACCGCGATTTCGTTGGCGGCATTGAAAACCGCCGGGGCGCCGCCGCCGGTGCGCAGGGCTGCGTATGCGAGTTCAAGGCAGGGGAAGCGCTGGGGGTCGGGCGGGCTGAAGTCGAGTTGAAACGCCGTTTTGAAATCGAGGGTCGGCTCCACTGCGGGGGCACGGTCGGGATAGAGGAGGCAATGTTGAATCGGGAAAGTCATGGAGGGCGGGCTCATTTGCGCCAGAATGGAACCGTCCACAAATTGCACAAAAGAATGGGCGATGCTCTGCGGGTGAATGACCACTTGCAGGCGCTCGGGCGGCAGACCAAAGAGCCAGTGCGCCTCAATGAGTTCGAGGCCTTTGTTTGCCATTGTTGCGGAGTCCACCGAGATCTTGCGGCCCATCGACCAGTTGGGATGACGCACCGCATCGGCGGGGCTCACTGCGGCGAGGTCGGCGAGGGCTGTTTCGCGGAAGGGGCCACCCGACGCCGTCAAAATGAGCCGGTCAACCTGTTCCATCGGATGCCCCTCGAGGCATTGGAAGATGGCGTTGTGTTCGCTGTCGGTCGGCAGGAGGCGGGCGCCCTTCGCACGGGCGCGCTCGATGACAAAGGCTCCGCCGAGGACGAGCGCTTCCTTGTTGGCGAGGGCGATGTCCTTGCCGGCTTCAATCGCCGCGAGGGTGGGTTGCAGACCGCAGGCACCCACCACCGCGACCAGCACGGTATCGGCGGCGGGGAGGCTCGCTAATTCCGCAAGGGCGTCCGCGCCGGAGGCGAGCCGGGTGTGGTCTTCAAAAACGTTTTCTGCCTGCGCTTTCTGGTAGGCGTCCGGATCGGTCAGGACTGCGTGCGGCACTTTGAATTCCGCACAGATCGCCGCCAATTCGCGGTAGTTGCTCCGAGCGGAGACGCCCACCAATTCCAGACGGTCCGAATGTTCCCGTAGTACCCGCAAGGTGTTGCTGCCGATGGAACCGGTTGCGCCGAGGAGCACGATTTTCTTGCGGGTGCAATCGGTCATGGCAGGGGATCAGGTGAAGAGAAAGTATTTAAAGAGGAGGTAGCCGAGCGGGGCACTCAGGATGAGGCTATCGCTCAGGTCAAAGACGCCCCCGATGCCCGGTATCAAACTCCCCGAGTCTTTGACCGCAGCCTGCCGTTTGAAGGCAGATTCCACGAGATCCGAGGTAATCGCCGCCACCGCAATGGGAATCGCAAAAAGGGCGGCGAGTCCGTAACCAAAAGCTTCGAGGCCTTCGGGACGGAAAAAGAAATGCAGTGTGAGTCCGACGAGCACGGAGGTTAGAATCCCGCCTGCCGCGCCTTCATAGGTCTTGGCGGGGCTTATTTTTGAAAGCGGGGTTCTGCCGAATTTCATCCCGAGCAGAAGACCGCCGACATCGCTGGCTTTTGCCACCGTGATGAGCCAGACCCCCAGATAAATCCCGCTGGCGCTCCCGAGTCCATTGAGCTCGGCATGCTTCAGGCTCAGGAGGATATAATGTAATAAAAAGGGGACGTAGGTGAGTCCAAAGAGAGTGGGAAGAATGCTGCGGAGGGCATCGGTGCGCAAATCGCCACAGGCAAGCACGAGCGCGAGGATCAGGTAGCTCAGGAGGAAGAGCTCGATGCCGCTATTGAGGCCGGGTAAATAATACCCGCCCAGCAGGATGCCTGCACCGCATAAAAGCCCAAGGCGTACCTTGGGTCGCAGATCCATCTTTTCCAGAAGTTGATACAATTCCAACTGCGTCATGAGCGCCAGCGTTGTAACCAGAAGGACTGCACCGTTGGAGCCAAGAAAGCTGAGGGCGGCGATGATGATGAGCCAAAGGAAGGTGAAACTGTAGAGTCGTTGTTTCATTGCTAAGTAGACGAAGTTATTCAGGGCGTAGGCGGTTGCAATTGCTCGGAGGTTTTTCCGTAGCGGCGTTCGCGTTGGGCGTAATCTTCCAGCGCGGCCTCGAAACTGGCGCGGTCGAAGTCCGGCCAAAGCACCTTGCTGAAATGAATCTCAGAATAAGCGGATTGCAGGAGCAGGAAATTGCTGAGGCGCGATTCGCCGGAAGTCCGTATGACGAGATCGGGGTCGGGCATGTCGTCGGTATATAGAAAGCTGCGGAATTGCGCGTAGTCGAGTTGGTTGGGGTCGAGGGTGCCGTCCTGGGCGGCTTTGGCAATGGCGCGGGCCGCATCGACCACCTCCGTGCGGGAACCGTAGTTGAGCGCGAGGCCTACTGTAAAATCCGTGAAGTCGGCGGTACGGGCTTCGGCATCGCGGAGGCGATCCTGAATATTTTTGGGCAGTTCGTGATAGCGACCAATCACGCGCAAACGGATTTTGTTTTTTAGCAGGTGGTGGACTTGCTCTTTCAGGAAGCGGTCTAGGAGATCCATGAGGGCGCGGACCTCATCCTTGGGGCGGTTCCAATTTTCCACACTGAAGGCGTAAAGGGTGAGGTAGCGCAGACCGAGGTCGCGGGCTGCCTCGAGGCTGTGTCGTACCGCCTCGGCGCCACGTCGATGCCCCTCGATGCGCGGCAAGCCGTGTTCTTTCGCCCAACGTCCGTTGCCATCCATAATGATGGCGACATGGCGGGGGCGTTTGTTTGTGGAATCCTGCTGCATGGAAAGTCTCCTATCTAGAACCGCAGCGGCGCTGGGAGCAAGATTAGAGGCAAGGGTCAATTATACCCTAAATTTGGTAGTCGGTTCCGCCGGTGGCCTCGTGTAAACCACATTCGCGCTTCAGTCCGCCAAAGCGCGTGTCCTCCGCCTGCATCCCCTCGCTGAGCTTGGTGGTGCTGTGCCAATCGCCCACCGAGACATAACCCTGATCCCAGAGGGGATGGTAGGGCAGATTATTTTCGCTGAGGTATTGGTAGATGTCGCGGTCCGACCAATCGAGGATCGGGTAGATTTTCCAGATCTTGTTTTGTTTTTGAGCGACCGGGCGCTCAAGCCGCGAGCTCGCTTGCTGGCGTCGCAGGCCGGAAAGCCAAGCGGTCGCGCCCAGTTCTTTGACGGCGCGGTTCATCGGCTCCACCTTGTTGATTTTGTTGTATTGCTCCAGACCGGCGAGGCCCTGTTCCCACAATTTACCCTGGGTCGCTTCCTGATGCGCGGCGGATTTTAAGGGGTGGTAGGTTTTGAGATTGAGCTGGAGGCGTTCGCTGAGGGTTTCCGCAAAGCGATAGGTCTCGGGAAAGAGGTAGCCCGTATCAATAAAAATGACCGGAATCCCCGGGATGACGGTATTCACCAAATGGAGCATCACCGCACTTTGGACTCCAAAACTCGTGCTCAGCACCAGCCCGTTGCCAAATTGCTCGTAGGCCCAACGTACCCGATCCGTCGCAGCGGTTTGCTCCAGAGATTCAAGTGCTTCCTTGTCTAGACTAGGCAGTTCCAAACTCATGAACCTTTAAAAGATAGGTTTTTGAGTCAGTAAGTCAAGAATTAGCGGATTCGCGCCAGATTAGATAGATAAATTATTCTCCTATAGGGAGTTCGATAACTTCCCAAGGTAGCCCGCGACGGTTTAATTCCTCCATGAAGGGGTCAGGATCGCGCTCCTCCATATTCCAAACGCCCGGTTCTTTCCAAAGCCCGCGCAGGATCATTTGGGCACCGATCATGGCGGGCACCCCGGTGGTGTAGCTGATCGCCTGACTGGAAACCTCCGCATAGCACGCTTCGTGGTCGCAGGAATTATAGATGAAGATGCGCTTGGGTTGACCGTCCTTGACGCCCACGATATCGCACCCGATGCAAGTCTTGCCCTTCGTGCGCGAACCAAGGCTCGCGGGGTCCGGCAAGACCGCCTTCAAAAATTCCAGGGGTGCGATTTTCGAACCTTTGTAATCGACCGGTTCAATCGCGGTCATGCCGACGTTTTCCAGAACCCGCAAATGCGTCAGGTATTTTTCGGAAAAAGTCATCCAGAAACGGATGCGCTTGAGGCCCGGAATATTTTTTGAGAGCGATTCCAGTTCCTCGTGATAGAGGAGGTAGGCATCCTGCGGACCGACCACCGGAAAGTCGTACACCTGCTTCACACTCATCGCCTCGACTTCCTTCCATTCCCCGTCTTCCCAATAGCGCCCGTTTTGCGTGATTTCGCGGATGTTGATCTCGGGGTTAAAATTGGTGGCGAAGTGATGCCCGTGATCGCCGGCGTTGGCATCGAGGATATCAATCGTCTCGATGGCATCAAAATGATGCTTGAGGGCGTAGGCGCAAAAAACATTCGTCACGCCTGGATCGAAGCCGGAACCCAACAAAGCGGTCAGCCCCGCCTCGCGGAAACGCTCGCGGTAGGCCCATTGCCATTTGTATTCGAACTTCGCCTCGTTGGGCGGTTCGTAATTCGCGGTGTCGAGGTAGTCCACCCCCGCCGCAAGGCAGGCATCCATCAGCGGCAAATCCTGATAGGGAAGGGCGACATTGATCAAAAGCGCCGGTTCTTCCGCTTTGAGAAAGGCGGTGGTCGCGGCGACATCATCGGCGTCCAGTTGCGCGGTGCGCAGCGTCACGCCCTGTTTCGCCAGAACGTCCGCCGCGATCGCGTCGCATTTTTCAAGGGTGCGGGATGCCAGCACAATCTCGCTGAAGATTTGCGGAACTTGCGCGCATTTGTGCGCGGTGACGTTGCCGACTCCGCCGGCCCCTACGATGATGACTTTCGACATACCTATAGCTTAAGGCGGCAGTTTGCCCCGCTCGCAAGTTTTATTCATATCTGCGGAATCTGCGCCATCACGGACGTTGACAGCGCCCCGACCCCGCGCACATTAACGACATGGCATTTGACCAAGAACTCACCCTTACCCGCGAAACGACCGCCACCATCATCCCGGAGGGTACTGAGCAGGTGCTCCCCGCCGGAACCCGTGCCAGTATTTCCCAGGCGTTGGGCGGCACCGTCACGATCCGTACCGATTCGGGGCTCTTCCGTCTCGCCAGCAAGGATTGGGACGCCCTCGGCGCCGCCGCGGCCGCTGAACTGGAAGCCGCCAATTCTCAAGCGGAGGCCGAAGCCGATATTTCCGCCGAGCCTTTCAGTGAGGCGATTGTTTGGGAAGCCATGAAGCAATGCTTTGATCCCGAGATTCCGGTCAACATTGTCGACCTCGGTTTGATCTACGACCTCAGTATTGCCGAGCCCGACGCGGAGGGACGCCATGCCATCGCGGTGAAGATGACCCTCACCGCGCAAGGTTGCGGCATGGGGCCCGTTATTGCAGACGACGCCCGTCAACGCATTGAAGCCCTGCCCGCCGTTTCGAGCGCGGAGGTCGAGATCGTTTGGGAACCCGCCTGGACCCCGCACATGATCTCCGAGGCGGGTCGCGCCAAGCTCGGTCTCGAATAAAGCTGCAAGTCACGCGCGGTTCTGGCTCGCAAAATGCAGCAGACTCCAACACGATTGGAGTTATTCCAGCTATGCCAACGCACTCAAAAAAGAACACGCAAACCACCTACGATAAAGCCCTCGCGCTGAATCTCGATGCACCGATTTACGGCGTCTTTGCCGAGATTGGGGCAGGGCAGGAAACCGCCAATTACTTCTTTCGGGTCTCCGCCAGCGCCGGCACCGTCGCCAAGACCATCTCGGCCTACGACATGACCATGAGCGATGTGCTCTACGGCAAGGCAAAGCGCTACGTCTCGCAGGAACGCCTCCACTCCATGCTGGAATATGAATACCAGCTCCTGGAGGAACGTCTCGGGCCCCAGCGCGGTGAAAACACCACCTTCTTTTCTTTTTGCAACACGGTGCGCGCCCGGGGGTATCAGGACAATGACGAATGCCACGGCTGGATCGGGGTGCGCTTCCAACTCAAGCCTCAAACCGAGCCAGTCGAAATTGTCCTCCACCTCCGCCTCCTCGACGAGACCAATTCCGAACAAATGGACGTCCTCGGCAAAGTCGGCGTCAACCTGATCTACGCCGCCTTTTACCACCGCGACAGCCTCGAGGATTTTGTCGCCTCCCTTGCCGACAACCTCACGCCCGGCACCATGGAAATCGACATGCTGCGCTTCAGTGGCGAGGGTTTCCGTTACGTCGATAACCGCCTCTGCGCCCTCCAACTCGTCCAGACTGGGCTCACCGATGCCGCCATGTTCGACAAGAACGGCGAGGTCGTGCAGGCCGCTGACGCCCTCCACCGCCGACCCATCCTCCTCCTGCGCGGCAGTTTTAATCCCGTCCTTAAACTCCACCTCGATATGGTTTCGCAGGGCCGCGCCGTTTTTGAATCCCAGATGGAAAAGGGCGAAGCCGATAAAGCCATCGAGTTGTGCGAAATCAGCACCAACAATCTCCTCCGCGACGGCACCCTCGATCACGAGGAATTCATCGACCGCGCCGACGCCCTGCAGGCCCTCGGCAAAACCGTCCTTATTTCAAGTAGTGCCGAGTTCCACCGCATCGCCACCTACCTCAGCCGCTATACCGCCGAGCCCATCGGGATCATCCTCAGTATCGGCCTCCTCAACGAACTCTTTAAAAGCAAATGGTCCGCCAACCTTGCAGGCGGGGTCCTCGAGTCCTTTGGGCGTCTCTTTAAAAACCGCGTCCAGTTGTATGTTTACCCCTGGCACAACACCCGCAGTAAGGAACTCGTCAGCGCCGATAATTTCAAGGCCCCCGAAAACTGGCAGTATTTCTATCGCCACCTCATGCAGAACAAGCGCGTCTGCGCCATCGGGGTGGGCGACCCCGTCCTCCTCAGCAAAACCGGTCGCACCATCCTCAAGGAAATCGAATCCGGCACCCCGGGTTGGGAAGACTGGGTACCCGCCGAAGCACATGCCATGGTGCGCCGCCGTATCAAACGCACCAAATAAATCCCGCGCCTTTATTCCCCGCCGAGGCGGCGGTCCCATTCCTTCCAGCTCACCTCCGTAAAGGTCGGCTTCCCATCCGGTGCGGTGTGCGGATTCCCGCACTCCAATAAAGCCCCCGCCAAGGCTTCGGCCTGCGCCAAATTCAAGGCGTCCCCGCTCCGGTAACTGTCCTTCACCGCCAGTTGCGCCACCGCTTCCCAAATGACCGCCCCCGCGCTTTTCCCGCGTTGCCGCAACAAGTCGATCAAATCGCGAATGAAATTTTCCGCGTCCTCCATCGCCAGCCAGGCCGGGATCGATTCGACCCGATAAAAATTGCGCCCGAAGGCCTCGATTTCAAAACCGTGTTCCCGCAGGAATTTCTGTTGGCGTTCGAGCGCTTCCGCCGCGAGGGGTTCCAGTTCCAGCGGAACCGGCAAGAGAAGACTCTGACGCGTTACTTTGCCCGACTCGCGCTCCGCTAATATCCGTTCAAAGCGCACCCGTTGATCCGCCCGTCGCAAGTCCAGCAAGACCAGCCCGCGGCGCGTCTCAAAAAGTGCCAACCGTTTCTTGAAGAGACGCAGGCATTCCCAATCCTTCTGTTTTGGCGCCGCTTTTTCCGGCGCGGGCGGTGCTGGGGCAAGCGGTTTTTCCGGGAGCTTCGCGGCGGACGGAGTCGGGCGCACGGCGGTCGGCTGGGGCGCCACCGGTTTTACCGGAAGGCTCGGTTTCGGAAGCCTCACCGCAACCTGCGGGATCGGTTTTACCTGCGGGAGCGCGGCGGGTTTTGGCGCTACCGCCTTCACCCCTTCAAATTGCTCCAAGGCCTTCGTGACCGCTTCCAAGACAAAACGCCGCACCTCTCCCTCATTGCGAAAACGCACCTCCCGTTTGGCGGGATGCACATTCACATCCACCGCCCGCGAATCGATTTCCAGAAAAAGGAAGGCCGGCGGATAACGCCCTTTTTGAATGCGTCCATGATAGGCGTCCAGCACCGCAAAGCCCAGGGTCCGGCTGTCCACCGGTCGGCGATTCACCATCGTTACCAATTCCCGTCGCGTGCTCCGTCCCACTCCGGGCTTCGCGGTCAAGCCCGTCAGGCGCAGCCCTTTCTCCGCATCCTCCGCATCCACCGGAATGAGATCGTCCACCAAACGGCGACCCCAGATTTCCCCGATGCGATCCCCCAGCGTTTCGCAGGCGGGGGATTGAAAAACAACCCGCCCGTTTTCCGTCAGGCGAAAAGCGAGCTTCGGGTGGGCGAGGGCGATCAGGCGGCAATTGTAGGTGATGTGCGCGGTCTCGGTACTGGTCGCCTTTAAAAATTTGCGCCGCGCCGGTACCGCGTTGAAAAGTTGCGCCACCTCGATGACCGTCCCAACCGGCATCCCGCAATCCTTCCGGTCGAGGAGCTTCCCGCCGTTCACCGTGATCTCCGTGCCGTGTTCCGCGCCTACCTCCCGCGTCCGTAAAACGAAGCGCGAAACCGAGGCAATCGATGGCAGGGCCTCCCCCCGAAATCCAAAACTCGCGATTGTGTCGAGGTCGGCGGTCTCCCGAATCTTACTGGTGGCGTGCCGTTCCAGCGAGAGCAGCGCCGCGTCCGGTGCCATCCCGCTACCGTTATCCTCCACCCGAATGTAGGACTTCCCGCCTTCGCGAAATTCCACTTCCACCCGCGTCGCACCCGCATCAATACTGTTCTCCACCAATTCCTTTACCACCGCAACCGGGCGTTCAATCACCTCGCCCGCCGCGATTTGATTGGCAACCCGATCCGATAGTATCCGAATAGTAGACATCTTAAAGCCCTCAACTCTGCCGCTCCCGCGCCGACCTGCAATGTCAATTTCCCCTTGGGTTGACCTGCGCGCGATTTTCCAAAACCTTTGCCCTGCCCAATGCCAAACGAACTTCACACTTCCAGCAGTCTTTATTTGCGCCAACACGCCGGGAACCCCGTGCATTGGCTCCCTTGGGGCGAGGCCGCCCTCGCGCAGGCCCGCGCCGAGGACAAACCCCTCCTCGTTTCGATTGGCTACTCCGCTTGCCACTGGTGCCACGTCATGGCGCATGAATGTTTTGAGGACGACTACATCGCGGGTCTCATGAACCGCAATTTCGTCTGCGTGAAAGTCGACCGCGAGGAACGGCCCGACGTCGATCAAATCTATATGGAGGCGGTGCAAATGCTCCAGCATCAGGGCGGCTGGCCCCTCAATGTTTTTTGCCTCCCCGACGGTCGTCCCTTCTTTGGCGGCACCTATTTCCCGCCCGAGGATCGCGGCAACGGGCTCATCCCCTGGCCGCAACTCCTCATGCGCATCGCGGATTTCTACAAACGCTCCAAGGACGAACTCCTCGAAAATGCCGAGTCCATCCAGAAAAACATCATGGCCGCCAATCAACAGGGCGGTTCGGAATGGAACGATGCCGTCCTTGTGAAGGCGGCGCAGGGCATCTGCGGGAATCACGACGATCAATACGGCGGCTTCGGCGGCGCTCCTAAATTCCCGCCCGCCATGACCCTCAATTTCCTCGACAGCGTCCGCCATTTGCCCGCTCTCCGCGAGGCGGATCCGGAACTCCCGAAACGCATCGCGGAAGTCCGCGACCACACCCTCCGCGCCATGGCGCACGGGGGCCTCTTCGATCAGTTCGGCGGGGGCTTCGCGCGTTACAGCGTCGATGCCCACTGGCTCATTCCGCACTTCGAGAAAATGCTCTACGACAACGCCCTCCTCATCGAGGCATACACCCGCGCCTGGGTGGACACTCAAGAACCCCTCTACGCCGCGGTGGTTACCGAAACCATCAGCTGGCTCGAACGCGAAATCTCCGCCCCCGGAGGCGGATTCTACGCCGCCCTCGATGCCGACAGCGACGGCGAGGAAGGCCGCTATTACGTCTGGGAACCGGAAGAAGTCGACTCGGTCCTCGGGCCAAGCCGTTCCCGCGAAGTCCGCGCCGCCTACAACATCACTCCCGGGGGCAACTTCGAAAACGGCACCAGCAATCCCGCCCTCGTCGAACCGGACTTCGCCCGCCGCGAGGAACTCGCCCCCGCCCGCGAAGCCCTCCGCCAACACCGCGAATCCACCCGTACCCCGCCCGGGCGCGATCCCAAAATTTCCCTCGCGTGGAACGCCCTCATGATCCGCGCCCTCGCCGAGGCGGGGTTCTATTTCAATCAAACCGCCTGGCTCCAGCGCGCCCGCGCCGCCGCCGATTTTATCTGGGACGCCCTCCGCCCGGAAGGGGAGTCCTTCCGCCTCCACTCCGTGTATTACGAAAACAGCGGCAGTTCGGTGGAAGCCTTCCTACACGACTACGCCCTCGCCGCCGAAGCCTGCCTCGCGCTCGCCGCCAAAATCGACACCCTTGAACCCGGCGCCTCCGCGACCTACCTCGAACGCGCTCAAGCCTGCATCGATTACGCCCTCCGCGCCTTTGCCGATCCACAGGCACCGGGTTGCTTCTTTACCGCCGAAGGCGCCGAGACCCCCGTGACCCGCCGCAAGGAATGGTTCGATAATGCCCAGCCCTCCGGTAACAGTTCCCTCCTGCACGCTTGCAGCGCCCTCCATGCCCTCACCGGAGAAGCCCGCTACGCCGAAGCCCTCCAAGCCACCCGCCCGGTCTATGCCGACTACGCCGCCCAGGTCGCCTCGGGCGTCGCCCACGGCCTCGAAGCCCTCGCCACCGAGGCCCGCGGAATCGCCCATCTCAAGGCGGGCGCCGCCGCCGATCTCGACGCCCTCCGCGCCGCCCTCCTCGAACATCCCTGGCACCGCGTCTTTATCACGGTCGGTCCCACCTCTGGGGTCGCCCCCGATTCCGCCCTCCAACTCTGCCTCGGCACAAAATGCTTCCCGCCCGCCGAAAATCCCGCCAAAATACTCGCATCCCTTCAATACAGTTGAGCGTTGCCACCCGCCACTTCCCTGTAATTTTAAATACTATGACCGACAACCATTCACAGGCCACCTGGGGCGGACGTTTCAGCGATGGCCCGGACGCGCTCATGTTGCGCCTCGGGGAATCCGTTTCCTTTGATCACCGCCTCGCCCCCTACGACATCAAAGGCAGCCGCGCCCACGCCGCGATGCTCGCCCATGTCGGCATCCTCACCGACGAGGAACGCGACGCCATCCACGCCGGCCTTGAAGCGATTGAGTCCGAGATCGAAGCCGGCACCTTTGAATGGGACACCGCCTTCGAGGACGTGCATATGAATATCGAGCAGGCCCTCACCGAACGCGAGCCCGCCGCCGCGAAACTCCACACCGCCCGCAGTCGCAACGACCAGGTCGCCACCGATATGCGCCTCTGGCTCAAGGATCATTGCGAAGCCCTCTACGACGCCCTCACCGAAGCAATGCGCGAACTCCACGCCTTCGCGGAGCGCACCCAGTCTGTCCTCATCCCGGGCTACACCCATTTGCAACGCGCCCAGCCCGTCCCCATGGCACACCACCTCCTCGCCTACATGGAAATGCTCGACCGCGACCGCAACCGCCTCGCGATGGTCCACGAACAGGCGAATGTTTGCCCCCTCGGTTCCGGTGCGATCGCCGGGACCACCCTCCCGATCGACCGCGCCTTCGTCGCCCGTGAACTCGGCTTTACCGACCCCGAGGGCGAACCCCGCCTCACCGATAACAGCATGGACGCCGTCAGCGACCGCGACGCCTACCTCGATTTCGCCGCCGCCTGCAACACCATCGGGCTCCACCTCTCCCGCCTCGCCGAGGACTGCATCCTCTGGAACAGCGCCGAGTTCGGCTTCGTGCAACTCCCCGACGCCTTCACCACCGGTTCCAGTCTCATGCCACAAAAGAAAAACCCCGACGCCTTCGAGCTCATCCGGGGCAAGGCCGCCCGCCTCAACGGCAACTTCCAAACCCTCAGTACCCTCGTCAAAGGACTCCCCCTGACCTACAACCGCGACCTCCAGGAAGACAAACCCCCCGTCTTTGATTCCGCCGATCAAACCCTCCTCATCCTCGAAGTCCTCGCCGCCTGCCTCCCCGGAATCGAACCCGTCCCTGCGAAATGCGCCGCCGCCGTCGCGGATCCCATGCTCCTCGCCACCGATGTGGTTGATTACCTCGTCCAGAAAGGCGTCGCCTTCCGCGAAGCCCATCACCTCGTCGGCGCCCTCGTCGCCCTCGCCGAAAAAGAGAACTGTCCCCTCAACGAATTACCCCACGCCAAAGTCAAAGAAATCCACGAAGCCCTCGAAGCCGACTGGATTCAAGTCTTCGACCTCGACCGCGCCCTCGCCGCCCGCGAAGCCACCGGAATGCCCGGCCCCAAATCCGTCGCGCAACAACTCCTCACCTGGAAAGAACGATTGTAAGGTTGCCTCACGTGGAAGCGGCAATCCTGCCGCTTTGCTTGTACAGCTTGGGTTGAAAAGCGACAGGAGTGTCGCTTCCACGGCCGGTGGTTGAAGGTCGAACGTTGAGGGGGAGTGAGATTAAGATTAGGATTAAGAATAAGATTAAGAGAAGGTGGTTCCAACTTCCAACTTCCAACTAACAACTGCGCAGTCTGATCGAGTTACCCAAACTGGGCCAGAGCTTTCGTTAGTCTGGATGGGTTAATGATATGTTCTAAGTTGTAGAGTAAGTCAATGCTGGGGCGCAGGGAGGGCGTAGCCCGACCGGAGGCCCAGCATTGGGTTGG
>CBFHKU010000019.1:0-15846 GCA_965656495.1 Coraliomargaritaceae bacterium
TACTCTACAACTTAGAACACATCATTAACCCATCCAGACTAACGAAAGCTCTGGCCCAGTTTGGGTAACTCGATCAGCTCCATGCGACCTTTTCCGACGCACTTAGATTCGGATCGGTTACCACCCGCTAGCGCTAGAGACAGGAAGAAACCGAGCTCAGAAAGTGTGGGTGGGCCTTGTAACGACGCCCTCCTCTCTCCGTCTCTCGGCCTGCCGCGCGGAGCTCCGCTCTTTACGCGGTGTCTCCAGCAACCGACCTGTCCGCCGTAGCTTGTAAAGCGAAGGAGGAAGGGCGCGGGTGGCTAAAAGGACTGGGCAATATCTTTGGACTTCGGTGAGATCACTTGTGCTGCGGGCCTACGCCATGCGTAGAACAAGTCATTGAATCAGCAAACATGGATCATCCAAATGCATGCATCAGGATAGGCTTGATGCGAAGGGAGTCAGCTCGGCCACACCTTTTGCGAAACGGCTTACGGTGGGCGGTGTGCTCGGTTGAGCCAGTCGAAACCTTTAGCCCGCGTTCGACAAACACGCAGGCTTACACAATGTAAACTGCGGCTGAAGCACGCAGCTACTACTTACGGAGCGCGGTGCTTTAGCCCGCGTGCGACCAATGCGCAGGCTTACACAACGTAAACTGCGGCTGAAGCACGCAGCTACTACTTACGGAGCGCGGTGCTTTAGCCCGCGTGCGACCAATGCGCAGGCTAACACAATGTAAACTGCGGCTGAAGCACGCAGCTACTACTTACGGAGCGCGGTGTGCTCGGTTGAGCCAGTCGAAACCTTTAGCCCGCGTGCGACAAACACGCAGGCTTGCACAACGTAAACTGCGCCCCTTAAACAAGCTGAGACAATAATGTCCTGAGGGGAACCCGAATCGGCTTCCCGATTCGGGATGCCTCAAAACAATCGGCATCTACCTCGTCCATGTCCATGACAGCCTGATAAGCATGCGGCACTCTCAGCACCTGGGAAAAATGTTTCAACGCCGGACTGAGTGGTTCTTTTAGCGACTTCTTCACCTCGACCATCATCCAGGGCTCCGAGTCTCTGGATATTAAAAAATCCACCTCGCGCTGCGCGGTATCTCGAATGTAAAAAAGATCAAACTGCCCGAGCCCCAAATCATTCCACCAATGCACGGCCTTAAACAGGTGCGATGCCACGAAGCTTTCAATTCGCGCCCCTTCATCCTGCACCGGACTCCAATCCCACGGATAAACCTTCGGCTGCTTGCGCAATGACTTCGCGACATTGCGGAACCAAGGGCGAATCCGAAATGAGAAATAGATCGATTCGAGCAATGTCATCCAGCGTCGAATCGTATCGACAGACACACACACCTGATTCGCCAAGGTGCTATAGTTCACAAGCGATCCTGCCTGCGCCAATAAGATCTGCGAGAGGGTCATCAACTGATCAATATCCTGAACGCGGGTCAAATCCCGCAAATCTTCCCTGAACATCTGCTCGGTGCGCAATCCGATCCAACGATTATAGAACCGATCTGTTGCCCGGGTAAATGGCTCGGGGAATCCGCCGAAACGATATAGCGATTCAAACTCCTCGTCGGAGATGACACCTGAAGCGGAAACAACGCAGGGATCATAAGGACGATCAACTAGCTCTCCAACGGACAGTGGATGCATGCGGTAAAGAAAGTAGCGCCCCATTAAACTGTCGCCGCCCCTTTTATACACATTCAGTCGCGCGCTGCCGGTCACCAGAACGGATGCAGACTCTTCGATGGCATCAAAAAATCCTTTTAAAAAATTTTTCCACTGCCTGAACTTGTGGATTTCATCAAACGCAATCAGTGGCCGAGAGTCGGAAGCTCTCAAATCGGAGAACCCGCACGCTTTGACGATAAAATCCGACCCTTTAAGAATATTCCGGCGATCATCGGAGCGATCCCAGTTGAATGACATATCATCATCACCGCACAGGCTCTTAATTAATGTAGTTTTTCCAACTTGCCGTGGCCCCGCGACAAAGGCCATCTGCCGCTCGTTGGAAAAATGCTCCCGAAGCAAGTCTTCATAGATCCGTTTCACAGCTTAAAAACATAGATAAGTCGGCCGAAACACAAGAATCATTTTACGATATAACTTATAATAATTCAGATCGTTTTACGATATTGCGTAAAATGAGCGGATTCGACTCCTCGCCTACCGACCAACAAACAATGCGAGTAAGCAACGCGTGGTAAAAACGGAGCGCGGTGTGCTCGGTTGAGCCAGTCAAAACCTTTAGCCCGCGTTCGACCGACACGCAGGCTAACACAATGTAAACTGCGGCTGAAGCACGCAGCTACCACTTACGGAGCGCGGTGTGCTCGGTTGAGCCAGTCGAAACCTTTAGCCCGCGTTCGACAAACACGCAGGCTTACACAATGTAAACTGCGGCTGAAGCACGCAGCTACTACTTACGGAGCGCGGTGTGCTCGGTTGAGCCAGTCGAAACCTTTAGCCCGCGTGCGATAAACCCTAGACAGGGTTTCCCTTCGGCATGAACTCAGGGCCGAATGCCGGCTCAACTCTTGGCGGGAGCGCCCTCGCCCTGCACCACTCCCATCAGGGACGGTGCCGCCTTCATTGTTGCCCTTATGTCCGAGCCGCTTTGTTACCTGCGCACTACTGAAACGCTGAGCGTATCAATCGCACCTGCAAAGCGGCCAGCGCTTTTATCTTTAGAGCTCAAGCGGACGCTCACTAGGCCGGATCCGTCGCCTTGATAGTCAAATGCAACGGGTTTGAAATCCATTTTCCTCGCCCATGCGCCAGCGGAGTATTCGAAGCGTTTGAGCACGACTCCGTCTTCGCGCAGCACTTCCAGCACCAGCAGGTCGGACGCCTGCGTCGCTTCTTTGGTTGAGAGATAAACCGTCGGGCTGACCTCCAGCCTCACCTGATAGGATTTGCCGGCTCGGTTCGCATTAAACTTGGGCGAGCTCAGCGTGGTCTCGCCACCGACCATCACGGCCCAATCGGCCTGCGCTTTGGTGCCGCGGTTGACACAACGCAGATCGTGGTTCCCCGCCGAGTGCTGCCAGCCCGCAACGCTTCCGGTATGCATCAGCGGCAGGCGCGTATCGCGCTGCGGTTTGTGCGCAGTCCCCTTCGCGCTATCAAACGATTCCGTGAGCCCTTCGGGCGGGGGTGTTTGTTCGACGCGCTCCATGAAACGAACGGGGCCCATCAAACCGGACGGCAGGAGTTGACCGCCCTCTTCATAATGACTCCAGGTGGCAAAGGTTTGACGATGTCCCTGCGGAGCCGGTTGGCCGGACAGCACCCACTCGGGGAACTGCTCATAGGCATAGCGTCGCCAGACCCCGCCACCGTTGATCTTGCCGGTCTCCGGCAAAGCGGAATCGCCGATCAAACGGTTGACCCACAGATTCGTCACCCGGATATTCAATTGGTTGACACCCGTTTGCAGTGCACTGGAAATGTCCACGCGAAACGGCGGTTTCCACAAGACGCCGAGATCCTTGCCGTTGACCAAAACGCGCGCCATGACATCCACTTGGCCGAGATCGAGATAGACCGCCTGATTCGGGATTGTGGAAAGCTTGAAGGTTTTTTGATACGCCGCGGTGCCGGAGAAATATTTGATCGCCTCGTTTGAATGCTCGTTCCATGCGATCAGCTCGCTAAACACCTGCGGCTCTTGGGGACCGAATGTCGGGTCAAAGCGCACCGTCCAGTCACCGTCTAAGGTCGCCACTGCTTTGTATTCCCATTTCGGGGCTTCAGCGGATTGCTTGGTGGTCGGCTCGCGGAATACGACGAAGAGCGAGTCCGCCGGATCGAGTTCGAGTTCCACCTGCGTGCGTCCGTCTGGGGTCATGCTCCAATTGGGTGCCGGCATGGTTTCGCCCGTTTCCGGATCCCATAGCTCGGGCAACTTGCCTGCGATGCGGAAGGTTACTTTTTCGCTGCGCGCGACATACATTTGATTGCTCACAAAATAGAAATCAGCCCCATCCAAGCGATGATGCACATATTCCATCTGGTCGGGTAAGGCACAGTCCGGCTGGACCTTCGCCAGCGCCTGCTCAAACCCGTCCGGGTTGCGGATCAGACCGGAATCCCAGTATTTTTGTATCAGCTGTTGCAATGCGGCATCATTACGCGCCGCGTTGTGCAGGCTCGGTGTGCGAACCGGACGAGCGGCAAATACAAGCACCCCCTGCTCCGCCAATTTACCCAGCTTGCGGGCGGTTTCCACTCGCATCAAATCGGCGTTTGAGAGCGTCAGCATCTTATAACGATTCGGCAACAGCTTCCCTTGGTAGCTCGCGCGCAAGAATCCCTCGTCATCCACCGACAACTCGTCAAGGATGCCGATTTCAGACACGTCGGTCTTGAATCCCGGAGCCCAGCCCAATGAGAGATCCCCCGCGCCGGGGAATGAAGAGAACGGGCGGTTTTCCCCATCCACTGACAGGATGTCGGACACATGATCGCCTGTTTGCAGGATATGCTGACAGCGCGTAATATACTCAATCCAGTCTTCGCCCTCAAAGAACCAGGTGTTGTTGCGATGGTTCTGAAAGCCGAACTTTCCGTGAGTCACGCCCGGTTTCACGCCATCGGGTAAGGCCTGGTGCGCCGAGGAGTGGAATACGAAACGATTCACTCCCTGAGTGAACATCCGGTCGCCCAGCGTCTTCATCAGATACGGATGCGTGGTGTAGTCCCCATCGATACGCGTATAGGCCTCCGCACCGAAGACCTTTTTCCCGCTGAGGCGCACACCGGAGCCGACCATTTGACTCGTCCAAGTCCAGCCGGTGGCTTTCTTGTTTGGATTCCCGGTATACCAGAACTCGGTCATCGGCCAATCGACCAGCTTCGCCACGCGCGAACTGTCGAAGGGCCCCGGACCATAGGGCTCGGCCGTCAAGCCGAGTCCCTGAGCACCGCACTTCTCTGAGAAATAGAGGAAGTAGTTTTCGTAAACCAAATCAGAGACCGTATGGCGCAAGTCCCATAGCACGCGCTCGGTATATTCGGTATTTTCCAACACACGCCCGGTGAAACAAACCAAATTCGGAATCAAGTCATAGCCATTGCGCTCTTTGAAGAGCTGATCAAATCCGTCGGTCCAGTTCTGATGATGCACCTCCCAGCTATCAATCGATAATGAGGTGAACGATTCGTGTTGCTTGGCGTCTTCCGTCACCCGATCCAACAGGCCTGCCCAGTGCAAGTCGGCGGCTGCGCGACTCATCTTGTCGATTTCCAGTCCCTTCGCCCCCTCGGACGGCGGTTTGTTTTCGAGGCCCGTGCTGGTGTAGCCCATACGCAAGACTGTCCACTCGCCCGAGTCCGGCGTCCAATTGAGCTGACCGGATGCATCCATGCGATCGGTCAGGATCTGCACACGCTCCGGCGATATCACCGCCGCTTCAGGCGTGGCTGCTGTCTGCGGGGCAAACATGTCAATCCGCACGACTTTCTGCTTCACCAGCTCCATCGCCTTTTTGTCATTCAGCGACTTACCGAACCAGTTCTCGAGGCGGTATTCGTCGTCCTTCGGAGTCGGGAATGCCAGCACCGCAATGTCGCGATAGAACTCGCGCGTGGCCTTAGGCTGCTTCAACTGCACGCCCCCCTCGCCCGCTTTGATTCGGGTCTCTGTCCAAACCACGGTTTTCATCGACATCTCCGGTGTGACCCAGGGGCCGCCGGAACAGCTCCAGCCGGAGCAATTTTTCATCGACATCTCCAAGCCCAATCGGTCGGCCTCCTTTGCGGTATGATTCAAGCAATCGTGAAACGCATCTGAATTATAGACCACGCCGCCGTGAGGGGTAAACCAGCCGGTATCAAACAGGATGAAGTTCTGAATCCCGACCTGCTTGAAGGCCTCGAGATCCTTGGTGATACCCGGCTTCGAGATATGCCCGTCCATCCAAATATAGAAAGTGCCTGGACGCGCCGATTCCGGTGGATTTTCAAAGTCACGCTCGTGCATCGCGGCCCGCAGCGGAGCAACCGCTCCCAACAACATACCCGCTGCAATCAATGAATGCGTATAGTGTTTGATTTTCATACTTACTTAAACTTTTTCGCCTTTGCAGCTCCGTATAGCTTGCTTCTGAATAAAGTAACCCCCAATCTACCCGATCTGTCCCAATCGCACAATCTACTGAAATCAGTAGGGGTCCGAGCAAAATGAGCTGACGAAGTCCAAGGGTGCGTGGTGTGCTCGGTTGAGCCTGTCGAAACCTTCAGCCCGCGTCCGGTCAAAACGCAGCCTTGGGCAACGTAAACTGCGGCTAAAGCACCCTACAGGGCATACACACGCAGCGATCACTGAGCCACGGAAGCTTGGTTGATGAAACCGTTAATGGACGTTCATAAACGTGAATCAGAGAGCAGCCAGTTCAGGGAATTTTACCACGGAGCAACTGTGCAACTGTATCTCCGGCAACCGCAGGGCGCGGGTGGTTGAATTTCAGCGCGGTGTGCCCTCCATTATGTGATATCGAGAGCAGCGCGGCAAAGTCCTCGCGTCATCTTCACGTCTTCGGCGTCAGATTCGGATGCTTCGCCCGCAACCAATCAAGCACATCGTCGTAGAGTTCCGCCGCAAACTCGATCAGCTCGACTGCTTCTTCAGGACTGGTGCGTCCGGCCACATTGTATTCAACGGTATTGCGTTTGATCCGGCAACTATCGAGATAGTCCGCGTCACCTTTGCGCGAATCTCCGAGCACGAGTGGCAGAGCTTGTAAAGTTCGGTAGTGTGCGAGTGCCCGATCAGGTCGATAGCCTTCGGCATAAATCAAGATCGTGCAGAGCTTCAGTGCTGCATTGTAGGCAATGCCAAATTGCCAGTCGAGGCTTAGGCGAGCGGTTCGAGCATCGGTAAGATCGCGTTCGGCAATCGCAAACAAATCGATGACCTGTTGCCGAGTTGTTTGGTGTGATCGGAGCCACCCATTCTTATGCCATTGTTGCAAGCTCATCGTCACTACCGATGATCCATAGCTTGTTGCCGTTTGTCACGCTGCAAATGTAAGCATCGTTTGAGGCGAGTTTCTGCTTATACGAATCCGGCGAGAAAACCGTTGGATTTATTTCGCGCTCCAAGCGATTAGAAAGCTCACGCAAGGCAGGAGAAAGCGCGCGTAAAAGAATGCTGCCGATGATGAACAAATCAATGTCGCTCTCAGGGCTTGGATTTCCTTTTGCAAAGGAGCCATAGACACAAGCGAGTTGGATGCCTTCCAGGTCTTTGAGCGCCATGGCCAGTTGTGAACACAGACCGGTTGTTTTAAGGGTAATACCCTGTAGTTCCGCGAATATCGGATTATGTCGGTTTGCCATGAAGTAGAGGCGGTTGCCGTCACGTTCTTCAGTAATGAGGCCTGCGTTGCGCAGATTGGCGACTTCACGTTGGATGCTTCCTACGGCTAAACCGCTTAGTCGCGCCAAATCGCGCAGGTGCAATTTACGCTCAGGATCCGTAAACAAAAGGCGGAAGATTTCTGCTCGTGCCTTCGGGAGTAATTGTTCAAGTGTATTCAACATGTATGGAATATGCATACGAATGTATGCTTTGTCCATACGAAAAACGCGCCAGTAACAGTGCGTCCTTGTTTCGTTTGTAGGGGCGCGACTTGACGCGCCCGCATTTTTTTTGAGAGCATCGTGAGAGCGTTCTCAGGATGCACCGTGCTTCAGCCCGCGCCCGACCGACACACACGCTCACACAACGTTAACTGCGGCTAAAGCACGCAGCTACAACTAACGGTACGCGGTGTGCTCGGTTGAGCCTGTCGAAACCTTCAGCCCGCGTTCCGCTTGAGAACTCTGAGACTTTATTCGGCGGCACTGTCCTCAAAGGTGCCCATCTTCTCGAGAAAGAGATTCCAGTCTTCTGTCGCATGCCAGAGCTTTGCCTGCTCGTGGCAATCGTAGGTCCAGAACAGCATGCCGTTCACTTTTACCTGCTGAGCCAAGTCGCGAACAATCACCATGTTGTCGAGCGCTTCCTCAAAGGTTTTCTCCATAAAATCAAAGGCGCCGAACTCCCCGACGATGACCGGCTTGGATTTGCGGATCACGGCCATTTCAGGGGCGAAGAATCCAGTGGAGGCTAAGCTATGTTTAAACGCCGCCTCAACAGTCTGCCTGCCATTGTGGCGGTAGAAATGGACATCGAGGAAATCGAGTGGGCTTTCACCGAGGCTCGTGAGCGTGGGCGGATAACGCTTGTCTCTATATTTCGCAGGCCACAGACCGGCCGCTTCCTTGGGATCCTTGCCGACCGCCGCGGGAACAAAGACGCCCTCTGCCACGAGCATCTCAGGGTCAATCGCCTTCACTGCCTCCACCATCCGCTTATAGTAATAACGATACCCCTCGTCCATCAAAGCTTGGCGTGATTCGCGACTCGATAAGTCGTAGCTTTTTCCATTCGCCGCAGTGAAGCTCCCCTTCGTTTCTGAGAACGGAAACTGATTGGCGCGCAAATACGCCTCGTTCTGGCACTGCAAGCCCAACAGGGTTGGCAGCACTGCGGGCTCCTTGGTTTTGAGATACGCAAGAAAGGATGTAATGTATTCAACCCGTGCATCCACACCGTTTTTGGAAAGCACCAGCAGGTTCTTCTCATGATTACCCGCACCGAACAAACTCAGGTAATACGCATTGTTTGGTAATTCTCCGTCTCCGAACGTTGGAAAAACACGGATATTGTGGCGGGTCGCACGGCGCAGAAAATCGAGCACGTTTTCCATGTAGGGCTCATAGAGCCCTTGGGTGGTCGTGTAATCCCCGCCAATACCGGGATTGAAGGAGTTACGACCGATGATAAACACACGCACCGTGTTGTAGCCTGCGTCTTCCAAGGTCTGGAACATCGCCTCGGCGCGGTCGGGTTCATAAGCAGCTTGGGTGAACTCCGTATCGGCATCGAAGGTGGAATGATCCCCACCGGGTCTTCCATCCCTCGAACGGAGACGGATGTAATTGAAGCCCGTCACATAAAAGGGCTTCCCGGATTCCTTGAGCACAAACTGCGCCCCGCCCTCTCCGGTCTCGATGCCTATCCGCTCAAGCGGTTCAAGCGAACGGCAGTCTGCCGTTGTGGCCATTGAGATCGCTAAACCACATTTTAAATAAGTCATAATTTTCATGGGCGTCCTGCGACAAGTAACATACAACCTTTCGTTATTATTCAACCTTTTGCAAACTGCCACTAAAGCACGCCGCTACCGCAAACTGAACCATTCATACCCGATCGAGATTGCCAAGAACACCATTACTGAACCGCATCGCGATAAGTGAGCACTTCGCCTCCCCTATTCGCTCAACATCTCTTCCTCTTCCCGCGCGAGCTCTTCGGCCGTCAGGCCTTGGCCTGAGGCTAGCATTGAATCGTAGGCATAGGTAAAGGACACCGGATAGCGCGACTTCCTTTTCGAATCAGATGCTGTCTTGGATATAAAGAAAAGGACACGGCCTTGATTCATCAATGGAACATGGCTATTTTGTACCAAGCGCAAGCGCCCATTCTGCTCCACTGCAAACTTGGTCCGCAGCGATTCTTTTTTTGCATATTCGTATGTGTATGGCACTTGATGGCGGGCTCCCTTTTGGATGATTTGACGCTGTCCATCAATCTGAGCGAAAACAGGAGAAGAAGTCAGGTTTAAGAAGGTCGCGGTGTTTTCCGGGAAGTCATCTTTGGAAAAAGGCAATGAAATTGCGTCATAGCCCTCCCCCCTTTTTCGTAAAATCAACAAAATATCCTTAACGCCCGGCTTTAAGGGGACTACTGCCATCGGGTTGCCCAGCTTGCTTCCCTGTTTGGTCGCATGATACAACTTCAGTGGGTTGGTGCTGCGCACCTTGATAACCGTACTGATGATTTTCTGGCTTGCGACCAATGAAACCAATTCACCGTCGGGCTCCTGCACGACTGCCCTGACATTCCCATCCCACCCCAAACACTGCAAATTAATATTTATAATCTTGCCCGACTGCGCAACCAAAGCGCTCGTCGCAAAGAGAACAAAGATAAGGCAAAGGCGCACGGTAAGTGAGATAAATTGGTTGAGTTGCAACATGGTATTTTGAGGCATTGAGGGATGGCTTAGGGTAACTGCAGTTGCTTCAAGTCCAACCAGCGCATGCCAACAATCTTAAAGTGTCGCCCAAAGTTCTGGTTCAGCGCGATAGTAGTATTATTAGGATGAACCGAGGCTTCGTCCGTTGAATCCACATAGTCCGGCATGCGCTGCACCGTCATCTCTAAGGCAACGCGCGCAGCCTTATCACCAATTGAGTTACGGTGTTCTCCATAGGTTAAAATCGTAAATGTATCTGAACGCGTCGTTAGATAGGGACCGATGGCGGTTAGGACATCTGCCTGAGACAGCATCCCCGGGAGCCCTTCTATACTACTGCCCTCAAGTGTATAACTCGGAGAAAAATCGACAAAGCCGGTCATCTTGGGATTTGTTGGAATACTCTCGGCATCCGCAATCGCGGCATTGATTCCGCTTTTGTCGATTGCAGCCTGTAAGGCTCCAGATTCATTCAAGCTGGAATCGTCACCGGGATCCAGCACACGCTTGCGATTCACAAAGTCCGCCAAGGAAGCAAATGGCCCACGTTGCTTCACTTGCTCAACGATCGCTTCAGCCAGTTTATCCAAAGGACTTGGCCCGCCAGCGCCGCCGGCAAGCGTTCCCACCTCGGAATAACCGCTCGACAGCTCATTAATTTGCCCTAAATCCTGTGAAAATAATCGAAAGAACGGCGATTCCAGAGGCGTCCCATCCGCCCCTTCGTAGCGCTGGTGATTGCCTGCCAGCAGTGCTTTCCATGCCTTCACAGATGTGGAATTTACATTGAATGCGCCTTGAACCATCAAGTTTGCCGCCGCCTCGTCAGGGTCCTGCAAATCGACCAGCGCAGCGCCACCGATCGGCTGCATGCGGGGATTTGGCAAAGGCGTGCCCGCGTCGAGCTCAGCTTGGGTGAGTTGCGCGGTGGTTGAAAAAAAGTAGCGATCCCAGAGGGCATCATTGAAAATATACGAAAGGTCGATCGTGGAATAATCCACCGTGCCCTCGACTTCGTTCAGCTCATCCAACCAAGAGATCACCCCAAGCCCTGCATGAAAGAGTTCCTCCCCCGCCAAATGCGGTGAGCGCAATGAATTACCGATCGCATAGCCCGCTTCGTCAAAGTAATCGGATAGCTGGAAGTGCTGTAATTGCCCCAAGGAATAGAGCCCCGTAGCATCGTACGGCACATCATAGAGCACCATCGTATTGGCGATGGGGTTGCGCAAACCGCCCCCAATACGCACTTTGCTGTCTTCCGAACCATAGGTATCAAGGACACCCAAACTATTGTCCTGCAAATCGCTGACCCGCACATCATAAAAATAGTTTTCCGTCGGTTCCGTCACTGCAGTGTCCGCATCTCGACCATTGGCTTTGCGGGTTTTCAGATCACTACGCTCCATAATTTTTGCGCGCGGATTGAAGTATTTATACGGGTTGTAAGCCCGATCAGGGCTTAGCGGATCGATCAGATCGTAAGCCACCATACGCCATGTGGCTGAGTTCACGCCCGGATTCACCGGGTGGCCATTACTGTAGTAAATGCGGTCCGTATTCTTTGAGAAATCGTTTTTGTAGTTAAATTCGATGCGCCCCGTTGTTTGAAAGATTCGATCTTCAAAGTCAGCTCCCGCTTGTCGCGCCATATAAGATCGACGTTTATTATTATGATAAAAAAGTGATGCGACGTCTTCGCCTTCCTGATCCGTCACTGAATCAAGCACACTGAGAGTCGCGTCAAAGAATCCAGCATCATTAACAGCACTACCAGCGTTCTTGATACGCACATTAACCCGGTCCTCCCCGCGAGTAGTTGGGTCTGCTCCACCATAATCCTTAGGAAGCAGTCGCCAATTCGGACTGGTCGGATAAAGATAATAGGAAGTGCGCAGGCCGGGTGTCAGCGCAAAGCCTACATTGGATACAGGTGCCATACGGTCGAAAGGAATACGTTGGCCAGGGACTGGTTCTGATGGTGGCGTAAACACAATCGCCTCGCCCGGCTGCATGACAATATTACAATCGAGCTCAAAACGCGGTGCCCCCGGAGGATAATTCTTAGTATCCCCCCATGTGGAAGGTTCACCAGCTCTTTGACGGGTTGTTGACTCATCATCGGAAATTTCCTTTCTCAAATTGCCTTGATTCGTGCGTTTCCTAAGATGCCCCCATGATAGCTGTAAAAAGGCCTCTCGTTCGCCACCTTGAGGCGCGCCTAAGCCATCTTCATTTGTCCAGATATAGTCCGGATTATTACTGTATACAAGTTCACATGAACGAGGAGAATTTTGCGGAATGTGACTATTACCCTCGCTATCAAATCGGGGTGCAAGACCAAAGAAATTGACCATGTATTTTTGAGGTGCAAGCGGCACATTGTAAGGGTTGTGCAGCACTACTTCCGGCTGAAATACGACTTCTATTACCGGAACTGGATCGGCGCCTGTCGGCAACGTGTCCAGCTTTGTTCCTGTCGCCACAGTAAAGCTACACATGGCAATGCGGGGGCTAATGCCGGGCTGCGCATTTGTGCTGGGCTGCGGCGTTAGCTGCCCATCAGCCACCATCGTGTCCTTTAAATCGTAGAAGGCTTTTAACTTTCCCCAGGTCGGCGATGCGGTGGTGTAATTATTCTGCGGGATGGGCGTGCCATCCAAGTTCGTGTAGGGAGAAAAATCCACCCATGGCGTTGCGTCATCCACCGCCACTTTTTCCAGTTTGCTGGTCAGGTCCACCTTCAAGCCACCGTCGCGTGCGTTCGTCAACAAGCCGTAATTGCCCGCAGTAAGTGCTCCCGCAGATGCCTCAAGCTGCGTGGTGTCCCCATTATCGATCGCACCGTCGATGAGTGGCAATTCTGCCAGATAACTCAACTTACTCAAAGCCGGATCTTGCGGGTCAATTTTATCCAAGCCCAAGACCCCAAGATTATAATGGCCACCGAGCACCCCTGATCCCTCAAGGTTCGTAGAGGATGGATCCGTCGGCCGCGCGATTCCCACATCGGCCCGCTCCTGCTGCCCCAGCACCCAATATGCGAAACCATTGTGCCGCTGCGCATCCATATACACGAGTGGCACCTCAACATAATCCGCAGCATTGCTGCTCGTAGCAAAGGGACTGGTGGGAAACGCGATACCTGCCCCCGTCAACGGTGTAGCGGGATCGAGAAAAGTCGCCCGATTTTTACCATGATTCCCACTGACCAACCAAGTCTGCCACTCATAAGTATCCGTTACCGCGTCATAGCTTCGAACTCCCATCCATTGTGGATGCACCACGCCGTCAATCGCCGGAGTCGCCGGATCGGCGTCCTCAATGCCCGCACTCGCGGTGCTGCACTGATCCACTCCACTATGCCGCTGCAATTCCCCAAGCGCAATGAGCGCTCCCAGCAAGGCATTCTGCTCGGCATGTAGTCGTTGGGTCGTGACCTGGGCGGACTGTGTCTCCACTTGCACCAGCGTGGTCATCGACACCAACAGCAGCAAAATAAAAGCCATCAGGCCGAGCGCAATCACCAAGGCGAAACCGCCCTGCGACTGCGATGCGTGAGGAGTATCAGCGTGCGAGGTGGAGCGTTTGAAATGCATCAGAACAAGTATTATATGGCGGAAAAGGATCCGATGATGGTTATGTATTTATTACAATTAAGTATTATTTACGACGCAAGTAAAAAGATTACAAGGTATAATAAAAAAACACCAACGACTGCAGCATGTAGGAGACAAGCACTCTTAGACGGTGTGCTCGGTTGTGTCTGTCACGACCTTCAGTCCGCATTTTGAATTAGGCTTCAGCCGCCGCATGGCGCTCGGCCAACTGTTCTTTCACCAACTCGGCATCCTTCTCCGTGAAGGGGTAACGGAACACGAAATATCCGCCTGTTAAGGTGAAAATGGACGGCAGCAAGGTGAAGAGAAGTCGCATATTTAAAACTGCTTCCGGCGTTTGCACATCGGCGGTGTCGGAAATCCCTGCCACGTTGATCAACCACCCACTGGCGGCGACGGCGATAGTCACACCGACTTTGAGTAACCATGCGGAAGTGGCGCTGTACATCCCTTCACGACGCGTCCCAGTTTCGAGATCATCCCGGTCGCAGATGTCGGCGTACATTGATGGAACAATGGTCCAGACCAGGACTAGGCCGGGGTAGATGATCAACGACAGCCAGACCTGAAGGTAGGGGTTTTCGGGAACATAGAAATACCATTTAATGAGCTGCCCGATGACAATCAGAGCAATTCCACCGATCAAAGTTTGTTTTTTGCCGTAGCGGCTGGCACACCAGGAGATGATCGGCACGGCCACCAAGCTTGCGATTGCACCAACAGTCCCTCCCCAGGCCATGACCTTGGACGCGAGTTCCTTGGCCTCTTGAATTGGCAGGTTGCCATACACGTAGAACACATTGATGTAGTAGCTCATCGGGCCAACCATCACGACGCCGCCGCAGAACAGCGCCGTAAAGACGCACAAGCCGATGAAGTGCTTATTTTTTAAAGTATATTTGGCTGACTTCAGGAAAGGCACTTTCGGCTCCGATTTTGCGGTAACATGTGACTCTTTACAGAAAAACGCGGCCATAATGGCGGTGAGGGCCATGATGCAGCCCACGATGATACCAACCATGCGGACGCCGATGACCTCGTCGGCAACGCCTTCGACGCGGTTGTTTTTGCCCAAATAAAAAGCCAGCGGCATGATCCATGGTATAATAAAGGCAGCGCCTTGGGCCAACATGCTACGCGTGGCTTGCACGCTGTTGCGTTCCTTGACGTCTGGCGTGAGGTCGAGTCCGAGCGCCATCCAGGGGATGTTCCACATAGTAAAAAAGGTGTAGAAGAGCAGGCTCATGACGATGAACCACGTCAGCAATCCAACTTCGCTCCACCCCGTGTTGGGCATCCAGAGCAAGGCAAAGGTCAAACCGATTCCGATGCCACCGAGCAGGATGTAGGGGCGCCGCCGCCCCCAGCGCGAGCGGGTGTTGTCACTGATGTGCCCCATCAGCGGGTCGGCAATGGCATCCCAGACGCGCGGCAAAGCCAGCGCGATACCGATCCAAGTGGCTTTCACGCCCAGTCCAACCGAGAAAATTGGCATCGCCAGCAACATGAGTGCATTGACCATATCGTTGGTCAATCCACCGAGGCCCCAGGCGATTTTGCGGGGAATGGATACCAGGTGAGCAGGAGTGGGAGCGGTCTTGGGATCAGATTTCGACATAGTACGGATTTAATTACAGACTAACATCAATGTATGGCAGTAATCTCAGCGACTAGCAAGGAGAAAGCGAGATTTCGACCTGGCGCACCTTGCTTGGTTAAAACCTCCAGCGTGCGTTGACCCATTCGCAAGCTTACACGACGTAAACTGCATCAACGGTGCGCGGTGTGCTCGGTTGAGCCGGTCGAAACCTTTAGCCCGCGCCCAATCGACATGCAGACTCACACGACGAAACTGCAGCTAAAGCACGCAGCTACTACATACGGTGCGCGGTGTGCTCGGTTGAGCCGGTCGAAACCTTTAGCCCGCGCTCGATCGACACGCAGACTTACACGACGAAACTGCGGCTAAAGCACGCAGCTACTACATACGGTGCGCGGTGTGCGCGGTTGAGCCGGTCGAAACCTTCAGCCCGCGCCCAATCGACACGCAGACTTACACGACGAAACTGCGGCTAAAGCACGCAGCTACTACATACGGTGCGCGGTGTGCTCGGTTGAGCCGGTCGAAAC
>CBFHKU010000020.1:0-14486 GCA_965656495.1 Coraliomargaritaceae bacterium
AAAAGCGACAGGATTGTCGCTTCCACGGGAGGAGGGCACTGAGTAAAGTGGTAGGATTAAAATTCTGTACAACGTGGAAGCGACAATCTTGTCGCTTTGGTGTAAGGACCCACAATGAAGGGGTATCCGTGGAAGCGACAATCCTGTCGCTTTGGTGTAAGGACCCACAATGAAGGGGTAACCGTGGAAGCGACAATCCTGTCGCTTTGGTGTAAGGACCCACAATGAAGGGGTAACCTTGGAAGCGACAATCCTGTCGCTTTGGTATATAGGGTTCATGATGGGGAGATTGAGGGCCCTGAGTAAAGTGGGTCGGGTTTGATTTTCGGCTGGTCAGGTGGCTGTGGTGGGGGTTTGCTGGTGGTTTCCAAAATGCGTTTGCTCTGTCTATTTAGTTTATTGGGTGTGTTGTTGTTGCCGTGCTTGAACGCGGGTCTGGATTCGATCACGCCGAGTGCGCCGGTGAAGGATTTTCGTTTCCCGAAGTTTGGGGCGAATGGTTACACGCAATGGGTCCTGCGCGGGGCAAAGGGGATTTATGACGGGCCGGAGCAGATTCGGGTGGAGGCGATGGGCTTGCGGGTGTATACGGGGGATGAACGGATGGCGGTGGAGCTGAGTCTGGACAGTCCGGCGGCGACTTTGCGGATGGAGGAGAACCGGGCGGAATCGAAGGAGTCGATTCGGATCGCGGGTGCGAATTTTGAAATCACGGGGAAGGGTTGGACCTGGGACGGGGCAAAGAAGGATATTGTGGTTTCGAGCGAGGCGCAGGTGGAATTTGGGCAGTCGATTCTTGAGGGGTCGGGAGAGGATTTAGGGAAGACCTTGGTGCGGAGTGAATCGCTGGAATTGAAAACAACGGTGGAGGATTACGCCTTCGACTTCAAGGGAGGGGTCGAGGCGGAATCGGGGGGTCTGCGTTTGTGGAGCGATCGTTTATTGGCGCGGGCTGATACGCCTGCGGGAGGAAGCGGGGACGCGGGGCCGGTGAGTGGGGAGTTGCGCGCTTTGCGTGATTTATTGGCGGAAGGCTCGGTGGTAGTGGAAGAGGGCGGGCGTCGTTTGAAGGCGGAGCGGGCGCGTTTTTTTCCGGGGACGGAAGTGGTGGAATTGAATGGTTCGGTGCAGGTTGAGACCGGGGGTGCTTTGATCAATGGTGAGCGGATTTTGAGCGAGGCGAACACCGTCATCGTCACGGGCGCGGCGGATTCGGGGCGGGCGCAGATGGTTTTGGTGCAGGCGGGGGGCTTGGGATTATCGGGGGCGTCGAGTTTGAGCGAGGTGACTTTGATTCATGCTGACCGGATTGTGATGGAGGAATTGGAAACGGCGACGGAGTTTGAATTTGAGGGCCGGGTCGAGATATTTTCCGGGACTCTGACGGTAAGGGCGGAGCATTTGACGGTTTTTTCGGCACCGGCGAAAGCGGTTGGTACGGAAGCAGAGGATGCGTTGCCGGTGGGGGAAGTGCGGGAATTGTATGCGCGTGGTTCGGTTTATATTGAGGATGAGGGGATGGAAGTGCAGGCGGAAGAGGCGCGTTTTTATCCCGGTCGGGAAGTTGCGAAGTTGAAGGGGAATCCGCGTTTGAGTCATGAGGGGGCAGTGGTCTCGGGGGCGCGGATGGACTTGTCTCCGGAGAAGGCTTTTGTGTATGGGGACGGGGAACGGCGGGTGCGGGTGCTCTTGCCGGAGTTACCGGATTTGGGTTATGAGAAGGAGGCGGCTCCGGAGGGTGAAGCGGCGGAGGCACCGGCGCCGGTGGAGACGGAAGCGAAGGCGACTTTGGTTGAGAGTGAGCGTTTGGAGATGCGAGAGCTGGAGGGGCAGCAGCAGTATATTTTTGAGGACGCGGTCTCGGTGACGGGGACGAATCTGGCGGTGACATGTGATCGGATGGAGGTGCAGGCACGGCGCATGGATGCGGAGCGTTCGGGTGAGTCCGGTTTAATGGGGGCGACGCAGATCGAGGAAATTGTGGGGACGGGTTCGGTGCGCATTGAACAGGAGGGCCGGGTGGCTCGTGCGGACAAGGCATGGATTGATCCGGTTGGATCGCGTTTGGTTTTGGAGGGCAACGCGGAGGTGGATGACGTGAAGGGTCAGGTGCGGGGCGGGCGTCTGGTGTTGAATCAGGGTGAGCGCCGTGCGATTGTGGAGGGCGGTGCGGATGGGGAGCGAGCGCGGGTGACCTTGCCGGAGTTGCCGAATGGCAAAGATTGACAGTTGCCAAGGTGGGAGTTGCGAACAGCGTAAGAATAGATTTTTAATTGAAATAATGGAAGCAGGAGCGACAAAGGAGCGAATCAAGACGCGTGATCTGGCAAAGGATTACGGGAAACGCCGGGTCGTGGACGGGGTGGATCTCGAAATTGCGGCAGGAGAGATTGTGGGTTTGCTGGGGCCGAATGGGGCGGGCAAGACGACCTCCTTTTATATGATTGTTGGTCTGGTGCCGGTCTCGGGTGGGGAGGTTTTTTTGAATGAGGCATCCCTCACGGACTTGCCGATGTATCAACGGGCGCGGCTTGGGATGGGCTATTTGCCGCAAGAGCCGTCGGTGTTTCGCAAGTTGACGGTGGAGGAGAATATCCGCGCGGTGGTGGAGACTTTGCCGATTAGCAAGGCGGAACGGTCCTCGCGGGTAGAGGAGCATTTGGCGGAATTGGGATTGACTGAGTTGGCGGATCAGAAGGCTTTTACCCTGAGCGGAGGCGAGCGCCGCCGTCTGGAGATTTCCCGCGCCCTCGTGACGCGACCGAAGTTTTTGTTGATGGATGAACCCTTCAGCGGGGTGGATCCGATCAGCGTGAGTGAGGTGCAGAAGATTATCGTGCAATTGAAGGAGCGCGGAATTGGGGTTTTGATCACCGACCACAATGTTCGGGAGACGCTTAGCATCGTTGACCGCGCTTACCTGATGCACGAGGGGCGGGTCTTGAGCGAAGGTACCAGTGATTTTTTGATTAACGATCCGCAAAGCCGGGAGTTTTACCTCGGTGAAGATTTCAACATCTAGAAAGGGAGGAAGGGATGCCAAAGAATCAGAAACTACAGACGAAATTCGTGGAAGCGGTACCGGTGCGCGATTTTTATGAGTCCTTCAAGGAGCCGCTGGAGTTGGATTGTGTGGCGGGCGCTCAGGGCTTGGACGGGATGATTCGCGAGCGGAGCCTCAATCGCCCCGCGCTGGCGGTAACGGGTTATTTCAAATATTTTGCCGCGAAGCGGATTCAACTTTTTGGGGCGGGGGAGATGGCCTACCTGCGCGATTTAAAGCGGGACGAGGAGGCGAAGGTTTTAACGGAGATGCTGGAACGGAAGGTACCGTGTATTTTGGTATCGCGGAATTTATCGCCCTCGAAGGTGATGCTTGAACTGGCGGAAAAATACAAGACCCCCTTGATTCGCTCGCCCTTGAAATCGAAGACCATCACGACCGAGGCAACCTTGCTCCTGGAAGAGAAGTTTGCGCCGCGGACGCACATCCACGGAACCTTGATGGACATCAAGGGCATCGGAACCCTGATCTGCGGGGAAAGCGGGGTGGGTAAGAGCGAGTGCGCGCTCGCCTTGATCGAACGCGGACACAGTTTGGTGGCGGACGACCTCACGCATATCCAACGTTTGAGTGACCGGGAATTAATCGGGACCTCGGCGGAGTTGAGCCGTGGATATATGGAATGCCGGGGATTGGGGATCATTAATATCGCGGAATTATTCGGGGTGCGTTCGGTGCGCCTGCGGAAGGGGATCGATTTGGTGATTAACTTCGTGGCATGGACCCCCGGGATGCACGAGGAGCGAACCGGTTTGGAGGAAAACACGGTGGAGATTCTTGGATTGAAGGTTCCGACGATGGAGATTCCGGTGCGCCCCGGTCGGGACATGGCGCGATTGGTGGAAGTGGCATCAATGGCGCAGGCTCTGAAATTAATGGGGCATGATTCCGCGAAAGAATTCAACGAGCGCCTGATCGCCAACATGGCAGAAAAAAAATAATTGCGTGCCAAAAATTTTCTTCAGGCACGATACGAGCGTACCGCTTCGTTAGGGTTGTATTTTTTGCTTATGGAAAATGCCTGTTTTCAAAGAGTAACAGAATCGTGACTTTCGGCGGTTATCTTTTTTTGAGGCTAGAAAAAGTTATTCAGTAGCGACTGTGAATAACTTGTTCAGAAGTTGCCCTTGCCAATACTTTAAGGCTCATTTTTTTTCGTATTGTCCTCGGTTGGTTTTTGTTGGAAGATTCAATTTTTACTAACTCAAAGGATACTCAAAACACTACTACCCTCACTTATTAAATTTTCTAAAGCATTAAAATACAATCTCTTATGAGGTTGTATGATGCAAAACCAGCTCACATATTTTCAATTCTCACCTAGATTAGCAAACCGTTGGACTCCTTATTTTGACTTGGTCATCCGTTTTCAGCGCCGCTATTCGCAATGGTGTGAATAAAAACGTCTTTTAAAGTAACATGTCCACTTCCTCCACCACGCTGAATCTTTGGAGCAACCTAACTCTTGAACTAAAGGAAATTTTACCGAGCGAACTCTATGATATGTGGTTTGAGGGTCTTTCCTTTGTGAGCGAAACCGACAACCGCCTTACTATCAGTGCGCCGAACGATTTCAACGCAATCTGGATTGAGAACAATTATCTGGATGTGATTTCGCAAAAGGCGCGGGATTTGTCCGGACGGGCCGTCAGTATCAAGGTTGAAGTGGATCCAGGAAACAGTGCGCCGGACAGGGATTCCGATTCAGTTGGCAAAGAGCTGCGCAGCCAGAAGAGCGGAATCCGGGGCAACAGCCGTGTCGCGCAGGCATCGGAGAACGATTCCAAATCCAGCTCAAAGAAAAACAGAAGCGGGGCGATATTGAACCCGCGCAACACCTTTGATAACTTTGTGGTCGGTTCCGGTAACCAACTCGCGCACGCCGCCAGCATTGCGGTGGCGAACGCCCCGGGTCGTGCCTACAATCCGCTATTTGTTTACGGGGAAACCGGTTTGGGCAAAACGCACCTCATGCACGCGGTGGCGCACCAGATGCTCAACAACAACCCGAATGCACACATCGCCTATGTGTCCACCGAGAAATTCACCAACGAATTCATTCACGCCATCCGTGAAAAGAAGCTGGCGAAATTCCGCAAGTATTACCGCAACGTCGACGCCTTGCTGGTCGATGACATCCATTTCCTTTCCGGCAAGGAGGGGACCCAGGAAGAATTTTTCCACACCTTCAACGATCTCTTTGAGTCGGGCCGTCAGATATTTCTGGCGAGTGACCGTCCTGCCAATGAAATCGAGCGCTTGGAAAACCGATTGGTTTCGCGCTTTCAATGGGGATTGGTGACCGATGTACAGGCACCCGATTTTGAAACACGGGTCGCGATTCTGCGGAAAAAGGCCGCTGCGATGCGTCTGGAAATGGAGGACGATGTCATGGAATTTCTCGCGGAGCGGGTCTCGCGGAATGTGCGCCGCATGGAGGGAGCGCTCACCCGGATCGCGAGTTACAACTCTTTAATCGACCAGTCTCTGGATTTAGAAGCGGTGGAACGCCTCTTGAGTGACCTCTTCCAGGAGGAGGCCGCCGCACAAGTCACGGTAAACCAAATCCAAAACAAAGTTTCGGACTACTATAAAATCCGTTTCAGCGAACTGGTGGGTCGCCGCCGCACCAGTGCGATTGTTTTCCCGAGGCAGGTCGCGATGTATATTTCAAGAACCCTGACGAGTGATCCGCTCAAATCGATTGGGGAAGCCTTCGGCGGACGTGACCACGGCACCGTGATCCACGCCTGCAAACAGGTGGAGAACATGATGGAGCAGGACGTCACGGTGAAACGCGCAGTGGATTATTTGATCAAGCAATTGTCCAGCAACCGCGCGTAAGGGCGGTTTTTAAACAAACGCCTCGCAGGCGCACCCGGCACAGAATTATGGAATTAACGGAAGCACAATTGGAGACGGTCAAGGATTGGGTGCGGGCGGGCGAATCGCTTGCAACCGTACAAAATCGCTTGCGCGAGGAAATGGCCGTGGCGATGACCTACATGGATGTACGTTTTCTGGTGGATGATTTGGACGTGGTCTCGGAGGTTGTGGAAGAACCGGAACCGGAGGAAGACGACGCGAGCGCGGCGGATGCGGCGGTTGAGGAAGCGGAATTGGTTGAACCCGAGGGCGGGGTACGCGTCGAGCTCGATGCGATCAAACGCCCCGGTGCGCTGCTCAGCGGGACGGTGGTCTTTAGCGATGGCAAAAGCATGAATTGGCAACTCGACGCGAGTGGTCAGTTGGGACTCTTGCCCGGCGAGGATCCCGAATACCGTCCGAGTCCCGAGGATGTTCAGGCGTTCCAGAGTGAGCTCTCGAAGGTGGTGCAGTCGCAGGGTTACTAAACCCCGAGCGCGGTTTTATTTGGTGGCTTCGTGAATCGCCACGATGGAAAAGGTGAGGGCGATCGCCTTGACGGCGGAGAAGCCCGCCTCACGCACTTGCTGGGCGAGTTGCGGTCTGGATGGAAATGCCTCGATGGAACCGGCGAGGTAATCATAGGCGCCCTTATCGCCGGTAGCTAACGCCGCGAGGCGAGGCAGGATAAACTTGAGGTAGAGGTAATAGAAGGGACGGAACCAGAAATGGGGCTGGGAAAATTCGAGGATAAACAAACGCCCGCCCGGACGCAGGACGCGGTGGATCTCGGAGAGACCTTTGTGGCGGTCTTCAAAATTGCGCACCCCGAATGCGATCGTGATGGCATCGACTGAGGCGTCCGGGAGCGGTAATGCCATGCAATCGCCAAAAGTGAATTCGAGGTCGGCGTAAGCGGGGCGCTCCTTTTTTTTGAGTCGGGCGGTTTCCAGCATCGGTTCACAGAAATCCATTCCGCACACCGCGACATCGGTACCGAGGCGGTCGCGCAATTTAAATGCGACGTCGCCGCTACCGGTGGCGAGATCCACAATCCGGCGCGGGCCGAAGGCCTCCACCCGGTCAGCGAGGACTTTGCGCCAGTAATAATCAACCCCGCCACTGAGAAAGTGGTTGGCGAAGTCATAACGATTCGCAATATTTGCGAACATACGGTTCACGCTTTTGCCTTCAGGCATAGAAGAAAAGTTTTAAATTGTTGGTCAGACGGATGTTTTCGAGTTTGACAGTATTTACCACGCTCAAAGTATCGTAGGTCTACTGTTTGCACAGTCTATCTTTTAATTGATTTCAAGTAATACGAGTATGTCCAAAAACCTTACCAAGCGTGATATCGTCCTCGACATTTATGAGGGTACGAGCATTCCACAAAAAGACGTCAGGGAAACGGTGCAGCGCACCCTGAATGCAATCGCGAAAGCACTGGCGGAAGGACGCAATGTGGAACTGCGCAACTTTGGAGTCTTTGAGGTACAGGTGCGCAAGTCCCGCATTGGACGCAATCCCAACAAACCGGAAACCGATGTCGTGATCCCAACGCGAGCCGTGATCAAATTCAAGGCGGGCAAGGAATTGAAGGAACAACTCGCGGAGCTTGATATTTCCGCTTTAAACGACGGTGAGGGTTAAGGGCGAGCACCGGAACGGATTCCCCGCAGACAGTCTATAACAACCCGACCGACCCTGGCATGAGTTTTGAAACCCTTCCCGGATTCCGGGCCTTCTATCCCGAGAGCAGCGCGCGCCGCGCCTATATTTTTGAAAACTGGCGGGCGGCGGCACAGAGTTTCAATTTTCAGGAATACGATGCCCCGGTGCTTGAACCGCTCGAGTTGTATATCGAGAAATCCGGCGAGGAAATTGTCAGCCAGTTGTTTCACTTCGAGGACCGTGGCGGACGGGCGGTGGCGCTCCGTCCGGAGATGACGCCGTCGCTGGCGCGTCTGGTGGGGGCGAAGGCAAACAGTCTCAAGCGCCCGATCAAATGGTTTAACATCGGGGAGCACTATCGTTATGAACGGCCACAGAAGGGGCGCTTGCGTGCCTTTTATCAGTTCAATGCCGACATTTTGGGCGAGTCCAGTGCGAGCGCGGATGCGGAATTGATCGCGCTGCTGGTGCAATCCTTGAAAGCCTTTGGCTTGGGGGTGGAGGATTTCAAGCTGCGTTTGAGTGACCGCGACCTTTGGTTGTTCCTGCTCGCGGCAGAGGGATTGGACGCGGCGGGTTCGGCGCAGGTCTTGGGGGTGATCGACAAGCTGGAACGCAACAGCCGCGAGAAAACCCTTGAGCAATTGGCGACGGTATTGGGCGAATCGGCTGCGGCGTTTATGACGAAGGTCGAAGCGGTGGTGTCGATTCGTGATTTTCCCGCACTGGTCGAGTATTTCACGGCGCTGCCGGTGGAGGGGGCGCAGGCGGAGGCGATTGAAGCCCGGCTCGCGGAGTGGCGGGTTCTGTTGACGGCATTGGACAACAGTGGCGCGGGGGAATTCATCGAGATTGATTTGGGGATCGTGCGCGGTCTGGCGTATTACACCGGTTTTGTCTTTGAGGCATTTGAGGCGAGCGGGGAGGGGCGCGCCCTGGCAGGGGGCGGTCGCTACGATGATTTGGTCGGCAAGCTCTGCGGTCAGGCGATGCCGGCGGTCGGTTTTGCAATGGGTGATGTCACCTTGGGCGATTTGCTGGAAAAGAAGGGTTTGATGGAGGCTGCCGAAGCGGGGCCGGATTTTATATTTATCATTGGGGGCGCGGCGGAACGGGCGCAGGCTTTGGCAGACGCGGCATGTTTGCGGGCTGCGGGGTATAGCGTGGAATATCCGCTTAAGGAAGTGGCCTTTGGGAAACAGTTTAAAGAGGCGAATCAACGGGGCGCACGTTTTGCGATTATTTATGGCTCCGAGGAATTGGCGTCCGGGGTTTTGAAGGTGCGCGATATGGCTGCCGGTTCGGAAACGGATCATCCTCGCGGGGATCTGGTGGCCTTGGCGGAGTCGCTGCTTGAGGAGGGACAGGATTAGGGGATGTCGGAATCGGGAATAGCGGCGCTCTTGAAAACGGTGGCAGCCCTTCGCGATCCGGAGAGCGGGTGTCCCTGGGATATCGAACAGGATCACCAGTCCATCACGGATTGCCTGATTGATGAATGCAGTGAATTGCTGCAAACGATCGACCGCGGCGACATGGATCACATGGAAGAGGAATTGGGGGATGTATTGTTGCAGGTTGTGATGCATGCCCAGATGGCGAAGGAGGCGGGGCATTTTGATTTTGATTCGGTTTGCCGGGAGATTAATGCGAAGTTGGTACGGCGGCATCCGCATGTTTTTGGAGAGGCGAGCGTGAAGGACAGCGCCGCCCTGCTGGAGCAATGGGAAGCGATCAAGGCGGCGGAGAAGAAACGCGGTCCGGTAGAGAGCGGGCGCTTCAAGGATTTGCCGCCGCGTTTGCCGGCTCTCATGTTTGCGCAGGATGTTTACAAGCAGATCGTGAAAAAGAAAATAGAAACGGGTGATTTGCTGAACCGGGAGTTGATCGAGCGGGAAGCGGCGGAGTTGGATGCCGAGACTCTGGGGGCACGGCTTTTTGAAATCGCGGCGGCGTGTCAGGAACGCAAGCTTGATCCGGAGGCGCTCCTGCGGCGACATGCGCAGAGCATTGTGGATGCCCTGGAAAAGAAGTAGGCGGCTGGCTTGCATCGGGGCAACAATCCGCATAGCGGTATTTTGATGGAGCTTGCTGAAACAGAAGATGTCGCGGGTACGCAAGCGGGGACTTGTTCTGCGCAGGAGCTTCCCTGTGGTACGGCGGGCCCGGCTTCAACGCGTGCCTGGTTGCACGTGGGGATTGCGGCGGTTTTTGCGGGGCAAAGCATGGTGCTTTCGCTGGCGCTCAACATGACGCCCCCGGTTTTTGGTTCGACCGTCTATTGGGTTTTGCACGGGGGATTGATCGCCTCGGCACTCTTGGTCTTTCTCTTTCTTGGCGGAAATTTGCTGCGTGCGACGCTCGGGATGTGTCGCTCGGGGCGGCTCTCGATTGACGGGCTCTTTATGTTGAGCTTGTTGGGGGCTTTTGTCGGTTCCCTGTTGTCAAGCCTCACGGGGGAGGGTGCGATTTTTTATGAGGTGGTCTCGGTAGTGATTGCAATACACGCGCTGGGGCGGGTGTTCAGTGAGCGTTCCTTTGCGCGTCTGAAGGCGGCGACGGATGATTTGAGCGAGCGCTTTGACCGGGTGCGGGTGCGGCGCGGAGAGCGTTGGGAATGGAGTCCGCTCGACTCGGTGCAGGCGGGCGAGACGGTGCGGGTTGAGGCGGGGGATCCTGTCTCGGTGGACGGGCTGATTCTGGAGGGCCGGGGTTACGTGAATGAATCGGCGCTCTCGGGTGAACCTTTGCCGATTGTGCGGCAGGCGGGGGATCGTCTGCGGGCGGGCACCTATTCATTGGATGGAGACTTTGTGGTGGAAACGGAGGCGGTCTTGGGCGGGCGCGAACTGGACGGTATTTTGGATTTGGTACGCATGCGGGCGGGTCGTCCCTCGCAATTACAGACGCAGGCAGACCGCTTGATTCAATTCTTTCTGCCACTGGTGGCAGGGGTCAGTTTTGTGACGGGCTTGTATTGGTTATGGGCGGGTGACTGGGCCTCGGCAGTCTTCAATGCCATGGCGGTTTTGTTGGTGGCCTGTCCCTGTGCCTTGGGTTTGGCGACCCCCGTGGCGATTTGGCAGGGCCTCTATCGTCTTTCGCGCAGTGGTTTGGCGAGCCGGGACGGCGCTTTGATCGATACCCTTGCGCAAACCAGACGCATCTTTTTCGACAAGACCGGCACCTTGAGCGAGTCGCAGTTGCAGGTGACGGAGTGCGCAGTGATGAATGCATGGGTGGAGCGCAAGCGCAAGCGGGACTTGCTGGCTGCGGTGCGCGCGTTGGAGTCGAAGTCGGAGCACCCGGTGGCGCGTTCGCTGACGCGTTATTGCGGGGAAGGGGATGACGGCATGGAGTTGACGGAGTTGACGGATTATCCGGGTGCGGGCATCGGTGGACGGGTGCAGGGATTTGAGCTGCGGGTCGGCGAGGCGGATTTGGTGCCGGGAGCGGAGGTGAGCGCGGGCTTGGCGTGGTTGAAAGAAGCTGCCGGGAAGCGCGTCTTTGCGTTTGTGGATGGGGAACTGGCGGCGGTCTTTGTTTTGCGGGAAGTGCTGCGGGCGGGGGTGGACTCGACTTGGGCGGAGCTGGAATCCCTTGGGATCGCCAGCGAGATTTTGACCGGGGATCCCGGGCCGCAAGTGGAGGTACCGGATTCGGTCTGCGTGCGAGCCGGTATGAGGGCAAAGGAAAAAGCAACGCGGGTGCGTGAATCGAGCGCCTCGGGGGAGCGGCCTTTATTTATTGGCGACGGCATCAATGACTCCGGGGCGATGGTTGAGGCGTCCGCCGCGATCGCAATGGGAAGCGGGGCAGCGCTTGCCCGCAGTGCGGCGGGGGCGCTCTTTGCGGGTGATCAGGTCGCGTTTTTACCGGAGGCCATCCGTTTGGCGCGCGCCCTACAGCAACGCTTGCGGGGCAATCTGATCTACGCCGCACTCTATAATTGCGCCGGAATGCTCTTGGCGGCTACCGGGAACCTGCACCCCGTGGCGGCAGCCTGTATTATGTTTGTCTCCAGCGCATGGGTGCTGAGTCGTGCCAAGCTCCCAGAGGGGGTATAAATTTAATTAATAGCTTCGATTGCTTTTGCTTATTGATGCAGCCCTGCGTGAAGTGAGCATTGCCAATATCAATTCATATTCCTAATGATCTTGACGTTTGTTTCTAATAAGGTGCGTGCATTCTGGTAAACGTGTAGCTGAGCGTTAACTTGGATGGTTCGATACTTATTGGTTTCGATACGTACATTTTTTCAAAAAGATAATTGCTATTATTTTTTAGCTGAATTTCATTCGCCCTTTAATGAGTTACCGACCTGCAAGGACCGTCTCAGATATCGCAACGACACTTGTTTGCCCATCGGGTAAAAGTCAGGACTTTTTGGCGTCTCACACTTTCAACAACAGCTTGAAACCTTTCTAGAGTTACGATGGCGAATGTATTTCCAAAATGGGTGAACACCGTTCCGATCAAATTGATCGTAGGGATTTTATTGATCAAGACAGCGGTGGTGCTGGGGGTAACCTATTACTGCACGCCGAAGTACACGCGGGTGGGCTACGCGCCGACCCAACCGGTGGCCTTCAGTCACGCTTTGCATGCCGGGCAATTGGAGATTGATTGCCGTTATTGTCACACCTACGTGGACCGTTCGGGTCACTCCAACGTTCCGACCACCGAGGTATGTATGACTTGCCACAGCATGGTGCGAAAGGATGACCCGCAACTGGCGGTGGTGCGCGACAGCTACGAATCCGGCGAACCGATTCCCTGGGTGCGCATTCACAAGGTGCCCGATTATGTTTATTTCAACCACGCGGTACACGTGAACCGTGGAATCAGCTGTGTGGAATGTCACGGCCGCATCGACGAAATGGAAGTGGTGCACCACGCCAAGCCGCTGAGTATGGGCTTTTGCCTCGAATGTCACCGCAATCCCGAAGATTACATCCGCCCGGTGGAGGAAGTTTACAACCTCGATTGGGAGCGACCCACCGATGCCGCCAGCCAAGCGGAATTTGAAGGTTATGTACACAACTGGAAAGTTAACCCTCCACAGAGCTGTTCCGGCTGCCACCGTTAAACAATTTTACGAACTACGATGAAGGAATTTGAAAATTCAGGCCCGCGCTATTGGAAGAGCCTCGATGGACTCGCGGAAACCCCCGCCTTTAAGGAATGGGTGGAGCGCGAATTTCCGGCAGGCGCAGCGGAGTTGGAGGGGGTCAATCGCCGCCAATTCATGAAAGTCATGGCGGCGTCCTTCGGGCTTGCCGGGATGGGTATGGCAGGTTGCCGCCGTCCGGTACAAACGATTTTGCCCTACGCCAAACAACCGGAAAACCTGATTCCCGGCGTACCTTCTTATTATGCGAGCTCCATGCCGGGCTTGAGCGGCAACGTTCCCCTCATTGTGGAAACCCACAGTGGTCGCCCTACCAAAGTGGAAGGCAACCCGAGCTACACCCCATTTGGCGGTGCGAGCAGCATTCAATCGCAGGCTAGCGTGCTCGACCTTTACGATCCCGACCGCGCCACCAAAAGCATCGCGAAGGGCGGACGACTCTCGCCCGAAAAAGTCCGCGACCTCTTGGAATCGATTCGCAAGGCGCATTTGGAAGATCAGGGCGAAGGTTTGGTGGTGCTCGCGGAACCGTGCACTTCTCCCAGCCGTGCTTCCCTCTTAGAATCCCTGCAGAACAAATTCCCGAAGGCGACCATCGCGCAGTACGCGCCCTTGGTGCAACACGCCTCCCGCGATGCCGCCGCGCTGGTCTTTGGAGCGCCGCTCGACGCCCAACCGCAATTTGAAGCAGCGGAGCGCATCCTCTCGCTTGATGCCGATTTCATTACGGAGGGCGATGGCAATACCGCTTATGCCCGCGCCTTCACCAAAACCCGCAAGGTAAAAGACAAGAGCGATGCCGCCAAGATGAGCCGTCTCTATGTTGCGGAGAGTATTTTGACCAACACTGGTTCGATGGCGGACCACCGTCTGCGCCTCAGCAGCGGCGAAATGGGTGCCTTTGCGGCGGCGCTTGCAGCGGAAGTGCTTCGCGCCAAGCAAACCGGGGGTGCGCTGCAGGCGCAACTCGAGGGGATCGCCGCCCAGCTTAAAGTCGATCAAAAATGGGTTGAAGAATGTGCCGCGGATCTGGTGGCGCATCAGGGTCACGCCTTGGTGGTGGCAGGAGCGCATTTGCCGAAGTCGGTCCATGTTATCGTGCATGCCCTCAACGCTGTCTTGCAGGCACCGGTCAAATACCTGCCCGCTGCGGCGAAGGCTGCAGGAATCGAAGCCGCAGTTGAGCGACTCAACGCAGGCGGGGTAGAAAACCTCATCATTCTCGGCGGGAATCCCGTCTATAACGCCCCGGTCGATCTCGACTTTGCGGCGGCCCAAGCCAAGGCGAAACAGAGCATTTGCCTGAGCGACAGCGCCAACGAAACCACCGCGATCTCGGATGTGCTGGTGGCGCGTTCCCACTATCTCGAATCATGGGGCGACGGACGCACCTTTGACGGCACCCTCGTTCCGGTGCAGCCCATGATTGAGCCCCTGTTCCCGACCTTCAATGAGTTGGAGGTCTTGGCTCGTCTCGCCGGTGCTGCCTCAAAAGATCCCTACGCGATTGTGCAGGCCACCTTCAAGGCGCAGGGCGGTTCCGATTTCAACCGTTTCCTCTCGGTCGGATTACTTGAAGACAGCGCCCCCAAGCCGGTCAAAGCCAAGTACAATTTTGCCGCCGCCGCAAAAGCGATTGCGGCGGATTCCGCCCTGGTAGCGGTGAGCCGCCCCGACGCAGATGCGCTGGAAGCACGCTTCACTCCGAGTTCGCACACCCTCGACGGAAGCTACTCCAACAACGGCTGGCTTTTG
>CBFHKU010000021.1:0-12240 GCA_965656495.1 Coraliomargaritaceae bacterium
AGACGTCGAGGCGGAGGCATTCCAGGACGTGCATCCCGGCGTGCGCCATGTAGTAGGCGTTGAGGAAGGTTCCGAGGGCGCGGAAGGCAAAGACGCTCGGGATAATGGCAAGGGTCGCTAGAAGGGCGAGGCCGGCAGGGGCATCTTCACCGGAGACCGTTGGAACGATGTATTCGATGACGAGGGGGAGGCCGGCGCCCGAAGCGGCGGCGGCGAGGATGCCCGCAACGAGTCCAACCGCGAACTGCAGACGCACGGTCTTGAGGTGGGCGAAGTACGGACTGAAGCGTTTGAGAAGCATGGGATTTTGAGACGGTGGATTTCTAGCCCAGGGTTATTTGAACCGGATATTCACTTATTACGGAGTCAACTGTGGCGATTTCCCAGCCATTGACAAGCGCGGTGGCGATGAGGAGACGGTCAAAGGGATCGCGGTGAATTTGCGGCAATTTTCCCAACATGTAGATGGCTTTGTTCTGGATTTCCTGAAAATGAAAGCCGGAATCCTCAATGAGTCGATCCATGAAGGCAAGGGGTGGTGCGGGCAAAGTTAGCTTTTTAAGGTCGTATTTGATTTGTATTTCCCAGACGGAGACTTGACTCAAGTGCCAGCTAACGGCGGGATCTTCCAAGAGTTGAACCATGCCCGCAGGAAGCTTCGCGGGTTCGAATTGACTCCACAAAAAGAGGTGGGTGTCGATCAACAGATGCCTCATTTGCCGTAAAAATCGCGTTCGAATTCCGGGATGGGAGCGTCAAAATCTGCCGGAATCGCGGCTTGCCCGTCCATGAGGCCAATCTTCGGGCAGACCCCCGCCTCGCTTTGGGGTGCCGGACCAATGACCGCGACGGGTTTATTGCGCTCGGAGATGATGAATTGCTGACCCTTGGCAGCCTCGCGGGCATAGCGACCCAAATGCGCCTTGGCTTCGCTTAGTTTAATAGTAGTCATATAACAATACTATAACCAGTCTATTACCTGTCAAGTCGGGTTGGGTGAGCGATTCAAGGCTTAAATTGGGTGATGACCTCGACGACGCGGCGGATCATTTCCGGGGTTAAGTCGGGATAAATGGGGAGTGCGAGGCTCATGGCGGCGGCGCGTTCGGCGTGGGGGAAGTCTCCGGCGTGGTAGCCCAGGTTTTGGAAGCATTCCTGTTGATGGAGGGCGAGGGGGTAGTAGATTTCGCAGCCGACGCTGTGATCCTTCATGTGCGTCATGAGGGCTTCGCGGTTTTCGGTGTAGATGACGAATTGGTTGTAGATGTGGAAATTGCCCGCTTGTTCGGTGGGTGGAAGGATGCCGCCGCGCAGGTCGTTGTTTTCGAGGTCATCGATGGTGCGGGTGAGTCCGGCGGCTTGAAAGGCTTCGCGGTAGAGGGCGGCGTTTTGGCGGCGTTGTTCGTGCCAGGCGTCGAGGTGTTGTAATTTGACGTTGAGAACTGCGGCCTGCAGGGCGTCGAGGCGGAAGTTGCCGCCGACATGCGCATGGAAGTATTTGGGTTCCATGCCGTGGTTGCGGAGCTGGCGGGCGCGGTCGGCGTGCGCTCCATGGGGCGTGACGACCATCCCGCCGTCGCCAAAGCCGCCGAGGTTTTTGGTGGGGAAGAAGGAGAGGCAACCGAGGTCGCCGAAGGAGCAGGCGGGTTGTCCGTTTTGTTTTGCGCCGATGGCTTGGGCGGCGTCTTCGATGACGATGAGGTTGTGGGCTTTTGCAAGCTCCATGAGCGGACCCATCTCCGCCATTTGACCGAAAAGGTGGACGGGTGCAATGACGCGGGTTTTGGGGGTGATGGCGGCTTCGATTTTTGAAACGTCGATATTGAAGCTTTGCGGATCGATATCGACAAAGACGGGTTTTGCTCCGAGCCGGACGATCGAGCCGACCGTGCCGAAAAAAGTGTAGGGGCTGGTGATGACTTCATCGCCTGGTTGAATCCCGAGAGCCATCATGGCGACGATGAGGGCGTCGGTTCCGGAGGAGACCCCAATGCCGTGTTCGACCCCGCAATAGGCGGCGACTCCGGCTTCAAAGCAGGCGACTTCCGGGCCGAGGATGAAATACTGGGACTCGGCGACGCGGGCAAGGGCGGCGTCGAGTTCAGGCTTGAGGGCCTGATATTGCGGCTTGAGGTCGAGAAGCGGGACTGTGATGGGCTCGGACATGGTCGGTATATTGCGGAAAGTCTTATTTCTTTGAAGACTAAAGTCATTGTATGAAAAAAGAGTTCTTGAATTATTAGTCAAATATGACCATAATTATGGCTATGAAAAATATGTCGATAGCGGAACTGAAAGCGCAGGCACCGCACTTCGTGCGGCGGGTGGAATCGGGCGAGAGTTATGTGGTGACACGGCACAACAAGCCGGTTGCGAAGATGGTGCCTCTGGATACAAGTTGCAATCGGACGCGTCCTAGTTTTGACGAAGCAGTAAGGATTTGCGGTGATTTGACGCAACCGGTTCTGGACGCATCGGAGTGGGGGGATTTGTCGCTGGCATGAATTATCTTTTAGACACCTGCGCAGTGCTTTGGCTCGCTACAGAGCCGCAACGTTTGAGCATGGAGGTTTTGAAAGGGCTGGAGGATTCACTGGCGACCGTTGGAGTTTCCGCGATTACAGCTGGAGAGCTGGCCTGCCTTGTGGCAAAAAAGCGTATCCAATTACCGTGCCATTGGCGCAGTTGGTTTCGTCATGCTATTAAAATTAATGGCTGGAAGGTATTCCCGGTTGATTTGGATGTCATCGAGGAGGCGTATTCTTTGCCGGAGACGTTTCAGTCGGATCCGGCGGATCGTTTACTAGTCGCCACAGCGCGTTTGAACCGACTCACTCTTGTCACCGGCGACCAGCACATTTTAAATTACCCTCATGTACGATCCGCAAATTAACCGTTCAAGGACTGAGGCAGAGCCGCCGCTGGTAGTCTGGCGTTTGTTGGATGGCAAGGCCGGGCATGAGGCGCAGACGGCGGGCTTGGTGCAGGCCTTGGGGTGGATGCGCGCGGTGGAATGTCACGACATTGAGGTGCCCCGGCGACGTGAGCTGTTGCGGGATTGGATTCGCGGGCGTTGCCGGTTTGGCGCGGACTTGCCGGACCCTGAGCTTTTATTGGGGGCGGGGCATCGGACGCATGTCGCGCTTTTGGCGGCGCGTCGGGCGCGGGGCGGCAGGGCGGTGGTACTCATGCGGCCGAGCCTTCCGCAGTGTTGGTTCGATTTTTGTTTGATCCCCGAGCACGATCAGCCGCGCCGGCGGGATAACGTCATCGTGACCCAGGGGGTGCTCAATACGATTCAGCCAGCGGAGGCGGCATCGCCGGAACGAGGGCTTGTTTTGATCGGAGGCCCCTCGGAGCATTACGGTTGGGAGACGGACGCCATGATTCAGCAGGTGCGAACGGTGGTCCAAGGATCGGATGCGATTACCTGGACTTTGACGACTTCACGGCGGACGCCGCCCGAGACAGAGGCGGCTTTAGTGGATTTGGACTTGCCGAATTTGAAAGTTGAACCGGTGGCGCAGACGCCGCGTGGTTGGGTGGGGGATCGCCTCAATGAGTGCGGCCTGGTCTGGGTGAGTGAAGACAGTGTTTCGATGGTTTACGAGGCGCTGACTGCCGGAGCGAAGGTCGGTCTGCTGGAGGTGCCGGCCAAAGGGAACGGTTCGCGGGTGGCGTGCGGAGTCGCGGAACTCGAGCAGGCAGGACGCGTCAGCCGTTTTGCGAATCCGCTGCCAGAGCTTTTAACGCAAGATCCGCAAGATTGTTTTAATGAAGCCGGACGCGCGGCGGGGGTCTTACTGGAAAGGTTTGACATGAGTGGGTCGAAGCCCGATACTGTGTGAATGAAAAATATCACAGTTTCTGTGGATGAAGCGGTGTATCACAGGGCACGGGTTCATGCTGCGGAGGAAAAGACCTCGGTGTCTGCAATGGTGGGCAGTTATTTGAAGGAAATTGCCTCGAGGAAAACTGCTTTTGAGCGATTAAAGCAGTTGGAGGATGCGACTGTCGCGGAACTGCGCAGCCATGGATTTTCTGCGGAGGATCGGCTGAAGCGAGGAGCTATACACGAACGCGATGCGCTTCATTGATACCAATATTCTGCTTTACCGGGTAAGCACCGATCCTGCGGAGGAGAGGAAACGTGGGATTGCAAGTGATTTGCTCGAGGCAACAGATTTACGGCTCTCGGTGCAGGTCTTGCAGGAATTTTATGTACAGGCGACACGCCCGACACGCCCGAAACCGCTTCCGCATAAATCGGTGATTCGTTTGATTCAGAGTTGGCAGCGCTATCCGATTGTGCCGCTTACCGTTGAGTTGATGGAAAAAGCATTTGAAACTCATGAACGTTGGCAAATTTCTTACTGGGATGCGGCAATCGTGGAAGCCGCCCGCGCCAGTGAATGCGAACAGCTCCTAACTGAAGACTTGCAAGACGGTCAGAATTACGGAGGGGTACAGGTGGTGAATCCTTTTTTGTGACATGATCCGAAATTTATCGAACCAACGCCGTTATCGAGGCTTCTCGAAATACCTGCAATACCTGCTGGCGCGGGGCTTGATCTCGGTACTGCAATGGACGCCCTTGCCGCTGGTTTTTGGATTTGGTCGGGTCGCGGGCTGGTTGTGCTGGAAGGTGATGGGACGACGTCGGGCGGTGGTGCGTGCCAACCTCGAGGTCGTGAATGCTGCGAGCGAGGCCGGGCTCGACGGTGGGGTGCTGCTCGAGCGACAAGTTCGGGAGTTATTTGTACGTAACGGGGCGAATTTGATGAGTAGCTTCCGGCTCTCGCGCATGCCAATTGAGCGGCAGGCAAGGCATGTTAAAATTGAAGGCATGGAGCTTGTGAAACGCACTTTGGCAGAAGGAAAGGGTGCGATTTTCCTGCTCGCGCACATGGGGCCATGGGAATACCTCAGTGCAATCGGGCCGATCTTCGAAGCAGGCGGCGTGAAGGTTCGCATGGGTGGATTCTATCGGCCTTTGAATAATGACTATCTGGAGGATTGGTATCGCGCCCAACGCCAACGACTCGGAACCCGGATGCTGAGCCGCCGCGAAGGTTTTCATAAACCGGTGGATCACCTGCGCTCCGGTGGAATACTCGGGATATTCGGCGATCAAAAAATGCGGGAAGGAGTGGAGGCACCGTTCTTTGGGCGCAGGGTAAAAACGAGTCCCCTGCCGGCGATCTTCCACCGGCGTACCGGCGCGGCGGTCATCGGTGTGAGCTTTTGCCAGGTGGGCGCGTGTCAATGGGTTTTGAGCCTCAAGCCCTGTATCGATGCCAGTGAACACCGCGAACAGTCCCGGGAATTCATCACCGAGATCTGTAATCAAGCTGCGGAGGCCTCGCTGCGGAAGAGCCTGCTGGACGGGTTCTGGCTAACGCCCCGGTTTTGAGGTATTGCTGTAAGAAAGTTTTATCGATAAACTAGGTGTCTTGATTTAACTTTTTCAATAAACATCACTATAAAAACTTCTCTTGAGTCTGGCGGATTACTGTTAGATTTTTTATAATCTACGCCTTTTAAGTATTGATTGATAAAAATAAGGCGTTGGAAATTTCACGCTACACAGCTGTAAATTAAAAATTTTAAATTTACCATTAGTCAACTCAATTGGCGATGAAATGCCCTGTTGAAATGGGCTTTAAGAGCGCATACACTTTAATCAAAGTTCTATACACTTTGATTATAAACAACTGCTCTAATATCCATCCTTACGTATTAAATAATTTGTGAACGTTTATTCTATAATTAAAGCGGCAATGATCTATAGTTTTCTACAAAAGCTACATTATGGAAGTTAGTTTCGATTGAGTGCTCGTAAACAGACTTATTTTTATGATAAGATCCTGGATATAAGTATACTTGATCGTTACCTTGGATAGCACCCGCAATTGCAACATGCAATCGGTCAGTATAAATCACTCTGGGTTTTGAAAGCGTTGCTAAGAAACCCTTTGCTACTGTAACCATTTGGGCATCTGTTTTTTGTTTCATAATTAGTTCATTTGAAATATCAAGATTCTCCGCCGGCGTGGGCCTATCTTTCGATTTCTCGCTGTCGTTTCTGAAAAAAAATTTCCCGCCGGAGTTAACATAATTCATGCTTCGCTTGCGTTTCTGAGTCCAACGCCAGATTCTGTCTATACTATGGCATGGGAATAAGCGCGGAAAATGAGCCACGATGTCGTTGTTTCTCAAGACAAAAGCTAAATCGTTTGACAGATGGACTTCGGCGCCCCCGGTTGCATATGTTTTGCAATGTGCGTAGCTATTTTTCTCACGGCAATATATTTTGTAGCGCTTATCTAAATTTTGCAGTAATTCCTCATTATTTGAGATAGTATGAGGTAGGAGTATAAACGCTTCTAAACTGCTGTCGTATTTACGGATAAGATCCGAGCAAGTGGTGTAGTATTTTACAAAATTACCTCCGCCGCTATAGACGATACGTTTATTTTTTCTATAGTTTTTTTCGGTAAATGGTAGCCATTCAATATTGTTTTGTTGGAAGAGGGTTTTCATTCCAAAGTAAATAAGGTTATCACCTGCGTTTCCGGGATTAGCGTAATACAAAAATGGAGCGTTGGCCTTCAAGGTGGCAATCAAATCGTTCCAGCAAAATCCTTTAGAATTTTTCATCGTTAAATTGAGACAGCTTAATGTGACACTTATTGAGTTTGGATTTAAAATCGCTAAGTTGGGTCAGGAATTGGTTCGTTAGTATATTTCAAATTTAGGAAAGTAAACTGTGTTTCATAATGAAGACAAAATACTTTTTGCTCTTAAAGTAAAACCATATCGCATCAATTTCTTGTGCGTATGAAAGAGTTTACTGTAAAAGAGTCAAAATAGGCACTCATGGGACATAAAACCATATGGGGTCGCCCATGTTTGAAGGCTCCTTCCTTTTCACCCAAGTGCTGCTCTTTCTGTTGGTACTTTGGATGAAGTAAAGAGGAGCAGGTCGGCGTTCGTTGATTCTTTACAAGTGCGGTTAAACAGGTTTACTTGCGCACATATGGGATCTTCACTTAGGAAAATACCAATTTTTGTCATAAATCTAGATCGACGCAGAGATAGAATGGATGCAATGCATAGACGTTTAAAAGGGCTAAGCTATGAACGTTTTTCCGCTGTTGACGGCGCACGAAGTAGCATTGTTAAGGAGCAAGTAGAATCATCTAATAATACGGTTTATCCGATGTCGCCAAATGAGTTTGCGTGTATTTTAAGCCATTTAAAACTATATGAGCATATCATCAAGGTAGGTTTTCCTTATGCTTGCATACTTGAAGATGATGTCATTCTGAGCAAAGAATTCTCAAGTTTTATCATTGATGACGGGTGGATTCCTGAAGGTTTTGATTTGATAAAATTTGAAACAATGCATGAACGCGTTTGGTTATCGAGGTCGAGTCAACCAGTCAAAACGGGTAAGTTACATAAACTCGGTTCCTTTCACGCAGGTACTGCTGCTTATATTGTTTCTATGCGTGGGGCACTAAAGCTAAGTAAAATTTTGAGCAAGCCTGATCAAGCGGCAGATGATTTAATCTTTAAGAAGACTATCGAAAAAAAGTTAATGGATGTTTGGCAGATAAACCCAGCTCTTTGTGTACAAGAGTTTGCTGTAATGGATGAATTTTCACAGAGTGATATCGTCAGCGGTCGCGAGAATCTACGTTCGACTTACCGCGTGAAACCAAAGGGTCTGGCTAAATTAAAACGTGAACTAAAACGTCCTTTTTTACAGATTTTCGAGATGCGCCGCCATCTAATAGAACAACAGACAATCGTTGGTTTTAAGCAATGACAGACTGTGAAAAAAGAACTTTAGCCATTAGTGTAATCATGGTAAGTTTTAATGAACGAGTCACTATATCTGCGACTTGTGAGAGTATAGTTTCGCAGAGATATGAGAATTCAGAATGGATAGTAGTAGATGGTGCTTCAACAGATGGAACGCTTGGTATATTAAATAGCTATGCGGCGATGATAGATGTTTTTATCTCGGAGCCAGACTCGGGTATATATGACGCTATGAATAAAGGAATACAGTGCGCAAAGGGCGAGTATGTCATCTTTATGAATGCTGGAGATTGCTTTGCTGGGTGCGACGTTTTGAACACTGTTAGTAAGCAACTCAAAACAGATTTAGTTATTGGTAATTTAAAACTTGCTAGTAGTGAGGTAGTGAAGAAATTCCCGAAGGTGCTTCCTAGGGATTATCTCTTAAAAAATATGCTTCCCCACCAATCCACTTTCTTCAGAAGAGGCTTATTCCAAGAATTTGGCTTTTTTGATACCTCATTTCGGATTGCCGGAGATTATGAGATGTTTGCACGCCTAATACAATCAGGGAGAGTAAGCTATCATAGTATTGATAAAACAATTGCGATTTTTGATGCGGGCGGGGTTAGCTCTGATAAAAAAATGCGTCAGTTAAGGAAACGTGAAAACCACAAAGTGAGATGGAAATATTTCAAAAAGTATCGCTTTTCTCTGAAGGGAATACGTCAGCAGGTCAGGAATTTCCTTTTATCAGCTAGTTACTAAATTCAAAATCACTAAATGCACAAATTGCTTTAGGGGTACAATTTAAAATAGGCGCTTCTCGGTTTTTTTACCCCAGCGGCTGCGATTGCGACGGTAGGCTGATTCGTAGGGCTGGTCAAAGATGTGCTTTAGGAAGTTGGTAAAGGTAGTATCCCGCCACTCGGTGGGCTCCTCGCCGTTAATAAACCAGGGTTCGGATAACATGGCGCGGTAGGCGTCGTCGTCACAGTCGAGCTCGCGGACGCGTGCAAGGAGGGAAGCCATGCTGCTGAAGTCGTGGCAGTTGATGAAAGCCTTGGGATTAATGAATTGAGTTATTGTTGGGTCGCCCCAGTAGATGGGAATGGCGTTCGATTGGGCGGCTTGAGCAAACTTTTCGGTGAGATAACCGGGGGCGGAATAGTTTTCCACGGCTAGGACAAATTTGTAGGCAGTTTGAAATGCGATTTTGTCGGGGACGGGGCCACCCACATTGTTGCGCCATTTACCGCCTAGGGCGACTGATTTATAGGTGTCCAGCGTGTCAACGAACTGTTCGCGCTCGGGCGCGCTATTCTTGGTGTTGGACATCACGTAGGCACAGAAGCCTGTTTTTTGTGCAAGCACCTCATTGGCGGGCGGGCGCGGCGTGCATAGGCTGGCGTAGGCTGCGCGAAAAAGTTTGATTAGAGGCAAGCGGCAGTATCGGTCGCCAAATTCGATTGGATCAAAAGCGAGGGCATAGTCGCAGACGTTAAAGTTGGGGATGACGTATTCCCCGGTAAGGAAGATGCGGATCCCGGAGTATTTTAGGACTTTGTTGCCCATGCAGGAATGGAAGACGTAATCGGCGTCACGAGCTTGGGTGAATTGCAGCTCGTAATGATCTTCAATGATGGGAAGAATCGCCTCAATGATTTCCGGCTTCTTGCCGGCATCTACAATAGCAATGCGTTTAAGGGGCTTAGGCATGATGTATTACTTTCGTGTATAAATCTCATCACAGCCGATGCATTTATGAAGGGAATATTCTCTGGATGAAAGGAATTCAAAAAGCGAAGCAGAACGAGAACCATTCTCTACACTAATTACTTTTGCGGGATTTTTCTCGAAATTGAAAGTTTGTAAGATTGGAAGTTCACATCCTTCGGTGTCGACGGATAGAAAATCAATCTCTGTGATTGAGAAGCGTTTCAAGAGGGTGGCGGGTGTTATAGCCTCAATTTTGATCAGTTCTTGATCACCGCCATTTTCAGAAATTTCTTTCTCAATGCGTTCTTTGTGATGTGGGTCCATGAAGGAGTAGATGCCAGACAACATGTTCGCGGGGCCCTCAACGGCAAGAAAGTCCACCCAGCCATCCTTGTCGGCGATACATGCATTCACGCAGTGGCAGTGACGGTTCTGCTGGAGTTTGTTGAAGATACTCGGGTGGGGTTCAATACAAATGCCTTGCCAGCCTTTTTCTTCGAATAGCAAACTATTTGAAATGGTAATGCCGTCGTTAGCGCCGATATCAATAAAGACACCGGTTGCAGGTTTTCCAAGTAATTCGAATGCAACTAGGTCTTGGCCGTATTGGCTGTGGCCATCATTTCTGCAGTTCTTTTTACGGCGCTTTCGCTTTAAATACCAATAAAGTGTATTATTTTTAAATCGTTGGCTGAGTGATGCAAGTGACACGCATTCCATAAATCACTTGAAGCATCGCTGTAGTCATGGCGCAAGCCTTGAAATTTTTATGCGAGATTTCCCAACCTTGGCGGGCCGTTTCGCGCCAAGCTTCTGTTTTCAGCTTGCTGCTTAATTGTTCGATGAGGTCGGCGGTATCACGGTAGTAAAGCATCGCTTGCTCCCCGTAGAGTTCTTGCAGGCCGTTGTCTGCACGCGTACAGGTGAGGAGTCCGTTGCCCAAGAGCGTTGCAATGCGGTCGGAGCTATACCAAGGCATAGCCTCCGGTAGACGGGTTAGATTGAGGGCCGCTTTACTGCGAGATAGAACCGCTTCTTTCTCTGCGCCATAGATGCCGGGGCGATCCAGTGAACCAAAAATGCCCAGCTTCAATTCTTTTCCTAATGCGGATTCAATTTCGAGAAGGGTTTTGCGTCGTTCGGGGTCCTTACGGTCGGTGCCAAAAAAAACGAGATCGTAGTCAAAGGTAACATTTTCAAAAGCGCGGTGCCGTTCGATCGCAGGGTGGACGAGATTTGGAATAAAGGCGGTACGGCAACCCTTTTGATTGAAAGCTTCCAATTTTTCACCGCCTGTCGTGGCAAAGAATGCATCCAGCAAATGAAGCCGTTCAAAAATATATTCAAATTTGAAGGCGCGTTTACTGTAGAACCAATCGCAAAACCACTGGGCGATTTTAATTTTTGGATTTTCGCGACGAATAGTTTCGAGTGTTCGCAGCGTAATGGATTGAGAGTGCCCGAGTAGAAGTAAATCTGGGCGAATTTTGCAACAGGTCTCGATGAGGGAACGATTGGCCTTTGTCGCACCTGCTCGTTTGCTGTTGGTCCAGCTCAACTGACGGCTGATATCATGAACCGGAAAGGGGTAAACATAATGCCCGTTTTCGCCAAGCCCTTGATGGATCTTTTGGTCCATCGTATCAAATTTATCGCCATGTTTGTTGTAATGAAAATTACAAGCGTGCACGATCCGTAAACTATCGACTCGGGTCATAGTTCGTTGCGACCTTCCTTGGCGAGATGGATCTCATACATCTTGACGTCTTTGAGCCAGCGATTGGAAGCAATTACTGCCGCGCAAGCAAAGCCGTAGATGCCCGCCCGATACATGCCCTGTTTGAAATATTTTTTTGAGAAGTAGAAGGGGAAGCCGAAAAGGATGCGGAGTGCGAGGACAGGCTTTGATTTCAGGCGGGTTTCATTGGCGCGTACTGAACTCACACGGTTCATTTTTGCCATCTGTTGCTCAATATCGGCAAAGGAATAATGCAAAAGTGAACCATGCAATTGCTGAACCTTAATTTCTGGCGAAATTTTGAGCTGATCCCACGCGGCGTGCGCGGGCATGCGGATTAGTTGGCGGTGGTAAAGTTTGTTACGTCGTGCAAGATTACTTTTATTCCAGATGCTTCCTTTAGGGAAGGGTGGCACCGTAACCAATTTTAAACTATATACGCCTGGTTCTGGCGGGGTCGTAGAGAACAGGGCTCGAATTTCATCTTGAAGATCGGAGCTAAGGATTTCGTCGGCATCAAGATCAAGCAACCAATCGTAAGTTGCCGCTTCTTCTCCCAGTCGCTTTTGGTGCCCATTCCCCATCCACTTGTGCTCAATAACACGGGCACCAGCTTCTTTTGCGATTTTGCAAGTATCGTCATTTGAGCCGCAATCAATTATAAGAACTTCCTCAACCAATTTGTAAGCCGCTTCAATAACCGCACCGATTCGTTTCGCTTCGTTGCGTGTCCTAATGTAGCAGCTGACCGGGATTTGACTCATGGGCACATCATGGAGTTCTGGTGGAATTGAAGTCAATGCATCGTAGCGATTGAAATAATTATACAAAATTTTATCGAAAAATAAAATTATATCTTGAAAGCAATCATTCAAGTTTAAGGGCGAGGGCTTGACCTTGCTTGCTCGTATATCTTGAGGATTGTTGCCTGCATGCGACTTAAAGTGAAGTTTCGGTTATTGTTGGGCTGGGGC
>CBFHKU010000022.1:0-10614 GCA_965656495.1 Coraliomargaritaceae bacterium
TGCCTTTCATTGTCTGGTTCCTTTCTAGGGTTCCAGACTAACTTTTCAAGTGGACCAGTTTAAGTCACCTCGACCACTCCTACTCTTATTCTTAATCATAATCTAAATATCAGGAATATCGAACACCCAGTATCCAACGTTCAACTAACAACTTCCAGCCTAACTCTGCGTTTATGATTTAAAGCGGAGGGGCTCACGCATTCGCGTGATCGGTGTGATTCGTAGTTTTCACTCTTTGTGTTGAGCCAAGCTGGCGACCGCTAATGGGCGCTTATTTCGCTTATCCTTAAAGCAAAAATATTAGTGTTTATAAGTGAGGATTAGCGGTTCCCGGCTCTGCGTTTTATAATTTAACTCAGAGTTTTTATTTTAACGCAGAGGAGCAGAGAATCAGAGGCGCTGCGTTTTATGATTTAACGCGGAGGGGCTCACACATTCGCGTGATCGGTGTGATTTGTAGTTTCCCCATCAGCGGTTTCCGAACACGCTGGTAAAGGCTTCTGTGGCTGGTCTTATTTGGCGGAGCCGTAGACTTCCACTTCGATGTAGTGGTTCATGTCGTTGGCGGTGTTGCCGTTGCTGTAGAGGCGTACGTATTGCGCTTGGGTGCCTTTCGCATCAATGAGTTTTCCGAAGCGGGATTCAACGTAGGGTTTGTCGTTCCCTTTGCCTATTTCGGCAGAGTTGTCGTAGTCGTTGTTAAAGAGGGTGGTCACGCCGTTGGTGAATTCCGGATCGTTGGAGACTTGCACGATAACGTCGTGGTAGGCGCGCTTTTGTGAGTGGTAGTGCCAGATCCAGATCGCGCTTAATTCTGCGGGCGCTTCAAGGTCGATTTGTACCCATTGCGGGCCATCCATGAGCTCAACAAAATATCCTTCACCGGCTTCTTTATCGCCGTCCGTGATATATTCCAGTTCACCGATGATAGGGAAGTCGTCGCTCCCGGTAACTGCTTTTCCGCTGGAGAGTAAAACTGTATCTTCCGGAACCATAAGGGTGGGCGCTTTTGTGGGCGCCTGTTCAAGGTTGGGTACTTTGATGGGTTGTGGGGTTCCTTCAATGAGTTCCGGTGGAATGGCGGTGGTGAGTGCGATTTTACCGCCGCTCGAACTCGGTGCGGCGTTGGCGGCATCAGTTTGATCCGCTTGGCTGTCGGCTTTTTCGCCGCATCCGGATAAGGCAAGGATGCTGGTTGTTAGGATAAGGCTAAGACTGTTTTTCATAATACTAAGTGTGTAGATGTTCTTCGGTTAAAGTGATGATTTCTTTTTTCTCGGCAGCGGGGTTGACCCAATAAATCGGTGCTTCAGATTCAAGGGCATGGCGCGCATCGCAGGTGAGTTTGGCTTTGCCGCGAACCGCATCGAGGAAATTTTTAATGTGTGGTTGGTGGGGTGGCTGGGTCAGTCCGCCCGGTAGAGCGTATTTATCCGGCGGGGCGGATTCGTAAGAGGCAATGGCATCGGAACCACCGGCTGCGACGCCAACGGCTTCTTTTTTGAGCAAGCCGCGTGCTACAAGCTCATCCCATTTGGCGGCATCCGCACCCGATTCTTTATAAATGTTGGTGTAGGCCTCGCGCTCGGAAATTTCAATGGTGCCATCGGTACCCATGAAGGATTCATAGTAGCCTCCGCCTGCACTGGTAGTCGTGAGAACTTGATAGAAGGCGCGGGCATTACCCTCCGACGTGTCATAATCAAAGACACACATTACATTGTCAAAGTGCTCGCGGTCTTTGAAGTAACTCCGCCCACCCGAAGCCATGACGGAAGTGGGGCGTGCCCCTAAATACCAATTAAAGATGTCGATTTGGTGCGCGCCGAGGTCGGAGATGGGTCCACCGGAGAGGCTGGTGTAGAAGCGCCAATTGAGGAAGCGGTGACGCAACTCTGCTTCGCTGAGTTCAGTTTCGCTTCCAGCGCTGAAGCCATATTGCTTGAGGACATCGGCTTTTGGAAGGATGGATGCTTTTGAAACAATATCCTGTGAGGAGCTCAAAGCGCGGTTCCATTGACCGTTAACATTGATAATCTGGCCGCAGACTTTATGTTTATGGATGAGCTCTTTGAGAGTGAAGCGGTAGCGCGGGTTACTACGGCGCTGGTGGCCGATTTGGCAGAGCTTACCGGTACGGTCCATGGCTGCAACCATCTCGCGGGCGCCCTCGAGGGTGTTGGACATCATCTTTTCGCAGTAAACGTGGCATCCCGCTTCAAGCGCCATGACGGTATGCGGTGAATGCCAAAAGTCCGGGGTGGAAATAAAGACAGCATCCAGATCTTCCTTCTCGAGCATCTCTGCGGCATCGAAGTAGCGCTTTATTTTTTGATCAAAGCGTTTGTAGATTGCACCATAGGTACGCCCGAGCCGTTCTTTCATGAGGTCGCATGCCGCAACAAAATGGATTCCCGGGATGTTGACCATTGCGTTGAAAAGCACCTCGTGTTGTTTGCCGCAGCCAATGAACCCAACCCGGATGTCGTCGCTTGGGCCCATCGCATTGCGAGCTTTCAGGATAGAGGGAGCCCCCAACGCGAGACCGGCGCCCATCGCAGATTTTGTGATGAAATCGCGACGTGAAAGATTGTTTAATTCCGACAGCATAGCGGTGTTCTACAGGTGTTTAATTTTACCACTTCTTGAGTAAAGTAAAGCGGTTGTGATTTGCCAGCGCGAGTGCGGCGACAATCATGAGAATATGAATGCCGAGCCATGCAACACCTGCATCTTGCTTGATAAGAATCAGGCCGAACGTGAGGCTGGTGTAGAGGAGACCCATAGCGAAAAGAGTGAAGCGTGTAGCGATTCCTATTAATAAGGTAATACCAAGAATAAGCAAGGCGGGGCCTAGGATTATGTTGTAAATATCAAGCCCCCACGCCGGGATGAATGGCTCTCCGGAAAATTTATCGTAGAGAGGTGCGGGGACACCCTGATAGTTGGAGAGTGCGTATGCCTTGGAGGTGGTTGCTTCGCTAAGACCGTATGCATTGGGAGCGCCGTCGATCATGACCTCTTTTGAGCCTGTGCTGGTCCCGGCGAATTTTTCAATACCTGTTTGGAGGGCTCGCACTGCAAGCCAGAGGCGCAGCAGAAGCATGCTAAGGGTGAGTCCAAGGTCGCTTTTTAGAGGTTCTGTTTGAGTCATGATTCTAATGTTTGCTTAAAACTGTATAGTATGGATGACGCGATTCCTGTTTTGACACAAATCTTTTTTTAATAAAATCGGGCTTTTGTGGGATATCAGCCCCGTTTTAATTTTTCATGCGGCTTTTCTTTTTTTTGAAAATTTCTTAAAGCATTATTAGTCATGTATATAAATATTCTTAGTATTTGATTGTCTGTCGCTAGGTGCAGATAGCAGCTTTGTGGCTATATTTTTATTTTGACAAATTACGTCATATGATTCGTAGTCCGCGTATGGCTTTGATGCTAGAAACGACTGTAGATAACCCCAAAGAGACCGCGTCTCGCTTTTTAGATGATTTGCAGCCGGGCCAAATGTTGGAAGCATTGTTCGATGCAGTACCGGGGGCATTCTTCTTCGTAAAGGATCGCAAGAGTCGTTTTATGTCGGGCAGCCAAAGTTTTGCCGAGACGCTGGGGGAGGATTCCGTTTTGCCCATGATCGGGAAAACGGACTATGATTACAGCCCGGATTTTTTGGCAGATACCTTCTACGCCGATGACCAGTCCGTGATGAACACTGGAGTCGCTATTTTTAATAAAACCGAGCTCGTGCCGTCTGCGGATGGTTCTTTGGACTGGTTGTGCACGACCAAGATTCCGCTTAAAGGAAAGGACGGCTCCATTGTAGGTCTTGCGGGGGTGGCGCGTATCATTCGCGAAAGTGATGCTCTTTATGCCGACCATCCTGAGATGCGAGCGATTGTGGATTATGTGCGGGAGCACTATCGCGGGAAAGTCACGGTTGCAGATTTGGCACGGGCAGGTGGCATCTCGGTGAGTTCGCAGGAGCGCTTGTTTAAAAAGACGTTTGGTCTTACGCCGATAATGTACTTGCGCAAGACGCGCCTCAATGCGGCCTGTAAGCTGTTGCGCGATACCAAAGTCAGTCTAGCAGCCATTGCGCAAAAATGCGGCTTTAACGACCAAACCAGTATGACGCGGGCGTTTCGAATGGAGTTAAAAATAACACCGTTGAAATACCGCCGCAAATTTACGCTAGTCCTACGCAATCGCAGCTACGGTAACAAGTCCGTAGTCCTTCGTGCTCAACTCTAGTAACATAAATAAACCCAAACTCCCAAATCAGTGAAACACAGTAGTAACGATAAAACGATATTCTGGGGCTCCTTCATTGCCCTTATCACAACTTCAATGGCATTTATAATTCGTGCCATTTTAATTAACAGTGGCATTTGGCCGGAGCAGTTTGGCTTGGACAAGGTAGAATCCGGCGTTCTTTTTGGCGCGGGAATTTGGCCTTTTGCAATCAGTATCATCGTCTTCAGTTTGATCATCGACCGCGTGGGATACAAATTTGCGATGTACTTCAGTTTCATCTGCTACGCAATTTTTGGCGCACTGGCATTGATGGCATACGCAAGTGTAAATGGTGAAGTGAGTGATTTGGCGGCGGCGCAGGCTAAAGCCTGGGGTTATCTTTATTGGGGGTCGGTCATTCTGGGCTTGGGGAATGGTACCGTAGAAGCGTTTATCAATCCAGTAGTGGCGACTTTATTTAAGGATGAAAAATCCAAGTGGCTGAATATTTTGCATGCCGGCTGGCCGGGTGGCCTTGTTTTAGGCGGAGTGCTTGCAATTGGACTTGGAGGATTAGTGGCCAGTGACTGGCGTATTTTGGTAGGGCTCATGTTCCTGCCTGCCTTGGTTTATTTGGTCATGTTGGCTAAAGTTGATTTCCCGGTGAATGAACGCGTTGCGGCGGGATCGAGTTACCGTGAAATGCTCGCTGAGTTGGGCACCGCGGGTGCTTTTATCGCGTTTTATTTAATCTACGCACAATTGGGTAGTGTTTTCGCTTGGTCCGGTGCGCTCACATGGGGGCTTCTGGCTGCCTCGGTCATTGCGTATGCATTTTATAGCCGGTCCTTTGGTAACCCGCTTCTTTTAGTGCTCGTCATTATCATGATGCCCTTGGCGACGACTGAATTGGGAACGGATGGTTGGATTTCAGCACTCATGGAAAAGCCGATGCATGCTGCGGGATGGGATCCCACCTGGGTCTTGGTTTACACCTCCTTCATCATGATGGTATTGCGCTTTAATGCCGGGCCTGTGATTGAGCGCTTTGGCCCCTTGGGCTTGCTGGCGCTTTGCTCGGCGCTCGCAATTCTTGGCCTTTACCTGCTCTCCTTTGCCACTGCGGTGGCCTTTATCTTTATCGCCGCAACCATTTACGGAGTCGCAAAGACTTTCTTTTGGCCTACCATGTTGGGCGTGGTGGCGGAGCAAACTCCCAAGGGTGGGGCGCTCACCCTCAATGCCATTGCGGGAATCGGCATGCTTTCGGTTGGAATTCTCGGCGGACCTTTCATTGGATTTTTGCAAGAGAGTTCGGTGACCTCTGCGATTGAGGAAGAACTACCCGCAGTTTACGAAGCGGTCATTCAAGAAAATGATTACCTGCTCGGGCAATATACAGCCTTGAACGCCACGGCGGTTGCGGAACTTCCGGAGTCCGTACAGGCGGAGGCCAACACGATTCGCGAGCGGGAAACACAGGGTGCACTCGCCAAAATGTGTCTCTTTCCGGCCTTCATGTTAGTCTGCTACATAGGACTGATGCTCTATTTCAAAGGCAAAGGTGGCTACAAACCAAAGGTCCTTTCCGGGGCGGCACATTGATCACGTAAACTTAATTTAATTATGTCCTCACAAGAAGTATTGAAGGTCGGTTTAATCGGTGGCGGCGGGGGTGCTTTTTTTGCCCATCCGCACCAGAAAGCGATTCATTTGGATGGCACGCGGCGGGTGGTTGCGGCGGCGCTCCGGAGCAATCCGGATGCAGCGCTCGAGGATGCCGCAAACTGGAGCTATCCGATTCAGGGTTATGAAAGCTTTGATGCCATGATTGAGGCACAAGCCGATTTGCCCAAAAATGAGCGCCTTGATTATGTGGTGGTTGTCACACCGAATCATGCGCATTTTGCCCCAGCCTTGAAAGCGGTTGAAGCCGGCATTCCGGTTTTTTGTGAAAAGCCGCTGACGCTGAATTTAGCGGAGGCCGAAGAACTTGCAGCGGCGGTTAAGCGGCAGCAGGTACCTTTTGCGGTGGCGCATACCTACCTCGGGCATTGGAGCTCGCGCTTGGCCCGGCATATCGTGCAGACGGGTCTGATTGGCGAGGTTCGCTGGGTGGATGCTGCTTATCTGCAGGGTTGGCTTGCGGGCAAGACCGAGGAGGCTGGCGTGCAGCAGGCCGAATGGCGCACCGATCCCAAGCGTTCCGGGATCTCGAATTGTGGCGGCGATATCGGAACCCATGCGCTCATGCAATTGCGCTACGTGACCGGGCTTGAGATCGAGCGACTTTCAGCACGACTTGAGGTTTTGGTTGCGGGGCGTTCGTTGGACGACCACTTCACTTCTTATTGTGAACTGAGCAATGGTGCCAAGGCAATGGTGCGTGCTTCACAAATCGCGATCGGCCACAAGAACGACCTCAGTATTGAGGTTAACGGAAGTAAAGGTAGCTTGGTGTGGCGGCAGGAGGATTCCGAGACGCTAAAAGTGATGTTACCCGGTCAACCGGACCGCATCTATTCGCGGGGTGAGGTGAGTGCCAATGATGGCTTTTTAGGAGAGTTGCCGGATGATTTGATGTCGCAACTCACGCTTCCTTCCGGGCATGTTGAGGGTTTTCATGACGCCCTCGGTCGCCTGCATCGAGATTTTGAGGTCGATGTTCGCGCGTATCATTCCGGCGAGGCATTTGCCTGTGACGGTTCCCGCTATGCTACGGTGGAGGACGGACGTATTGGAATGGCCTTTTTGCAAGCGGCAGTCGCATCCAGTGCAAAGGATGGCGCATGGACTCAACTGGATTAGAATGAAGGTTTTTCTGGCAGTCACCGGCACTTTACTAGCTTCGACGCTTCTTGGAGCTAGCGCGAGTGAGGTGCTCAGTATTGATGCCGCGATTGCGAAAGGAAATATTCAGGCAGTACAGACCTTGCTGGCTGAAAACCCTGAAACGATTCAACGCGGAACGCATCCACGGCTCAGCCCACTGAGTCAGGCTATTATGCGAAAACGGGATAAGATTGCTTTGCTGCTCATTGAATCAGGCGCGAACGCGAATGCGGTTGATTCGAGTCAGCGAACTCCCTTGCATCTATGCGTCGAACGTGACCTTCCGGCGGTGGCTGCGGCTTTGTTAAAAGCGGGTGCGGACGCAGATCGCCACGACAAGGTCGGCTGGACTCCGCTGCACCATGCCGCTGCCAAGAATCGACTCGAGCTTACCAAGGTATTATTAAAGGGGGGTGCAAATCCTTTAGTGCTCAGTCGTGCAGGGGGTACGGCTTTGCATGAGGCTGCCGTCAAAGGAAGTGCAGCCCTAGTGGAACTGCTTATTGCCGCCGGTATTGAAACTTCAACGCGAGCTGCAAACGGAAAGACAGCTTTGGACATCGCCAGAGCCTACAAAAACACGGCGGTGATACCGTTGCTAACAATATAAACCCATTAAAATTTTCCAGCCTTCGTTGAAATAATCGATGCCCAAGGTTGGTCTGAAAAGAAACCCTAAAACCATTTCATAAACTCAAACAATCAAACCTATGCCAAGAACTGTAACACTATTCACCGGCCAATGGGCGGATCTCTCGCTTGCCGAACTTGCCCCTAAGGCTAAAGAAATGGGCTATGACGGCCTCGAACTCGCCTGCTGGGGCGATCACTTTGATGTCCAAAAGGCCCTCAATGAGCCGGACTACATCGCCAAGAAATGGGAACTCCTTGAGGCCAACAGTCTGACCTGCGATGCCATTTCCAATCACCTCGTAGGACAAGCGGTCTGCGATATCATAGATGAGCGCCATGCCGCCATCCTGAGTCCGGAAATTTATGGGGATGGCGATCCGGAAGGCGTGCGTCAGCGTGCTGCGGCCGAAATGATCGATACTGCCAAGGCGGCACGTAAATTCTTTGATGCGCGGCCGGGGGGCGCTCCTGAAAGAGTGGTGGTCAATGGTTTTACCGGTTCCTCCATATGGCATTTGCTCTATTCCTTCCCCCCCGTTCAACCCGATCAAATTGAGCGTGGCTTTGCCGATTTTGCCGATCGTTGGACACCCATCCTCGACGCTTTTGACGCGGTTGGAGTAGATTTTGCTCTGGAGGTGCACCCCACTGAAATTGCATTTGATATTGCCTCTGCGCAGCGTGCGCTGGATGCCGTTAAGGGGCACAAACGCTTTGGTTTCAACTACGACCCCAGCCATCTCGGTTACCAGGGGGTGGATTACGTGAAGTTCATTCGCGACTTTAGTGAGCGCATTTTCCACATGCATGTGAAAGATGCATGGTGGGATCACGGAAATGGCGACGTCGGTGTCTTTGGGGGTCATACCGAATTCGGCGATGCCCGCCGCTATTGGGATTTCCGTTCCCCCGGTCGTGGAGATATTGATTTCGAATCCATCATCGTCGCACTCAACGATATTCAGTACACGGGGCCTCTGTCGATTGAATGGGAAGATGTTCGCATGGATCGCATACACGGTGGTACGGAAGCCTGTGCTTTCACACGCGCCCTCGACTTTGCGCCCAGTGCCGTCGCGTTTGACGCGGCCTTTGATAAAGAGAAGCAGTAAATCCTACTCAACCGGAGAGTATTATGAATGAATCAAACTCGCGAAGAAAATTTCTAAAACGTGGAAGCCTTTTTTGGGGCCGGTTTAATGGTGGCTCCTATGGTTTTGCGAGCTGAGACGCTTGGACTGGGCGGATTAATTAGCCGGTGAGGCGCTTCATCAGTCGGCGTCGTCCCGCCGTCATTGAGCGACTCAAGCCGCTCTTGAAGGATCCCGACACCGGCGATTTAATTAAACATACCATAAAATTCATTTTAACCCGAACTCCTTCATGATATCCAAATTAAAATTCAAACTAATCTGCGCACTCATGCTTGTACAGCTTGCTTCTGGTATCGACTGGAAACCGCGGTTTGATGATAAGCCCCTGACGGAGGAACAGTCCGCACAGATTGATAAGGCCCTGCCGCAGGCTCCCTTTGCGGCGGTGCAATCCAAGCGACGCATTCTTTTATATAGTGCCACGGCGGGATTTCGTCATGCTTCTATTGTTACAGGCAAGGCGGCGCTGGCCCGGATGGGAGTGTCAAGCGGTGCGTACGAGGCGATTGTGAGTGATGATCCCGCGAACTTCGAACCGGAGATGTTACGGCGTTTTGATGCAGTGCTTCTGTTGAGCCCCACCCGTGATTTCTTTATGCCGCATTCAAAGCAGAGGGATCAATTCAGTGCAGAAGAATGGGCTGCCCTGAAGGCCCGGCACAATCGCCTCACTGACAACCTGATCGACTACCTGGAGGCGGGTGGTGGTCTCGTAGGCATCCACGCTGCTACCGATGCCTGTTACGGACATGCCGAATACGGTGAGGCGATGGGTGGTTACTTTAATGGGCATCCCTGGGGGGCAAATCAGGAGGTCACTATTGTCGTCGAAGACCCGGATCATGCCCTTAACAAGCCGGTCTTTGGTGCGATGGAAGACTTTCGCATTCGCGAAGAAATTTACCAGTTCAAGACCGAGCCGTATTCGCGCGAACGTTTGCGGATCTTGCTGAATCTCGATCCCGCGCGGAGCGAAAAGCCAAAAGGGGAGTTGCGCCGCGAGGACAATGACTATCCCGTCAGTTGGGTGCAAAAAGTGGGTAAGGGACGAGTCTTTTACAGCAGTATTGGTCACAATCACGCGATCTACTGGAATCCGCTTATTTTGAAGCACTACCTCGCGGGAATTCAGTTTGCCTGCGGCGACCTGTCGGCTGATACCACCCCCAGCGGGAAGCTGGCCCTGACGCATCTTGGCAAGTCGGATGATGGCTGGGTCGAACTTTTTGACGGGAAAAGCCTGGAGGGTTGGACGCAGCGCGACGGTAAAGCGATCTATGAAGTGCGCGACGGGGCCATCGTGGGCACTTCGGTTCTTGCCACCCCAAATTCCTTCCTCTGCACCGAGCGGAGTTATGGTAACTTTGAATTGGAGTTTGAAGTGAAGTGCGGTGCGATTAATTCCGGAGTGCAAATTCGATCGAAGGCAAGCAAAGAGGCAACGGTCATGGGTGGTGAAAAGCAACGGGTCAACGGCCCGCAGGTTGAAATCGAACACAGTCCCGGACAGGCGGGATTTATTTACGGCGAGGCCTATGGCGGCTGGCGCTCGCCCGAACCAAAATCAAAGGATCCTGCGGTTAAGGCTCACCGTATTTTCCGAAACGATGAATGGAACCATTACCGTATTGTGGCACGCGGGCCGCGAATCCAGACTTCCATCAATGGGGAGCTGATCGCTGATCTCACCGACGCAGAGAGCTTCCGGCTTTATCCCGAGGGCTTCATTGGTTTGCAGGTTCACTCGCACTCGAAGGCTGGA
>CBFHKU010000023.1:0-7539 GCA_965656495.1 Coraliomargaritaceae bacterium
ACCATTTCCTACAGCTAGAACGTAAACAACTTACAGATGCATCTTTTGACAGAATAGCGGCAATACTTAATCAGTTCAAAAGTAATAATTGTTTAAACCAGTCTATAACGCAAGAATTCAAGGTAGGAAAGCATTCTGTAAAATTAATTTTCAACGATACTAACGAAGGTATCTCTGAAAGACCCGCTATAGTAAAACAGCCATTCGATTTTGGATGCTTAATCTGGATTGCTGCAGGAATAATCTTCATGGCAATTCTTGCATCCAATAACTAATTCTTACACTTAGAATTTAAAAGATAAAGAGTTAGTTAGGTAATTAACCGAAATCGAAAAAGAAGAGAAGAATGCCTCGACCTCGACGGCATCACCGGCGGCTTCAACTTCCAAGCCGCATGGACCACCGGCCGCATCGCGGGATTGGCGATGGCAGGCGATACCTAAGCGGCGCGTTTGTAGAGCAGGTTTGAGACGAAGAGCATCGCGAAGATGGGGAGTCCGGCGGCCATCCAGGCGGGAATGATTTGGCGTTCGCCGAGCATGGATGCAATGCTGATCAGGACGTAGAAGGCCGCAAAGAAGGCGAGGCTTTTGGAGATTCCGACCATTGGGCTGATGCGGACTCCGGAGACGGCAAAGGGCACCGCAATACCGACCATGATGAGACAGGTAAAGGGGCTGGCGAGTTGTTGAAAGTAGCGCACGAGGTAGGCGTGCACGGCGGGGTTGTCCTCGGGGGGAATGGCCTTGATGATGCGGTGCAGCTCGTGGAGCGAGAGCTCTTTGGGCTGTTTGTGGAGGGCGAGCATGAGGCCGGGATCTTCCGTGAATTCGGGGAAACGTTTTTGCTCGAAGGGGATGATGCGGAGGGGGTCGCCGCTGACAGGATCGAGGAGGAGTTCCCGGCCATTGAGAAAAACCCAGCTCCCCTGGGTGTCGTCGTAGTAAGCCTCACTGGCGGAGATGCGGTGCGATTCGTGACCTTCGGCATCGCGCAGGTGGACATTGACCCCAAGGGCGAGCCAGGCCCGTTCACTGAAACGGTTCATGAACCAAAGGCGTCCGTCGCGGCGGTTATCGAAGCCCATGTTGTAGATAAGGCCGACATCGCGGGATTCCATGACGGCTTCACGGGCGGCGAAGTCGAGGTTGTCGAAGAACGTGCGGGATTGCTCCACGGTTTGGGGAACGAGAAAGGCGGTGAGGTAAAAGAGCCCGGCGGAAAGGAGGAGGCCCACGATCCAGAGGGAGCGACTGATTCGCATCAGGCTGAGACCCTGAGCGCGGAGAGCGATGATCTCGTTGTTGCGGTGGAGATTGCCGAGGGCAAAGAGGAGGGAAACCAGAAAGATGATGGGTAGGACCAGCGGGAGGTATGCCGGGAGGGAGAGCAGGAAAAAATAAACGATTTGCGGAAAGGTGGCCTGTGCCTGCAAGAGGTCGGGTATTTTATCCAACATATTCTGCAGGATCAAAACCCCCAGCACGAGGCTGAAGGTCAAGAGAAAGGCGCTGCCCCACTCCTTCAGAATATAACGGTCAATCAAAGACATGAATGCCCATTTACGACGTTTATGAGCCATTTGTCACTCTGTTTAGATGGTTTTTTGCTGGATTCTGTTTTTTTCCTGTCTGTTAATGGGGCTCGATGTCTAATTTAAAAGATTCATGGAACTCCCGTCTGGGAGTGATACTCGCGGTAGCGGGCAGCGCGGTGGGCTTGGGGAATTTCCTGCGCTTCCCCGGGCAAGCGGCGGAATACGGCGGCGGCGCCTTTATGCTCGCCTACTTTGTCGCCTTTCTCCTCATCGGTCTGCCGATCTGTTGGGCGGAATGGACGATGGGGCGTCAGGGCGGGAAACTGGGGTTCAATTCCTGTCCCGGTATTTTCAATATTCTGACAAAAAAGCCCGCGTTTAAATACCTCGGGGTGATTGGCGTTTTAATACCGATCATCATCTACATGTATTACGTGTATATCGAGGCCTGGTGCCTGGGCTATGCCGTGAATTTCTTTGTGGGCGATTTGAATTTCAAAACGGTGGAGGAATCGGGCGGTTTCTGGGGCGGTTTCATTGGGATAAAGGAAAACGGGAGCGCCCTGGGCTTTGGGATGCAACAGGTTGGATTCTATCTGGTGCTGGTGTTTATTTTGAATTTCATGCTGATTTACCGGGGGCTCTCGCGCGGGATTGAATTATTCTGCCGTTACGCCATGCCGACTCTGGTTATTTTGGCGGTCGTGATTTTGTTGCGGGTGCTGACCCTTGGCACGCCCGACGCCGCAATGCCGGAACGCAACGTCAACAACGGGCTTGGGTTCATGTGGAATCCCACCAAGCATGTAGTGGAAACCCGCGATGCGGAGGGGCTCTGGGTTGTCGCGGAGGAACTGGTGGATGCGAAGCGTATCGAGGAAGCCAGCATTCATGCGGCTGCTCATGAGGACCATCGCCTGCGTCGCATCACGGTGGTGGAGCAATTGCGCAATCCCCAGCTTTGGCTCGCGGCGGCGGGGCAAATTTTCTTTTCCCTCTCGGTGGGCTTCGGGGTGATCATCACCTACTCGAGCTATCTGAAGCGAAAGGATGATGTCGTGCTCAGCGGACTGGCTGCCACCAGCGCCAATGAATTTTGCGAAGTGGCGCTGGGGGGCCTCATCACCCTCCCCGCTGCGGTGACCTTCCTGGGGGTCGCGGGCGTCGCGGGAATGGGCACCTTCGGCCTCGGTTTCAACGTTCTGCCGATGGTCTTTGCCAGCATGCCCTACGGCGCTCTCTTTGGAGGGCTGTTCTTTTTCCTTTTATTCCTGGCGGCGGTGACGAGTTCGCTCTCGATGCTGCAACCGGGAATCGCATTTTTGGAGGAAGCCCTGCGCCTGAACCGCAAACAGTCGGTGGCGCTCCTCGGTATGATCACCGCCGTGGGCTGTGCCTTTGTCGTTTATTTCAGCTTCGAGGTCAAAGCGCTCGACACCCTCGACTTCTGGGTGGGCACCTTCCTTATCTTTGTCCTTTCGACCATTCAGATCATAATCTTCGGCTGGATTGTGGGAATCGAGAAGGGTTTTGCGATGGCTCACGAGGGGGCGGCGCTTCGCATTCCGGGGATCTATAAATTCATCATGAAATACGTGAGCCCCCTGCTCCTGATCGCGATCTTTATCATGTGGATCGCCACCAATATCTTTGGTCTTAACTCCGGCACCGGAGAGGCAAGCTACAGCAATTACGTAAAGGACCTCTTTATTGAACCCAATCTCGTCGCTTGGCTCAGCATTCTAATGATTGGCCTCGTGGCGGCATTCTTCGCCTTCTGTGTGGCGCTCAACCCCGCCTACAAAACCGCAAACCGAAAGGATTAAACCATGACTAGCAGCGGATGGATCATCATGTTTGTTTCAGTATTGGGCGTGAGCGCCCTCTTGCTCTGGTGCATCATCAAAGTTTTGAAAACACCGGAAGAAGCGGAGCACCTGCACGGTTTTGAGCAGGAAACTCCGGACGTTGCGCCGAGGGACTAGCCCGCCAGCACCGCGACCGGACCAAGGTTCTGGTCATGAAATTCCTGGAGGCGCGCCATTACTTTTGCGGGGTCCTCTATCTTAATGACTTCTTCCACTAAATCCTGTGCGCGTTGGACATGTAGTTTGCGCAGGTAGTATTTCAACTCCGGCAAAAGTCCCGCCGCCATACTGAGGGAATCGGCACCCATCCCCAGCAGGAGACTCGCGAAAAGCGGGTCACCCGCAATTTCTCCACAAACACTCACCGGAACCCCCGCCGCTTTGGCACCGTCAAAGATGGTCTTGAGGGTGCGCAGCACCGCAGGGTGCGCAGGCTCATAAAGGTGTGCGACGCGATCATTAAGGCGATCGACCGCCATGAGGTATTGAATCAAATCGTTGGTCCCGAGGCTGAAGAAATCGACCTCCTTTGCGAGCAGGTCAATCGTGAGGGCCGCACTTGGGATTTCAATCATGGCACCCACTGGAATAGCGGCATCAAAGGCGACCCCTTCATTCTCCAATTCTTTTTTGGCCTTTTCCAGCATCGCCTTGGCGCGTTGCAATTCCTCCACCCCGCTTATCATTGGAAACATGATCTTAACGTTCCCATGCGAGCTGGCTCGCAGAATGGCCCGCAGTTGCACCATAAATATGTCCGGGGTTTCCAGACAAAAACGAATCGCGCGGAATCCCATAAAGGAGCTGTCCACCACCTGATCCGGCCCCTCAATCGTCTTGTCGCCGCCAATATCCAAGGTGCGAAAAATCACCGGACGTCCCATCGCGGAGGATGCCACTGCATCGTATTCCTCGAATTGCTGTTCCTCAGAGGGATAGCCATGATGCCGCAGAAAGATGCCTTCCGTCCTAAAAAGCCCAACCCCATCCGCATGCACTTCATCCACTTGGGGAAATTCTTCCATGCTCTCGATGTTCGCCATCAAGGGCAGTTTCGTGCCGTCCAGCGATTCACTGGGTAAATTCAGAGCGGTGCGGTAAAGCGCATCCATTTTCTGGCGCTCGGAGGCGAGCTTGCCGAATTGCAGGAGGCGTTCCTCGGTCGGATGAATGACAACCAGACCATCGTAGCCATCCACCAGAATCATGTCTCCGCTGCGGATCTGATGGGTGGCATCATGCAAACCCACCACCGCAGGAATTTGCAGTGACCGCGCCATGATGACGGAGTGACTGGTCTTGCCGCCCGCATCGGTAATGAAGGCAAGGAGTTTATCGCGTTCAAGATTGGCGGTGTCAGAGGGCGTTAAATCGGTGGAGACAATGACACTTGCCTGCTCGACATGCCCGAGGTCGACGTTCTGCAGGCCAATGAGATTGTGTAACAAACGCCGCGATACATCTTGAATATCGGTGACGCGTTCCTTGAGGTATTCATCCTCCATGGAACTGAAGAAAGCCATGTAGCGCTGCGCCACTTCATTGTAGCAGTGCTCAATGTTTTGTTTTGAATTCCGAACCTCGGTAGTAACCTCCTCAATAAGCGCGGTGTCTTCAAGCACCATCAAATGCGCATCGAAGATACGGGCCTCACCCTCCCCTAAATTTGAGGCGACCTTGTTGCGCACCGCCGTTATCTCAGCACGCGTTTCGAGCATCGCCTGTTCAAAACGCGCAAACTCTGCATCCAATTCCGATTCGTCTAAAGGATAATGGGGGATGTCCAGTTCATTGCGTTGATAGACAAAGGCGGGGCCATGCACTACGCCCGGAGAGGCTGCAATGCCTTTGATGACGATTTCGGCATGGCGGTCGGGTTGCATCAGAGGATAGTGAATCACTTCGAAATAAGAATAGATCCGAAGTTCCTTTAAAATTTATTGATTATAATAGGGCAGTTTCAACAAAAAAGACAGAATCGCCCCAGGCTGATTCGATAATGGGCTTCAAATCCTTTTGTTTAAGCGCTCCAAACCCTGGAAGCGCAAAGCAACAACTCCCGCTTCCGCTCATGCCGCAGACCACCCCGCGTTCGCGCAAATCGCCCAGCAAGGCATTGATGGCTCGATACTTGCGACTCACTACCGCTTCAAAAGAATTAAAAATCAGTCCCTTGGCGTCCGCTTCAAGCAGCGCCTGCGTCTCGGACTCCGGGGCATAACTGCCAGGCGCGCCGGCACGCAGAGCACCATAGGCCCATGCCGTGCCAACCCCAAAGGATGGCTTAAACAAGATAATCGTCTGCCCGCGGAGGGATGCGACCTGAGCCGAAGGTGCCGCCTCCAGTCGTTCCCCGCGTCCACGCATCAAACAAAGGCGCGGCTCCAGAAAAAATGGGCAATCGGACCCCAGGCCGGCAGCAAGTCCGCGCAGGGCCTCCATCCCGAGGGGTGCTCCCTCCAGTTCATTCATTGCCAGCAATGCCCCTGCAGCATTGCTACTGCCGCCACCCAGCCCGGCACCAAAGGGAATGCGCTTTTCAAGATTGAATTCGTAATACCCCGAGTTCCCGGTCGCGGCTCGAAACGCCGCCGCAGCTTTTAAAACGAGGTTGCTGCCATCCACCGGAACCCCCGGCATCGAGCATGTCAGTCGATCCGCCCCCAAATCCAACCCCCGAACCGTCAGGTCATCCGCAAAATCCAGCGGTGCAACCAAGGAAGTCAGTTCATGAAAACCATCCTCCCGCAGCCCGTGCACCGCCAACATGAGGTTCACCTTGGCGGGCGTCCTCACTGTCAACTCACGATCTGCACTTTTTGCACCATTCATTATCTAGAGAAATGTCGTCTGCGGCCCCGACTGCCAATATAAATTAAATTCCGGCATTTCGGTTTTGCTTTCTGCTCCCTATTTTTAAGAGTATCGCCTTATGACTCAAGCGAATGGCTGCCAACTTATCCTCGCACTCGACGTTGAAACACGTGAAGAGGCACTCGCCACCCTCCAAACCCTTGGCGATTCCCTGCAATGGGTCAAAATCGGGCTCCAATTATTTACGGCCTGCGGGCCCGACATCGTTCGTGAAATTCACGACCTCGGCTACCGCGTTTTCCTCGACCTCAAACTGCACGACATTCCCAATACCGTTGCGAAGGCCGTCCAAAGTATCGCCACCTTGCCGGTGGAGCTTCTTACCCTCCATGCCATCGGAGGCGCGGAGATGATTCAATGGGCGAACAAAGCGCGGGAGGACCACGCACCGAACCTCAACCTCCTTGCGGTCACGGTTCTGACCTCCATGAGCGATGCTCAATTAAAAAGCCTCAACATTCCCGCCACCTCCGAGGCGCAGGTTCAGCATCTCGCGGAACTCAGCCTTGCGGCAGGCGCTCAAGGTCTGGTCTGTTCCTCCCTCGAACTCGTCCCGCTACGCACGCGTTTCGGGCCCGATCCGCTCTTCGTCACCCCGGGCATCCGTCCGGCGGGCAGCGATAGCGATGAACAAAAACGCGTCATGACCCCCGCCCTCGCCGCGCGCGCCGGTTCCAGTTTCATCGTGGTGGGCCGTCCCATTCTGCGCGCTGCAGACCCCGCCGCCGCGGCCCGCGCCATACGCGCTGAACTCGCCTAAGACTCCATGAAAACACTGGTCCTTCTCGCTGGCGGCAGCGGCGCACGCATGGGCGATGCGATACCGGACAAGACTCTTGCCCCGCTTGCGGGCCGACCTGTCATCACGCACTCCGCGCATGCCTTTCAAACAAGCGGGCGAGTCGACCACTGCATCGTGGTCTATCGCGATGCCGAACAACTCGAGCAAATACAGCCCGCCCTTGCCTCGCTCGAAATGAAGACGGAATTTGTGCAAGGTGGCCCCACCCGCCAAGCCTCGGTTTACAATGCCCTGCAAGCAGTCAGCGATTCCACTTCCCATGTCTTTATCCACGACGCCGCGCGTCCGCTTATCAGCCTTGCCGCCATTCAGCAGGTGGACACAGCGTTGGAAAAGAATGAAGCGGTAATCTTGGCGCGCCCCGTCAGCGATACGATTAAACGCATCCCCGCCAGTGGAGAAATTGAAAAAACGAGCCTCGAAGACCTCGACCGCAATCGGCTCTGGGCAATGGAAAC
>CBFHKU010000024.1:0-6568 GCA_965656495.1 Coraliomargaritaceae bacterium
CTTCTGTTCGGTTGTGTATCTTTTGCCTTTCATTGTCTGGTTCCTTTCTAGGGTTCCAGACTAACTTTTCAAGTGGATCAGTTTAAGTCACCTCGACCACAACATTCAACTAACAACAACCTTCAACCCCATCGCTCTGCCGGAATGTTCACCACGGAGGCGCGGCGCTATCCGTTTGAGCGGTTGGTAGTTTTCTGCTTCTGTATCTTCCTTTGGATTATGGAAGTATATGGATTAGGTTTTAGCTGTTTCTTTAAATCCTTTTGGAAATTTGCAAGTTTGTTGGCTTTATCCTTTTCCAATAGGTTTAGAAATTTTTTAGTGTTCATAGCGTGGAACTGAGTGTCCTTTGAATTTAAATTCTTCTTTAGATAACCATTTAAAGCCGTCTTTAGGGTTTATGAGTGCCACATGAATTTGACCACCTACTGTTGGGATCCGGTCGGAGAAATGTTGGGCATTAATCATGGTTTGAATTAGAAATTCCACTAAATTAATAGCGGCTTGTTCTGATAAGTTACCTAGATGTGTAATGATACCGCACACGCCACCAAAGTCACGACCAAAAAGCTTAAGATTTTCATCGGTTAAATCCGGCTCGGGTATTTCAATCTTTGAATCTTCTTTTTTCAGCCACTCTTGTAAGGATTTGTGATAGTTGAGAAGGATGTTTTCATGTTTGAGATTCAGTTTATAGAAGTTGTCGAAATCTATCCCGTGAACAACGCGTTCAATAACATCATATTGACCACCAAAGGAAATTTTTAGGTCTTCATTTTCAAGTTCGTTAGTAACTTTTTCATCAATGCCAGGCTTAATTCGTAAGATTTCCGGTTTCCACGAGTCCTTTGAGTAGCCTGATAATATAATATCCATGGAAGGTCTATTTTCTTTGTGGTCATCAGGGTAGGCCTTTGAGATTTTATCATTCAAAAAATCGAGCAACTGATCCGCAGTTTTTAGAAGATCTGTATTCGTATTGAGCTGCAATTGTTCGACACAGTTTTCGACTAATGCACGTATCGATTGGTCACCAATTCTAGAATTACCTGCAAAAAGTAATCCTGCTGGAAGGTCACCGAGTCGAAATAGCTTGGTTGCATTTGGGAGCTGATTAACCGGCAAATATTCAGTGCAAGATCTCAGTTGGGAACTGCTTTTGAGTAGAGGGTTACCGTCCTGGTCTATTTTGAGTGCTCCTGACTCCTCAAAGAATGTTGATAAAACTAAATGGGGGTTGAGATATGGGGCTGGTGTGGTGGCAAGACTATCACAACCAATCACAATGCAGTCCCTGGTAGGCAGGCTAATCGTTGTTGTCATATATGAGTTAAATAAACTAAAACGTAAAATTTACTGAACGTAATTTCAATTTACTTTTTATTACTTCACAAGGTGCAGAGTGGAGCGCTCTTTAGTTTTCGTCGTCGTTGAGGCCGAGTTTTTGGCGGATCTCGGGGAAGGCGTTTAATTCGGCGAGGAATTCATCGACGGAGAAATCGGCGACGACGAATTCGCCGTATTCAAAGGTGGGTGCTTTGGTCTGACCGCTGACGTCGACCATGGCATTCATGTAGTCGTGCGTTTTGGTGACGTTGCGGATTTCAAGCTCCACGCCCTGATTGTTGAAATAGCTGATTGCCTCGGTGCACCAGGGGCATCCGCTTTTGACGTAAAGAATCGGTTTTGCATCTTGAGTCATGGGTAGAACGATAAGGGCGGGGCTCGGAGTTGGCAATTTTAAAAGCGGGGGCTTGGCTTGCGCCTTTGGAAAGCTATGCCTTATTAGGAAGTTAACTTTATGGCGAAAAAAACGGCATCCCCTGCGGCAACGATTAAAATATCGGGGGCGCGGGAACACAATTTACGGAATCTGAGTTTGGAGATTCCGCGGCATCATTTTGTGGTGGTGACGGGGGTGAGCGGTTCGGGTAAATCCTCGTTGGCGTTTGATACTTTGTATGCGGAGGGTCACCGCAAATATATCGATAGTCTGTCGACGAAGGCGCGTCAGGTGTTGGAACAGATGCCGCGACCGGATGTGGATTTTATTGAGGGTTTGTCGCCGGTGATTGCGGTGGAGCAACGGACGGGTGGTTCGAGTAATCCTCGTAGCACGGTGGCGACGGTGACGGAGATTGCGGATTTTGCGCGGGTGCTGTGGGCGGTGTGCGGGACGGCGTATTGTCCGAAGGACGGGGGTGTGATTGAACGGCGCTCGATGGATGATTGTTTGACGCGGGTTTATGCGGAGGCGGAGGGGAGTCGTTTGTTGATTCTGGCTCCGTGGTTGACGGCGAAGCCGGCGGTTTTGCGGGAGGAGTTGCCGCGTTTGCAACAGCGCGGGTTTCAACGGGTGCGTTTGAACGGGGAGGTGCGGCGTCTGGATGAGCGCGATTTGATTGATTCGAAGGCGAAGGCGATCGAGGTGGAAATCGTGGTGGATCGGTTGAAGTTGGACAAGGGTCAGCGGAGTCGTCTGGCGGATTCGCTGGAGTTGGCGTTCAGTGAAGGTGAGGATCGGGCGCTGGTATTGGTGGAGGACGAGAAGGCGAAGGGCGGTTGGCGTGAAGTGGCGTTGAGTAATCGGCTCGCTTGTGTGGATTGTGGGACGATTTACGATGCGGTGAGCCCGCGTCATTTTTCATGGAATCACGCGGAGGGGGCGTGTGGGAGTTGCGGGGGATTGGGCGAGACTTTGCAGTTTCAACCGGAGTTGTTGGTGCCGGATGCGAGGAAGAGTGTGAAGGGTGGGGCGTTGAAGCCCTGGCGGCTGGGGTCGAAGCAAATGATCATCAAACGGAATGCGATTTTGAAGCAGTTGGCGGAGCAGTTGCCTTTTGACCCGACGGTGGCGTGGGAGGAATTGGAAGGGGAAGTGCGGGAGCAGATTTTGCAGGGGACGGGGGAACGTTTGTTCAGTTTTAAATTGAAGGGCGGGAATACAAAACCGGAGTTGATGCGTTTTGAGGGGGTGCTGAAGGATTTGGAACGGACGCGGCAGGAGACGAGCAGTGATGGTTTGCGGGCACGCTTGATGGCGTTTCAAACGAGCAGTGTTTGTGAGGAATGCGGGGGGCGGCGTTTGAAGCCGGAGAGTTTGAGCGTTTTGATCGAGGGGATCTCGGTGACGGATTTCCTGGGGATGCCCTTGAGTGAAGCGGAGGCATTTGTTGGGAAGCTCGCAAAGAAGAAGGCGTACCGAACGGTGGGGGATGCTTTGCGGGGGCTGGCGACGCGTTTGAAATTTTTGAACGAGGTGGGCTTGAGTTATTTGAGTTTAAACCGGGCTTATTCGACTTTGAGCGGAGGCGAGGCGCAACGGGTGCGCTTGGCAACGCAATTGGGGATGTCGCTGGTCGGGGTGATTTATGTCTTGGATGAGCCGAGCATCGGGCTGCACCCGCTGGACAACCGGCGCTTGATCAAGACGTTGGAGGGTTTGCGGGATCGGGGCAACACGGTGGTGGTGGTGGAGCACGACGGCGATACGATGCGGGCGGCGGATCATTTGATAGAATTGGGGCCCGGCGCGGGGGCGGAGGGCGGTCAGTTGATTTACGAGGGCAAGCCGGCGGGATCGTATACCTCGAAGACGAGTCGAAGCGGGGGTTTTCTTTCCGGGGTGGTTGCATTGGAAAAAGAGGCGGCGACCCTGCGGCCACGGGATGCCTGGCTCACGGTGGAAGGGGCCGCGGCGCACAATTTGAAAGGGGTGGACGCGCGTTTCCCGGTGGGTTTGTTGACGGTGGTGTGCGGGATTTCCGGATCGGGTAAGAGTAGTTTGGTGAATGCGGTTTTGGCGAAGGCGGCGGCGTTTCAATTGAATCGGGCGCGGGTGATCCCGGGGCCGCACAAGCGCTTGCGGGGCTTGGAGCATTTCAGCAGTGTGGTGCAAGTGGATCAGGCGCCAATCGGGCGGAGTCCGCGTTCGAATCCGGCGACCTACACGAAGCTTTTTGATCAGTTGCGTGATTTATACGCGAAGTGTTCGCTGGCGAAGGTGCGGGGTTACAAGGCAAGCCGTTTCAGTTTTAACATCAGCGGGGGCCGTTGCGAACGGTGCAAGGGGGACGGGATGATAAAATTGGATATGCAATTTATGGCGGATGTGTATCGGGAATGTCCGAGTTGCCAGGGGCGGCGCTACAATCGCGAAACTCTGGAGGTGCGTTTCAAGGGATTCAGCATCGCGGACGTGCTGGCGATGAGTGTGGATGAAGCCTTGCCGGTCTTTGGGAAGGTGCCGCGTATTTATGAGAAGTTGAAGACGCTCTCGGATGTGGGCTTGGGGTATGTGAAACTCGGGCAACCCGCGACGACGCTTTCGGGTGGGGAGGCGCAACGGATCAAGCTCGCGCTGGAACTGAGCAAACGGCAGCAGGGCGAGACCCTCTACATTTTGGATGAACCGACCACCGGTTTACACTGGTTGGATGTGCAGCGTTTGATGGATCTGCTCTTCAAGCTGCGCAATGCCGGGAATACTATCATCATCATCGAGCACGACCTCGACGTGATTCGGATGGCGGACTGGATCGTGGAGCTGGGACCGACCGGTGGTGCGGAGGGCGGCGAGGTGGTTTACGAAGGTGAGGGGCCGAGTTTCATGTTGGGTGAGGAAACCGCGACGCAGGCTTGTTTCAAGTAGGGGGCGGTTGCCCGGTCGGGGTAGTTCCAAAAAGCAACCTCCGTGTAATTCGTGTTTCGGTGATTTATTTTTCACCACAAAGGCACAAAGAACACAGAGTGGTTAAGTTGAATGTTCTCTAAACTTCCCACATTCCCACCTTCATACTTTCCCACCATTTAATCTCCGTGTTTTCGGTGCCTCTGTGGTGAAAACAAAACCTTGATTCCAAAGCGGCAGGATTGCCGCTTCCACGAGATACAACACTATCTACATCCCTAAGATTAAGACTAATCCCAACTAACAACGTTCAACAACCAACTTCCCCCAACTAACAACTTCCCTCAACTCCCAACGTCAAAGTCGGGGTGGTCGCTAAAGATAGGGGATATAGTCGAGGGGATTGAGGGAGCGTTTCTTTTGAATTTGGACGCCGTTTTCGTTGCGGGTGGAGGTGCAGGCGGTGGTGAGGAGTGCAAGGGCGAGGAGTGCGAGGAGGCAGATGCGGGTGCGGCGGTTTTTCATGTGTATGGAGTTTAGGCGTTGTGTGCGGTCTTGGATTGTTTGTCGTAAAGGCTGTGGTAGAGGTCGTTGGAAGCGTAGAGTTCGGTATGGTTACCGCTGGTGACGATGCGTCCTTCATCGAAGACGAGGATGCGGTCGGCGTGTTGAATGGTGCTGAAGCGGTGCGCGATGGTGAGGACAGTACGGCCTTCTGCGAGGGTGTCGAGGGCGGATTGGATCTGGTGCTCGCTTTCCGCGTCGAGAGCGGAAGTGGGTTCGTCGAGTACGATGATGGGGGCGTCTTTTAGGAAGGCGCGGGCGATTGCGATGCGTTGGCGTTGTCCGCCGGAGAGCCGGGAGCCGCGTTCGCCGACAAGGGTTTGGTAGCCGTCATCGAGGGTTTCGATAAATTCGTGGGCATGGGCGAGGCGGGCGGCTTTGCGGATGGCTTCGTCGTCGGCGTCCGGGTTCCCGATGCGGATATTGTTGGCGATGGTGTCGCCAAAGAGGAGGGCTTCCTGTGAAACGAGGGCGATTTGTTGCCGCAGGTCGTGCTTGGTGATTTCGCGGAGGTTGATTCCGTCGAGTTGGATGGAGCCTTTGGTGGCGTCGTAGAAACGGGGGACGAGGTTGGCGAAGGTGGATTTGCCGGCACCGCTGGGGCCGACGAGGGCAACGCTTTCGCCGGCCTGGATGGTGATGTTGATATCGGAGAGGACGGGGGCTTGGGGTTCGTAGCTGAAGTGGACGTTTTGGAATTCGATTTGGCCTCGGACGGGTGGGAGGCTGCGGGGGTTGTTTGGTTCGGGGACGTGGTTATCGCTGTGAAGGATGTATTCGAGGCGGTCGAGGGAGGCTTCGGCTTCGCGAAGGGCGTTGTTGACGGCGCCGAGTTTTTTGACGGGCTCGTAGCTCATATAGAGGGCGGTGAGGATGGCGGCGATGGCGGAGGCTTCGATTTTCCCAATGATGAGGTAGAGACTGAAAGCGATGGCGAGGGATGAGACAACTTCGATGAGGGGGGTGAGGACCTTGTTGTATTTGACGGTCTTGAGGGTGAACTTAAAGAAGTCGCGGCAGGCTTGTTGGAAGCGGTTGGATTCGCGTTCCTGGAGGTTGTAGGCGCGGACTTCGCGGACGGCCTGGAGGTTTTCGTTGAGGACGTCGTTGAGGAGGCCGGCTTGTTTTTGGGCGGCGTAGGCTTTGCGGAGGAGGCGCTTGCCGATGTATTTGATGGGGAGGACGCAACCCGGGACGGAGGCGAGGGCGATGAGCATGAAGACCGCGTTTTCGTGCTTGAAGGAGAGGTAGACGAGGACGCCAAGGGCGCTGAGGAGGGTGGCGGGTTCCTTGATGAGGCTGTTGACGACGTTGACAATGGCGCTCTGTAGTTTCTGGGTATCGCCGAGGACGCGTGCCATGAGGTCGCCGGTA
>CBFHKU010000025.1:0-6398 GCA_965656495.1 Coraliomargaritaceae bacterium
ATGCTGGCTGTCTCGGATCCACTCATACGCCAGCTGATCGTTTATCTAAAAAGTAACTATCGGCAGAGCATAAGCACCGATCTGCTTGCCCAAAATTTTGGAATCAGTCGCCGGGCTTTGGAATCCAGATTTCGGTCGCAAATGCACGCCAGCATACGCGAGTGTTTAATTCGTATTCGCATTCAAGAGGCGAAGCGTCGACTGGTAACCACTGGCGATTCTATAGAAACAATCGCCGCGCTGACGGGATTTTGTCATGCCCCGCACCTCAGTAATACTTTCAAAAGCTCTGTTGGTTGCTCCCCCAGTCAGTATCGCAGCGACAATTCGCAAGGGTGAGAGTTCCATGCTTTCAATGAATGGCTCGACCACGCGGTGATTGCATCCCTTGCCGTGCCTTATCGCCTTGTCGTCGAAAGTAATCGCCTGCGAGAAGGCACCGCGACTTTGCCGTGTAGGCGCTTCAGGTAGTCTGGCAAAAGTTTTATGGGTCGGTCGATTCGGGCTGGAATTGATCCAGTGACCATGCCTCGTGTCCACATTCTGCCGCGATTTCATTAAAGGCTTCGATTTCGGCTTCAGTGAAGAGCAGACCACCCGCTTTATCGACTCGTTCCGCCCATTTCGCCTCAAGCTGGCCGGGTAGGAGGCAATTCTCATTGCCGTGCCCGAGGATGTCCTCAATCACCGCTTTGATATTGGTAGCCTGATCGCGCCCTTGCGCAAAAGCACCGCCATTGATCGCATCGGGGTGAATCACTTGGAAATAGAAATTAGGGCTGCGTTTTTCACCAGCAGGAATGGTGCGACTGCGCAAGGTGGGTAAGCTACCGCCAATAAAAGCGCCGACGATTTCGTTGATGAGACTCAGGCCATAACCTTTATGCGCGCCGAATGGCATCAGCGCATTCACGGCATTTGGATCCTGTGTCATCTCGCCATTTGAATCGACTGCGGCGTTGGCGGGGAGTTGGGTCCCCTCGCGCTGGAACTGTTGCACGCGTCCCATCGCGATGACGGAGGTTGCCCAATCGATAACGATGGGGAAGCCCACGGCATCGGTAGTCGGGAAGCCCCAACTGTGGGGGTTCGTGCCGAGCGTTGGATGTTTGCCCATGAATGGAACGACTTCAGCTAATGCGGCGGTGCAGTTTGTGTAGGCAATATATCCGCGCTTTGCAGCTTCCATGACATAGCCGCCGCCCCAGAGATAATGGAAGGCGTTGTCTACGGAGACCTGACCGATGCCGTATTGGTCGGCGAGATGGATGCACTCGTCGATTGCCTCGTAGGCAGTCGCTTGTCCGAGCTTTTTGTTGGCATTCCAAATCTGGCTCGCAGGAAAACGGCAAGCGAGCTTTTCGATTTTTGCGCCGGGCACGCAACCACCAGTGACGCTGCCGAAGAGGTGGTCCAAGTGCAGGGCTTTAATGGCATTGTGGGTGCGAATGCCATGCTGTGCCGCAAAGGCCGAGAAACGTGCCGCTTGGGCGGCTTCCTCCTTTGTGTATTCACGGTGTTGATACGCGGCGGAGACGAGAGCGTTGTGCTGCTCGGGTTGGACGATGTAGAATTGTTCAGTCATTCGCTTGATAATTTCGGTTAAATGAGCGCTTCGGGTGGGGCGACATCATTGACTTGGGCGAGTGCTTTTTTGCCCTTTAATAAATTGACGAGGTTCTCGGTCGCCATGCCGGCCTGACGCTGAACGCTTTCGTAGGTACGCGACCCAACATGTGGTGTAATGATGCAGTTTTTCAGGCCGAGCAAGGGGTGGTCACTTGGCGGGGGTTCCTGCTCGAGTACGTCCGCGCCATAACCGCCTAGTTTTTCGTTTTTCAGCGCCTTGGCGATGTCATGAGAATTGGTTAGCTCGCCGCGCCCGCAGTTGATCAGGATGGCGCCGTCTTTCATGTTGCTGATTGATGCGGTGCAGATCATTTCGCGTGTTTCTTCGGTCAGGTTGGTGTGGAGCGATACGATGTCGCTTTCGCGAAGCAACTGCGTGACTCCATGCATGCGGGTGATGTTGTGCTCGTTCGCGAATGCTTCCGGCCAGTAGAGATCGTAGGCAATGCACTGCATGCCAAAGGCGTTGGCACGGATTGCGACTTCACGGCCAATCCGACCGAGACCGATGATGCCGATGGTCTTGCCCATGATCTCGTGACCGGTCATGCGTTTCCAACCACCGGCAGCGGTGGTATTTGCCTGATCCATGAGGTTCTTGTTGAGCGCCAGCAAGAGCATGAAGACGTGCTCTGCTACGGTTGTGTGGTTAACGCCCGGGCAGAAACTCACGGGGATCTTCTTTTCAGTGGCGTAGTTCACGTCGATCTTGTCAACGCCGATGCCATACTTCGCGATGATCTTGAGCTTTGGCAGGGACTTATCGATCACAGCTTGCGTTATCTCGTCATCACCGCAAAGGAAGGCGTCAAAGTCACCCGCAAGCTCAAGCATGCGTGATTCTGAAAGCGGACCGCGCTCGCGAAAGATTTCAGCGCCCGTGCTTTCGAGCATGGCGTGGTGATCACCCGGACAATCTTGATAGGAGGTGGTGGTGAGAAGAATTTTCATGATTTAGATTCCTGGAAAGTTGAAGTAGCGTTTTGCATTACCGAAGCAGATGTCGGCGATGAGTGTATCCAACATTGCTTTGTCGTCCGGGATGAGACCCGCTTCCACGTCGTTGCCAATGATGTTACAGATCAGGCGGCGGAAATATTCGTGACGCGGGAAACTTAGGAAGCTGCGTGAATCGGTCAGCATGCCGACAAACTTGCTAAAGAGGCCCACGCTGGAGAGTACTTCCATTTGAGTGCGCATGCCGTCCATCGTATCAACGTGCCACCAACCGGAACCGAGTTGCATCTTACCCGGAACGGAGCCGTCCTGATAGCTGCCCATGAGGGTTGCCAACGGGTAGAGTTGGTTGGGGTTGAGGTGATAAAAAATCGACTTAGGCAGCTCGTCTGTCAGCGCGAGACTGTCGAGAAAAGCGACAAATTTACGTGCGACGGGTTCATCCAGCATCGAGTCGTAGCCGCTGTCAGGACCGAGCTTTTTGAACATGCCTGTGTTGTTGTTACGGATTGAACCAATGTGGAACTGCATGGTCCACCCCTTGGCAGCATTCCAACGCGCAACGTGCTGAAGAATGTAAGTCATCCACTGCTCGGCTTCGTTTGTATCCAATGCGAGACCGGAGCGAAGCTTCTTATAAATGGCTTCTGCGTCCTCATTGCTGCATGGAATGTATGGGCAGAGCTCGAGGCCATGATCGGTCAGACGGCAGCCGTGCTCATGGAAGTAATCGTGACGTGCTTTGAGTGCTTCGACGAATGTCATCGCGCTGTTGATTGTAAGTCCGGAAACATTCGCGAGTGCATCGGTCCACTCGTTCCATCTCTGGACATTCGCGGTGAGCATGGCTTTGTCCGGTCGGTAAGTCGGGAAAATCTTGGTCTGATGCGCGGTGGCATTGTGTGCGATGTGGTGCTCCAACGAATCGATTGGATCGTCAGTTGTGCCGATTGCGTGGATGTTGAAATCCTCACAGATGTTGTGCACGTTGAAACTGTCATTGTCGATTTGCGCGTTGGTTAGCTCCCAGATCTCGTTGGCAGTCTTTGGACTCAGCACGAGGTTGGTTTTGAAGTAACGCTTGAGTTCCAGGTGTGTCCAGTGGTGCAAGGGATTGCGCACCGTTTGAGGAACCGTGCGTGCCCATGCGTCGAACTTATCCTTGGGGTCAGCGTCGCCTGTGATCAAAGACTCGTCTTCGCCTGCAGCACGCATGGCACGCCACTTGTAGTGGTCGCCACCAAGCCAGATCTCGGCTAGGTTCGGGAAGCGTGCATTGCGTGCGATTGCTTCAGGCGGGAGATGACAGTGATAGTCCATGATCGGCTGGCCGGCCGCTACTTCATGGAATAAACGCTGAGCGGTCTTGTTCGGTAGCAGAAAGTTTTCGTGCAAATAATTCATAGAACTTCGAACCTCAAATGCTGGGGTGGTAGGAATTTAAATTTTATTATTGAGTGTGTGATAATCAGGCGGGGCACTAGATCGTCATCGAGGCATAGCCGCCATCGACCACAACTTCAGCGCCGTTCATAAAGCTGCTTGCATCGGATGCGAGCAGCAGGGTCGCGCCGATGAGTTCGTGGGCTTCGCCAAAACGATTGGCAGGGGTGTGGCCCATGATGGAAGCAACGCGCTCGGGAGTGAGCACTTTTTTATTTTGTTCGGCAGGGAAGAAGCCGGGGACTATCGTATTCACGCGCACTTTGGACTCCGCCCATTCGCGGGCAAGGTTCTTGGAGAGATTATGCACTGCCGCTTTGGTGGCGGAGTAGGTGAAGACACGCGAGAGCGGGATGATGCCACTCATGGAGCCGATGTTGATGATGCTGCCGCCTTCGCCACGATCGACAAGATACTTGCCAAAGACCTGTGAGGCAAAGAGCACCGCTTTCAGATTGGTGTTTAGAATGTTGTCGAACTCCTCCTCTTCGATGTCGAAGAGAGGCGTCGGTGAATTCACGCCCGCACCGTTAACGAGGATATCGACCTTGCCGGACTTTGCCAAAACCGTATCGAGGAGTGCTTGAATGGATGCCTTCGAGTTGACGTCGACTTGCTCGAAGTAGGCCTTGCCTCCTGTGGACTCGATCTTTTCAAGACGCGCTTTGGCTTTCTCTTCGTTGCGACCAACGAGCACGGTTTCCGCGCCTGCTGCAGCGAGGCCTTCCGCCATCGCGCCGCAGAGTTCACCCGTGCCTCCGATGACAACAGCAACTTTTTTATCGAGATTGAAGATTGAGTGTAAATAGTTTGAAGAACTCATGAATTTTGGGGATTGGACGTGATTATCCCTTTAAACTAGTGAAAACGATGCATGATTAAAAATGCATAATCATAATATATTATGCAAAAATGCGTAATCGTGCAGTTCAGGCGTATTTTAATGGTATTGGGCGGTTATGAAAAGCAGTGCCGGAGGGGGCTTGCGTGGTTTCGTGATTTCTGACTGGTTTTGTGGATGAAAATTGTAGTATTGGATGCGGAGACGCTGGGTTTTGAAGCTGAGGCATGGCAGTCGCTGGCGGATCTGGGAGAGTTGGTATTGTATGATTTCACGGCGGGCTCGAAGGAAGCGGTGGTGGAGCACGCGCGGGGTGCGACGGTTGTTTTGAGTAATAAGGTGCCGTTGCGGGCGGAGACTTTAAGGGAGTTGCCGGAGCTAAAATTGATCTCGGTCTTGGCGACGGGTTATAATAATGTTGATTTGGAGGCGGCGCGAGAGCGGGGAATTCGGGTCTGTAATGTTCCGGCGTATAGTTCGGCTTCGGTGGCACAGCACACGGTGGCCCTTTTGTTGGAACTGTGTCATCAATGTGGTCTTCACAATGAAAGTATACAGGCGGGGGATTGGGTGCGATCACGGCAGTTTTGCTATTGGAAGCAGGCACCGATTGAATTGACGGGGCTTACGGTGGGTTTGATGGGTTTTGGAGATATCGGGCGTCGGGTGGGCGCGATCCTGCACGCGATGGGCGCACGAATTCAGGCCTGTGTCAGGAATCCGCGTGATGCTCCGGATTGGGAAGGTTTTGAATGGGCCGATCGCGAACAACTTTTTGCAACTTCGGATGTGGTCAGTCTGCACTGCCCTGAGACCGCCGAGAATCACCAGTTTGTGAATGCCGATTTGTTGGGCACGATGAAACGTGAGGCTTTCATGATCAATACCGCTCGGGGTGGTTTGATAAATGAAGACGATTTGGCGGCAGCTTTGAGGAGTGGTCAACTGGCGGGTGCGGCCTTGGATGTGGTGGCGGTGGAACCCATGCGGGAGGATAATCCGCTCCTGGGTGTGCCGAATTGTTTGCTCACGCCGCATATCGCCTGGGCGAGTGAACCGAGTCGGCGGCGGATGCTTCAAATATCGGCCGCTAATATCGCCGGTTTTCTTAAAGCTGCACCGCAGAATGTGGTGGTTTAAAGTGATTAACTTTATGCTAGTCGGGGCGGTTTCTTTCAGATACGCTCTGCATTCTTAACCGTCAGTCTGGCGGTTTTTTGCTTCAAGAGAGTTCCCGAATTTTTTGCGGCATTTTATTTTATCGTCCTGAGTATGCAGTACTCAGCTATTTAAGGTATTCCAGGATCGGGTCTCGTTTTTTTATTCGATGCCTGCGGTACATTTCCAGAACTCTACTATGAATTTTTCTAAACTCGGACTTCGTCCGGAACTGGTCGAAGCAGTTGAAGCTAAGGGCTACACGACGCCATCACCGATTCAAGCGCGGGCGATTCCCGCTGTGCTGGAGGGTCGCGATGTGCTGGGTGGGGCGCAAACGGGCACGGGTAAAACGGCGGCTTTCAGTTTG
>CBFHKU010000026.1:0-5369 GCA_965656495.1 Coraliomargaritaceae bacterium
GTTCGGAGTCTGCGCCTGCGGATGGCCACCCATGCAGCCGATCCAGTCATTCAAATCGTCGATTGCGATCAGTAGCACATTCGGCTTGGTCGCTTCCTGCGCGTTGGAGTTTAGGCAAAAGCCTAGCAATAATACCCCTGCCGCCGTAATCACTTTTTTGAGATGCTTCATATGTGCTATACTTTCTTAGTTTTTGTTTTTTAGTTAAAGAGTTCTTCTGGTTACCGTCGGACTGGTCGCCAAGTTTCGATCTTTGCTTTGAGGCGCGCAACGAGTTCAGGGTGTGACGCAGCGAGGTCCTTCGTTTCACCGGGATCTTCCTTGAGGTTAAACAGGCGGTATGGGGCGGTATCCCATTCGTGGACTACGCGATAACGGGTAGTGTCTTCACCGTGATAGCGGAGCAGTAGCTTCCAATCACCTTCGATGCACCAGAGATACTGTAGAGTCGCATCCGGATTGCCAATGGTAATGTTGTGCGATGAGTTCAACGAGCCAAAGATGCACGTCCGATCATCCACGGCCTGTTCATCCAACAAGTTGATGCCCGGCAGTCCTTCAGGTGCCTCCAAACCAGCCACGGCGGCGATGGTCGGGAAAAGATCAATACTGTGAGCAAAGCCACTCATGTGCTTCGGCGTGATCGTTCCCGGCCATGCAACGAGAATCGGGGTGCGGGTTCCGTTCTCGTAAGGCGACGCTTTCGAGCGCATGCCATAGCCTTTGAAGACAGTCCCCTGCCAGTCGCTCGGATTTGTGCTTTTGGCAGCCCAGCCGTTATCGCAGATATAAAGAATCACCGTATTCTCACGCAGCCCCTTCTCATCGAGCTTCGCCATCAGCTCGCCGCAGGTTTCATCGAACCACTCGCACATCGCGTAGTATTTTGCCAGATCCAGTGCGCGTCCCTCAGTCGCGTATTTCTTCAGCAAACGTTCCGGTGGATTATGCGGCGTATGTGGCAGGAACGGTGCATACCACAGCAAGAAGGGTTTTTCTTCCGCAACCGCATGATCGATAAATTCATTGATCGGCTCCATTCCCGTGCGCCCAATGGCTAAGGATTGCTTACTCCCATGCCGACCGGATTCTTTCAGACCATGTGTAAAACCGCCGTCCCTCCAAGAGCCTTCCCACCATTTACCGGACTGGTGCGCCAGATAGCCGTTGGAGGTCAGCAGCTTGATAAAGCTCGGAAGTTGATGGAAGTGATCCAACACGGGCTGATCCTGCTCATCGCGCGTGCGCTTGCTGCCATCGTTCACATCATTGCCTGTCACTCCATGTATTACCGGGAATTGTCCCGTGACCATCGAGGCCAGCGAGGGACGACACAGCGGAGCGGCCACGTAGCCACGATCAAAACGCAGTCCACTCGCAGCCAGCTTGTCGAGGTGCGGAGTTTGGATGTCCGGATGCCCCATGAAACCATAATCCGTCCACGCCTGATCATCACTCAGGATCAAGACAATGTTTGGCTTCGACAAGCTCGCCACAGGCGGCCTGTCCTGAGCGTGCCGAAGGGGCTTCTCTTGCGCGTTTACGCTTAGGCAACAGCAAGCCAGAAGCGCGCCTGCCAGAGCAATCATTCTCTTTGTATTCATCAGTCTACTTCTCTTACTGTTATTGTTTTTAACTGAACGTTTCCGCCGAGCTTCGGCTTTCCTTCCGTAGTAGAGGTGACGCGCACCGCGAGCCTATTGATTCCCGATTTGAGCGCATCCGTTACATCCAATGTAAACGGAGGCATCCAGAGCGTGTCGTAGGTTTTGCCGTTGAGCGTAACCTGCGCCATGATCTCGACCTTGCCCAAATCCAGAATCACGCGCTGGTCTTTGCCGACGCTTGACGGGAACTTGAATTCCGTAACGCGGGTTTCGGTGAAGCCTTCGTTGTCGGTTGACTCGGTTTTCCAATCCGTGAGCCCAAGCAAGACCCTGCCCGCTCCGCCTTTGCTACCGGGCAGGTCTACCTCTTTATTCTCAGGAACAGAAACCTTCCTGACTTTACCATCTACCATATAAACCAGCTCCAGCCGCTTTACCGTTCCATGTGCGGGGTCACGCCCTGCAAGCTCATTGCTCACGATGATCGCCTGCTTGCCAGCGGAAAGCAGCGCCTGAACCTTTTTGGTCACGTCAACCTGCTTCTGCGGATCGCCGGAGACGCCGTAAACCGCCTTGCTGATAACAATCTGTGGCTTCTTCTTTTCCGGCTTCGTGGTGTCGGTCCCACTAGTAACCGAACGTGATGTACCGTCACTCATCGTCAGCGTGTAGGTTCCGGCTTTGCTGGTTTCGGCGATGAGCTCGTTTTTATCGTTATAAAACAGGTCGAGTTCAGTAACGGGAGCCGATGCGTTGACTACCGACGGCGCGGCTGCTTTTTCGCGGAACAGCACGAAGAAGGCGTCGGCGGGATCGTTCACATCGAGTTTGATTCTGGTTCCGTTCGCAGTCTGCTCGTAGCGCGCGATCTTCTTAATCTCACCGGTGACCGGATTCATCAGTTCCGGCTGCTTGCCTTGGACGCGCAAGGTCGCGCTATACGCGCCTGCTTTTTGAAAATTGGAGAGGAAGAACAGCTGTTGATCGCCTTGCCGACGTTCGATCCAGCGGGTCGAACAAGTCTGGTTGGCAACCGCAGGTGGAATGTTCAAGGCGCTAAGCTGCTGTGTAGAGACAGGAACCGAGCGGATTATCTTGCCGCCTTTTTTCTCCAAGGCATCCATCCGTTGCTGAACCTGCGGGCGGACATATTTGAGCGTATTCGGGATCGTCATGACCTTCCAGCTCGCGGCAATTCGGCTAGGATCGTTTTCGTCGTAGGTGACCCATTGGCCATCCACGACATCGAGTTTGCGCAGGATGGCATCGGAGCCGACGTAGTCATACTGGTAGCCCGCAGGCACGGGGTTCGGCGGCCCGGTCATCTGTGGCGCAAAGTCGCCGATATAAACGAGCACATCGTTGGCGGGATCGCCCCATTGCAACATCGTGTGGCAGCGTTGCAGATACTTGATCCAGCTCTGCGCCTCGTTGAACCAAGGGGTATTGCGGTGGAACGCGGTGCCGAACCAAGCGTTACGCCCAGGCATTCCGCCATCACGGGGCTGATGGAGATACACGTGCAGGACGAAGTGGTTGATGCCATCCGAGAACATCCGTTCGCCACGTGCCTTAAAGCTGTAGGGATTATCCTGAAGGTTGAGCTGGCTGGTAAAGGCCTCGGCATAGGTGCGACGCTTACCATTGGTATGCGCAACGGAACTCGTGGCACGGCATTCTATATTGCCGAGGTTACCCTTCGACCAGAACTCACCCCCCACCTGATCCGCATACGCGCCGTAGATGGTAAAGTCGCCGGGAAAGCCCCAGTGGCCGTAGGGTTCACACCAAAGCACCAGACCGTGCTCATTCGCGACATCCCGCAGACCGCCCAGATAACATTCGGCAATCATATCGGCAACTGTTCGGCGTAGATCCCAGAGGAACTGGTCGGACTGTTTGGCGCCATCGATGACGGTTCCGGTCAACACGGGCAACAGCGGGATCGGATTATAGCCGTTGCGTTTTTCGAACTCGGCAGCGAAGCCATCCGTCCAATTTTGAGAACCGACTTCATAGCTATCGATGGTGATGCCCTTGAACGCGGCCTTTTCTTCAGGCGTCATCTGCTCGTAGAGCGAACCCACATAAGAGTCAAAATGATGCCGAGTGTGCGCACGACTCATTTTATCGACTTCGAGTCCGCTTGCTACAGGTGCTGCCGGATGGTTGGTCTTTCCCGTCGTCACCATTCCAAAATAGAGGATGCGCCAATCCCCATCGGGCAGTGTGCAGTCCAATACACCATCGGCGCCGAGCTGATCACTCAGATCAATGATTTGCTTGGCATCGGTCAGCACGGAAGCGTCCTGCGGCTCGACGCTGTCCACGAATACATAGGAGTCCCAGGTGGGGCTCGGCGTCGGATGCATGCGCCCCATCTGTTTGTTCAGCACTTGAGCGACTTTCGGCTCAGATGACAAAACAACATGCACCGGCACTGGGGCGATTTTCGTTTTTTTCTTCTTCTTTTTACGAGCTGTAGGCGGCTCGGGCTCGAAATCGAGCTCGAAGCGTGCCGCAGTCACATCCGGAAAGCTAACCGTCTGCGCCTCATTCATCAAAAAGTCTGTTTTCGCAAATCCAGCCCTCACGTCGACCTCTGCAACTGCTTCGCGCGCTCCATCGCGGACGGCAAACAAGGTTCCTTTAACCGCGCCCTTGATGGAGAGAGAACGGGCGGTGAAGGGCTCATGATGGGAGAAGATATATTGTTGATCGACCGTTTCCGCTTCAATCGCCACCTTAGCCAGCTGAGGAACGGCCAGCACGGCGATATCCTGACTCCCCCCGCCCGGCACGCCTTTCGCACGGACCTTCTGCTTAAACACGCCGCCGTTGGATTTAAACTCGCTCCAGGTGACGCGCCGCATCGACTGTTCCGGTTGAATCCACGGCCCACCCGATTGACTCCAGCCAGGGCAGTTAAAGAAATAGATGTCCACCCCCACCCGCTTCGCTTCACGCAGTGCATGCATTTTCAATTCACGCCACTCTGGAGAGAGCAATTCTAGCGGAGTGCCTTCACCATTATTGGTCTTCGCTCTCACATCGACATTACCAATCATCGCACGGGCAATGCCGACCTCCGCCATATTTTCCAGGTCTTTGGTAATGCCCTCCGCAGTAATATCGCCGCCAACCCAATACCAATAACACCAGGGCCGAGTCGCTTCCAATGGCTCCGCAAACAACTTTTCCACTGATTGCGCAGAGATGCCTAATTGCGCCAACGTGACCCATGTGAGACTCAATACGGTTATATAAGTTTTTTTAATCATTTTTTCTATTTAAAGCACCGTGCTAAAAAAATACAGGTCGTTCCAGCCCATGTCATCCAGCAGCACAAGAACTCTGTTTGGCACAGTCTGTGTGGCGTTGTGTTTCTAGCGATTCTCTCTGTCGAATAAGCCAAGTCCTGGTCCCAAGCCCTCGATTTCGTGATTCAGTGTTTTGTTAGGGAGAACTAAAGCAAATGGGGCATTAAAGAGATAACACTTCCACTGTTTGCCTTATAGTATGCATTCGCCCATTTTTTGGATAATATCGGCTTTAGTCTTGATCACACTTAGAACGAATCACAACGCCATAAAATTGAAACTATTACGCGACGTGCCCAATAGCAACTCGCTCGCGAACAAGTGCAGGATCAACCCAATAAACGCAATACTCCTGCTTTATTCCACAGCCCGCACCTGAATGAACAGTTCATCATGATCGAGCCAAGCGGAGCTCAGGTTGACCTGCATGGTTTCGATATCG
>CBFHKU010000027.1:0-4058 GCA_965656495.1 Coraliomargaritaceae bacterium
ATAATCGACTTCAAAAACGCCCGAGCTGCCATTTGGGTCGATCCGCAGGCGGGTGATTTCATGGTCCAACCACTCAGGCTCTAGCCCGAGATCAAAAACTAAAACCTGCCAATCCCCATCTCCTGAATATGGGACAGTCAACTTGCGGGATGCATTAACATTATTATTATCGGAATGTCCCCAAAATAAATGTACTGGGCCGTTACTGGTGTTACGGTAGCGAATGCGTATTTGCGTAGAACTATTGCCTTGAAAGCTAAGTTTTGTATTTACGAGTCGACAAATCCCGTTCATGGAACACTTCAGCTGCCCACCAGCAACTTCGGAAGATTCAACGTTGCCGATCGCCCTCCAGTCGCTTACATCTTCATCATCCCCGAACTCGACATTATCGCTGTTGGATTCTGCAAAGCCAAACGCATCGGTTCCTGCTAAAAGTTCGACCTCGTCTGTGGTTCCATCGCCATCAGAATCCAGTGCCGCCCAGTTATTCGGGGCGCTGCCCCAGCTTATAGTATAGTCATTTAAATAGGGCTGCTCAGAGACTGGTCGCAGATAGAGATCTCCGTTCGTTTCCATGTAATAGCCCGTAGCGGTGGACTGCTGAAGCGACTCCAAGGAATTATGCTCATTGCCAAAGTTTATATTCAAGTCACTCAATTCACCAAAGTCCCTGAAGCGCATAAGAACCTGATCACCGACTTCAGTATCATCAAAGGAAATCTCTAGCTGCTTGCTCTCTGGGATACTTTCAAATGTGAAGGTATAAAGGAAATCATCGTTGACGATGTAAGGCAATTGGAAGTGTTTAGACACCTCACCTAAATAATCGGTCGAGTAATAGACCCCTGCGCTTGGTATGCCAGGTTTGGTGCGAAATACTGCGAGACTTACGTCATCGTAATTGGAAATGCGAATCTGAGCAAAACGGTGTGGACTGATCACATTGTTTTCCCAATTATCCGGCTTGGTTTCTTCACCCGTCATCATGAACGGGTGATTAACAATAATGGCGCAATCGGGAACCCCGCCCACAGAACCATCGAGATCATAAATAACCTGTCCCCAGTGGTTAGGCCTCTGGAGTTGATTGTCTCCTTGCTCTGTGCTCGGAATAAAGTCGTAATTCGGGTGTATATTCCGCGGCGTCCCTGCGTGATCCCAAGTAAAACCGGAGAAACGGTGGTTCACACGTTTATTCAAGGCACCCATATTCTTCAAGAGTGTGGCATTCCTGGCATTCCAACCCACCATGTGGTTATCTCTCATCTGACCGGCGCCATCATAGACGCGATACATTTCAGTTCCGAGGCCTAGCAAATTACCGTGTTCACTGTCCGCAACAAACATCGACTCCTCAACGATTTGGTAGGTCGCTAGAAAGAGGTTGGTTATGTTATCCGCAAAGGTATTGTTATAATATATTACGTTCTGTTTGCGTCCGCCGATTCCTGCGTAGATCGCGACGTTATTACTGAACCAAGTACAATCGTTAAAGTAAAACGGGCCGTCGTTATCCCAGGCCCCGTTTGCTATAATTGAATGAGCCGAACTTAACTTATCATTGATATCCAGACCGCCCATACAACTGTGCGAGGTATTGCGATCAAATGAGCCCAACGGCAGCCCGGAGGGCCTTACTCCTAAATAATACGGCAGGGATGCCGAAGGCTGAAGCGGAGTCTCCGGGAAAATAAACCAATACCCTGTGCCTTCCGTGCCGGCGGCAATATTATCTTCAAAAATATTGTTCGGGTTGGTAATCCAGAAGCTTGCCGGAGTGCGGTTCTGTGCCTCATCATGAGAGTTGTCGGACGGTGTCAACTCATCCCCCGGCTGCGGACGGCGTGTCAGCAAAACGACATTGTTCCGAATCTCATTGAAACGCTCCGCACCGTCTTCCAGAAAAATGCCGTGGCCGATATGGTCATAGCAGAAGTTATCCTCCACCTGAATGTAATCCGTGCCATGAATCGTCACGGCGCGACTGAAGGAGTGATGAATGCTGCAATTGCGCACATACTGTCCCTGCGCCTGATCGGTCAACAAGTGCCAGTGCACCGGATAGCGCCCCGTCACGCCGGTTTGCCCCATGCGATAGAATTCGACGCCTTCCGCGTAAAAGGCAGCTGGCGCGGTTGTCGCGCTATCCATCGCCATGGTGTGACCCCCGAAACCGTCCGCATCCGAGAAGACATCACCTTGTACTTTGACATCGCGACTCAATAGCCCGACCTCCGCCTTGAGCTCGATCGACCAGCTCTTGTTATCGGTCGGGCGTGTATGCGTTTCCGTGACACCGGTGTGGGTATACTCCAATGCCTCGGTCAAGGTAACCGTCAAACCATCACCTGAAACCGAGGCAATGACCCGCTCCTCTGCATGGTTCCAATTGGTGTCGGTCGAAGTAATCACGATCTGTTCTCCGGCAACCCAGTCCACCGAGTCGTCCAAAGACAGGGTCGTGGCACCGGCAAGCGCAGTCGCGCCGAGCTTGGTCCAGGACTCACGCTCAGGGCCGTGCAGGTGAATCGTGCCGCCATTCATCGCGCCAAGAAATTTACTTCCCATTCCTGAATGTGCCTCCGATGCCAACCCTTTCAAAGTCAGGGTAAACTGGTGTGGGTAACGATTGGTAGTGCTCCCAACCGCGAACTCCGCATTCATCCCCATCACCATTACCCAGTCACAATGCAATGAGCAGTCCGCATCCGGATCGGCGGTCAATTTGCCCATCACTGTCACCGAACCACATTCCTGATCCCCATCCAAGGTCACGGTAATCCCCATGGGGATTGTCACGTCCGATTCCGCAGCCGGCAAGGAGCCGCCCCAGGTCGTGGCGTCACTCCAGTCACCGCTTTGGGTAGCGCTTACTGCAGGCGCGGATATCGTCAATACCGTCACGCTCGCAGGAGCGGAGGACGTAGCTTCATTACCGTTCAGATCTCGCATCCGCACGCGGTAAGTGTATTCTGTGCCATTGACCAAACCTGTATCAATGTAAGTTGGGCTCGACTGCCAACCGCTACTGGTGCCACCCGAATTACCACTGGTCTCCTCGAAATAATACAGCAATGAACCTCCATTCTCCGGTACAACCGCACTCATTTCAACCGAAGTATCAGTCGACTGCTTAGGCAAGACATCAAAAGCTGCCGATTGCGTTATTCCTGAACCGGAATCCAGAACATTCCCCGGATTCTCAAAGAGCTCAGTAACTTGTTCAGAATCAAGCTCTCCTTCGTAGACCTGCAGGTCGTAGACCCGACCATCATACTGGTTGCTGAATCCGCCGTTGCTATTCCACAAAGCAAAATTCCCCAAGTAAATAACACCGGGGGAACCAAAGGCATTCAAATTAGTATTCGTTCCGATCAAGGATCCATTCACATAAAAAGATACATTTCCCTGTGTGCCGTCCCAAGCGACGACCACATGATTCCATTCCCCAACCGAGATTGCAGCTATCCCGAGATTTGCTGTATAATTGTTGTAAGGAGAGACCAAGCCATTTCCGGTTAAGCGTAATTTTAAGCCGTCTACAGAATGGTTGAGGAGGTAATTATTATTGGAGTTATTATCGGGTTTCAGCCAAAGGCTGTAGGAAACGGTAACTTCATTAAACACCCCGCTCGGTATGATGAGGCCGGACTTTTTGGATCCATAGCTCATGCCAAATTCAATTGAATGGGTCGGCGCATTATCTGACGCATTGCTCGGTTTATCAGCTATATAGCGCGGGGGCTCGAGATAGTCCTTCGCCTGGCTTTCTGCTGCGTTTTCACCGCCGATGCTATCATTTGAATTATTCTCAAATATATAGCGGTGCTTGAGTACCGGATTCGATGCGCCAGCTTGATGTGCACATAGGCATCCGAAGAATAAGGAAGCAATCAAAGTGAATGATTTACTCATATTTTTATGACTTTTTGTAGCAGTAGATAGTGATAATTAATGTAAGATTTTTGTTTTATTCCGCAGCCCGCACCTGAATGAACAGTTCATCATGATCGAGCCAAGCGGAGCTCAGGTTGACCTGCATGGTTTCGATATCG
>CBFHKU010000028.1:0-3278 GCA_965656495.1 Coraliomargaritaceae bacterium
ACTCTACAACTTAGAACACATCATTAACCCATCCAGACTAACGAAAGCTCTGGCCCAGTTTGGGTAACTCGATCAGGAGTAAGACTTAGGGTAATCCCAACCAACAACCAACAACTTTCCCACCTTCCAACTTTCTCACCCTAAAGCAACAAGCTCTGTGCTCTTGGTATCTTTGTGGTGAAACAATCCGGCTCCTCTGGCCTCAGGGCAACGCAGAAGCTCAATGCTTCCAGCTGAGCTTCCGTTCCGATATCCATAAAAACACACAGCTGCAGGAGTGGCATCCACACCGAGTTCAGCAGCGGTCCGGCGGATTGAAAAACTACGAATCAATACGAATTACACGAATGGATTGAGAATGCGGGTTCAGCCGATGTATTACAAAAGCTTCAACCTACAACCTTCAACTTTCCCACCTTCCCACTTTCATACCTTCATACTCTTATAATGGCATCACTGGTACACATGCTATTGGTTGGCGCGTGGGTTACTTTTCTGTGCTAACCGTCCATCGTCCAACCTTTGCGATATGGCTTGGTCAGGTATTGGTTGGCCTCCGCATTATTGGTGACCACACCACGGGCGCCGTCGTATTCCAGCTCCCCTACTGCGCGGTAAGCCGCTAATCCGAGGCACATATTCTCGATCATGTTGGCGCTATACTCAAAGTTGCAAGCTGTCTCGGCAGGTCTGCCGTTTTTGCAGGCATTGGTCCATTGCTTTTGGAAGTTGCCTAAATCTTTTTCTAAATCGTCGGCACTTCTGGGCTTAAAGTAGCTCATATTACCCGATCTGCCGTCAGGGATGATCAGGCGCTTACCAAAATCGGAGACGATGAAGCCCCGGTCCCCCTTAAACATAGCCCCATGGCTGATCTTGTTAAGGTCGAGCCAGTCAATGGGCGATTTGGGCATAGCGCCTCCCTGAAACCAGGTGCAGCGAATTTCCTTGCGCCAATCGTTGGCGGGCAGCATGAGGCTCGTAGTCAAATTAACCGGAGTAACATCGGGATTAAGTGCCTCAGGTGAGCTGGACTTGATTTTGTAAGGCAGCTCGGCGTCAATGACGTTCCAGGCGAGATCCATGGTGTGGCTACCCATGTCACCCATTTGCCCAATACCGAAGTCCCAATACATATTCCAATTGAGACAGTTGGAACCATTATTGCGGGAGACATACTCCGGGTTGAAGGGATGCTCCGGCGAGGGCCCAAGCCACAGATCCCAGTTTAGGGAAGCGGGGATAGCGTGGCCGCCCGGCAGGTAGGCAGGTTTTGGAAACTTGCGATTACCCCAAACATAAACTTCTTTCAACTCGCCGATCGCACCGTCGTGAATGCATTCCCGCAAGCGATTAAAATTCGGATTCGCGTGGCGCTGCATACCAACCTGAGTCGCCAGTTTGTGCTTTTTCTTCATGTAGGTCTCACGCACGGTGCGCGCTTCCTCGACGGTAATCGCCAAAGGCTTTTCCATGAAGACGTGTAGGTCGCGATTGAGCGCCCAATTAGCAATGAAGGCGTGATGATGATCCGGTGTGCAACAAAGGACCGCATCCAGCCCGGGGTGATCAAGGCACTTGCGCCAGTCTTCGTAGACCGTTGCCTTCGGGAATTCCTTGAGCGCAGGAGGAAGATTGAGCTGATTGACCTCGCAGATAGCGACCACGTTTTCATCGCGCAAAGTACCAAAATGCGCTTGGGACCGTCCATAAGCACCAATGAGGGCGATGTTGAGACGGTTATTCGGACTGTTCCCAAAGAGAGTGCCGCTTGGCAGAATCAAAAGACCGCTTCCGGCAGCTAGACCTGAGCGAAGAAATTGGCGACGATGCAGGGGTTTTTGTTTCATATAATCAGTAGGTTTTGGTTTTATTAATTCTTAAGGTTTTCCGCGACGGGCAAACCGGCGGCCCACAAGAGCCCGCGGGTAAAGAGTTCCATATATTCGGCCTGCAGCATTGTCTCATTGTGGTGCCCGATGGTGGTGGCGAAGACACGGGTCTTCAAAGGGCCGTATTCGTGGACCCAGATATTGATATGCATCTCGCCGGTGGCATTAGATTTCGATTCCGCCAGAGGCGTCACGCCGGGATAGGTCTTGGCAATATAGTAGAGCTCTCCCTTGGGAGTGGTCCAATTTTCCATGCCCATCATAACTTCATGCTCGGGTGCAACAATCTTGACCTCAAAGGGATGCTTCGGCCCGTGCCGGGGAGAATGTACACCACAGAACTTCCACCAATCCTCGCGCGTGGGTCCCGTGCGGTAGCAGTGCATCGAGCAATGTATGAGCACGGCTGGCACTCCGTCGAGGTGCGGCTTTAGAATCCCTGCAATGTAGTCTACATCGCCCACCGATGCGAAACATTCGTTGTGCACCACGACATCATAGCCTTTGGCCCAGCCCTCATTTTTGTAGAATTCCAGAAGGTTATCGGTTCCTTTGGTACGCTGATGCAGAATGGTCCACTCCACCGGCACCTTGCTGTTTAAATCAACCGCCGCAGGTAATATCTCGCGTTGCTGGTCATAGTCGTGACAGCAACCCCCGGTTATCAGCAGGGCTTTGAGCGGCTCGGCCTGTGCCGCTGCCATACTGAAACCGATAAGGGTAAGGATGAGGATCTCTTTCATGATTGGTGGTATGACTGCCGTTTTCATTTGTGATTTAATTTTTTGGTTTTGGTTTCGGGTAATCCTGATTCAGCGCCAAATCCTTTTGGCTGGGAGTACGGGATGGAATTCCATCTGCGGGAATAGTTGATTTCGCGGTCCAAGCCAGAGCGTTCAGGACAAGCTTGCGAAAGTTATCCTCTTTCCAATTCTGGTGAAAATGCCCCCCGGTAAATCCAAAGCCACGTCCTCCATTCGGGCGCTCGTAGGCCCAGGCGGTATGCTGCGCCACCCCTGATTTGACCGCCTCATAAACGGTTGGGTTACTCCCGCGATCTTTGTTGCGCGCACGAGTGCTAAGGGTCTCAAGGGGTGGCAGCGTTGAGAGTATTGGTGTAACGCCCTCCATTTCCGGCTGAAAACGCATATGGTAATACCATTCATCGCGGATGGTAAACGGCTTAACTCCCCGTGTGATGGGATGTTCCGGGAATTCCGTATAGCTCGCTTCCCAAGTGGGATTGACCGACCAGCCAATCTCAAAGTAACCACCAATCCAGTCGAGGAATTGCGTTCCAAGTTCCGTGGGTTCAACCTCAACCCCGAAGTGCAAACAGGCCACTCCGACCCCGGCATCCGTCAGTGCTTGGATTTTTTCTTGGTG
>CBFHKU010000029.1:0-2654 GCA_965656495.1 Coraliomargaritaceae bacterium
ATAATCGACTTCAAAAACGCCCGAGCTGCCATTTGGGTCGATCCGCAGGCGGGTGATTTCATGGTCCAACCACTCAGACTCTCGCCCCAGGTTGAAAACCAACTCCTGCCAGTCCCCTGCTCCGCTGTAAGTCACCGCTAACTTACGATCCACGCTAAAGGCGTCATTGATGGAGGTGCCCCACCACAAACGCACCGTACCGTTACTGAGATTGCGGTAGCGCAGCCGAATCTGCAAAGCGCTGTTCCCTTCGAAAGCAAAGTCTGTTTTTCTCAGCTGCGGTTTGTTTCCGCTGACCGCTCCTGTCAAGCGGCCATCCGCAACCGCGAGTCCTCTAACGTCCGCATTGGCACTCCAGCCTGCAAAGTCATTTTCCGTGGTAAATTCGATATTATCACTGGTAGATTCGACAAAATCAAAGGCATCGGTGCCGTTATTCCACTCCTCGACATCACTGACGCCGTCGAAGTCGGAATCGGTCGTCGTCCAGCTCGGCTCGCCACTCCACAATACATTGAACTCATTAAGATAGCGCTTGGTCGAAACTGGTCGTAAATAGAGATCTCCGTTGGGCTCAACATAGTGGCCAGAACGATCGGATGCCTCCAGGTTCGCAAGGGACGCATGCGAACTGCCCAGACTTACAATCAAACCGGTAAGCTTGCCAAAATTTTTAATACGAACCAGCACAGCATCGCCCACTTCGGTATCATCAAAGGTGAAATCGATTCGCCTAATTGCAGGTAAGCTCTCGTAGTAAATGGTATAAAGAAAGCCATCATTGACGATGAGCGGTAATTGGTGGCGTCGTTTTGTCACATTTACAAAATCGCTATGGTAAACGAGTCCTTCGGTTTTAGTACCGCCTTTGCTTCGCAGTACAGTGATGTTGGGAGCCGTTTCAGGAGTCGCGTTAGAATTCGCCGTAGGGTAAGTGGCATGCAAATGAGCGAAGCGGTTTGGACTGACCAGATTATTTTCCCATCTAGCAGGTTGTGTTTCATTGCCTATGACCATGAACCCATGGTTGCTGATGATCGAGCTTCCGGCTATGCCGCCAACAGATCCGTCTTGGTCTAAAATAACCTGGCCCCATTGACCAGGACTGGGGTGATCAAAAACTGGCTGCACATTGCGCGGAGAGCCCTCATGATCCCAAGTGAAGCCAGAGAAGCGATGGTTCGGGTGCTTGATCGAAGCACCTGGATTCTTGAAGAGGTTCGCATTCTCAGCATCCCAACCGATCATATGGTTATTTAACATCTGGCCTGCTCCATCATAAACCCGATACATCGTTGTTCCTTCTCCCTGAAGGTTGCGATGGCCACTGTCGGCAATCAGCATCGACTCCTGAATCATATGGTAAGTCGCCAACATCAAAACATTTGAGTTATCCGCGAAGGTGTTGTTATAGTAAATTACGTTATCTCGGCGGGCACCGATCCCAGCATAAATCCCAATTTTATTACTAAACCAGGCGCAGTCGTTAAATCTAAAAGGCCCATCGTTATCCCAGGCCCCGTTTGCTATAATTGAATGAGCCGAACTCAACTTATCATTGATATCCAGTCCATTCATACAACTGTGCGCCGTGTTGCGATCGAACTTACCGAGAGGCTCAGTGGAAGGCCGCGCCCCGGCGTAATACGGCAGGGATGCGGCGGGTTCCAGCGGTGTGGTTGGGAAGATAAACCAAAAACCGGTGCCTTGCGTGCCAGCAGCGATATTATCTTCAATGGTATTATTCGGGTTGGTAATCCAGAAGCTGGCCGGAGTGCGGTTCTGTGTCTCATCGTGTGAGTTATCCGACGGTGTCAACTCATCCCCCGGTTCGGGACGACGTGTCAGCAAAACGACATTGTTCCGAATCTCATTGAAACGCTCCGCACCATTTTCCAGGAAGATGCCGTGGCCGATATGGTCATAGCAAAAGTTATCCTCTACGGTAATGTAATCCGTGCCATGAATCGTCACGGCGCGACTGAAGGAGTGATGAATACTGCAATTGCGCACATACTGTCCCTGCGCCTGATCCGTCAACAAGTGCCAATGCACCGGATAGCGCCCCGTCACGCCGGTTTGCCCCATGCGATAGAATTCGACGCCTTCCGCGTAGAAAGCCCCCGGCTCAGTTGTCGTGCTATCCATCGCCATCGTGTGGCCACCGAAACCGTCCGTATCCGAGAAGACATCACCTTGTACTTTGACATCGCGACTCAATAGCCCGACCTCCGCCTTGAGCTCGATCGACCAAGTCTTGTTATCAGTCGGGCGTGTGTGCGTTTCCGTGACACCCGTGTGGGTATACTCCAATGCCTCGGTCAAAGTAACCGTCAAACCATCACCTGAAACCGAGGCAATGACCCGCTCCTCCGCATGATTCCAATTGGTGTCGGTCGAGGTAATCACGATCTGTTCTCCGGCAACCCAGTCCACCGGGTCGTCCAAAGACAGGGTCGTGGCACCGGCAAGCGCAGTCGCGCCGAGCTTGGTCCAAGACACACGCTCAGGGCCGTGCAGGTGAATCGTGCCGCCATTCATCGCGCCAAGAAATTTACTCCCCATTCCCCCTGGATTTGCCTCCGATGCCAACCCTTTCAAAGTCAGGGTAAACTGGTGTGGGTAACGATTGGTAGTGCTCCCAACCGCGAACT
>CBFHKU010000030.1:0-1572 GCA_965656495.1 Coraliomargaritaceae bacterium
AGGGGTGCTTTAGTCGTAGTTCCGTCGTGTAAGTTTGCCTGTTGGTCGAACGCGGGCTGAAGCGCCGCGCTCCGGCTGTGCATTGCGTATCGGTTGCTACAGGGTAGCTGCGTGTCTATGCCCTAGGGGTGCTTTAGTCGTAGTTCCGTCGTGTAAGTTTGCCTGTTGGTCGAACGCGGGCTGAAGCGCCGCGCTCCGGCTTTGCCTTGCGTATCGGTTGCTCAGAGGTAGCTGCGCGCTTCAGCCGCAGTTTCGTTGTGCAAGTCTGCGTGTTGGTCGAACGCGGGCTGAAGCGCCGCGCTCCGGCGTTACTGCGATCGTCTCTCCGAATTATACTATGGGCAGCCAACTGTCTGTCTCTGATTGGCGATGAGGATCGTGATTTCCTTCTGACTGTGCGACTGCCCCCCTCCAAAACAAATAAAAAAGCATTTGCAGCTTCAGTGGCGCTGAAGGGGAGGGGGCTGAAGCACCCCTACTGATTTCAGTAGCTTGTGCGATTTTTCAAAATCGGTTATACTGCGGTCTTTTTACTCGAAAAAGGGTTCATGTGTCCCTCTCTAAATAAAAACTCTTAACATCTATAACCCCTATATAACCCCTATGAATCATATGAAAAAGACAGCACTTATCGGCCTAATCACAGTAAGCATCGGCGGCGTCGCGCAGGCGCAGAGAACATTCACGGAAGTAACGGATACTAATGGTGACGGAACGGGTGATTACCTGTGGAGCACTACTGCGAACTGGGGCACTGATGGGATGCCTGACTCAACCTCCGGAAACCCCACCAACAATGTTACAATTTCTGTGGATGCGGATGTTGTGATAAATGACGGCACTGCTGTGGCGCGCAACTTGGTATTAAAAGAGGGCAGCTCTCTGACGGTGACGGCGGATGGTGAGCTGAACACGGGCAACTTTTTGGATCTGCAGAAAAACGTGGATGTGAACAACTATGGCACGATTAACTTAGCGGCTAGATTTCTTCTGACGACGGGCGGGGCTGACGCTTATAATCATGCTGGAGGGTCGATCACAGCCAAAAGCCTCGAGATACGGAAGAACGGCACCTTCCATATGCTGGGTGGAACCTTTAATTCTACTGGGGGGTTGATGGTTCAGGATGCAAAAGGGCCCGGTGGTCATCTGAACGTGCACGGCGGCAGCATGAACTTCACAGATACCGACTGGTTTGATTCTTCTGTTGCTGACTGGAGCTTGGGGCTATACACGATCGATTTTGCGGGTGCCGGTGAACTCGTTTTCGATTTGGACGACGTTACTGGTGAGACCCGTTACGGCGCGCTTGTGACCACTATTGGCGCTGCCATGAATGCTGGCCACATCACAACCGATGGTGTTGCGTTATCAGGAGCTACGATGGTGACAGATGATACCCTCAATACAATCACACTCACTGCCGTTCCCGAACCCGCCACTTACGCCTTGTTTGCGGGTTGCTTCGGTTTCGCATGGGTGATGCTTCGCCGTGGCCGATCCTGAGCCTGCGGGCACAGCGCGCTCCGGCTGTGCCTTGCGTATCCGTTGCTCAGAGGTAGCTGCGTGCTT
>CBFHKU010000031.1:0-1478 GCA_965656495.1 Coraliomargaritaceae bacterium
CCCTGCTATGGGAGATATTGTCAAGCGGTTTAGATTTGGCTAAATCATGGTGTATATAATCGTTGTGGTAAGGAGTGTAATTTGAACCGTTTCCTCTGCTGATGCCTTCGGCAAAGTGCCGTGCATAACCTGCTATCCGCACGTGCCTTGGTTGGCAGTGCAAGTTGATCTATTCAATCGGCAGGAGGAACAAAGGCCGCGCAACCTTTAGGTCGGATCTTCAAAAATCCAGGGGTCAAAACGCGCAGGCCTCCGCTCCAAATTGTTTTTCTATGTTGTCTTCGCGTAGACCTTTGAGGTGCGGCCTGCTCGTAGTGCTCGCGTTGCGTATGCGGTGGGATAAGCGACCTTCAACCCGACTTCTTCCGGCTGTATTTGGCCGGTGTTGATCCGCCACCAGTCCACAGCGAACCGCCTTGCAACTGCGACGATCATTTTCTTTTTCCTGGCTGCTCCGAAGGGTTCGTTACACATTCGCTGTTTCCAGTTTTTGATTGGTTCATAGTCAGGCTGAAACTGCATGAAGCGCCAAACTGCTTCAATGAGTGTGTGGCGTATGCGCGGATTTCCATGCTTGTTGATGCTGCCCTGTTTGCGGGTTCCACCGCTTGAAGCTTCACCGGGACAAAGCCCGGTGTAACTGGCAACTTCACCACGATTGCGGAAGCGAGTGTAGTCACGGAACTCGTTATCCAAAACAGACGCGGTCAATGCGCCCAGGCCAACGGGTAGTTGACGGTTTGCGGTGCGTTCTTCACGAGCCGTTGCTTCACGGAACTGTTTATCAATCGCGGCAAGCACAGCCTGAAAGGGTTGCAGTATGGCGATTAAGTATTCCGGCAACTCTTCGAGCAGCTTCTTGAAGTTGATCGACTTCCACCAACTCGTCTTCAACTCATAGCCATAATAACGCGCGTTGCTGATGCCGACATTCTGCAAGCGTTTAAGCTCTTTAGCCAGGGTGTCGCGTTGGCGGCTCAGGCTGCGGGAACGTTCCTCTTCTTCAGTCGGAACTCGAACAACGCTTAGCGCTCGCTCATTGCCTGCGAGGTAGCGATCCAGATGACTGCACAACTCTCGGGCATCTCTGGCGTCGGTCTTTACCTTTGAGCCATACTCATCCCAGTTACGTGGACGCACCACGAAGTTCTCGATGCCCATCGATTCGAGCTGCCGATGCAAAACGTATCCAAAGCATCCGGCTTCGTAGCAGGTGACGATACGTTTGGCTCGACCGCGCTGCCCTGCAATCCACGTTAGAAACGCTTCCGGGCTGAACTTCTGTGGAGACTTGGGTGGCTGGTTGTCCATCTGGTGAACAACCACGTATTTGCTCTTGTGGATATCGATTCCGAGCTTGAGGACTTCCGCTTGCGCATTAGTCTGTTGATCTGATGTGGGAGTGAGTTGTTGGTTCTGATTCTTCATGGTAGGAGTGTCAGTTTATCACCACTGGCAACTCCTCCCATGTCATCTTT